>JBCCLH010000001.1:0-228053 GCA_039026955.1 Bacteroidota bacterium
GTAGGATACAGAATTTTATTTTATAATTTAAATAATCTGTCTGACAAAAAAAAAAAAATTTTAAAATAACAGGTTGTTGTAATTTAATTATTTGCTTCGCAACAATTTTATAAATGATTTTTTTATTTTTTGATAATCCTATGAAAATATTATTTCTTAGGTGAGTAAGAATACTTAAATCTTTAAGCTTTGGCCCAATTTGTTTAGCTTTCTTTACATTTAATTCTTTTTTATGGAGACCATCAGAGTTAGAGTATATTATTGTTTGTTTACTATTTTCCTTTAGTTTATTATTGTTCTTATTTATTTTTGATTCATCATATGTAGAATATTCTGAAACTTCTTCATCTAACTCAGAAATCCAGTTACTAATATCTCTATTTTGTAAATTAATTGTTTTTGAGAATAGTCTATTTTTAGTTTTTATAATGACATAATAAGTATTATTGTTTACTTTTTTTATACTAATTTTTGAAGCAGATTCAGTAAGGTCACTAGTAATATCTATGTAAAAAGGGGTTTTAGTATAGTTCAAGAGTAGTTCATTATATTGTATAAACAATAAAGGAAAATCCTTCGTTGGTATTAGACTATCATCATCGT
This sequence comes from Bacteroidota bacterium, assembly GCA_039026955.1. Taxonomy (GTDB): domain Bacteria; phylum Bacteroidota; class Bacteroidia; order Flavobacteriales; family Flavobacteriaceae; genus Kordia. Next base: position 604 of record JBCCLH010000001.1, read on the forward strand.
TTATTTTGGATATAATTTTTGAAAAGTCTTTATATTTTTTAGTTGGATCTTCGTTGTTGTTTTTTGCAGTAAAGTAAATATCTCTACTAATATCTTGTCTTCTCTCTTTTTCACCTTGGAGACCATTTTTGTCATTCAAAAATTGATTTTTCATTTCTTCTAATGATTCATTTTTTTCATTTAAATCATTATATGCAAACTCTTTAATAAAGTTTAAGGACGCAAAAAAAACAACAGTAATAATAACCGAAAAGATTACTAAAAGATTGATGTATATTTTATTCTCTACTCTTTTTTTACTAAGTCTCCAGAAATCCAACTTTTCCTTTTTATTGGGATCATCTCCAATAATCAAATCTATATCGTCTTCAATCTGTCTAACCAAAGAAGGATTTAAGAAACTTTTTTTGACACCTTCGTTTTTTTGCTTTTTATAAGTTTGAAATGAAGATTCAAAATGTTTTTTATAATATTCTTGAATATGTTCATCGACATAAATTTCGCTAATAATTTTGGCTAATAAATTATGTGACAATTCTATAAAGTTTCCTTTTTGCTTTAAAATCCTAGCTTTTAACAATTCGTCTATAATATCTCCAATTGACTGTTCGAGTTCTAAAGGAATATTTTTCCAGATTTTTTTGGCTATTTGGTTTTGTAGCTCTTTGTCATTAATTTTTGTGTAAAGATTATATTCTCTTTTAGGAATAATTGGAATTGTCTTTTTTGTATTTTGTTCAGAGACAAAATATTTTAGGAATTTGATAACTGTATCCCGATGTTCATTTCCATAAATATTATTTTCTTTTTCAATTAAAGCATCGTTAATTTCTTGAATATAATCAGTAAGTATTTTCTCTATATTTCCGTGATCATCGATCTCTTTGTCAGTAAATTCTAAAGGTTTTTCTTTAAAGATTATAGCTTTTGGATTTAGTAATAATTCTCCATGGTCTGGATACGTTCTGATAAAATCCTCTACATATAGCTTATCTAGGTAAATCTGTAGAAAAGGAAGATATACTCTATTGCTCTCTTTTAAAAATTCAATAATCTTGTTAATTCTTTCATTTTGTATATTTTGATGTATTTCTTCTGTTGGTTTACTATCATCAATTCTTACTTGATTGATTCCAAAATGTTTGAAGGTTTTCAATAAAATTTCTCTTGTATTATCTACATGAGGATCTTTTATAAAATATTTAAAATCCAATATATTAGGATTGTAATATTTTTCAAATACTAATAAATCAGAAAAAAATTCTGATTGAATACATATTAAATTATTAGAAAAAGTTACATTTTTGGTTATGAGCGAGAGTAATAGACTAAAATTCTTTGTTTCATTTTTGTTTCCTTCAATAAATAATTCTTCAAACTGATCAAAAATAAAAAAAGGGATATATGAAACGGTTTCCTTTTTTTCATTAAGTAGTGCGTCAAATCTGTCTAGTTTTTCTTGATTTAATTCTCCTTCTTTTTCAGATTGTGAATTAGTAATAATTTCATTAAAAAGATTTTTAAGTTGATTTTTAAAATCTTCACCAAATAAATTAATTAAACTCTCAAAGAATGATTCAACAAAATCATTTTTTCGTCTAATAGTTATAGATTTCCAATCATTGAATTTATTTGCTAAACCACATTGCGCTAAGCTGGTTTTACCAGTACCAGATTTTCCATATAAAATAACCAGATTTGTTGTTTTATAAAGATTAAAAATTTCATCTACTTCATCTGTTCTACCAAAAAAGATTTGTTTATCTTCTTTTTCGTAAGGACTTAAGTAATTAAAAGGTGAACTATATTGATAGTTAGTTTTCATCTGATTTATTTAAAGATTCAACAAAGCGAGCAAGTTGTTTATATATTAGCGTCGTTTTGTCTTTTAGTTTTTCATAGTCTTTTTCTTTTTCCCCAATCTTTCTAATAAGTTCAGATTCATCTTTATCGCTATTAAAATTAGGATCATAAACAGGCTTAAATGAAAAGTTTGATTCATTACCTCTAATGCTTTTTTTCTCTAAAACAAACAAATTAATTTTTACTGCATTTAAATTGAAGGAGTTTTTATCAAAATAAAATGGGCTTAAGTTGATGACAATTTTATCCTCGTTTCCTTCTTTACATAAATAAACAGAATGTATATTCTTGAAGTTTTCATCGATAAAACCTTTTGAATTTGTAGTTTTTTCTTCTCTTATTAATGGAAGTTCTTCTACTTTATATTTGACTACTGCATCTGCTCGATTTCTTAAATAATAAATTGAATGAACAGATTTTATAGAATAATGATTTAAAAAATAGGAATCTTTAAGAATGCTATGAAGAAGTTTTTCAGATTCCCAATACAATTCTTCTTGTTCTTTGGAAATAGCATATTGATACAATAAAATACCTTTCTTTAATAAACCAATAGATGGCAAAAGTTGCGTAATAAAATCTTTTTCTATTCTATTTCCATAAATCTTTAAAATTAAATTACAGAGATTTGATAAACAATCAATATCTTCTGTATTATAATCAATAGAAAGCTTTAATAAATTAGAAATTTGAGTTTTATGGTTTTTTATTAAGTTGTGATTAATTTCATCCCATAAAATTGATAATATAGAATACCTGCATAAATCCAAATAGGTGAAAAAGTATTTTTTTATAAGTTTATATCTACTCTCGCCATAGGTTCTATTTTTAGAGTAATTATCAATATCTTCCTTTAAATTGAATCCCTTAATAATATTTCCCAAAATAAAAGGAGGTTCTTCATGATATGAACTTATACTTATTGATGCTCCATTAGTTAACCCTTCTAGTACCTTTTTTAAATAACTATTATGTGCAAACTCTTTAAGTTTTTGCTTTTGAGACTTCCCAATAAACTCATCAGAGTCACTTATATATTTTGGATCTATTTCTTCTAAATTATTTTCCTTTATAATCTCATATACACGAAACATTGGGTAAAACTTTAACCTTCCATGTTGCCTATCTTCCTCTGAGTCCATTTCGAATTGTATCCCCGACAAATAGATGTTTTCTTCTATTTCTTGAAATACACCACATCCTGAATAACCTATGACATCATCTTGTTCAGTTGTATTAACTGGTAAAAAGACCCAATGGTTATCTTGTGTTTCTATCAAGCTGCCAGGAAGCTTCTTGACTTGTACTTGGTCTTGTATTTTATTTTTTGGAAAGCCGTAAAGAAATAATGATACATTGGGATTGATAGAATTAGATACAAATAAATTAACTCCAGTAATAAAATCAACCTTTATCAAAGCTAAATCTAATTTTGTATGATAATATATTTCTTGAATTTTTAATTTCTCATTTTCAAGAGTGCTGATGGTATGAATATTTTCTTCTTTTTTAAGTACATGTTTAGCCGTTATAACATATGTAAATTTATTATCAGATAATGGCTGAATCAAACAACCACTACCATTATTAACTTTTACTACATATTTATTATAGAGTTTGTGCATATTTATTCTAATAAAATTGAATAGCTTCTTTATTTAAGTACTTTGCTTTAAAAGTTGTATTTTGAAAATCTTCTTCTAAAAAAACTCTTCCTAAAATATTATAATTGAATAGTAAGGTACATCTTGGATTGCTTTTAATTATTCTTGCTAATGTTAGCTTATCAGGCAAGCCATGCTTTAAGGCATTTGTAGAAATTACAAAAACATCACAATCAATAAGTTCTAGAAGTTTTTTTGAAGTATTTTTTTTACTACCATGATGAGAAACTTTAAGTAGATCTAATCTCAATTTTTTGTTTTTTGTATATCCTAATTCTTGTAATGATTCTACAATCACATTTGGATGTGCATCTCCTAAAAAAAGTAGTTTTCGATTTTTGTATTCAAGTATAAAGGAAATTGAACTTCCGTTTGGTATAGAAGAATCTTTCTTATAAGTATCTTCCTCTGACATTAAATTTATTAATGGTATGTGATAATCTGTTTGAGAAGGAGAGTTTTTTAAAGATTCTGGCTTTTTTGTTTTCCAATTATTGTGTAATTTTTTTAAAGTTCTTTTACTTGGAGAAATTATAGTTAGTTTACAGTTATCAATAGGTTCTACAACTATTCTTTTCTTAATAGTCCTATCCCAACAATTAAGATTTTGCAAAAGGGTTTCTAAATCAATAGCTTGTTGGAAACTAGTTTCTAAAGTATTATATATTCCAATACTAATATTCCTATCTTGATCATTGATAGAAGAATCAAGATATTCTGCTATCAATCTTCCAGAATTAAACCATAGATTTTTTATAATAGTTTTATCTAATTTTTGATCTTTAAATAACTCTAATATGCCGCCAATATGATCATCATCAATATGTGTTAGAACTAGAAGATCAATTTTTTCATTTTTTTTCTGAATTAGCTCAACTTCCCTTTTTAAATCCCCCGATCTTCTTTTTTTAACATACGTATGCCGTGTTCCTCCATCTATAAGGATATTTTTGGTTTTACCATCATCACCTTGAAAGGAAATCAAAATAGAATCACCGTTATATGCTTCTAAAAACTTTACAGAGATTGACATTGGTTTAGGTTATTTAAAGAATTTCTTAATGGTAGATTGAAATTAAATTCTATTACCAAATAATCCTTACGGAAAACCGTAAAACGAGAAAATTTCAAATAAATTAATCTTTGTATATCAGTATTTTAGTTAAAAAATAATTGATGAGAATTTCTCTCCATAAACAAACCAATCTCCCTCAAATCCTCAACCAAAAAGTTCGAACTTTGAAGGTTCGGGGTCACATCAAGCAAGAAACCACGTCAAATTGACGTGGTTCTTTGTTTTTTGAAACAAAAACTACAAAATATAAGAGTTCAAATATCCTTTGTTTACAAAACCATATTTTCTATAAATGGGAGCGCCAAATTTTGAAGCTACTAAATGGACGTTTTTACTCTTATTTTTTAAGGCGTTATATAATAAATGTTGCGTCATCTCTTTTCCAATACCCAAACCTCTAAATTGCTTTTTTGTACCTATCATATGTAAGCCAGAATCTCCTTTTTTGTCTAGAAATAAAATACCACAACTCACACATTCATTCATATGTTTCCCTATAAATAATTGAGTGTAGTCATCTTTCAATAAACCCATTATAGCAGTCGTATGAATTGAATAACCAAAAGCTTCAGACGCAATATTTGTAAACATGTTGATACCTTTTTCATCAACTACTTCACTTATGTTTACACTTTTTTTAAACACCATATTTGATGTGACTTTTAGAGACATACCTTCTACTACAGATGTTTTTTTGAATCCGTTTTCTATGAGTATTTGATTTAGTGGATCTATTGAATCTATTGCGATTGCATTAGGGACGTAACTTTTCAAAATTGCATGCTTTAAGTTAGCAATGTTCGTATTTTTAAACGTAAATACTTTAGAAGGCCAAGTCTCTTTATATGGCCGTGTAGCGGTATATTCGTCAAATTGATACATATAGCCACCGACTTGACCTATATGAGTCCAAAACTCAAATTGATGTTCAATAGATCTCGATTTCATACTTATGCAAATTCAATAGATGACGCTTCAATTAATGCTGCTGAATCCTCATAAAATCTGTATTCTTTTATCATTTCATCTTCTATGATACATATTTGTACCCAATTGCTATTAAACAATTTACCTGTACTTTTTACAAGATGTGAAAAGGTACCTTTAGCGATGACCAAATTTTCCTCGGCTTCTACGATAGTATCTACGTTAAAATCTTTAGTCTCAAAAAGGGATACAATATTATTTAGAAACTGACTCGCCTCTTTTCGAGTATGATATATACCATGTAGTTGTTCGGTTGAACGTTCTTCTTCTTTTACACTTACAATGTAACAGTTTGGGTGAAAAATATGCAACACCTTGTCTAAGTCTCCATTGGTAAATGCTGTAAAATATGATGCTACTATTTCTTTGTTTTTCTTGATAGATTGTGTATTGATACTGATAAATGAAGTAAATGCTTTGTCAAGTTTTTTTAATTCCAAATCATGGATAATTGTTTTTTGATGAACGTCAAAAGTACTGTCAAAACTCCCCAAAGAATAGGTAGCTTTCAATTTTCCGCCCCATAGTGGAACTAACTTTGCCAATATCCCTAAATGCGTGCTAGCACCTGTAGCGCCTGGAGATGTACTTACTAAAAGTACAGGCTTATTGTCAAAGAATTTTTGTGTGATTACTGATAGCCAGTCTATTATGTTTTTTAGAAATGCTGATGGCAATCCGTTATGTTCTGGTGAAGCTATGATAAACCCTTCACTTTCTTGAAAAATTTCATATAAATCTAACATAGTTTTTGGGATGCCTTTCGAATGAATCTCCTGAGAATACATTGGCGCATCAAACTTCTTTAAGTCTATAAATCGAATGTCATAATCTGAATATTTTCGGATGATAGATTGTATTAATTTCTCGTTGATCGAATCTGGATTATTGCTTCCAGAAAATGCTAGTATGTTTTTCATAATGTTATTTAATTTGATATAATTTTTATTTTAATGCTTCACCTAACTTGCCTAGTTTGTAAAGCCATTTTTTACGTTGTTCTAATGAAGAACTTTTTATTGGGGCTAAATAGGTAGTCTTTACAGGTTTTACACCACAAAATTCAAGGACTCCTTTTTTCATTTGATTAATTACAGGTTTCTTCATAATCAGACTGTGATACCAACTCACAGTATCCGAAGTAATAACCATTCGTGAGGTTTTACCTTTTAACAGTTTGTTCGGAAATACGTTCCCTTTTTGGTATTTAAATGTGATGCCTGATAAAAATGTCCTATCAATAAATCCCTTTAATAAGGCTGGAGTTCCATACCACCATACAGGAAAAAACCAAACAATATGATCTGCCCATTGTAATTTTGAAATAGCTTCTTCTAAGTCTGGTTCCAAAGGGTATGGTATGCGATAACCATACTTTAGATTTACATCGAATTTTAAATCGATGAGATTCACTGCAACTACATTGGCTCCAGCCATAATAGCACCTTTCCTATAGCTTTCCGACAAAGCCCAGTTAAAACTTTCTCTGTCGGGATGCCCATTTATGATCAATATTTTTTTCATTAGTAACTGTTGTATAAATCGTTAATTATTTTTTAATAGGTAGATCCATATAATTCTAGAAATTCTCATATTAAAAGATGATAGTAGAAGTAAAACAGCAACAATCCATGGAATTATATTCGGCGTAATTGCAGTGCCATAGAAATAAGATGCAATGACTGCTGTAGTAACAGCTTCTGCGACTCCAAGTGCATAACTTACATACATGGCACCAAAGAAAAAACCAGGTTCCTTTTCAAATTTGAATCCACAAGTATTGCAGGTTTTATACATTTTATTTCTTGAAAAATTGAAATAAATATTCTTGTCTGAGTAAATGTTTCCCTTGTTACAATTCGGGCATTTATTGGCTAATATTCTTTGAACAGTAGTCATAATTTATGTTGCTTTTTGAATTTCTGTGATGTAAAAATCTTTTAGCCTACGATTGCCATAGCGTTGCGCTACACTGTCTTCTTTCATGAGTGTTAAAAAGAATTCTATAGGTCCATATGTTTCGATGGATGTACACTTTCTCAGTATCCAAATCGTAAGTTGACGTGTCCAATTTGGCAAATGAAGAATCTTCGCTTTGGTATTGTTTACTTCAAATGCCATGTTAGCGATTTCATTATGTGTCAGTATTTCAGGACCTCCAACAGTAATCTCTTTTATAGGATTTTGTATAAGATTCAAACAAATTTCAGCTAGGTCTGCCCCGTGAATCGGGTTCATCAATTGTTCTCCATTCCCAAATAAAAATACTTTTCCTTTTTTGGACATTTCAAGGAAATCCTTCATGTCAGAGAAGAATCCGTTTGGACGTACTACAGTATACTCAAGACCTGATTTTTTTAATTCGTCAACGAAAGCTTCTTTTGCAGCGGTAATTTTTAGATCTCGATGTTTGTCGCCATTAATAACAGAGATGTAAATGAATTTACGAACACCTGCTTTTTGAGCTTCTCGCAATAGGTTTAGATTTGCTTGATAATCTACATCCATGTAGGTCAAACCGTCTTTTTGACGTGTAATTCCAACAGTAGATATCACAGTGTCTACGTCCTTACAAATACCCTTTAGCGTATGGGGCTGCGTCACTTCTGCTTTGATAATTTGTAATTTAGAAGACACAAATTGGTTGAGTTTTTCAGGATGCCGTGCAATTAATTTACCCGAGAATTCTCTATGTTTCATTTCCTCTGCTATATGGCGACCTAAATAACCTGTTGCGCCCGCTAGCAGTACCATTTTCTGTTCTTTTTTTGAAACCATCTGTATATCGTTTAGGTGATTAATTATTTTGAATGTATTGTTGTATGCCTGCTTTGACCAACTGCAACACTTCTTCCCATTTTGGAGAATTGTCTGAAAATGTCGCATCCATATTTGCAATAATTGAAAAACCAGAGCTTCCATTTTCTTGAATCTCCATGTGACTTGACACTCCTAAACTATTTCCGCCATGTGACCAGGTATCGCCCTTTTTATACCAATAGATTCCGTGATTTTCTGCAAAGAAGCTAGGAACCACTTCGGATGCTAATTGCTCAGTAAATAGTAATTGGTAATATTCATTAGGAAATAATACATTGGATTGTCCCTGTATCCCTTTAAGCATATCTAATAAGTAATAACTCAGTTCTGTATTAGTGGTGTGAATACTACCTTCAGGATACCCGTGATTTCCATAGAATGGTAAAGGCGTATTTTTATCTAAATATGGGATAGCACTTTGTTGTAAATCGACTTCTAGGACATTAAATGTCGTAGTAGTCATTTGTAGTGGCTCCATAATAGTTGATTTTGTATATGTAGCAAAATCCACCTGTGTCGTAGCTTCAATGACAAAGCCCATTAATGCAGTAGCAACATTAGAATATGACCATGTATTTCCTGGTGTACTATCTAAAAAGTTAGTGTCGCCATAAAGTTCACCATCTGAAACAAAATATTCAGCCAAGTACTCATCTAACGGAACAGGATTGCTTACTTGAAGACCTAATGCATCCGTTAAAATAGTTGCGCCATTTGTAGACATATCTTGTCCGGGCAATACAAAATAGTTTGTGGTTAGATAGGTGTTTGGATCATCAATGATGCCAGAGGTATGCGTTACTAAGTGCTTTACTCTAATAATTGCTTCGGGATTCTTTAGATTAATGATATCTACCGGAAGTAATTCATTGATGGGCGTTTCTAAATCGAAATATCCTTGTGCGATCGCTTTTGTAGTAGCCGCAGCAACAAACGTTTTACTTAATGAAGCGATGTTAATAATGGTTTCATTACTAAAAAGTTGACTCTCCTGAACATTTTGAAAACCAAAAGCTTCACTGTAGACTATAGTATTATTTTGCGAAATATTAATAGCAAAACCTGCAACTTCTTTTGTATCCAAAACTTCTTGTAAATACGCTGTTAAATCTGCTTGTGTTTGAATGTCCGTAGCTGATGGATTTGTAGAAACCAAGTCATCATCACTAGAACAAGATGTAGTTAGTGCGATTACAAAAATGAATACTAATACTTTAATTATGGGTGTTAGGTGTAACATAACTGTTTGTTTTTGTGCTCATAACGAGCTGATGAATAATTTTTGATAGTACAAAGATGTTATGAAACAGAAAGGCAATCGTTCTGAAATGAAATTCAGAACTTATAAAGTGAGATTCAGAACTTTTTTAATTCTTAAGAAGAAATTTTAGAAAGGTGGTTTATGGTTGATTCGATTTTAACCAGGCTTTTGGTGTGATGCCTTCTACTTTTTTAAAGTACGTGTTAAAAACAGTTTTAGAATTGAATCCGCTGTCGTATGCTAATCCTAATATGGTAAGATGCTTATTTTCTGGATGTATAGCAATATTTTTAAAGTGCTTTAAACGATGCCCATTTATAAGTTCATTGAAGTTTGTTTGAAGATGATCATTGATGAACTTTGACAGTTTATTAGGATTGATATCCAATTGTTGCGCTAATGAGCGTAATGAAATATCTGGGCTTAAAAAAGGTTTCGACGTATTAAATAATTCATTGAGTTCTGAAGCTAATTTGGAGGATTCATCTCTGGTAAATAGCAATGAACTATTCATATGAGTTTCTGGAAGCAACAACGCTTTTATCTCATGCGTAGCAGTTACACTTTTTACCAGAGCTTTATAGCTGTCTGTATGTCGTAAAGGTGCTAAAAAGGGATCAAACTGAAAATTGATGACTTGCCCGATTCTTTCTTCAACTAAAATCTTTAAACGGTGTAAAGCTTCATCTAACTTATCACAATAAATCAAGTAATATAAATCCCAAAACACCATCAGGTTTTCTTTATCTGATAAAAGAAACTCGTTATATTCAATGGTTTGCTGATTATTGATTGCATTGAATAGTTCTTCAATGATGACTATAAATTTGTCACTCAAGAAGGTCTTGGCAAATGAAATAGTCTCTTCCTTTTTCTTTTTAAATAGGAGACAGGCCAATTTTAGATGTCTACTTAAATCAAAAGTATTGTCAATCTTTAAAGAGCTTTCAAAACATTTTATAGCTGAATTATAGTCTTCTGTTAGGTAAAAAATGTTGCCTCTAGTATAATAATGATTGGGAGATAGCGGATTTATTTTTAAAATATGATCTGTTTCTTTGAGGGCTTCCTCAAATAGACCATTTGCTGTATACAATTCTGCTAATGCTTCGTTGGCTTCTCCAAAATACGGATTTACCTCTAAACACTGTATGAGTTCTTGATACCCTTTTTTAAATTCCCAATTTCCCCAGAAACTTATAGTTGCCTTTGCAAAATGCCCCATATACGAATCTGCATGAATTGCATACCCTTTTTTGAGATACGCATTTGCTTTTTCTAGACCTTCAATTCTATCTATATGTCGCCAACTGGCTATAATTGCGTAGCACCAACCAATAGCTACTAGTGGATCTGCATAGTTGTGATCAATGCTAGCACTTTTTTTATAGAATTCAATGGCTTTTTCCATGTTTTCTAAATTCCATGTTAGCTGGTAATATCGTCCTTTAAGATACCATTGATACGCTTTTAGATTTTGTGTGTGTATGGTAGAAAGTGATTCATCAATATCTATATGTCCGAAGTTTTCTCGAATTTTATCAGCGATCAATACACTAATCTCATCTTGTAGTGCAAATACATCGTCTAATTGCCTATCAAACTTCTCAGACCATAATAAAAATCCATTATCAGTACGTGTGAGTTGCGTTGAAATTCTGATTCTATCATTAGCTATTCTGATACTTCCTTCTACAGCATTCGTAACTCCTAACTCGTTTCCTATGATTCGTATGTCAGTAGGTTTGTTTTTAAATGCAAATGATGAAGTTCTGGCGGTTACTTTTAATCCTTCTACTTTTGATAAGGCGTTGATTATTTCTTCAGTAATACCGTCCGAAAAGTATTCGTAGCTATGATCACCACTCATATTTTTGAAGGGTAAGACAACAATAGATTTATCTAAGTCCGAAATGGTATTAGGTCTTTCCAAAAGAAATAGTAAAATAATTTAGAATCAGTGTTTAAAAATAATAAAAATGAATTTTAATTAAAATAATAGTAAATAGCATGCCACAGTACAAAGTCCTATTTGTATGAACGAACGAATCTCCCGCAAATCCTCCATCAAAAAGTTCGAACTTTGAAGGTTCGGGGTCACATTAAGCAAGAAACCACGTCAAATTGACGTGGTTCTTTATTTTTAGGGCAAAGCCAAGCCTAGCTTGAGATTTGTGCTAAAAACAAAGAACAAGAGCGATAGCTCGTGGTTTCTTATTTGCAGCAGTGAGTTCAAAGGATCATAAAATAATCCCGTCGCGATCACAAAAATTGTAAAAACCTGAAATTTAAAAGATTACAGGTTTTTGTTTTTTATACCCGAGCGGGTAGTTTTATGTAAGTTTATCATTTTTAATTCGTTAAAAGTTTGAATTTTTTTAAACAGGATTAGATATATTTTCCCATTTTACAAATAGTTCAATCGATTCTTCAATTAAATCCATACAACTATTAAAAGTTTCATTCAATTCATGTTTACTATAAAAATTAGTAAGTTTCCCCGCATCTATCATATCTGCTATTTCTTTTCGCTTTTTCTTCAGTTCTGACTCAATCCTAAGATAGGAGTCTCCAGCTTCTTGAGGTTGAACTCCAAATTTAGAACAAATAGTATTTAGCTTTTTTAAATGATCAAGGTATTTTTTATATGCTTTTTTACTTTTTCTTTCCTTATTTGCATTAATAATTATCATCAATATAATCCAAATTGCAATTATTATTAAAATGGTTTTCATACTTATATTATTATCAATTAGATCAAATATAAATGTAAGAAATAGCATCATAATAATCTAAGTATAAATCATATAAAACGTTGTTATATGTTATATTGAGTTTTCAACAAAATCAAAATTAAGAAACACTTGATAATGTTGAATACTCCTTTATAAACGAGTCTATCTCCCTCAAATCCTCCACCAAAAAGTTCGAACTTTGAAAGTTCGGGGTCACAAGTATAACAAGGCTTTCGAGAAATCGAGAGTCTTTCTTGTTTTCAATTTGCACAAAATTTGCACAAAAAATCAAAATTAAGGTGTGTAATCATCTTTTCTACTTATGCTAAATCGTTTGCTAGCTTTTCTAAGGATATTATGTTGTAATCCGTAGTTTGATACTTTGCACTTGGTTCAAAAGTTGTAAGCTTATCATATAAACCGTTTTCCAGTAAACGGGCAAATGAAATACTATAGCAAGCCATTTCCAATATTTGATGGTATGGTAACTAAATCTATTTTGTAGTTGTAGTCTGTACCATTGCAGGAATACATCAAAGTTACTACACCATTGGTTTCGAAAATATTAGTAACTAGAGTTCGATATAAGAAATCATCAAATTACTCGTAATTAAATGAAAAACAAGCATTTGTCAGTTACAGCAATGCTCGATTTGATAATTTCTGTAAGTTGATGACTATTATATATTTAACTGTAACTAAAGTCAAATTATAAAACCATTAAAATACAACGAACAGACGACTCATTTTTCTATCTACATGAAAAGCAAGGAAATAGTCAAAATAAGCGTTGCTTCTTACTGAAACTACAGGCACTTGCACGGTAAATAACCTTTTTACGATTTCTTGTTTTGTATTTTTGTATAGCAATGAATTTTAGTCAATACAGATGCTGCGTACACATATTTTAGTTATCAAGTAAGTTGCTGACGCATTCAACACACCTTCCTTTTCTTCTCATCGGTGCAATAGCAATGGCAATTCAGTAACTCTTGTAAACGATAACTTCCCTCGAAATGATTGTTTTGAAAACTAATTTTTTAAAACAGTTGACAACGCATACTCTCTTGCATACAACAACCTGTAACCTGTAAAACCACCGAAAAACTATACACTAACACGCACGCAAACATGTTTTGGAATGCTTTGATGTGACTAGAATTTATGTATCAGTATAATTAAAAATTTACAAGATGAATTCAGTAAAAATTACAAAAAACAGAAACAGTAAAGCGCAACGATGGTGGATTTTTTTGGTGCGCTTCATTGGCTTATTGATGTTTATTATTCCATTAATTCAACCCATGTATGCGTATATGAGTATAGGAATGGAAGAAGTACAATTTACAAAAACGAGAACGGTTTTGGTAGTCGTAGGTTTTATTATGTGCTCCAACGGAAAGTTTATTGGAATTGTAAATAATAATGTGGGAATGTTTATAAAACATGCGCTTAAAAAATTAATTTCTTAATGGAAGCGATAGAAAAAGAAAAAGAAAAAAAAGGAAAATGGTATGTAGTGTTGATCGACTTTTGTAAGAAGTATAAATTGTTCACCTACATACCGATTATTGTATTATCAATATCATCATTCAGTTTGCGTAAAAAGAATGAAATATTGGTAGAACGTGTGGCACGTTTGGAAACACTTAATGAAACTTTGGTATCCAATATGATTTTATATAACCGAGGGTTTGAAACATTTCCAATGCCTATTTTTCAAAAAGTAAAGCGGGGAAATCAGTACATTGCTCAGTATTTTAATCCTGCGTATGTGAAATTGTTGGGACATAATTTTGGATACAATCGGTATCGATATATTGGCAAAACAGATTATGACCATTATCCAAAACGTGTAGCAGAGATGTATCATAACTATGATATTTCGGTAGCTTTTACGGGAATTCCCATGAAAATAAAAGTTACCATCAAAGATTCTTTGAATACGAAACTAAATGTCGAAGTGTTGAAATGGCGACAGATTCGCGAAACCGATACCTTGATCTATGGAATGATTATTTTAGACAAACCTATGTAGTTTTATAAAACGTCTTGTCGCTTTTTACAAGGCGTTTTTTGTTGTGTCGCTCATGCCTTATTTGAATACGCTAACTCATAACTATACTACGTTTAGGGATTTTTTCTCGTTGTGAATTCACTATTCTGCCAATTTTGTAATACAACTGCAGCGTTTTAAAAATTTGAAAATTAGGATGCTACAAGTTGAAATGATTTCAAAATGGACATCTATACCAAACATATCATAGCAACAAGTCAGTGGAGTTTCGGAATCTTTATTTTCGGAGTGTACGCTGTAGTTTTTGTTTTTGTATTGGAAAAGTTTACTGCTGAAATTAAACACATCACTACTGAATCGGCTAGTACTATTGTGGCACTAAGAGAAGAATATATAAGGAAGTTCATTCAGCTTCAAGAAGAAGACCGAAAGCGTTTATCTGAAGAATTACACGATAACATCATGAGCCGATTCCATTTGATGCGCTTGAATCTATTTGATGGAAATATAGCATCGCTCAAAAAAAATTTAAAAAGAACCATGGAAATCGTGCGTGAATTGTCTCATAATTTTGCGCCATTTTCTGAAGATACGAGTGAATTATCCACATTACTTGAAGACTATATTTTTCAGCTAAAGAATCAATTGCATATTACTTACAATACGACTTCTGTGGCGAGCAAAGAAATGCTTCCCGCGAATGTGAAATGTACTGTTTTTAGAATTTTTCAAGAATTGGTTAGTAATATCTTGAAACATTCCAATGCCACAGCGATTGAAATTCAACTTCGGCACTCAAAATATGCTACAGTTTTGTTGGTTAAAGATAACGGTTGCGGCTTTGATTTGGACAAAGCATCCCAAGGAATTGGGCTAAAAAACATTAAATATCGAGCAGAAATCATAAAAAGTAGGTATAAGTTTAAAACTTTTCTAGGAAAATACACAATGTTTATTATATTTATTCCACATTACAACCCAAAGAATTATGAATGAAACAATACGAATCGGCATTGTAGATGATGATAAGTTGTTTACGCAACTTTTGAGTCGTTTTATAAATGCACAAGAAGAAATGGAAGTTGTCTACACAGCGAATAATGGAGACACATTTTTAACAGATTATCAAGAACAATCCTTAGATATATTACTACTCGATTTGCGCATGGATGAAGGTAGTGGTTTGTTTGTACTACGCGAATTACAAAAACATTCGGAAGAACTCAGAGTAATTGTTCTTTCTACGTATTACAGACGCTCTTTTATGGGACAAATGCTGAAACTAGGCGCTAGTGCTTTTTTATCCAAAGATGTAGATGAAAATCTGCTGATAGAAGTCATAAAAACCGTCTACAAAAAAGGACATTACTTCACAAAAGATCAATTGGAAATCATGCGTTTGCAGCTTTCTAAAAAGGTTCCAGAGTTTACGGATCACAGCAAAGAATCGCTCACTACGAGGGAAACAGAAATACTAAAACTGCTCTGTCAACAATGTACTACCAAAGAAATAGGAGAGCGACTTTTTATTTCGCCCAAAACTGTTGAAACGCACAAGACCAACTTATTATTAAAAACGGGTGTGAAAAATACAGCAGGCCTGATTATTTATGCAATTCAAAACAAAATTGTCAGTCCTGATGAATTATTGTTATTAGATTAACAATCATCTAAAAACATACGGTCCAAAGAATTCGTTGATTCCTGCAAAGTTTCCGGTACCTGTTCCAGTAATGACTTTAATGACTCTGTCGTCTCTCCTAATGAATCGCATTTCTACTTGTCCGCCAAAAAGATGTGCATCTTCAGTTTTGTTTACAAGTCGCAATTGGTCGTCATAGTTAAAAGTTTTCACTAGACCTCCAAAAAGTGCATTTGCATACGCACCATGAACTCTATTTCCCAGAAACTGACGATCACCACCTCTGATGGCACCTGGTACAGACTTCCACACCTTGCCTGTAGCATGATTGAAATATGCGGTATGTTCATTAAATTCAGGAGTTACTTTTCCTAAATCGATTTCTTTTGTGTAGGAATGATATCCATGTAACAATTGAAATTTAGACAAAAAGTTTCGGAATGTATATAAATGATAGATTCCGTATTTTCCAGAAGCATAGTGATCATATTGTAAAGCAAATTCTCGTATAGCAGTGGTGGTTAACCATAAATAATTTGGTCCTGTATATTTTGGCATAACGTTGGAAATTACAATTTATACTTTATATTTTTAGTAGATAGTTTTGTACATCGTTAGTACTAAATTCAGCAAAGCAACAACCAAGCAGCTGCCTTGCTGAATTTCAGATTTCAGCATACTATGCATTAGACGCTTGAAGCATTCTCGCAATAGCAATCGCATCCGCTACAGTGTCCATGCTATAAATTTGCATTACACCTTGTGTGGTAGCAGTTTGTGCTAAAATGTTTTGTTGACTCTGTGCATTTACAGCATTTTCAAACATTAATCCTGTAGAATGCGCTGCCGATTGATACACATTTCCTAAAGCCATTGCAGGTGCTTCTGCAACTACTTTTACGTTAGACTGTGTTACGGCATCTGTAATTTGTTGATTTACAAGTGACATAATTATATATGATTTTTTGAGAATAAACTATTCTCGGTTAGAAATAATAACAATCAGATTTTCTGATCATTAACTTTAAAATAGATTAATTATCATTAGATGCTTGTAGCATTCTTGCCACCGCAATGGCATCCGCTACAGTATCAAAACTATAAATTTGCATTACACCTTGCGTGGTGGCCGTTTGTGCTAAAATGTTTTGTTGACTTTGTGCATTTACAGCGTTTTCAAACATTAATCCTGTAGAATGCGCAGCAGATTGATATACATTTGCTAATGCCACTGCTGGTGCATCACCCACAACCTGAACATTGGATTGGGTAACGGCGTCTGTAATTTGTTGACTTACTCTTGACATAAAATTCGTGATTTTGATTAGTTACTATTCTTCGTTTTCTATAAATGAAATAAGGTTCTCAACTCCTCTAAAAGGATGTTTGTGTACTTTAAGCATTGCGTGCACATCTTTTACAGAAGCGGCAAATCCTGCCTGAAACGTATTTCGTTGACTCAGTACCGCATTTTCAAACATCAATCCAGTGGAGTGCGCGCTGGTTTGATATTGCATGCCGTTTGCTGTTTGGGGAGACATAGTACCTGTATCTCCGCTCTTTAATTTTGATTTCTTTTTTTTATTTTTTTTACCCATAACACCTTCGTTTTTAATTCAATTAGATTCTTGTATTATTTTTATTAATCTTTAATTGCAATCGCTTCATTTTTTCTTGGATGCGATCTTCCTGTGCTTTTACGCGTTGCATCGCCACTTTTTGCAAGTTTTGAATTTGCTGTTCGTATGATTCTACTGCCTGCACTTCAGCATTAGGCGTTTGCGAATGCTGTTGCGAAGCTTCTTCTAGCTTTTGTAACAACGGTTCTAAAACTTTCATGGTCGCCGCAACTGCCTTTTTAGTTATCGCAGCTATAATTTCCTCTTCATGTGATAATATTATATTCTCCGCTGATTTTGGATCAGTTTTCGAATTCTTAGCATCGTTTGCATTTTTTTTATTTGAAGTGTTGGGATTTGCCATGACAATTTCTTTTAAATCATAATAAATAACCTACAAAGTTGCTCGCTTTCGTCCAATCCTTGTTGAGGTCTTTAATCGCACTCGTCCCAATAATTTCAATCATTACAGCGCCGATAGCCGTCATGGCTGTAAACAAGTCTTTCTGTGTGTTGAGCAACACTTGTAACGAATATTGATCGCTGTTGATCTTTTCACTGATAGAGCTTTCCAAATCTTTAAAATTGATCGTGATGATTTCTTGGCAAAAATGCGCTGCGATTTTAGCGCCGTGAAACTCCAAGTTGTTTTTTAGTTCTGTCAACTCATCTTGTGAAATGATTTCAGCAATACTTCCTAACGATAGCGTAGGCGTGTAATACTGCGGTTCTCCGCAATTGGAAATTGTAATGCCAATTTCTAACAGAATCACATGTTTGGTGGCTTCCGTATTCACGGTCAACATATCGGTTGGTTTTTCTTTATCGGTGATAGTATCTACACTGGCTAAGGGTAAAATTTCTACACAACATGAAAAACTTTGATCGCTATTTTTTTTAATCATCACCACCGCTATGCCCGTTGCGTTTACACCACTTTCAATGAGGAAGCAGTTGTAATCGGTGTATTTTTTGCTCAGTGTTATCACAGGACGCAACGTAGGTTGTATATCTACATCGGAAGTTTTGAGCGTATACACGAAACGTTTTGCGTTATTTGCTGTACTCTTTTGACCGTAGTTTGCAAAGTCGTTGCTTTTTTGCAAATAGAGTCGAGAAGCCATAATGTCTAATGTTGGCAGATTTAATATTTTAGCTGGTTTTATATCGCTGGAATAACTCATGGTTGATTGATTTTAAATTGTTATGTCACACTATTGTTTTTCGGAGTATCAGAATTAGGAACATTGTAAAAGTAGTTGCAGATGTCTGCCTTTTGTTTTCCATAATCACTCACCAAGGTGAATAAGGATTTAAAAGTTTCAGAAGGATCAGGCGCATCTTCATGTTTTTTGAAAATGTTCAAATCATCTAAATGAAATTCTTTATGAGAATCTTTCGCATTCGGATTGTTTGGATCTTCTGGAGGATTTCCTCCACCTGCTTTTTTATCATTATGAAAATACGTGCCATAGGTCAAAATATTGTTGGTCAATTTTGTCAGTGCAATCAGTCCTATTTGCTCAAAACTTTTAAGAAACGATTGTAAATCTTGCACCATCATTCCCGTCGCTTGATCAATCATAGGTTTGGCTGTTCCTGTCATAATTTCGGCTTCAGGTTTGAGTACTGCATTATTGATAAATGTGACTGCTTCTTGTACCTGTTCCATGTTTGGACTTGTTGTCGGTGTTGGTGTTGGATCTCCCATGTCTTCTATTTTTTAAATTATCCTTTTAACATTTTGATAGCATCAGCCACAATTACAGGATTTAACTGATTTAAATTATGTTGATTAGATACAGAGTTTTGCATGGCCATACCGTTGGCATGTGTTGCCATTTGATACAAATTGCTCAATGCCTGTGCTGGCGATTCTCCTAAAACAGTCACATTGGTTTGTGTAACTGCATCCGTAACTTTTCCATTAACTGTTGATTGATCTCCCATAATTTTATATTTTGAACCTTTTCATCATTCTTAAACTACATTGCTCTTTTCACGGCGGTGATGCTTTTTGGTGATTAAAATTCTACATAACAAATCTCTGAAAGTAAGTTGAATATTACATGAGGGAATTCTTTTAATATAAAAATTAGGGGAAAACACCGACAGCGCTTTTGTGCCTGTGTTCGATCTTTGAAGTGTTTATAAATCAATAAGATAACGTGAGTTCGATATAACTATTCTGTTAAATATATAATGGTCAATGACTTACATAAAATGTCAAATCGAGCGCAGTCGAGATTCTTTTGAAATTATAAATTCTCAGCTGTTCTCGACTGCGCTCGAACTGACAAGTCATTATTTTTTAGTGAATTACTAGTGATTTAATGATTTCTTATGTCGAACTCACGTTAAGATATCGATGAAAAAGTCAAGTAAAATTTTGATGCTGTTAGGAGCGATTCTCCTATTATCCTTAGCAATTATATAGTGTACAGCATTTCAATGCATCATCTGAAAAGATAGCTACAAAAGAACAGTAACTAGGACTTTTTGTATGGCAAAAAAGTGAATCGTATCGGTTAGAAAATACCACGGACGATTTGGATGTCTTTTTTGGGAGTTTGGAAGATTTATATAAAAAATGAATTGATTTCACCTAAAAAACAATCCATCTTTTAAGAATGCAGCCTTGTAACGCTCGCTGAAAGGAACTTGATGATTGGCTTCTAAAATGATCAAGTTGTCTTCTACATACAGTTCCTTTATTTTGTGAATATTGACCAAATAGTTGCGGTGCGTTTGTTTGAAATCAGGATTGGCCAAAATGTTTTTTATTTTAGCTAACGAAAGTTTAATCAGATAGTTTCCTTCATCGCACACCAAACTGCAATACTTTTCACTGACTTCTATATAGTTGATGGTATCCACGTTTACTTTGACTACTTTTCGCTTCTTTTTAACGAATAAAAATTCAGGTGCAATGACGGCATTTGCAGCATCAGCACTCATGGTGTTTTCTTGTTTGTGATAGGTTTCTATGGCGAGTTCTATCGTGTATAAAAGTTCCATCACATTAAAAGGTTTTAGCAAGTAGGAGAAAGGTTTGGTATACTTTGCTTTTTCAAAAATGACTCTGCTTTGTACGCTTGTTAAAAAGAGAAAAGGAATGGAAATTCCTTCCGCATCCAAACGTTGGGCAAAATCGATTCCTTCGGGTTTTCCTTGAATCATAATGTCTAAAATCATCATGTCGAACCTTTGCTGTGATAATTGTTTGAAAGCTTCTTGTTCATTGAGTACATGCGTGACTATATACTCATTTTCTTGAATAATAGTCATGAGTTCGTCAGCTTCTTCCTGAGTATCTTCTAAAAGTAAAATATGCAGATTTTCCATACAAATTAGGTTTTTGGGAGTGTGATTTTTACAATGGAACCTTTCGGGAGATTCCTTTCAAAGGTCAATGTACCGTGATGCTTCCGAATTAGATTCGCACATAATAACAAGCCAAGTCCAACTCCTCTGGAACGATCAATTTTTTCCACGGTCAATGTGGTGAGGTTGTGCATTCTTTCCAACTGTTCCTCAGAGAATCCGATGCCAGTATCTCGAATTTCAATGCAATTTTTAGTCATATCAGCTTTGGTTGTGATACAAATTTCTCCATTGCTTTCAGTATACTTAATCGCATTATCGAGCAAATTCCGAAGTACAATTTTTAACGATTCTCGATCAAAATTTATAACAAGTGCTGTATCTAGAGAAGTCTTCAAAGCAATTGACTTGACTTTTGCCAGATTTTCAAAATCATACAGCACCTGTTCAATAATTGGCTTTACAACCAATGATTCTGGTTTATATAGCAATTGCTGACTTTGTTCCAATGACCAATGCAATACATTATTCAGTAAGCCATGCATGCGCTCGGAAATAGTTGTGGAGGTATCAATCGTCGTTTTTAATGCTTCAAAGTTATGTTGAACTATGTGTTGCTTCAGTTTTCTGTGTTGTTTCCGCAGCGCATTCACTGGTGATCGCAAATCGTGTGAAACTACTGAAAAAAGATAATCTTTGGTAGCATTCAACTCATCCAACGCTTCCTTTTGCGCAGCGATCATTTTATTGGCTTTTATCTTTCCACGATACAGATATGTTCCCGTTGCCAAAAAAATCAGCAATACAATAGCTGCATAAATAAAACCATTGCGTTCAGCAATTTTTGTTCGATTGTCCGCTTTTAAAATAGCAACTTCCTTTTGCTTTTCTTTAATTGCCTCTTGTTTCTCGCGTTGCGCGGTTTCCCAAATTTTATTTTGATTGTTTAGCGAATCATTCCATTGTTCATATTCTTTTCGGTAGTGTAAGGCTTTTACAAAATCTTTTCGATTTTCTTCAACGATAGACATGTTTTCCGCTGCTTCACTCTTCAATCTAAAACTTTCAATACTTTTTACTTTTAATTTTCTTGAAAGCTGTAGTGCTTTTTTAAAATAGGGAATTGCCAAATCGTCTTTGTATTGGTTGTAATAAAAGTTGGCAATATTGCCATACGAACCAATCAATTTCAGTGTATCTTTTGTGGTTTCTTGTATTTTCAACCCTTTTACCAAATAATATTCGGCTTTATCAAACTCTTCTAAATGTGTGTAACAAGCACCAATATTAGTTTCAATTACACCTTTGCGCAGTCCTAATGTCTTGGTGGAATCGAGTGCATCGATCTTTTTAAAATATGAAATTGCTTTTTCAAATTCATGAAGTTCTGCGGCAATTTCTCCCAAATAGGCTACAATATAAGGCTGAAAAACAAACTGTTCTGAGATAACTGAATATGCGCGTTTTGCTTCTTGATAAATCTTTTTTCGATGAAAACTATAACCTCTCAAAAAATGATAAAAGTCTGTAAGTTCACTATTTTTTTGTTTTTCAATACTTTTCAATTCTTTAGAAGCATATACTAAGGTTGAATCCCATTCTTTTTCTAAAAAGAATCTTTGAACTTTGGAAAGATTTTCATTTTTAGGAAGTGCGTTACTATAACGAATGATTTCTTCTTGAAAGATCGTCCGCTGCGGTTTTTCTTGAGAAATCCCCCAAAAAGGCAACAAAAAAAGTAAAAAAAATAGTAGAAATCTTATATACATTATGCAACAGTAATTAAAGGCTTATTTTCTAAAAAAACTAAATTCTATGCAGTTATTCTGTACTCGGTTGAATGGTAGTTTTCGTTCCTCTAGAAGTTCTTGGATCTACATTGATTAAGGATACTTGTACGGTTTTATTGCCTTCAGTATTGATATTTGGGAAAAAATTTTGGCTATTATTGACAAAAATTGTATAAGAATAAATATTATAATTTCCAGTTATTAGTATTGGTCCAGGTCTATTAAAATATGCATAGACATTGAATTGTACCTCTCCCACACCATTTATAGTATTATTATAATTAAATGAAACTTCATCTTGTCTTACAGCATAGCCAGTATCGATAAAAAGAATAATAGAAATTGTAAGTCTTTCGTTTTTTGCATTGTAATTGGCAAATGTAACGGGCGCTAATAAATTATCCGTAGGATGATTGGATAATCCTAATTTATTGGAGGGTTTAATGTAAGGAGCTATGGTATAATAAATGTTTTTTGTAGTTTTTTTAGTGATTCTAACTCCAGGAACGGATAAAGGATATAACTTCTCAATAAGTATATCTATTTTCAATTTGTGTTTTTTTAACTCATTTTCTTTTTCTGCTAAGTTTTCATCGGCTAAGTCTTCAGTTTCAATCAATAATTTACTGATTGACTTCTTAAGACGTTGTATCACTTTTTCTTGACTCATAATAGGGCAGGTTTAGGTTAGTAATGACTATCTACGTTGAGATGGCTTCACTAAAAATAACTAAAATATCCTTAAATTATATAGTAAATACGTACGTGTTTTAGAGTTTACGTATAAAATAGTTAAGAAATTATATTGAAAATCATTCAATTTGTAGGAGTATCATTTTAGCTACTTAAGCTAATTTCGTAACTAACTAAACATAAAAATGATCAGCAATATAAACCCTAAAGAGCAAGGCAGGTAGTAATATAAATGTATTTCAGTCATTGCGTGACTTACAATGAGTAATAGCCTAAAAAACTATTGGAAAGTTACTTAGTAAAAAAATTGTCTAAAAAGGAATCTCGCTACAGGATAGTACATTCAATACTTTTTAGACAATTTTCTATGATAGATTAATCTTCAACCCAATCAAAGTATTTGGATTTTATGGTGTCTTTTTCGGCTTCTAAATAGGAGATAAAAGCATTGGCTACAGGTGAAAGTGATTTATTTTTTAACCAAACAATATTCCACTGTGTGTGTATCGGCAAACCTCTGTGTTCTATAATATTGATGTCTCCATTGTCAACCGCGTTTTTAATTCCTAGTAAAGGCATAATAGAATATCCCAAACCAGCAATCACAGCTTGCTTTAACGCTTCATTGGACGTCAACTCAATTTTCTTTTGAATAGATACGTTTTTCCCATCAATAAATGCTTCCATTGCATTTCGGGTGGCAGAGCCTTTTTCACGATATAATAACGGTTCTTCCAAAAAGATATCTTCAATCTTTCCATTTCGTTCGGCTTCGCGTTCTTTTCCTCCGACTAGATATAAACTATTTTTCAGCAATGGAAATGTTTCTAAAGATAAATGCGTGGGCAACACGGAAACCAGTGCAAAATCGACACGATTCTCTTCCAAATCTTTCACAACATTCTGCTTATTGGTCACATCAATAGAAAAATCAATTCCTGTATGCTGATTCACAAAACCAGACAAATAATAAGGCATCACGTATTTTCCAGTAGAAACACAGGAGAGTGTTAGTTTTCCAGCTAACTTTCCTTGATATTCTTTGGTTTTATGATCAATGGTAGACACTTCATCCAAAATCTTTTGAGCAGTCACTGCGATCTCTTTTCCGAAATTGGTGACATATAATTTTCTACCAACGACTTCGGTGAGTGGTAATGGAAATTGATCTTGAAATTTTTTAAGCTGAATAGAAACAGCAGGTTGTGTTAAAAATAAAGCTTCGGAAGCCTTGGTAATACTTTGCTTTTTTACAATCTCAACAAAGACTTTTAGTTGGTGTAATGTGTAATTCATAAATACGGCTTATGTTTCTCATAATAAATATAAATAAAAATATATGAATATAAAGTACAACCTTTGCAAAAATAATTAATTGCAATGTCAAAGACGATTACGCTTCACAACAAAAGAAAAACAGCCATTCGTTCGGTGCGTGTTCGGAATGATGAAGCCATTTTGTCCATAAAAATCAATAAAATTTGGTTGCTTACATGGATGAAACGCTTTGTTATTATGAGTATTTTCATAGGTTATATCGGATTAGCCTATGTGAGTTACAGCATCAACGAAGCACATTTTTGGACACTAGTAAAAGTAGGAGTCATTCTAAGCATGTTATTATTTTTTGCACTAAGTAAGAGTAACAAAATTAAGTAAGTACTATGACAACAACAGAGGTAACGCATAAAGTGAAGTTAGTAGATGGAAAATTTACGGCGATAGAAGCGAAAGAAGTAATCAATTCATTGATTGACGAGAAAATTAACTTTCATAAAATTCACCGTTTGGCACTGTGTGAAGGAGATGAAAACAGCGATACTACGTTTGATGATAGTAGAGTAGGGCAGTTAACGCGCGAAAAAGAAGAATTTAGAAACGTTTACTTAGGAGCAAAAAAGGCTGGAAAGCAAGTTCGAATTCACGGAATTTTAGAGATAGAAATCATCGATTAAAGGTATTTTACATACCTAAAAATATCCCCAATGGATTTACATTTACTATTCGATAATTTAACGAATCCAGCATTATTATTTTTTGTTCTAGGAATCATCGCTGCGCAATTACGAAGCGATTTAGAAATTCCGAAAAACTCATCAAAGTTTCTTTCTTTATATCTTTTGCTCGCCATCGGTTTTAAAGGTGGACAAGAGTTAGCACACAGTAGTTACACAGCAGACATTGGTTGGTCGCTTGTCATGGGAATAGCATTAGCCATTATTGTTCCGTTGTATTCTTATTTTATTTTGCGTTTAAAATTTACGGTTGAAAATGCTGGAGCCATCGCAGCAGCCTATGGTTCGGTAAGTGCCGTGACTTTTGTAACCGCAATTAGCTTTTTGGAAATGAAAAATATTTCATTCGGAGGACATATGGTAGCGGTTATGGCGCTTATGGAAGCACCATCGATCATTGTTGGTGTACTATTGATGCGAATTCATTCTAACGGAAAGAAGTCTTACGATGAAATGCTGAGACTCGTACGACATGCGGTCACGAACGGAAGTGTACTGCTCATATTAGGAAGTTTGGTAATTGGTTTTGTAGCCAGCGATGCGCAAGCAGAAGGAATCAAGCCGTTTACAACAGATATATTCAAAGGATTTTTAGCAGTCTTTCTACTCGATATGGGAATTACCAGTGGAAAGAAAATTGGTGCATTAATCAAAAAAGGATGGTTTGCTTTAATCTTTGCCATCTTTATTCCATTAGCCAACGGAATTACGGTAGCATATACTTCTTCTCACGTGCTTAACAGTGATGGAGATCGTTTATTGCTCTCTATTTTGGCAGCCAGTGCTTCTTATATTGCAGTTCCAGCAGCGATGCGAATTGCAGCACCAAAAGCAAATCCGAGTTTATATTTACCCATGGCGTTGGCCATCACATTCCCATTCAATATTACCTTGGGAATGCCTATATATATGTGGTTCATACAACATTCATAAGTCTACCACATCCATTTTTTCATAAATAAAATGTTTTAGAGCCTTGCTGCGAAAATGGTAGGGCTCTTTTAATTTTGCTAGTTTCGATTTCGAAATGCTTTGACGCGTGCTTTCAGCGAATCTAAAAAAGAACTTGAATTTCTGTCCGAAACTGGATTTAAAAACTCCAAATTAAGTTCGTTGTCTTTTAGATACTCCACAATATCTTTGGGCGACATCGTTTTGAGTTTCTTCTTAAATACTTTAAAAACAATTTCATTATAATACGATACAAATTCGGCAGAATCATCGCAAACGCCATTGTTGTCTAAACACATAAGTACTTCTACATCATATTTGCTGTAATCGTCTTTTTTGTCTAAATAAGCTAAAAAACTCATATCACAAGGCGTACAGAGCGACGTGGAATCTTTCACAGCTACCGTAGTTGTTTTAGTAGTATCTTCTTCTGAATTTCGGTAAGCCAAATGCATTTGATTACGAATACTGTCTAAATAGGCAGAAGTTGCACCCAAATTATCTTCTTTCAGTCGGATCGTATCTAGATTCAAGCCAATTTTTTTACCAATGGCATCTAATTTCGCGTTGATGAGTTGAATTTTACGCTCGATAGAATCTTCATTGATCGCTTCATAACTTCCTTCAGGCGCTTTGATACAGCTCCAAAATCCAACTAATATGACAACTACGATAAGTAATTTACGGATATACATTTTTAATATCATTGATGAGTTGTTCTCTTTTTGCTTCGGTTTCTCTAAACACATACGCGACACCTTTAGACGTGCCTGTGGTACCATTCACGCTAAAATCAAAATAGGACCAAAATTGATCCGCTTGATCGGGTTGAAGGGTAATGCAACCCAATGAACCTCTGCTGTTATAATTTCCCAAATCAGAATAACCTTGATGCACATTTACATACGACATCGTCACAGGTTTTTTCGTCCAAGAATAGCCATTGGTTTCTCGTTGTTCTTCTTGATTGATCAGATTCAATCCTTTCACGGTGCCACCTTTATGTCCGTACTTATTATTGAATAAATGAATGCCAAGATCTACGGTGTTAGGTTTGTCAGAACCAGCTTCTGTTTCTCTAGAATTCGGATAACTACTGCCTTTAAAAGGTCCGTAGACTTGCTTTTTCACATTATCAACAATCAGAATAGAAGCAGTGTAGGAAGTGTTGGGAATGCCTTCATCTTTGGGAATGGAATCTTGATCGACAATAAAAATTTCAAATGGTGGTAAATCTGTAGAAGCCTGCGCTACAGCATCTACAGCTAGATTGCTATAGCTGATAAAACTTAGCGAAACTACAACAACGAGAAGAATTAGTATTTTACCTTTCATAAAATAAAAGTTACTTAGCACGATCAATTTCCATCAAAGTTTCAACTGAAAAATATAAAAACCGAACTGGATTTGTACTAAATTTTCTTATTAAATATAAAGTTTTTTGTGAAGAATGAAGGATTCTTGACTTACTTTTTGTTGCGTTAGAAAGAATCATACACTGTAAAATCTTCAAAAAGCAAAAAAAAACTGTCTAAAAAGTAATTAGAAACGTCATTCTGAGCTTGATACTGAAATAAATTCAGCACAGGCTTCGGAATCTCACTATACTGATAATCAATTTTTATGAGAAACCGAACTTGATTCGGTTTGACGAAATCTATACTTTTAGATAGCTTCCGTTATAAATTTTAAAAAACTATATAGAAGTCACTAAAGACACATACGCACTTGTAACTTTCTAATAAGCTTCTGTTTCAATTCAATGATTTCAGGCGTTTGTTCTTGGCGATGGTAATAATCGAGCATCAGTTTTACATAGTTCAAAAACACTTCGTCCGTCGGTTCTGGACACGGTTCAAAATCATAAATTTGATCTGCTGGTAAGTTAAAAAAGGCACCACCAGTCGTATGATTTACACGATCGTGCTCCAATTCGTAATTTTTAGCATCTGCCGTAATATCACCTGCTTTTTCGCACGAACCATAAATATGAAGCGTCATGTAACGATCTGTAGAAGGATTTCCCATTTGGTGAATCATCGCATTCACTACTTTCACAATTGAACCTGACGTTAAGATTTCTTTCTTTGCAAAACGCAATTGATTGTTTCTATTTTGATAGATAAAATGATGCACATTTCCAAACACTTGTACCACGCCCCATTGCGTATATCCATGATTGTGAATCGAAGAATAATCGCCAGGATTCCAAGACATGGCCATGATTTCAAATTGACCACCGTCATAAATCATTTTACGTCCGTAGCCATCTTCCACCGGATGATCAAAATCGGCATAGGTTTCCAAATCTTTTTGTGTGATTTGGGCTCGCTCCACCAATTCTTTAATCAGAGAAGCGGTGACTTTTTCGCCACTGTCAATCGCATCTTGTATCCATGTTTTTAAGTTTTCTAACGCGGGTGCTAAAATTGCTTCTTGTAAAATCATGTCCTTTGTGGTTTTTTAAGTTTAATTTTTTCAGTTATTTAATAATGTATTGCATGATAATCATGTCTAACCATTGTCCGTTTCTATAACCAATTTGGTTTTGGCGACCGACAATCGTGTAGCCTAATTTTTCATTATACACAATACTTGCCGTATTTGTGGCAAAAACTTTGGCAACCAAATGTTTGTATTGTAATTGTTTGCATTGTGCAATGACAAACTTTTTCATTTGTGTTCCGTAGCCTTTTCCTAATTCCGTTTTGGTGAAATATACGGCAGTTTCACAAGCAAAACGGTAACCTTCTCGATCACTATAGCGTTTGATGATTCCCCAACCAATCACGATATCATCTTGCGTAAAGACATACAGTTTTTCACGATCGTGAAATTTTTTGGTCCAACCTGCAATATCAGCAACGGTTTTTAGGGTTTCTTCCATATTGGAAATGCCTAAAGTGATATGTTCATTATATATGTCGGCAATCTTCTGATAATCAGAAGGTATTGCTTCTCGTATGTTCGTATTTGTTTGCATCAATCGTTCAATGTCAATACTTTTCCAGGTGTTTTGTCCTGAATTTTTGTATGTTGAATCAGATGCGAACCGTTGACCCACAAATGTTCTACACCCGAAGATAATTCTCTTGGTGACAAATAAGTGGCATTGGCTTTCACTGCATTCGGATCAAATAATACGATATCTGCATAATAATTCTCTGCAATCAAACCTCTGTGTTTCAGTTGAAAAAACTCAGCAGGCAAATAGGTCACTTTGTGAATCGCTTCTTCCCAACTTAACATTTTTTCCTCAATCACAAAGCGTTGTAAATATTCTGTAAATGCTCCATACGAACGTGGATGCGGCTGTCCAATACTTTTCGGCGCATTGATTGGATAACTCCATGAATCGGTACAAATCATAGAATGTGGCCACATCACAGCCGTATCAATATCCTTTTGATCAATACAGTGATATACAACCCACGTTTCCGTACTTGCTGCTAAAATATCTGCCATGGCTTGTGCCAGTGAAATATTAAATTCTTCTGCAATTTCAGAGACGTTTTTATTGTAATAATTTGTCAAATCATCCGAAATGATCAACATGCGCGACAAATCGTAATCTTTTTGTTCAATCCATTCTGCGATGGCAGCTACATGTTCTGCATCTTTCATTTTATCCGCCACAGCGGCAATGCCATCTTGCAGCATGTATTTTGGAATAAACGCACGCAATTTAGTAGAAACTGCCGTATACGGATACACATCGCAAGCTGCTTGCAATTCGTTGGTTTTATTAAATTCCTCTAACATGTTCAACACTTTCGGAATTTTTCCCCAGTTTTCTTTTTCGGCTGCTTTGATATGACTTATTAAGACACGAATGTCAGCTTGTTTTCCAATGGTTAGTGCTTCTTCGACTGCTTCTTCCAATCCATCACGTTCGTTACGTACATGTGATGCGTATACGCCACCTTTTTCAGCAGTGATTTTAGCCAAAGAGACAATTTCGTCCATCTCAGCAAAACAACCTGGTGCATAGATCAATCCTGTGGAAATTCCTAGCGCACCTTCGTCCATCGCTTCGGCTAAGGCTGTTTTCATGGCTTCTAGTTGCTCAGGTTTTAGGTTGTGCCAATCGTCCATATTTCCAGCGCGAAGCGTACTATGTCCAATCAACGTAGCGATGTTGAATTGCAATTTATCGTGTATTTGATCAAAATATTCTTGTAACGATCGCCATTCAAACGGAAAACCAATTTCGTTGGACAAACGGTTCATCGTTTTGTCTAAATGTGGTGCAATTGGAGCAGGCGATGTGCCACAGTTTCCAAAGATTTCTGTGGTAATTCCTTGATATAATTTATGATCGGCTGCATTTGGAAAAAAGTAACCAAATCCTGTCGAAGCATGCGGATCAATAAAGCCTGGTGTTAAAATTAAGCCTGTCGCGTCAATCGTTTTTTTGGCAGCAGGAATTTCAAAATCGTCACCATGATAGTGAATACATGCAATGCGATCCTTCAGAATTCCGACATTTCCAATGTTGGCGGTTTCCTTATGTCCCGTACAGATTTTAGCGTTTTGTATATAAAAATCTAACATGTAATTGCGATTGTTTTTTGCTCAATCGTATATTTTTTGATTAAGTTAGGTTGTACTTTGCAATCTTGCAAGCTTTGTATGGTTACGAAACCGTTATGCATTTCTACATTTGGTGTAATGATATCTTCTAAAAAGTATCGATCTGATGGACTTAAATCATGTGCGCGTGCATTTGGTAAGTAGGAAGCCATGCGTAAATTGAGTGTTCTTCCAATGCCCGTTTCAAACATGCCGCCAATCCAACACGGAATTTCGTGTTTTGCACAGTATTGAATGATCTCAATACTTTTCATCACGCCACCGACACGTCCTACTTTCAGATTTACCTCATCCAATACGCCTAAATGATGCAATTTCATCAAATCGCCTAAGGATTTTATTTCTTCGTCATAACAAATAAATACTGACGAATTTTCTTGTTTTGCTTTTAATAATAAATCGAATCGAGTAGGCGCAAACGGTTGTTCAATCATTGTTTGATAGGTGTTTGCAAAATAGTTAAAAACCTCAAAGTCGTTTTCGCCAAAGCTACCATTTGCATCAAAACTCACATAGGTATCTGCTTCAAATAACATCGGATTGATTGCTTTAAAAAAGTCAATACGTACTTTTGGCGATATTTTAAATTTTAAACGTCTGTAACCAGTTTCCAATGCATTCTTGACCACATTTTTCATGTGATCTAAGTCTGTGTAGAGTCCGAGCGAAATACCTACAGGAACTTTTTCTAACGGTGTATTTTCTAACAATTCAAACGGTGAGCTGCCTGTATTTTTTTCAATCACTTGCAATGCTGCCATTTCAACCGCTGCTTTCGTAAAATTCCATCCACGAATTTTATCAAGTAATTGTACAAGATCCCCAAAAGTCTGTTCTGCCACTAAAAAAGGCACAATAAATTGATTCACCAAGGCAATGGCACCGTCAATAAATTCATCTGAATAATATGGATCAGGACGACAAGAACATTCGCCATACCCTTTTACACCTGCAATATCTTCCCATTCAATAAGTAACGCTTCCCGCGAATTTCGCACGCCAATTCCGGACACAAATTGTTCTTTTTGTGGGAGATTTAAGCGTATAAGTCGAATGTTTTTAAAAGAAATAGGGAGATTGTATATGTCTTTCGTCACTGTCATGCTGAATTGTCTGATTAGGGCAGACTACGTTGTTTTTTAGCCATGCAAATATAGCAATTTCTAGCGATTTTTTTGTTAAATCGATAAGTTTTATACGGAAAATCTGATAAAAATTTAAAAGTCTATAAGTTTAGTAGGTTTTTGTTGCGAATAATTTAAAAGCAGAAAAACTGCTTCTACATGGAGTAAAAGCAGTTTGTTTTTAATGTAGAGTGAGTGCAACATAAGAAATCATCAAATTACTTTTAATTGACTGAAAAACGAGAATTTGTCAGTTCGAGCATTATCGTAGATACTGAGTGTAGCTCATGAGAACACTATAAAAGTTAAAATTTCAATTGAATCTCGACCGCGCTCGATTTGACATTTTACTTAGGTTACTGACTGTTATGTATTTGATAAAATTGTTACATTGAACTTTCGTTAACTTACAATTCAAAAAGTGTTTTGTGAATGATTACTTTAACGTTCGAAACTTGTTGATAATGTCATCCTTATATTTTCCACTGAGTGTTGCGGTGTATTCACCTTCTAGCAGAATTAGATTGTCCTGTGGAATGATTTCTTCTATTTTTTGAATGTTTACAATAAAATTGCGATGTGTGCGGTAGAATTTGTTTTCGTCTAACAATTCCAGAATTTTGACAAGCGAGATGAGAATGACAAACTTTTCTTTTTCTGTGATGATGTTGCAATATTTTTCTTCAACAGCAATCAAAATGATTTGATCGACATGTACTTTTTTGAGCGATTTCCCTTTTTTGATGAATAAATGATCTTCGCTGATGATGGTATTTTCATCTTCTCCAGAAAAAGAATCTTCTTGTCCGTAAAACTTTTCGATGGTGTTTTCAATCGCATAGATCAATTCCAATTCATTGTAAGGCTTTACGATATAGCCAAACGGTTTGGTAAGTTTGGCACGTTCAAAAATATCACGACTTGTGGCGCTAGTCAAAAATAGAAACGGTTTGAGTCCGTTGGGTTGTGCATCAATAAATTCCGCGAAGGCGATTCCGTCTGGTCGATCGTGGAGGAAAATATCGATAATGGCAATATCCACATGTTCCGCATAAAAAAGGGCTACGGCTTCCTTGAATGTAGTCGCTACACCTACAATATTGAAATTGTTTTCTTCAAGAATTTGGACGAGTACTTCACTTTGTTGCGGTTTATCTTCGACAATTAATATATTGATGTGTTCCATTAGGTAGGTCTTTTAGGAAGTGAAATGATCATTTTTGTGCCTTTTCCCAGTTTGCTTTCAATCGAAAATGTACCGTTATTTTTTTTGATCATTGATTTGCAAAGTTGCATGCCCAAGCCCGTACCGATGATATCTTCGTGTTGTTTTTTGGCAAGAAGTGATGTGTCTTTGAGTAATTCTTTTCGGGTAGCTTCACTCATTCCCATTCCTGTATCTTCTACAATTAACTGACATAGCTCGGAATTGTCATTTTGAGTATATACACGAATCGCATCTTTTGGGTTTGAAAATTTAATGGCATTATCGATCAAATTCCGCAATACAATTTTCAACGATTCTTTATCCGCATACACGATATCTTTTTTGTGCACTTCATTTGTGAACGAAATATTTTTATCTGCTAGAATCGCTTTGTAATTACACGCTACATGCTCCACTGTATGCGCTAATCGCAGATTTGTTGCTTGAAAAAAAGCTTGTTTCGTTTGCAACAATGCCCAATTCAGCAGATTGTCGAGCAAAGAGTACGCATTATTTACAATGGTGCTGTTGTTTTGCAATAAGTGATTCACCTTAGTTAACTGTTCGGATTCCAGCGTTTGCACTAACTTTTTGTTGCTCGTTTTGATAGCGTTTACGGAGGAACGCAAATCGTGACTTACAATCGAAAATAGTTTATCTTTTGTAGCATTCAAATCATCTAAATCTTCATTTTGCTGTTTGATGATTTTATTACGTTGTACCTTTTCCCGATAGAAATACAAGCTCACGCCCAACATGACAAATAGAATGATTGCTGAATATAAATAGGTATTTCGTTGTGCGAGTTTCACGTCATTATCAGCTTTTAAAATGGCGACTTCTTTTTCTTTTTTCTCAACGGCAATTTTCTTTTCGGCTTCTACAGTTGCATAAATTTTACTTTGATTATTGATAGAATCTGTCCACTGTTCATATTCTTTTCGATATTGCAATGCTTTTGCTAACTCCTTCCGATTTTCTTCTACGACCGACATGTTTAAGGCTGTATGTTTTTTGGAAGTAAAATCGTTGGTAGTTTTTGCCAATGCATAGGCTTTTTCGAATAATGGAATTGCTTGGTTGTCTTTGTATTGTTCGTAGTAGAGGTTGGCTAGATTGCCGTAGGCACTTGTCAACCGTATTGTGTCTTGCAATTGAGCAATAAGTCGTAAACTTTCTTTTAAATAGCGTTCTGCTTCTTCGTATTTTTCAAGATGTAGATAACAAACACCAATATTGTCTTTTACTTTCGCAGATTTTATCGTTAGTAGTTCTTCATCAGGAATATATTCTAGTTGCTTAAAATAGTTTAGTGCTTTTTCAAATTGTGAAGATTCTAACGTTACAGTGCCGAGAAAAGCAATTACAGTGTAGTAATACTTAAAATCTGTAGAAACTTTTAATAGCTCTTTTTCAGCCTCTATTAAAACTCCTTTTTTATAAAAACTAAAGCCGCGAAGAAAATTATAGTAGTCTGAGAGTTTTGTATTGATAGTTTCAGTGTTGAATGCTTTAGTAGTATATACTAAAGTTGAATCAGGTTGATCATTGATAAAAAAAGTAGTAATTTTTGAAGTATAGTTGAAGTTTTCGAGTTGTAACAAACCTTCGCTTATTTTTTCCTTAAAAACAAAATCTTTGGCATTTTTTTGTGAAAGAAGACTGTAAGGAAAAATAAAGAGTATGATAAAAAATATACAGTTAATTTTTAAATACATGTACTATTTTTTATACAATTTAGGTAAAATATTCATATAAAAAAAGTAGTGATTTTGGAGTCACTACTTTGTACTTATCAAATTTTAAATGTTTACTCTGTAGAAAATTATCCTGTTGGTTGTGTTACTGTAGTTACAGTGCCTCTCGAGGTTCTTGGATCATCTTCAATAAGGAAGGCCTGAATTGTGTCAAAATTAGAGAAATCGATTCCCTCATCGCTTTTTTGTTCAAATGTAAAAAGGAACTGTTTGTGAGATATAATGTTACTTGATCTGCCTATTTTTTCCTTGTCAAATGTTAAATAAATCATTAAACTAGGTAAGCTAGTTGCATTTAATTCATAATCATAGTGTACAGATACTAGATTAGTTATTTCATTTATTCCTACATTTATAAATGTGTCTATTGTAAATTTAACAATGTTTTCTTTTAATTCTAATAATGTAACAACTGGTGTAAAAAGTTCAATTCTTTTGGGAATATTGATGATATTATCATCAATACGACTGTAAGAAGATTCTATTTCTAATGGATCAATTGTAATTTCAGGAGCTTTAGCGACTGTGTTTTTTATACTTAAAAAAGATAAAATAGTTTCCAACATTGTAGAATTTACTTTTTCTAAAGGAAAATAAGGTTTAATAATAGTACTCATAATATAATTATTTTAGTTTACGTCCTACTCTCTTCAGGCTTTTCAGATTCCGCCATTATTTCAATTTTGTATAGAATTATTAGCTTTATTAGTTGAATAATTCTACACAAAGAAAAATAAGATCACACTGGTTTTCTGAAGAAAAAGCACGAGCGACTGGTTTTTTGGAATAAGATTTAGAAAATTGGGTATGAAATTTTTTGGGTATAGAAATTTGTAGTTTTCTGAGAAGAAAACTGATCAAATGTAGTAGCGAAATGTGTGCTATCAAAAAGAGTTCATTTCTAAAGTCGTTTTTTTGAAAATAGATTTTTCATTAATGAAACACTTGTAAAACATATTCCCAAACTAAACCCAACATGCCAACAACTCACCAATATTCATGAATTTTACATAGATTCTCTTTTTTAATCTTCAAATACGTCTTATCTTGACAGAAATAGTAATCATTAAAACTACGAATCATGAAGAAAAAAAGTATTAAAAATCTACAACTCAACAAAAAATCTATTGCTACTTTCGAAGAAAGTATAAAAGCTGGAAAAGATACACTTGAAACTCCAAGTACTATCGCATTTCCAACATTGACCTGCTTGATAGCATGTTACACATTACAAGACGAATCGTGGTGTTGGGAATAAGTATTAAAAGTAAAAATACAAAACAGCGAACTTCGGTTCGCTGTTTTATATTTTGATACTAATTGTTGAATTTTTCTATTCAGATATGTTAAGCTTTTCTATTGCTGCTTTCGGAATCATAGTTTTGACAAAAGGTGCCAATTTTTTTGAGTAGGGCAGTAGTTTCCAGCCATTGTCAAGAATCATAATACAGTCTGAATTTCTATAATAAGTAATCTCTCGTTTTTCTTTATCATAAGAAACGTTGTTTTCCTTGGCTTCAATTTGTTGTCTCACATACAACACAACTTCTTCTTCTACAGTATCTTTATACGTAATGGAAACATGTGCTTCGTAGGTAACAAATGCATATTTAATTGCATCTACAGTAACAATATCTGAAACTGAAATGATTTTTGAGAGTTTATTTCGACCTATTAGCATATCATTGTTATCCATCTCTAAAAGCTTTTGCAAAAATTCAGTTCT
Source organism: Bacteroidota bacterium (assembly GCA_039026955.1). Classification (GTDB taxonomy): domain Bacteria; phylum Bacteroidota; class Bacteroidia; order Flavobacteriales; family Flavobacteriaceae; genus Kordia. Next base: position 37,467 of record JBCCLH010000001.1, read on the forward strand.
AGACATGATAAGGTTAAAATATTTCTTGTAGTAATGATCCAATGCCGTTTCATAATCTTTGACTTCCATAGCTTTCATGTGTGCTGTAATGGATTCACGTATATCAGACGATGTTTTTTGAGCAATACAAAAAGATACGCTCAATAGAAATATACATATACAAGTGATGTGCTTCATAAATTTAGTTTAGTTTTTTCTTGGAGAAATTTTAAACATCACTCTCCTTAATAATATCGCGAATCCAATCGTTTGGAATCATATCGATCGTCAGGTTGACACGTTCAGTCTCTCCATTATTGATCACTCTATGCGGATCGGTTAAGCGTAAATACCAACATTCACCTGGCATCATCGGCACTTCAGAGTCATTTAAGAAAAACTGAATGCCTTCTTTATTTAATATCGGAATTGTTAAGCGAATCACCGATTTATGGACTTCCAAACCTAAGGTCGGATCGGTATGTTGTTGCACTACAGAATTCGGCGCTAAACGCAACAGTCGCACTAAAGTTACTTTCGTATTCGCTTTAAACGTATCAATCACGCTGTTTAAATATGGTGAACTCGTTAAATAATCCGTGTCCATCCAATCGCACCAAGAACCGTCTGCATAATCATCGGCTGGTGGCGGAAACGGCAATGAAGTATCTACGGTATGTGCAGGCGCACGAAGCGGAATCACATTATAATATTCAAACTGTTTTAGCTTTAAAGCTTCAAATTCTGCCAACATTTTTTCGGCGTCAAAAGTGAACGGGAGTTTTACACGATCGGTACTTTGGGTTTTAGGTGCTGCGTGTGCCATAATCCATTTGTTTTATAGATTCCTAAAGTACTAAAAAAGTCGAAAATTTAAAATGCTCTCGCAAAATTATTACCGTAATCAGCAAGATGTACGTAAGTAAAAACTTAAAAAGATAGCTAAACTTATAAACCCATAAACTCCTAAACTAATCACACTATTTTTCGTTTGGTATGATACGTCATTGCGAAAGTTTTGGAAAAACTTGTGGCAATCTATTTCTTTCAAAGGCAGATCTTGCTTTGATTTAGACAGATTGCTGCGACTACGTCTCGCAATGACGAATCAAAGATTTTATTGAAGTTCCTTGCTTTTTTATAGATATGTAACTTTCAAGTATTTTTGTTTTCAGCTAATTGCAAGTAGCTAATGATTTTTGGTGCCGAATTCATATTATTCAAACAATTTTAAGGCGTTGCACTAAACCCACCATCGTCATCATAATTTTGTCTGCCGCTGCGTTGTTGTTTTTTCTTTTGATTGAATCTGTAGGTAAATGACAAATTAAAAGTTCGCTCACGCCATTGGAATTCACCATCGCTTCTAAAAGTATCTGTAAATGCTTCTGAACGTCTAATTCTGGAATTAAAGACATCGTTTACGTTGATAGCAACCGAAGCTTTGTCATTGAAAAAATCTTTGCTAAATGCCAAATCTGCTGAAAATAAACCTTTTCGGATATTCTGTGCATCTTCATTCGGACCACGATAAAACAAGCGCGTTTGCCAATCTACTTTGCCTGGGAGCGTGACTTTATTGTTGACACGCACAAACCAACTTAAGTTATCCGCGTCAAAATTTACACCGTTAAAATCGCCACGATTATACGATTGGAACAAATTAAAGTTTCCATTCAATCGCCATTTGCGCGAAGGATTGTAGGTCAGCGTAAATTCAAATCCAAAACGATCGTTTCTTGCTAAGTTAATCGGTGTTCTACGTATGATTGGTACTTCTTCGCCATTCAGAATCGTGGTTTCGCCTGTGTCTTCACTGATAAAATTAAAAACATCGGTTGACCGTTGAAAATAGATTGAAGTATTCAGCGAAAGTTTCCCAAAACGATTCAAATATCCTAAATCAATTGCGTTCGAAAAGCTTGGATCAATATCTGGATTTCCTTGAAAAACGTTGGTAATACTAGATCGTGAAGGAAACGGATTGATAAAGCGCGAACGCGGTCTACGTATTCTTCGGTTGTATCCCAACGTAATGCTTTGATCTTCCGAAATTTCATAGCCTAAGTTGATGGTAGGGAAGAGGCTGACATAATTTTTTCGGTCAAAATCGCCACTCGTCAACTGATTGATGCTAATGTGCGAATCTTCCATGCGCAATCCTAACAAAAACGAAAATTTCTCGTTGATTTTATTTCCATACTGCGCATACACTGCATTTACATATTCGCGGTAATTCAATACATTGCTCAAATTGGTATCTGCCACAAATACATCATCTTCCAAGAAGGCAACTAAATAATCGGTGGTTAAATCGAGAAAGTTTCCGCGATAACCAACTTCAAATTGCGCTGTTTCGCTCAATGGCACTACATAATCTGCCTGCAACAAAATACGATCTTGCTCTTCAATCGTAGTTACTTGTTCTGCCAATATATCGTTCACCAAAATAAAGGAATTTTCAGCTTCTGTAGTGGTTTCATACTGAAAATCAGCAGTCAATTTATGATCGCTGCCTTCAAAGTTTTTGTCAAAATTGACGCCGTACTGAATGGTTTTGTCGTTTTCAGTTTCTGGATCAAAGCGCGTGCTGATATTTGTGACATTAAAATCAGAATCAAACTGAGTTAAAATATTCGAAGTTTCACGTTCATTGTCGCTATCTCTGTAGACCAACGAAGCCGTGATAGAAGTTTTATCGTTAATATACCATTCTACACCAAAATTCGAATTAAATCCTTGTCGAATTCGTTCAAAATCGCGGTCTTCATTCAAAAAGGTATTCGGTTCATCACCATTAAAGTATTCGGTAAACGTATTCGCATTTCCAGGAACATTTCTGTAATTATAGCCTGAAGTGGTAAAGAAATTAAAATCACCCGTGCGATAGTTGAGATTTCCTGAAATTCCGTACGCTTCAGGATAGGAAGCATTTGCGGTAATAGCACCGTTGACACCTTGTAATTTGCTTCGTCGAAGAATAATATTCAAAATTCCGGCACTTCCTTCGGCATCGTAACGAGCGGATGGTGAGGTTATAATTTCTACTTTTTCAATCGCTTCTGCGGGAAGTTGTCGTAGGGCATCTGTGGAATTTAAACCGACCAATCCCGAAGGTTTTCCGTTGATCAAAATTCGGACATCGTCATTTCCACGAAGTGATACATTTCCTTCCACATCTACCGAAACCGAGGGTACATTGTCCAACACATCACTTACGGTTCCACCGCGGACGGTTAAATCTTTTCCAACATTGTAAATCTTTTTATCGAGTTTTAACTGCACAGTTGTTTTCTCTGCGATCACTTCAATCGCTTCCAATGCTTGCGAGTCTTCGGCTAAATAAAAATTGCCAATCGAAGTATCTTCTACTAGCGATTGTGCCTTTAATTCCTTTGATGTAAACGAGATAAATTCGATGGTAATATCATACACATCGGCTTCCACTTCAATAGAAAAAGCACCTTTAGCATTGGTAATTCCTCCTGTGACGCTTCTTTTTTTAGCAACATCTTGAAAAATAATAGTAGCGTATTCTAAGGGCTGATTGGTAGATTTGTCAAAAACTTTTCCTGTAATCGTGACTTTTTTCGCGGGTTTATTTTGTGAGTTGGCAGTGAGAGTAGTTCCCAAAAGACATAGGAAAAGGAGTAATTTTTTCATTTCAGTTAGCAATTTCTGTAGCGTCTAGCGCTTTTTTTAGGTTTTAGACTGCAAAGAAACGGCAAGGTTTACCCGATGTTGGTTAAAGTTCTGTTAAAAGAAAAATCCAGCAATGACGCTGGATTCGGGGTTTTCCTTATAAAATTTTGTTAATATCTTCTGGAGGTCTTCCTATGACTGCTTTACCATCGTGTATCACAATCGGTCGCTCAATCAATTTTGGATGGTCTACCATGGCTTGAATAATTTCAGAATCTGTCAAATCTTTTCCTTTAAAATTCTCTTTCCAGATTTTTTCATTCTTTCGAACCAAGTCCAAAGGAGCAATTCCCAAAAGGTTGATGATTTCTGTCAATTCATCCACCGAAAGCGGATCATCCAGATATTTTACAATTTCAAAATCTTTTCCTGAATTTTCCAAAATCGCCAAACCTTCTCTGGATTTTCGACATCTTGGATTGTGGTATATTTTTAGCATTTTTTGTTTGGTTTTGGGTGTTTGGTTTTGGGTTTTGGTTGTTATGTAACTCTATACGTTGTTTCAAAGTCTAAACTCATAAATCAATAAACTTTTAAACTTCTTTTTTGTTTATTTGTTTTTTCGTCTATTCGTTTATTTGTGGCTACCTAGAAAATTTAAGTTACTATTTATACAATTTTTCAATCAAACAAAACTAAGCGATATCGCGTAAGCAAAACATCTAAAAATCTAAGAGCAAAGCAGTCTAAAAAGATTTCGCGTAAGCGAAAACAAGTCTAAAGCGAAGCGAGTCCAAATTCTAGATTCTAGCATCTAAGATCAAATTTCCTCCTCCTTTTTCTGTCCCATTGTCATTAAATAGGCTTTCAAAAACTCATCAATTTGTCCATTCATCACAGCATCTACATTTCCAGTTTCGTGGGCTGTACGTACATCTTTTACGAGCTTATATGGATGCATCACATAATTTCGAATTTGTGAGCCCCATTCGATCTTCATTTTGCCTGCTTCAATGTCGTCGCGGGCTTCCATCTGCTTTTTTAATTCAATTTCATACAACTGCGATTTCAACATTTGCATGGCTCTGGTTCGGTTGTCATGCTGTGAACGCGTTTCCGAACAGGAAATCTGTATGCCAGTCGGTTTGTGGGTTAGCTGTACTTTGGTTTCTACTTTATTTACATTCTGTCCACCAGCACCACTGGAACGCGCGGTTGTAATTTCAATATCCGCAGGATTGATCTCAATTTCAATCGTATCATCCACCAACGGATACACATACACAGACGCAAATGAGGTATGACGTTTGGCATTGCTGTCAAATGGAGAAATACGCACCAAACGATGCACGCCATTTTCACCTTTAAGCCAACCAAAAGCATAATCGCCTTCAATTTCTAAAGTAACGGTTTTAATTCCCGCTACATCACCTTCTTGATAGTTGAGTTCTTTGACTTTATAACCTTGCTTTTCAGCAAACATCAAATACATACGCATCAGCATGCTTGCCCAGTCGCAACTTTCGGTTCCACCAGCGCCAGCTGTGATTTGCAATACTGCGCTCATGCTGTCACCTTCGTCAGATAGCATATTGCGGAACTCTAAATCTTCTATTTTCGTGGTTGTTTTTTCAAATTGTGTTTCCACTTCTTCTTGCGAAGCATCGCCTTCTTTGTAAAACTCATACAAGACCTCCAAATCACCAATAAGATCTGCGATTTCGTTGTAGTCGCTTACCCATTTTTTTTCTCCTCGGAGTTGTTTCATGATGATTTCGGCTTCTTTCGGATTGTCCCAAAAGTCAGGAGCATAGGTTTTCTCCTCTTCATTGGCAATTTCTATGAGTTTGGCATCTATGTCAAAGATACCTCCTTAACGCACCAAGGCGATTGATAAGATCTTTTATTTGATCGGAAGTTATCATGTTTATTCTTTTAATTCCTACAAAAATAAGATGTTTTACGTATATTCATAGCCTAAAAGGGAAAAACCGCCAGAATCATTGATACGACTGCTTTTTGTCACTAAAATAACAGGTTCTGTCTCGACATAAATAGGCTTGTAATGAATAAATATACTTTCTTGATTTTCATTTTCTTATGTACTTCCATTGGCGTGTCGCAAGAGAAAAAGAAAGCACATCCACGACAACAGTTTACAGGATTTTTTAATTTTTCGTATGAAGAAAAAACCGATAAAATTTTTTTAGAAGTTGAAAAATTGAATGAAGATTTTTTGTATGTGTATTCGTTAGCAAGCGGTGTAGGTTCTAACGATATTGGCTTGGATAGAGGACAAATTGGAGATGGTGTTGTAGTACAATTCCAGAAAATGGGGAATAAGTTGATGTTGGTACAACCAAATTTGAAGTACAGAGCCAATACGACAAACGATTTGGAACGAAAAAGTGTAGAGCAAGCCTTTGCAAAATCAGTTTTATTTGGTTTTCCGATCATTTCTGAAAAAGACACCAAATACACAGTCGATTTGACTCCTTTTTTACTGCAAGATGCGCATGGAGTTATTGGAACCTTAGCACAAAGAAGACAAGGCGCCTATAAAATTGATAAGACCAAAAGTGCTTTGGCGATGGAACGTACCAAAGCGTTCCCAAAAAATGTAGAATTTGAAGCGTTGCTCACCTTTTCAGGAAAACCAAAAGGCAGAAATATTGAAAGTGTTACACCAAATGCGTCGTTGGTTTCTGTGATTCAACATCACTCGTTTGTGGAATTGCCTGATGATAATTACAAACCAAGAGTCTTTGATCCGCGTTGTGGTGCGATTCCTATTTTGTATTACGACTATGCAACGCCGATTCAAGAGCCGATGTTAAAACGTTTTGTGACGCGTCATCGTTTGGAGAAGAAGAATCCGAATGCTGCCATGAGTGAAGCGAAAGAACCGATCATTTATTACCTCGATCCTGGAACGCCAGAACCTGTACGATCAGCTTTGTTAGATGGTGCTCGTTGGTGGAATCAGGCGTATGAAGCGATTGGTTTCAAAGATGCTTTTCAAGTAGAAATGTTGCCAAAAGACGCCGATCCGATGGATGTTCGTTACAATGTCATTCAGTGGGTACATCGTTCTACGCGTGGTTGGAGTTATGGAGCCAGTGTAGTAGATCCCCGAACGGGCGAAATCATCAAAGGACATGTAAGTTTGGGAAGTTTGCGCATTCGTCAAGACTTTTTGATCGCGCAAGCATTATTAAACAAACCTTTTGCCCAAAGTGACGCCAATTATCAACCGATGTTAGAAATGGCATTGGCACGAATTCGGCAATTGTCAGCACACGAAGTGGGACATACGATAGGTTTTGCACATAATTTTGCCGCGAGTACCAATAACCGAAGTTCTGTGATGGATTATCCGCATCCAACAATCACAATTACCAATGGAAAGATTGACTTATCCAACGCGTATGCCACAGGAATTGGTTCATGGGATAAAGTTACCGTAGCATACTCGTACGCTGAGTTCAATTCTGCAGAAGCGGAAAAAACAGGATTATTAACCATATTAGACGATGCATACAAAGCTGGGCATCGTTTTATCACAGATTCTGATGCACGCGCTCCCGGCGGTGCGCACATCAATGCACATTTGTGGGATAATGGAAAAAGTGCCTCCGAAGAATTGGAAAATGTGTTGAATGTTCGTGAATTGGCCATAAAAAACTTTTCAAAAGATAACATTCGGAGCAACGAACCGTACTCTGTCTTAGAAGATGTGTTTGTGCCATTGTATTTCTTTCATAGATACCAAACAGAAGCGACTTCCAAAGTGATTGGCGGACTCGAATATAATTATGCGACAAAGAATGATGGACAATTAATTACAAAGATAATTTCACCAAAAAAACAACGAGAAGCATTAGCTGCTATTTTACAAACCTTGGATGTAGAAACCTTGAAGATTCCAGAAGATAAACTGAATTTATTTCCGCCAAGAGCGTTTATGTACGGTCGCTCACGGGAATCATTTAAAGGAACCACTGGTGTTGCTTTTGATGCGGTAAGTCCCGCAGCGACGGCTAGCGACATGACCCTAGGATTTTTATTTCATCCGCAACGTGCAGCGCGGTTGATTCAACAGAAAAGTTTAGACAAAAAGCAGCTTGATTTTATGGAAATGGCTGAAATGATTTTAGATAACACTGTATACAAACAACATTCAAATGCGTATGAAGCAGAATTAGGACATGCGATTACTATAAATGTGTTGAAACATATCATGAATTTGGCACAGCATCCAAATGCCTCATCAGCGGTAAAAGCGCAGAGTCAGTATTTGTTGAACGAAATCGCACAAAAAATTCGATCAAAAAAATATAAAGGTTCAGTAAAGGCCTATCAATTTTATTATTTGGAACTATTAAATCAATTCAAAAAATATCCTGAAAAGTTCAAACTAGAAGCATCGCCAAAAATTCCAGATGGTTCTCCTATTGGAACAGATGCGTGTCATTTTATGCATTGACGAAATATGATTTTAGATTGTAGGTTTTGAATATTATTTTTAGAATCAAATTACTTCTCGATACAATTTTCTGCGAAAATCACTCGAAGTGACGTTTGGAGAAGCAAAGAAGTTTATGTTTCGAATTAATTAAAACACAAATAAACAAATAAACAAATCTACGAATCAACAAATCAACAAAAAAGCTAAAAGCGAAGCGACCTAAAACCTAACACCAAATACCTAAAACAAAAAATGCGAATTAATCTAATAAGCGATACGGTTACCAAGCCAACTCCAAAAATGTTGGAAGCGATGTTTAATGCCCAAGTGGGAGATGATGTATTTAAGAAAGATCCTTCTATCAATGCGTTGGAGCAAAAAGTTGCAGAGATGTTCGGAAAAGAAGCTGCGTTGTTTTTCCCAAGTGGAACGATGGCGAATCAAACAGCGATTAAATTACACACCAATCCTGGCGATCAGGTGATTTGCGATAAAGATGCCCATATTTACAATTACGAAGGCGGCGGCGTAAGTTTTAACAGTGGCGCTTCGTGCAAGCTCATTGACGGACATCGCGGCATGTTTACAGCAGCACAGGCAAAAGCAGCGATCAATCCGCCTGACTTTTATCACAGTCCGTTGACTTCATTAATTGCGTTGGAAAATACGGCCAATCGTGGCGGCGGTGCGTGTTGGGATTTTAGTGAGATTGAAAAGATTCATGCAGTTGCTCGTGAACATAATTTGGGGTTTCATTTGGACGGCGCGCGTTTGTGGAACGCATTAGTGGAAAAAGGAGAAACGCCCGCACAATACGGAAAATTGTTTGATACGATTTCGGTTTGTTTGTCCAAAGGACTCGGTTGTCCTGTCGGTTCGGTATTGGTCGCAGATGCAGAACGAATCCACAAAGCCTTACGAGTTCGTAAAATATTAGGTGGCGGCATGCGTCAAGCGGGATATTTGGCTGCTGCTGGAATTTACGCGTTGGACAATCATATGCAGCGTTTGGCGGAAGATCATGAAAAAGCCAAAGAAATTGGAAACGTTCTAGAAAGTTTGCCGTTCATCAAAAAAGTAGAACCGATTGAAACCAATATCATCATTTTTTATCTGCAAGATGATATTGACGAACACGTTTTCTTGAACAAATTAACAGAAGCTGGAATTGACTTGATCGGCATGGGAAGTGGAAAACTCCGAATCGTTACACATTTAGATTACACGGCAGCGATGCATCAAGAGTTTTTAAAAGTCATTCAAAAAGTGATGTAAATTTATGTAAACTTACAAAAGTGAAAGCAGTTATATATACTAAATATGGATCGCCAGAAGTACTCAAAGTTACCGAAATAGAAAAGCCTACGCCTAAAAAGAACGAGGTGTTAATCAAAATTCATGCGGCAACTGTCACGTCAGGCGATACAAGATTGCGAAGTTCTGATTTTCCACCCGCTTTTTGGTTGATTGCAAGATTGATATTTGGTCTTTTTTCGCCTAAAAAGAAGATTCTCGGTCATGAATTATCAGGTGTGGTAGAAGCTGTGGGAAGTGAAGTCACTAAATTCAACGTAGGAGATGAAGTCTTTGGAACTACTACGATGCGAAAAACGGGTTCGTATGCGGAATATATTTGTTTGCCAGCACAGTGGAAAAGCGGTGTATTGGTCTTAAAACCTAAAAATTTGACGCATTATCAAGCAGCAGCTTTGCCAGTTGGAAGCATGACAGCATTGTTTTTATTAGAAAAAGCAAAAGCCACCAAAGGACAATCCATCGTGATACATGGCGCTTCTGGAAGTGTGGGAAGTTATGCGGTTCAAATTGCGCGTGAATTTCGGTTGCATGTGACAGGAATTTGCAGCACTGCCAATGTAGACATGGTACGATCACTCGGAGCAGCAACTGTAATAGATTATACCAAAGAGGAATATACACAGCTAACGGAAACTTTTGATATTGTGTTTGATGCGGTGGGTAAAATTCCCAAGTCAAAAGCAAAGCAACTTTTAAAGAAAGATGGAACATTGGTATCTATCAAAATGATTACCAGTGAAAAAGAAGAAAATCTACTAAAAATTAAAGACTTAGCTGAGCAAGAAAAACTACTACCGTGGATTGATAAAACCTATGCTCTGAAAGACATTGTAGCCGCGCATACATACGTAGACACAGGACGAAAAAAAGGAAATGTAGTTATTGAAATTAAAACATAAGTAATGTAAGTTTGATATAACTATTTCATTATGCAACTGATTATTAGTTTTGTTATGCTTTATGTCAAATCGAGCGCAGTCGGGATTCCTTTGAAAATATCGATTCTAAGTTGTTCTCGTGAGCTTCGCTCGGTGCTTTCAGCAATGCTCGAAATGACATTTGGTTGTTTTTCAGTAAATTACAAACTATATGGTGATTTCTTAAGTCGAACTCACGTTAAATAAAAAAAGCAGCTTCACGAGCTGCTTTTTCTATAAAATCTATTTCTTCTATTCCGTTAAATCTTTTGTTTCAGCACCAGCAGCATTTTTCTTAACAGACTCAATTCCGTTTTCCATTCCTGCTTCGCTCGCATACATTTGACTACTTCCAATAATTTGCCCGTTTCCAGCTTTTAAACTAAAATGGAACTTTCCATTTTTCGCAGTTTTACGCTCAAACTTACTATCATCAGTTGAATTCTTTTTGCAAGATTCAATCCCGTTTTTAGCACCGCTCTTATCAGCATATCCCTGACTAGACATGATGATTTGTCCATTCTTTGCTTTTAAATTAAAATAGAATTTTTGATTGTTTTCACTTTGGAATAATTCAAACATAGTTATTTAGAGATTTAGTTAGATGAGTAAATATATCAAAAATATATGGTAAAAGAAATGGGGCAAAGTGCAATTTTGGAAGTTTGTACAGGTTTTTTCCCTAAAAAATGTTTTTAAACGATAAAATAGATGTTTTTAACCTAATAATATGTTAGCATAACCTTTTGATAATAAGTTTCTTTCAATAATAAAATAATTTCGTGTTTAATAATCATTAATAACAATAAAAGAATAATTAATCATTTTAAGACATGAGAAAAAAACTAGTTTTTGGACTAGCACTTGCTTTCGGTTCTTTTGCTTTTGGACAAGATTTGCCAACCAATCCAGAGCCAGGAAAGTGTTATGTTCGTTGTGTTACTCCTGATATTTACGAAAATCAGGATGTACAAGTAATGGTGTCGCCAGCGTATAAAAAGCTAAAAGTTGTCCCAGCAAAATATACGAGTGTAGACGAAACAGTAGTATCAAAAGTAGCCGGAGAAGAGTTAGCAATTGTCCCAGCTAAATACGGAACCGAAACTTTTGATATCGTTACAAAAGAAGCTTCGCAACGTTTGGTAAAAGTACCATCAACGTCAAGTAGAGAAACAGAAACGGTTGTTGTAAAAGAAGCAAGCTATAAATTAAAGATTGTCCCTGCGGTTTACGAAACAAGAACGTTTGAGGTAGTAACACGACCAGCATACCAGAAGATTGAAATTGTTCCTGCAGTGTATGAAACGAGAGATGTAGTGATTCCTGTAAAAGAAGCTTCGCAACGTTTGGAAGTGATTCCAGCAGAATGGGGAAAAGAAACGGTAACGTATAAGAAAAGAGAATATGGTTCTTCAATCAGTGTGGTAAAGGCATCGTTTACAGACGATTTTGAAACGGTTGAGGTAAAACCAGCAGCGGCTGAATGGCAAATGAGCGAGATTCCTCCAGCAGACTGTAATTCTTCCAATCCTGACGATTGTAGATACTGGTGTTACAAAGCAATTCCAGCACAAAATGAAATCGTACCAGTAAAACGTTTGGCGGCTGATGCTTCTTCTGAAAGAACACCAGATTGTGATCCTGCTACGAATGGCGGAAAACCTTGTGGCGAAGGAACTTTTACAAGAACAATCATGGTAAAACCACCAAGTACACGTGTAATTAACATTCCTGAAGTAACCAAAACAGTAAAGAGAACTGTGATGGTAACACCACCAACAACACGTATTATTGATGTGCCAGCTGAGGTAAAAACAATGAAGCGTAGAGTGATGGTAACGCCTCCAACAACAGAGCGAATTGAAATTCCTGCGGTAACTGAAACAGTTAGAAAAACAATCATCACAAACGAAAGTACACGTGTAGAAGACATTCCATCTGAAAGTAAAACTTACAAAAAGACGGTAATGACAGATGCGCCAACGACTAGAACAATTCCTGTTGCGCAAAAGCAAAGAACTTTAAAGACTACAAAATTAGTAGAAGATGCGAAAGTAGTTACGACAGAAGTTCCTGCGGTTTACAAAACAGTCACCAAAGAAGTGTTGACAAAGAAAGGTGGATTGACAACTTGGAAAGAGGTTGATTGTAAGTTACTAACATACAATAACTTAAACATCAACTGGAATTTAGGAAGTGCAACATTAACTTCAGCAGCAAAGCGTGAAATCGACACAAAATTATTACCAATTTTACAATCAGGAGTTTCTGTAGAAATCGCTTCTCACACCGATTCTAGAGGATCAGCAGCTAGCAACGAAGCCTTATCACAACGAAGAGCGCAAGCGGTAACAAATTACTTAATCTCTAAAGGAATCAATCCAAGTAGAATTGTTTCTAACGGATACGGAGAAAGAAGATTGTTAAACAGATGTAAAGATGGTGTTTCTTGTACAGAAAGAGAACACTTGCAAAACAGAAGAACTCAATTTAGAGTTATAGATAAAAACTAATTCAAAGCATACTTTGATATACTAGTAAATAGTAAAAGGGAAGCCAGTTGGTTTCCCTTTTTTAGTATTGTATGAAGCGTTTTTGCGTTATGAAAACATATCCATTCCCGGAATATTCGGCATCCCATCTTTGGCAACTGCTGCGACTTCGGTTTCGTGTACTTCGCCTGCACGTTTGATGGCTTTATTTAAAGTTAGGATTAAATAATCTTCTAGTTGTTCTTTATCTTCTAATAATTCATCGGCAACTTCAATGGCTTTAATCTCGCGATTGGCTGTGACAGTGACACTTAACAAGCCATCTGAACTTTTTTCATCAATCAAAACAGCATGCAAACGTTGCTTTGTTTCTTCTACTTTTTTCTGGGTTTCTTTCAATTTGCCCATCATTCCCATCAAATCTCCAAACATTTGTATCTATAATTAAAGGTTACTACGCGCAAAATTATTAAATTGTGAACTTTTAAGATAACTTTCTAATGAAAAAAAGTACAATCATCTTACTAATTAGTTTTACACTTATAAATTATTCCTGTAAAAAGAATACTCCGAACATGAAAAAAGAAATACCGGTACCTACCGTTGCCAAAAAACCTACAAAACTTGAAAAACATGGCGATGTTAGAATTGACAACTATTATTGGTTGAACGATCGAGAAAATCCAGAAGTCATTGCCTATTTGGAAGCCGAAAATGACTATAATGATACCATGACGGCGCATACAAAAGACTTTCAAAAAGATTTATTTGAAGAGTTAAAAGGTCGCATTAAAGAAGATGATTCTTCTGTTCCCTATAAGTTGAATGGATATTGGTACATCAGAAAATTTGAAGAAGGAAAAGATTATCCAATTCACACCCGAAAAAAAGGTTCGCTAGACGCGCCTGAAGAAGTTTTATTTGATGTGAATGAAATGGCTAAAGGACATTCATACTACAGACTTACAGGAATTAGCGTAAGTCCAAATAATAAGTTGGTCGCTTACGGTGTGGATACGGTCAGTAGACGTCAATATGTCATTCATATCAAAAATCTGGAAACAGGAGAAATCTACAAAGAACGCATTGAAAATACCACAGGAGGCGCGACTTGGGCAGCTGATAACAAAACCTTATTTTACGCAAATAAAGATCCGCAAACCTTACGTTCTGAAAAAATATACAAACACAAACTCGGTGACGATGTCGCAAATGATGAGGTTGTATTTCATGAAGAAGATGACACGTTCATCACTTTCATATACAAAACCAAATCGAGAAAATACTTAGTCATTGGTTCGTACAGTACCTTGACGATGGAATACAGAATTCTGGAAGCGGATAATCCTGATGGAGAATTCAGAGTGTTTCAACCGCGTGTTCGTGGCTTAGAATATAATATTGCGCACTATCAAGATCATTTTTATATAGTAAGTAACAAAGACGAGGCAATCAATTTTAAACTCTCCAAAACCCCTGAAGACAAAACAGGCATGGAATATTGGGAAGATATTGTGCCACATCGCCCAGATGTGTTATTGGAAGACATTGAAATCTTTAAGGACTTTTTGGTCTTAAGCGAACGTGATAATGGTTTAAATAAAATCAGAATTACTCGTTGGGACGGAACGGACGATTATTATTTACCATTTGACAATGAAACCTATACGGCAAACACGAGTGTCAATGTAGACTTTGATACCGAAACTTTACGGTATTCATACAATTCGATGACGACGCCAACTTCGGTGATTGACTTTAATATGGTTACCAAAACCAAAGAAGTCAAAAAAGAGCAAGAAGTTTTAGGCGGAAAGTTCGACAAGAATAATTACACCTCAGAACGTTTGTGGGCAACTGCCGCGGATGGAACTAAAATTCCGATGTCGGTTGTCTATCGCAAAGGCATCAAAAAAGACGGCACTAATCCGGTATTGCAATATGCCTATGGTTCGTATGGAAATACAATCGATCCTTATTTTTCATCTGCGAGATTAAGTCTGTTAGACAGAGGATTTATCTACGTGCTCACACATGTGCGCGGTGGCGAATATTTAGGACGGAATTGGTATGAGAACGGAAAATTACTCACGAAGAAAAATACCTTTACCGATTTTATAGATTGTTCAAAATATTTAATCGAACAAAAATACACCTCAGCAGAACATTTATACGCATCGGGTGGAAGTGCAGGAGGACTGTTAATGGGCGCGATTGTCAATATGAATCCGGAGTTGTACAATGGAGTCATCGCTTCTGTTCCGTTTGTAGATGTGATTACCACCATGTTAGACGACAGTATTCCCTTAACTACAGGAGAATATGACGAATGGGGAAATCCGAATGAAAAGGAATATTACGATTACATGAAATCGTATTCACCGTATGATAATGTTGAAACAAAAGACTATCCAAACATGTTAGTCACTACTGGTTTACACGATTCGCAAGTGCAATATTGGGAACCTGCCAAATGGGTAGCAAAGCTGCGTGAACTCAAAACAGATGACAATATATTACTCTTGCATACTAATATGGATGCAGGTCATGGAGGTGCTTCTGGACGCTTTGAAACTTTGAAAGAAGTTGCTCAAGATTATGCGTTTTTACTAGACTTGGAAAATATAAAGGAGTAATTAAAAAATTTAGCTTAAATTTGCAAGGTTTTGCATATTTTCGAAACATAAAAAAACAAACCCTGTACCAACTTAATAGTTTTTATGGAACAACAAATTAATGCTTTTGATAATGTACTTGAACTTATTGGAAATACCCCTTTGGTAAGATTAAAGCACATCACAAAAAACATCAAAGGAAATTTTTACGCTAAAGTTGAGGCATTCAATCCAGGACATTCAACAAAAGATAGAATTGCTTTATATATTATTGAAGAGGCAGAAAAAAAAGGAATCATCAAACCTGGTGACACCATTATAGAAACGACTTCAGGAAATACAGGATTTAGTATTGCAATGGTAAGTATCATTAAAGGATATGAATGCATTTTGGCAGTGAGTTCTAAATCTTCTAAGGATAAAATTGATATGTTGCGTTCCATGGGCGCAAAAGTATACGTTTGTCCAGCACATGTAAGCGCTGATGATCCGCGTTCTTACTATCAAGTAGCGCGACGTATTCACGAAGAAACCAAAGGTTCTGTATATATTAATCAGTATTTTAATGAATTAAATATTGATGCACATTACAATACAACTGGACCAGAAATCTGGAAGCAAACCAACGGAAACATTACACATTTTGTAGCGTGTAGCGGAACAGGAGGAACTATTTCAGGAACGGCGAGATACTTAAAAGAACAAAATCCAAATATCAGAGTTTTAGGAGTTGATGCCTATGGTTCTGTATTGAAAAAATACCACGAAACTAGAGAATTTGACGCAAACGAAATCTATCCATATCGCATTGAAGGACTAGGGAAAAACCTAATTCCAACTGCAACAGATTTCGATGTGATCGATAAATTCATCAAAGTAAAAGACGAAGAAAGTGCTCATAAAGCACGAGAAATTTCTAAAACAGAAGGTCTATTTGTTGGATACACAAGTGGGGCAGCCATGCAAGCAATTGAGCAATTGGCGGAAGAAGGTGAATTTGACGAAAACAGCAACGTAATTGTCATTTTCCCTGATCACGGATCACGATACATGAGCAAAGTGTACAGTGACGAATGGATGAGTGCACAAGGATTCTTTGACAGTAAAAATATTGAAGAAGAGCAAAAAATAGAATATATTAAATAATTCTATTCTAACATATTCAAAAGCAGCATAATAGGAATTGTGCTGCTTTTTTCGTTGAAAACATTGGAATTTTGTAAAGAAGTTCTTAAAAAAATAACAATCATACATAAAAATATAATTATTATGATAAGGAGGTAAAAATAATTATTTTTGCCGTTGAAGTTTTCAAAAAAACTTCATACATTACAAAAAAACCCGAATTGATACATATAGAAAACTGAGATAGATGAAGGATTTATTTGCTAAAATTTACAAGGACAAAGGACCACTAGGAAAATGGGCATCACAAGCTGAAGGATATTTTGTTTTTCCGAAATTAGAAGGAGAAATTTCAAATCGTATGAAGTTTCAGGGAAAAGATGTGATTACGTGGAGTATCAATGATTACTTAGGCTTAGCCAACAATCCGGAAGTGCGTAAGATTGATGCAGAAGCTGCTGCAGCCTACGGATCAGCCTATCCAATGGGCGCACGTATGATGTCTGGTCATACAGACTTACACGAACAATTGCAAAATGAATTGGCAGAATTCGTTGGAAAAGAAGCAACGTATTTATTAAACTTTGGATATCAAGGAATGGTATCGACTGTAGATGCATTGGTTGCCAAAGACGATATCATTGTATACGATGTAGATTCACATGCGTGTATCATTGATGGAGTTCGTTTGCACATGGGAAAACGTTTTACCTTTAAGCACAACGATATTGAAAGTTTAGAGAAAAACTTAGAAAGAGCTACCAAAATGGCAGAACAAACAGGCGGAGGAATCTTAGTGATTTCTGAAGGTGTGTTTGGAATGCGTGGAGAGCAAGGGAAACTAAAAGAAATTGTAGCACTTAAGAAAAAATATAACTTCCGTTTATTTGTAGACGATGCACACGGTTTTGGAACGCTTGGCGCAACAGGTGGTGGAGCAGGACAGGAGCAAGGCGTACAAGACGAGATCGATGTATACTTTGCAACTTTTGCAAAATCGATGGCAAGTACAGGTGCATTCATTGCAGCAGATAAAGAAATCATTGATTACTTAAAATACAACTTGCGTTCGCAAATGTTTGCAAAATCATTGCAAATGCAATTGGTGGTTGGTGCTTTGAAACGTTTAGATATGTTACGCACGATGCCAGAGTTAAAGCAAAATCTATGGAAAATTGTAGACGCTTTACAAAGCGGACTCAAAGAGCGCGGATTTGACATCGGAAACACACAAAGCTGTGTAACGCCCGTATACCTAAAAGGAAGCATTCCGGAAGCGATGGCCTTGGTAAAAGACTTGCGTGAAAACCATGGAATTTTCTGTTCAATTGTGGTGTATCCAGTAATTCCTAAAGGATTGATTTTGTTGAGAATGATTCCGACAGCTTCTCATACTTTACGAGATGTAGAAGAGACTTTGGAGGCTTTTTCTGCGATTCGTACGCGTTTGGAGGATGGGACTTATAAAAGAGTTTCTGCTAAGTTGATGGAGTTGATGGGGGAGTAGTTTTTTGAAGATATATAAATTTCAAAGAGGACCGTGGCTAGTTTGGCGCATTCAGAAAATATATAAAGTCTTGTAAATACTTATATTTCTTTTTAAATTAAAGAAACATAAAACCCCGAAAATGACCAATATGGTACAAAAACGGGGTTTTCTTTTCTAGTTATTTATGAAATTACAATGAATTAGTGAGTTTCAGCACAAATTTTTCTTTTTATCTTGTGTTGAAAATTTTGATGCCTATTATTCTCAGTTTTTAGAGAGTGATCTAGGTAGGATTTACAGTGCTATTCCGTGGTCGAATTTGGTTCATTATTTTGGACTTAAAGAATCTTTAAAAGGAGCTAAAATGTCTTTTAGTCCAAAAGGTTGGATTACGTTGATGTTTTTAAAACATTATGCTTGTTGTAGTGATAGGCGACTTAAAGAACAACTCAATAGCAACATTGATTATCAGTTTTTCTGTGATCTACATTTAGGTTTTGATCGGATTACCAATTACAAAATCGTGAGTCAAATACGATGTGAGTTGGCAGCTTGTTTGGACATTGATGTATTGCAAAAATGTTTATATACAAGCTGGTCTAATTATATGGAGAATCCTGATCAAGTCACTGTTGATGCTACTTGTTATGAGAGTGAACTTCGACATCTTTCCAATCAAAAACTATTATGGGAAGCCGTACACTAGATGTACAATCAACTGCGTAAAAATACGAAAGCAGTTCAAATAAAAATGATACGTAGCAAATACCTAAAATGGAAGCGACGCTATCATAACTTTAGCAAGATGCGCCGTAAGTCCAAGTCCAAACGAAGATCACTAACAAGATCACTGTTATGGTTATTAAAGAAGTTTATCGACTTTTAAGCTCACCTACGTAAGCATTATCACCTCCAAGGAAGTATACAATACTATCGTAGAATAGCTACGATCAAAAAAGTCTACTCTCAACAAGAACATCACTTTAGAACAGGAAGCAAGATCAAAGATCGTATTTTAAGTATTGCAAAGGCATATCTAAGACCTATCGTTCGAGGAAAAGAAATCAAACCTGTAGAGTTCGGAGCTAAAGTCAATAAACTACAAATCGATGGAATTAGCTTTATATAACACTTAAGCTTTAATGCTTTTAATGAGGGAACACGGTTGCAGGCCACCATCTACAAAGTACAACATCTTACCCACAGAAAGACTAATATTATTTGAGCTGACGCTATTTATGCCACAAATAACAATAGAAACTTTGTTACAAAACACAAGATTAAAACTGACTTTAAAAGAAAAGGAAGACTGCCTAAAGACTACAATCAAGAGAAAAAATTAAAGAGCTTAATAACCAAAGAAAGAGCTACACGATTAGAAGGTAGTTTTGGCAAGGAAAAAGAGTATTATCATCTCAAAAAAATAAAAGCTAAAACCAAGACTACAGAAATCTTGTGGATATTCTTTGGTATGCATACAGCTAATGCTTTAGAAATCGGAAGAAGAATCTACAAAAATCAACAAATAGCAGTATAAAATATTAAAATAGCTTATCCAAAAACATTGGATAGCTATGTCTTATGGTTAACAAAACTCACAAAAAAACATAAAAACAGTCCAAAATGAAAATCCAAGAACTGATAATGATCAAATCTTGGATTTTTATGTTTTTAACTAGCTTTAAGTTAGCTATTTTCTGAATGTGCATAACTAATGAATAATTACAGGGTAAATCTTATAGACTATTAATATTAATATTCCAAAATTATATCTTTTTTAATTTATAACATTACACTTTGAGTTAATGTTTTTTGTCTAATAAGAAATTTGAGTTTAAATAGTAATAAAGTAATTATTTAGCTTAAAAACAAAAACTCCAAGAACACTTCAGTGGCTTCATGAGTTTTTTTATTTCTACACTCCTATATCGACTTGATTTTTAATTTTTAGCATACTATTTCTAAAAAAATATCATCGATTTACGGAAATCCGTAAAATATTGAATTTCACATTGGTTAGATTTGATAACACAAACAATCAATGTATGAAACACATTAAATTTGCTTTATTTTTTTTAAGTTTTCTTATATTTTACTCTTGTTCAAGGAACTCGGTATATAAGATTTCAATGCCTGAGTACGCAATATCAAGTACGTCTGATATTAAGCGTATTGATTTTTTCATAGAGACTTCTGTCAGTATGAAAGGTTATGTAAACGCTAATGAAGTAGGAAATTACAACCTTAAAGATGTAGTGCCGCTCACCATTACTGAACTCAATAGAGCTTATAATGATTCGGTACAAATTTACACAGTAGATGATCGACCTAGAAAATACCCCAAGGGTGATGATGAATTTTCTAGAGATTTAAGATCAGGAAATATTCTTGGAGGAAAGTCTTCACAATTACAAAACATTTTTAGTGCAATTATTGATTCTATTCAACCCAATTCTGTAAGCTTTTTGGTGACGGACTGCATTGTAGACTTAGGAAAAGATTTGGATATCTATACCGAAAGCTCCACAGTGACCAATAAAATATATAAGCATTTAACTCGAAAAGATAACATCAGTGCCGCTGTATTTCAGTATGAAAGTGATTTCAACGGAGATCATTATTATGATATGAAAAATACTGGTGGACAAAATGTAAAAAAGCACCCGTATTACCAACAGGTTTTACGAAAACGACCATTTTATGTTTGGGTTTTTGGGACCAAGCAAAATCTTAGAGAAATACTTTCTAAAAATGTGATTGAAGCGTATAAAAATGCGTACTTCTTTAATATTTCTATGCATGACATTGGATTTAAGCTATTAAAAAATCCCAAGAAAGGAAAGGTTGCAGTAAATCAAGATCGTAATTCCATTATGATTAAAGAAGCAACCCAAAAGCGTCCAGCGGTTTTCATATTAGGATTTAACCTAAATAATGTTCCAAAGTATTTTCATAAGCAGTTTATGGAAATGAGTAACTACCAACTCAGTCCAAAACACAGTAATGATATCTCAGAAATAAAAGTGCTTACTGATTTTTCAGAAGAAAAAAAGGTAGATAATAATACTATATCAGCAAATCAACTTACACATTTTATTCAGGTCAAATTCAACCATATCGACCCAGAAATGAATCAAATCAATATTAGGTTATTTCAAGAATCTTCCGATTGGTTTGATACTGTTCATATTGATAGTGATTTTGAAATGGAAGCGGAAGCATTGGAAGGGAAAACCTTTGCCTTTAAATGTATTACTGACGCTTTTGTGAGGTACAGTAAGGATAAAAAAGAACTTTTAAACGTACAAATAACTAAAACAGAAAAATAATATTATGGAAAATTTTTACTTCTTATTCGAAAGTGCTGAAAATTGGGAGACATGGAATGAAAAAGGGTTTTTAATAGGAATGCTCATTTTATTTGGATTCACATTTCTATTTCTAACACTTTATTATATCATTTTTGGAAGAAAAACGGATCGCTACGCGAGCGTGGGGAAATGGTTTCTATTTGGAGTTATCAATTTGTTGCTCGTCTTTATTGTGACCCTGCTTGTAGAAGGTTTTAGTGTTTTTGCATATGATGGCTTTGATAATTTTGAATTTGAAATTTGGTCATTCTCTCTTATAAACATGCTGTATGCTTTCGTCTTTTATTTCCTCTTTTCTTTAGTATTCAAACGTTTTTCAATTCATTCAAAATTCTATCCTGTTAAATTTTAAAAATTTCACTATGTCAAAATTATATTTATTTGTTATTGGAGGAACAGGCTCCAGAGTTTTATCTTCCTTAGCGATGTTATTGTCTACAGGAGTTCGTGCGAATGTCGACAAAATAATTCCTATGATTATTGATACTGATATCAATAATGGAGATGTTGAAAAGTGCCGAAACATCATTAAAACCTATGATCGTATTCATGAAAGCATTTACAATGGAGTAGATGCCAAAGAAGACAAAGGTTATTTTTTTAGAACTAAAATATATCCGCCTAAAGAATTAAATATTAGCGGTACTGATTATGGAACATTGAAAGAAATGGTGGATTACGATTCTTTGAATGCGAAGGGTCATGAAAAAACCAAAAGCTTTTTTGACTTGTTGTACAACAACGAGAACAAAGACATGCAGTTGGAAAAAGGGTTTTTGGGAAATCCGAATGTTGGGAGCATTGTGTTGAAAAATGTTGTGGAATCCAAGCAGTTCAAAGAATTTACTCAGGACTTTAATGAAGATGATCGAATTTTTGTAGTGAGTTCAATTTTTGGAGGAACAGGTGCAGCAGGTTTCCCGCTATTGCTCAATGTATTTCGAAATGAAGAAAGTTCTATGAACAATAGAAACTATATCAATAATGCCATTATAGGAGGCGTTTCGGTATTACCGTACTTTCAAGTAGATGTTGACAAGTTTAATACTGGTGAAAGTGCCATCAATTCCAGCACATTTATCACAAAGACAAAAGCGGCACTTTCATACTACAACAAAAACTTAAAACAGCTCATCAATGCCATGTTTTATGTGGGCGATACAAAGTCTAGTAATTACGAAAACTTTGATGGTGGTATTGAACAGAAAAATCCATCCAACTTTATAGAACTTACTGCAGCTACTTCAGTATTAGAGTTTTTAGACTATGAGCCGAATGCGAGTACGATCAATGATTTAACGAGGTCAACAGCATTCTTTGAGTATGGTTTGGAAAGTGACTCTAACACAATTTCTTTAGATAATTTGAAGAAAGATGCCTCTATCAAACAATTTATCCGAAATCATTATTACAATGTGTATGTGTCAAACTTTATGCAAGCAGCTCTTGAAAATCCGAAGTTGGCATGGCGCAATGAAATAGGACTTCCTACCAATTATGAAAAACAGGATTTCTTTAAAAATCTCCACAAGTTCACTACTGTTTATTACTACAGATGGTTGCTTGAATTAGCTTCTGATCGACACAATAGAAAGTTTTTACCCTTCGACTTATCTATCATATTAAATCAAAATGAATTAATCAAAGATATCAGTGGTCAGGTACCTGCCAATGTGAGTGTGGATGATAAAAAGTTATTTACGTTGGTGACAGGTCTTCCTGCGAATAAAGGAGGCAACTTCATTTTTAAAGATAAAATAAAGTTTGATGAAATCTTTTCAGAAATGTCCAAGAATATTATTAAGAAGCAACTCAATAGTAAAGAGCGAATGCTGAATACAATGCTAAATGAAGGAATTGCAAAAATTATTGATCAACGCTTCTCTGTTTAATTAACACAACCGAATCATTATGGCACATAAATTAAGTCTTATAAAAGAACAAACCGCGCCACTTAGCGGTTGGAATACATATGAAAATAATCCGTACGACAATCAAAAGATTCCAGAAATAACGGACAATATTGGGAATTCAGAAATTCCAGTAACTTCCATACCTTCTCCATTTGCTCAGATGCATTTGTTTGATACTGCCTTCGACTTTGTCAATAAAAGTTATAACATCTCAAAGAGTCAGGAAGAATTATCAGGGAAGACTACATTTCATCGCTATATTTCGCAATGTCTGGATATCTATGAAATCTTGTTTTCCTATCATACACTCGAAGCAAAAGACGATATTGATATTGAAACATGGGACATCAGTGAATTAAATGAATTGAGTAAAGATCCCAATACGGGCGTACGAACATTTGCTGAAACATTAAAAATCTATATCAGTAATTATAACAACGACAAAAAGTTTAAAAACAACGGCATTAAAAATCCGTTTAACAGTTTTACACTGATATATTATAAAAATAAAGTTATTGCCGCGACGTCTCCACACACTGGTTTTTTTACCATTGGAGATGCACTTCCGACAACTATTAAAAGTAATTTTAATAACCGATCTTTCTTCACAACTTTTGAGCCTTTATTCAAAAGAAGTAATGAATTTCAGGAGTTCATGAATATTTTTTATAGAATGCATGGTGTTATTACAAGTACGTGCAAAGCTGTTTCTGAATATATCAAAATCAATCGAAATCACATTCAGGATCAGGAACTCCAAAGCAGTATTGGAGCATTGGCGAGAAACTTTACGGAAGATCATGAAAAGAAATATTCAATTTTAGAAATAGACAATAAAGAAGTAGCACTTTTAGGAGGTGTCGTTCCCTTTCTATGCAAAACCTATGATAAACAAGATACTATTGGTGAAGTTCGCAGAAGTGATTATGTGATCATTACAAATAAAACTTTAGAAAACAATCCACTTGCATTACGCGACGATCTAAATAAACCAAGATGGACTTATATCAATAGTGCATTTCCAAAAGATGCAACGCTAGATTATACAAAGCCGATTGACAAACGAACATTGCCTGGTACCATCATAGAATATCCATGGTTTGGACGAAATGACTTTTTATCTCCTCACTTAATCCAATTAGGATACGAAGTCAATACCACTAAGTTTTGGATGCCAAAAGGTGAAATCAATAACATCATTTTACCGATTACACCAGCGTATTTTAAATACTTCACCATTGCAGACTTAAAAAAACAACTCACTATAGAAAGATTGAATAGTGGTGCTATTGTGGTAAGTCTTGACATCCCAGTAATGGCTGATAATAAAAGAGGAATTATTGTCTTTGAAAGAACCTATAATGAAGTCGCACCGAGCACCATTGATAATGATGATTACGGAGCTATTATTGACTCGTCTTTAGGTTTTGGAATGTATCCGTTCTTTAAAGTAGCAGATAAAAAATTCAACGATCGTTTTAAAATTCTTTCCTACTATAAAAACATTGAAAAAGTTGGATATGAATTTTTTAGAGAACATACAAGCTCCAATAAATCGATAGAAATTGACGCTAGTTTACACTCTAGAACAAGAGAGGAAGAAAACTATAACTGTATTACAGACTATGTTGAACTAACAACATTTACCAGAAATCCTAATGGAGACATTGAAATTAATGCACAAAAAGATATCACTTTTGACTTTATCTCTGTCACTATCAATAATAAAATAGAGAATACAGCTTTGGAAGGAATTTTAATTCTAATATTTGGTGAGCCTATTATGTTATCAAGTGAAAAAGCATCTATTGCATTTGATATTGGGACTAGCAATAGTTATGTGGCGTTAAAGTCAGGAAATTCCATTGAGAGTTTAGCGAGTTATATTGAAAATTCAGCAAGCATTCAGCCGAATTTAGTTATGTTAAACGCAATAGGGAAAAATACCAAAACACAAAAAGATAGCTACGACTTAGATCAGGTAGATCCTATCTATGATGTTGTTCAATTAGCGGAATTTTTGCCATCCATGATTGGTGATAAATCGGAGTATTCGTTCCCAATACGTTCTATTATCAATATAGATAACGATACACAAAGCGAAAAACTGGAAGAGTTGAATGTACTTTCCAATGTAAACATTCCTTTTGCTTTTGGACAACGTATATTAAGAGACACATTCGATTATACATTCTCCAATATAAAATGGGGTGTCACCGATAGTAATAATGATTTTGCACGTAATCGATTGCATGTATTTATAGAGCAGTTGGTTTGGATGGGAAGAAATCAATTATTGAAACTGCAAAAATCACCAGACAAAACCGATGTTTTATGGTTTAAACCACTGAGTATGGGTGCCAATCAAATGACGGTATTTACAGAAATTTGGAATGAAGTATACAAGACCTATTTTGCAAAAACAGACAACTACGAAAAACTAATGCAAATTACGGAATCATGGGCGCCGAAAGGAAGCTATGACCAAACCTTTGGACTCGGAAAAGTATTTATGAATATTGATATTGGTGGAGGAACTTCGGATGTTATTATTTTTGATGATGATGTTCCAAAAATGACCACTTCCTTTCGATTTGCAGGAAATAGTTTGTTTGAATCTGTAAGTGGAAATAATCGTTTCGACAATGGTTTTGTGACACGCTATGAAGATGTGATGAAAAAAAGTTTTGGAGATGATTTTTCTAAAACTGACATTATTGAATATATAAAAAGTTCAGACGGATTAAATTCAACTGATTTAATCAGTTATTTCTTTAACTACAATACATTCAGTAAAAAACTGAAGCTTGATAGTGATTTTAAACTCCTGTTTTTACTGCATAATGCTGCAATTTTCTATCATTCAACTCAAGTGTTGAAAATGACGAATCTAAACAAGTTGCCTAGCTATATTGGTGTCAGCGGAAATGGAGCACGATTATTAGAAATTACCAATGGAAGTGAAGACTTAAATCGAATTAATGGAATGGCTCGTTTAGCGTCTACCATACTTACAAAGGTTTTCAATTTAGATAAACCACATAAATTGGAATTGCAAGTCATTTCAAATCCAAAAGAAGCGACAGCAAAAGGTGGTATCAGAGGATTACAAGAGTTCAAAAAATTTGAAGGAGCCGATGAAGAAAACTATTGTATCTCTTTGGGTGATAATGAGCAATTTTTCAATGTAAATGCTAACAATTCCAAAGCTAATATGAAATATGCGGACTACTTAAAAGATGGTGATACCACTATTGAAAAAGTAGCGGATAATGTCATTGCATTTTTTGAATACTTCTTTGGAGATTTATGGGATGAAATCAACTTTGTTCGAAATTTCGCCCTAGATAAAAGTTACAATGCTGAAAAACTCAAAGATTATTTTGCAAGTAAAGATCGTATTAGAGATGTCATACGACAGGAAGTCAACAAACGAAAAGACACTGATCCTAAACTGAGTGAAACCATGTTTTTCTATGCCATCAAAGCCTATATCTACGGATTCTCTAAAATTATTGTGTCAGACAAGTTGAATGAATTTAAAGGCGGATCCTAATGAAAAACATACACATTTACATAATAGTATTGCTGAGTTGCTTTTGTTTTTCTTGTGGAAATTCTGGAGGAAAAGAGGATGATAAAATATCTATAAAGGCAAAAGCAGAAAAAGAGTTAGCAGCCGAAAAAAAGCGTATTAAAGCCAATAAGACACTTTTTATAAAATCGTATGATACAATTGCTCGGAAAAGTATTGAGTTAGTTTTTGGAAGACATTTTAATAATGAAGGTGAAGAGGAACCTGATATTTCAACATCCGTATTAAATAAATTCAATACTAAAATTGACGGTACACGAGATGCAGATTCTTTGATTAGAAGTTATGTTTCTAAGTTTATAAAAGGACGAGATAATTTGCTAAAGGATAGCATATTTATTTCAAATAAAAATACTTTCAAAACAAAATTGAAGGCGATCCCTGAATGGGATCTGATTAAAAAGTCAATCATTTATGGGACAAATCCAACTAAAAATGAAGAAGATAAAAAGACAAAAGGGGAGGCTTTGTTAAAAAGTATTAATGTGATAATCACTAATGCTGTATCAAAATTTAAGTCAAAAGGCGCTTCTACAGATCAATCTGACACAAGCACAAGTAATGGTTTGGGAACTAAAGAATTAATATTTTTTGGAATTTTAGCATTGAGTTTATTTTTAAATTTTTTCCTTGCTCAAAAACTATTAAAGAAGAAACCTGATTCTGAAACAACAACACAAGGGCAACAGCAACCTGAAGAAAGATCTACGTATCAAAAAAATCTAGATGATTTTGAAGAGAAGGTAAAAGAAAAAGAGAAAAAGCCACTTACAAAAAATGAAGTTCAAATTATTGTAGATAAAGTACATAAAGACATGATACATAATTTGGGAAAATATTCAAAAGAGTGTATTAATACTGTTGAAAATCTGCATACAATAAAAGATAATTTGATAGAAATCATCTTAAAAAATAAGCATACAGATATTAATAAAGTTAAAGACTATACAAGGTCACAATTAAGTGTTTTTGAAAAGAATATTGCGAATGAACTCAAGAATTGCAACAATAGAAAGACAGCAACCCAAAAAATAGAAAAGGCACTTGGTCAAAAGAGGCAACAAAATTTTGGTCTTACAAAATTAAGTATGGTTTCAGAGGCAGAAATTGATGCAAAAGTAGCACTGCGAACCCAAAATCTAATTGATGAACTTCCTATTACCATTTTCACAGAAGAATTAGATGATAAAATAGAACGCGTGACCGCATCACTAATAGCAGATTTTGAAAAACTTATAGACAATGCATTGATTTATTATTTGCCATTTGCAGATGCCAATGGTTATTTTAAAGACAGCAAAAAGTCTAAAACAAAAAAAGTAGATAGTGCTGTGAAAATTCAAATTGATCCCGATGATCCTACAAAAGCATCATACAGCTTTTTGTATGAAGAAAAAACGACCTTGAAAAATGCAATCCTTAGTTACGATACGTTACTCATTCCTGTGGCAATACTAAAAAGTCAAAACTTCAATAGAAGAGGTACGATTGTAGAACAAATAGGAGCAGATGGAACATTACGATTGGTTGATAATCTTTGGGAAGTAGAACAAAAACTGGAAATAAAAATTAGTTAAAAGCATGGACATTATCATATTTCTTATCGTTGTTTTGGTCATTTCTCATGGAGTTGTATTGTATAAACTGAGGAAATATATTACTGCTTACAAAGCAAATAATCATAATTATATCACACATGAATTGCAACGTTTACAACAAACGTTTCAAAGAGAAGTGCAACTGATTGATACCAAAGTGCATGACTTTCAAACAAAAGCCAATACAGTATACAGAACGCTCGCCAATAATACGAATGAATTTACGGAAATTCAAAAAAGTAAATTTGACGATCTCACAAAGTTTATAAAATCTGATTATGTGTCGCTGACAAAGTTGTTGAGTAAAAATAATGACTTGTTAAATTCTTTATTAGAACGAACTCGAAAAAGTATCACACAAAACGAAGAATTAAAACCTGCATTACTCAATAGCAATGCCGAACTCCAAAAAGTGTATGGCAAAATAAAACAATTGGTTGCAGGTTCAGAAAAAGGTGTGAAAGATGTAAAAGAAGAACTGGAAAATACCTTACTGGAAATTAAACTGGATTCCGAAAGTAAGGTAAAGCAATTGCAATCTTTAGGAGAAAAAAACATCAAAGATATTTCTACAAACAATAAGGAAACGATCAATGAAATTGCCAACTTATCTCAGCATACCTTAAAATCTATTCTTTCAGAAAATCACATACAACAATTAATTACAAAAGTAATACTGATGGAAGAAGAGGTGAAAAAAGATATGGAATCCGTTGCACAAAAAACCATTGAAACCAATACCTTACTGAATGATTTGATTGAAAAAATCAAGGCAGCAGATAAAAAGAAAAATATTTTTGGATTTTAGATTTAATACCTTTTTCATTTTTACGAATGTATTTACCATTGAGTAAACCACAATTAAAACTATTAAAAAATACTTCAAATTTTAGGACTCATGAAGTTACAATAAGTAGAATTTATTTTAATATATTGTATTTGCCTTTGTTGATATCCTATCAGATACAAAGATTGGTAAAATGTATTTGTTAGAAGCCAACTAAAATTGCCAAAAGTATACAAAAACTCAGAAGACATTTCGTGTGATTAGATAAACGCTTCTAAGAGACTATCTGCAAAATTATAGAATAAAATAAAATGTTAGAGTTAAAAATTACAATTTAAAGACAAATCAATTTTTCCGTTACAAGAATTTTTAATGTTTAAATTATTAATAATCTCACTCCACACGCATAGCCTCCTCAACAATCTTCCCATCTTCAATCACAGAAAACTGTATCGCTTTTCCAGTATCATTTTTAGTAAACTCAAAACGAATTGGTGCCGTTTTTGCCAAAAGAACGGTTTCGGAAGTTGGGAGTAATTCTAAGTTCATATTTCCTGCTTTCATGTGTAAAGCATCATTTTTGAGAAAGATTTTTACAGTTCCCGTTTTGGGCGCTTGGTACGTTCCGACTAAAGAATTCATTTCTGCTTTTGACAATACTACACTTTCCTTTTTGACATTGCTACTGGTTTGTTGATGATCGTAACTCAAAACGCGCGACATACGCCAAACGCCGTTTTCGTTTTTCCAGACATGTGTAAATTTGGCAGATTCTACCAAGCGTTCAGGTGTATCGTTTTCGGTCAAATAAAAAAGATGCTCGCCTGTAATAATGGCTCCGTAATTGTTCAATGGAAATACTTTTACAGTTCCTGCAACGGCTTCTCTGCGTAATTTTATTTTCGGATCGTTACAAAGCCCATTTTTTACAAGTTCAACAAGTTTATCTGAAGTTTCAGTCAATCCGCCTTTATCATGGTAAAATTCCAAATCGTCCGTGAGAAACGTTTTAAATTTTGTTACCTCACAGTTATTATAAACTTCCCAAAATTGGGAATCGAGTTTTAAAATAGTAGCTTCTAATGATTGTGAAAAAGTGTGTTGCGAAAAGAAAAAGAATCCTAAACATAGGAAAAAAGTAATGGGTGTTTTCATAAGGTGTATATGTTGATTGATATTTAAATATATTGGTAAGACGATTGAAGTACAGTTCTGTTACTAAAATCAATCATTGCATACGAACAGAGGAAAATTATGTTCATCTACTTTCTTTGTAAGCTGATGGAGTTAAAAAAAATTTTATTAGGAATAAGAGAAGTATTAAAGAGTTATTTAAAATAAATCTAAATAAATTTTGAATAGAAAAAATTGATATTTACCTTTGCACCAAATTTTAATAAAAACATAATTTATGAAAAGGACTATCTTAACTTTTAGTATATTGGGTCTTATTTTTGCATCTTGTTCTAATGATGACGATGCGGTGGTAACTCCTCCACCAACATTAACAATCCCAACTACTTACACGTCTGCAAATTTTAACACAAATGCAGCAACTGAAATTGGAGTTGTAGCAGATTTAAATGCCTTAACTTCATTGACAAATGCAGCGGAATCTGACGCTCAGATGAACACAGTAAATGCTATCGCTTTTCCTTCAAGTGTACAAAGTGTAACTCTTTCAAGTTATGCAACATTGATGCAAGGATGGCTAGTGGAAATCGTTAATGCTGCAAATTCGACTGATGGTTTTCAAAATCCAGGTTTAGGTGGAACACCAGCTGTAGGGCAAGAAGGTGGTCTTCTAGGTGACCGTTTATTAGATGAAAATGGTCTTGAATTAGAGCAAATGTTACAAAAAGGTGTATTCGGTGCAGGATTGTACAATCACGCGATTACTGTTGTAAATAACATAAAAAATGGTGTAAGCGGATTCACAGATAGCGGTGCTGTTGATAGATTAGTCGCAATTTTTGGTGCTACACCAGCGTTTGACGCTGCTTCTGATGAAGCATCTCAATATGCAGAACGTCGTTCTAATCATACAAATCAAACAGGGTTTTTCTATGACATTCAATTGAACTTAAGAACTGCTCAAGCTGCTATGGAAGCTGGAAGTACTTTTGATACGGAAAGAAACGCTGCGTTAGATGAATTCTTAATGAATTGGGAAAAATCTAACTATGCAACAGTTATCTTTTACTGTAGAGCAACAATAAATCTATTAAATGAAGCATCTTTATTAGCTCCAGGCGAAACGAACTCAGATGGTGAAACTAAAGAAGAAATCTTAGGAGATGCCATGCATGCTTATGCAGAAGGTGTAGCTTTTGCTCATGGTTTTAGAGGAATTTCTAATAAAATCATTACAGATAGTGAAATAGATGGTATCTTAGCTGCTTTGTTAGCTCCTGCTGGACAAACACCAACTAGCTTTGAGTTCTTAAATGTTACTGATTACGAAACTACTTTATCACAGGTTGAGCAGAATATTCAAGCAATATACGGATTCACTAATGATGAAGTTTCAGATTTCTACACTAACAATAACTTATAATAGATTTTTTTAAATCTATAACCAAAAATAAACACAGTCTGTTATGACGTTTGCTTAATTTACTTAAGAGACGTCATGACAGATTTTAATTAAAAAAAAATATGAAAAAGTATAGCTATTTATTAGGATTGTTTTTGGTTACAACATGTATCATTTGGAGTTGTTCAGACGACGATCCAAATACCACCAATCCTAGCGGTTCAGATGGTTTTGATAGGCAGTTGATGCTTACCAATTGGACAGATAATATTATTGTACCTGCGTTTCAAGCAGTAAATACCGAAGTAACAGCATTGAAATCTGCGGCAGATGCCTTTGAAACAGATGCAACACAAACCAATTTTAATGCTTTACGTTCAGCTTGGGAAAGTGCTTACATAGCTTGGCAGCAAGTAGATATGTTTGTTCATGGTCCTGTTGAAGATATTGCTTATATAACTGATAGAGTATCATTTATAAATGCATATCCCACAAATTCAGGGAGTATTGATACATTTATTACCTCTGGATCTTATGATTTAACAGCTAATAATACTTCCGATGAGCAAGGATTTCCTGCTTTAGATTATTTACTGTATGGTTTAGCTGATAATGATACTGACATTTTAGCCTTTTACACAGGTACAAATGCTTCCAATTACCTAAACTACTTGACTGATGTAACAGATCGTCTACAAAGTTTGGTAGCTCAAATAGAAGCACAATGGTCAGGAACTTACAGAACTTCTTTTATAAATAACAGTGGTTCTTCTTCTTCAAGCTCAGTCGATTTATTTACGAACGATTGGTTACGTTATTTCGAACTCATATTTCGCAATGGTAAAATAGGAATACCTTCGGGTAATTTCACAGCGACTCAGTCTGGTAATCCAGAACCAGAAAAAGTGGAAGCATTTTACAGAAAAGATTTATCAAAAACTTTAGCATTGACAGCTATTAATGCCTTCAAAGATTTCTTTAAAGGGAATCACTTTGGCAGTAATGGTACAGGAGCAAGTTTTGAAGACTATTTAAATTTTGTTAATGGTGTTTCAGGAACTTCCGCTGTATCTGATGCTATCAACACACAATTGGACGCAACTATTTCCGCTATTAATGATTTAGACAATAATT
Organism: Bacteroidota bacterium; assembly: GCA_039026955.1. Lineage (GTDB taxonomy): Bacteria > Bacteroidota > Bacteroidia > Flavobacteriales > Flavobacteriaceae > Kordia. The sequence continues at coordinate 70,445 of JBCCLH010000001.1, forward strand.
TTTATAACCAAATAAATACAAACAATTCTGCCATGTCTTCTGTTTATGATGTCATACAGGCTAATGTTGTATTCATTAAAGTAGACATGCTATCAGCTTTGAGTATAGATGTTTTATTTCAAAGTGGTGATGGTGATTAAATTTTGATAAATAAAATTTCAATATATTTAAAAACATATCAAAAGACCGCTCCATTAGCGGTCTTTCGCCTTTGTTTTGGTGCTATAATGGCATATGCTACTGCAAGTTTTGTTTTAGGTGGTTGGGTAGAAGCGTACTATATAACGCCACAATTTCATTTTAAATATTTTGGTTTTGAATGGGTAAAACCTTTAGGGTATGCAACATATGGAGTGTATGCTTTAGTGTTTTGTTCCGCCATTGGAATTTGTGTAGGCTACAAATATCGCATTAGTACCATTCTATTTTTTTTAAGTTTCACCTACACAACATTACTAGATAAGACCTATTATCTTAATCACTACTACTTTATAATTTTGGTGAGTTTTCTGCTAATCTTTATACCAGCACATTGTTATTTTTCTGTTGATGCTTACCGAAATAAAGCGATAGCTTACACAAAAATACCAAGGCTATATATTGATAGTTTAAAATTGATGCTTTGCATTGTATACATCTGTGCAGGTTTGGCAAAAATAAATTCTGATTGGCTTTCAGATGCTTTGCCATTAAGTATATGGCTGCCTGTAAAATCTGAAATTCCCTTGCTTGGCAGTTTTCTAGATCAAAAATGGGTAGCTTACGCTATGAGTTGGGGCGGTATGCTTTATGACTTATCTATTCCTTTTTTACTGCTGTATAGACGTACGCGTTGGTTTGGTTTTACCTTAGTGATTATTTTTCATGTGCTTACAAAAATTGTATTTCCAAAAATTGGAATATTTCCTTTGGTAATGATAACGTCAACTTTACTCTTTTTTGATGCTAAAGTACACTTGGCTATTATTTCGTTCATAAAAAAAATAGTACGCATAAAATGGCAACAAGGCTCAAATAGCTTACCATTAATTTCGGGTGTTAAAAAACAACTATTAATTACAACACTGATTATATTTTTTTCAATACAACTTGTTTTTCCTTTTAGGTATTTATTATATCCCGATGAGTTATTTTGGACGGAGGAAGGTTATCCGTTTTCATGGCGTGTGATGCTTACTGAAAAAGGCGGATCAGTGCAATACCGCGTGCTAAATCCTGAAAATGACAAAATGCTACGCATAGAACATGCTCAATATCTAACGCCATATCAAGAAAAACAACTCCGCACAAAACCAGATTTTATCATTCAATTTGCACACTATTTAAAAGCTATCTATCAAAAAAAAGGCATTAAAAACCCAAAAGTATATGTAGATAGTTATATTTCTTTGAATGGGCGACTAAGCCAGCGCTATATTGACCCTAATTTTGATTTAACCTCAACGAAAGATTCCTTTAAACATAAAGATTGGATATTACCTTTTAACGATACTATTTATGGATTTTAAATCTAAACTTACGTATATCATGCTAGCTTTTAGCATGTATGCCAATGCACAATTTACCTTATCAGGAACAATCGTAGATAGCGAAACAAATATACCTATCGCTTATATAAATGTGTATGACAAAACTTCTAATAAAAGCACCGTAACCGACAGTAATGGTTATTTTGAAATTAAAAATCTAGCAGCAGGAACACATGAAATTTTATTCTACAGTGATGCCTATCCTTGGGTAGAAAAACAATATATAATAAATGAAAACAAAGTAATTAGTGTAAAATTAGATAGCACTAATAAGCTTTCTGCGGTAGTCATACAAGCAAAAAAACGAGAAGTTTTCGATTTAAAACGCCTCAATGATGCGGAAGGCATGCAAATATTTGAGGGTAAAAAAAATGAAGTTATTCTCATAGATCAAATTGTGGGGAATAAATCTAGCGGAAATGCAAGGCAAGTATACGCTCAAGTAGCTGGACTTAATATTTACGAAAGTACCAATTGTGGTTTGCAGCTTTCTATTGGTGGTAGGGGATTAGATCCAAATAGAACGGCAAATTTCAATACACGTCAAAATGGGTACGATATAAGTGCCGATGTTTTGGGGTATCCAGAAAGTTATTATACGCCTCCTGTAGAAGCCTTAGAAGAAATACAAATAGTACGAGGAGCCGCCTCCTTACAATACGGAACACAATTTGGTGGTTTAATTAATTTTAAGCTAAAATCACCGTCAAGTAAGCCATTAGAAATTATAACACGTCAAACTTACGATACCAATTGTGGTTTTGGCTCGTTCAATAGCTTTAGCGGTACCAACGGGAAGTTTAGCCATTACACCTACGTAGCTTATAAAAATAATTTTGACGAAGCTCCACGTGATAATATGGGCTTAGAATCGTTCAATTTTTTTACAGATATTAATTATAAATTATCTGATAAAAGCACAATAGGCTTAGAGTATACGCATTTGGGGTATACGGCACAGCAACCAGGTGGTTTAACTGATGCTCAGTTTTACGAAGATCCTACTTTTAGCAATCGTACTCGAAATTGGTTTCGTGTAAACTGGAATTTATTAACCCTTAAGTTTAATCATAAATTTTCAGATGATGAACGTTTCTCAGCGATACTTTGGGGAATGAATTCTTCACGAAGTGCAATCGGTTTTAGAACCAATCGAGTATCGCAGGTTGATAATTTAGAAGAACCTAGAGATTTACAAGTAGGCAAATTTAGAAATTGGGGTACGGAACTTCGTTACCTAAAAAACTATACAATTGCAGGGAAGAAATCTACATTTCTAGGAGGTATAAAATATTATCAAGCCGAAAATGAAGAACGCCAAGGTCCAGGCTCTACAGGTTCGGATGATAATTTTAATTTCGTAACATACGACATACCAGACTTGCCAGCAGATTTAAGACAATCTAATTTTGACCATCCTAACTTTAATACTGCTGTATTTATTGAAAATATATTTCATCTTTCTGATAAAGTTACTGTAACACCAGGCGTACGGTTTGAGTATATAAAAACTGGGATTGATGGGACGTTTAGATCTGTACTTCGTGACAATGCAGGCAATGCCGTGGTAGATAGTACATTTGTAGATGTTAGAGAACGTGAACGTAGTTTTGTGCTGGCAGGGATAGGCATAGCTTACAAACCCAACACATCAGTAGAAGTTTATGGTAATTTTTCTACAAATTACCGCTCAGTGACGTTTTCAGATATACGAGTAGTAAATCCTTCGTTTCAAGTAGACTCAAATATTCAAGATGAAAAAGGCTGGACGGCTGATTTAGGCGTAAGAGGTCGCTATAAAAAATATATATCCTTTGATGCCAATATTTTTGGATTGCGTTACAATGATCGTATTGATGAAGTCCTCAGACAAGCTACGCGTATTGATACCTTTGGTAATGAAGTTCCGTTTGGAACCACTATTAGATTTCGAGGTAATATTGGAGATGCATTTATTTATGGACTAGAAAGTTTGTTAGACTGGAATGTGCGTGAAACTTTTTTTCCAAATGCAAACGAATATAAGTTGAACTACTACGTAAATTTAGCCTTAACCCAATCTGAATTTACAAGATCAGAAATTAACAATGTAGAAGGAAACGAACTTCCTTTTGTACCCAATACAAATTTACGGACAGGAATAAAACTAGGTTATAAAAACTTTTTAATGGATATACAGTATTCGTACTTATCCAAACAATTTACGGATGCTACCAACGAAGCACAAAATGTATTAGACAATGTAAGTGGTATACGTGGTGAAATACCAGCATATTCAGTTTTTGATGTGTCACTTTCCTATCGTTACAACAAATGGACATTAGAAACAGGTGTGAATAATTTGCTAGACGAACAATACTTTACACAACGTGCTACAGGGTATCCTGGACCTGGAATTATACCTGCTTTGCCAAGAAGTTATTACGCAACGCTTCAATATAAATTTTGAAGTGATATAAACTATTGGGAATTTGAAGATTATTACTTTATTTTAGAAAAAAAGATGTACAAAACAGTCTAATAAAGCTCGCTATTTTGTGATGCATACCAACATAAATAAAAGCAATATTTCTAACTATTTTAATAAAACGACCAATGTCGCACCTTTGGCCGTTTTTAGAATAGGTTTTGGACTTATGATGCTTGTAAGCATTATAAGATTCTGGTACAAAGGCTGGATTGAAGCGTTGTACATAAACCCTAAATTTCATTTTTCGTATTACGGTTTTGAATGGATTTCTCCAATTGGTGACTATAGCTATGTACTTTTCATTATTTGCGGCATATCAGCTTTGTTTGTGGCTGTTGGATTTAAATATCGCTTAGCTATCATTACATTTTTTCTAAGCTTTACGTACATAGAGCTTATGGATAAAACCACATACTTAAATCACTATTATTTTATTAGTATTTTAAGTTTCGTAATGTGTTTTTTACCTGCGAATGCTTATTTTTCAATAGATAGTTTACGTGCCAAAAAGCAATATACTCAAATTCCGAAATGGACAATCGATTGTGTAAAACTATTACTAGGAATTGTCTATTTCTATGCAGGATTAGCGAAATTAAATTCCGATTGGTTATATAAGGCAATGCCGCTAAGAATATGGCTGCCATCAAAATATGATATTCCATTTATTGGGCAAGCATTTATGCATGAAGAATGGTTTCACTACGCCATGAGTTGGTCCGGAATGATTTACGATTTGGCGATTCCCTTTTTATTACTTTACAAAAAAACTAGAAATATTGCTTTCATATTAGTTGTTGTTTTCCATGTATTTACAGGAGTTTTATTTCCTATCGGAATGTTTCCTTACATAATGATTGTATCTGCATTGATATTTTTTGATGCTGAGTTTCACGAAAAAGTTATCACATTCATAAAAAAAATAGTAAACGCAATAGGCTTTAAAAATCGAATACTAAACAGGGAAAGTGCCTATACCTACAAGAAAAGTTTTGTAATACCAATATTGATCATATTTTTTATAATACAATTGCTATTTCCTTGGCGGTATTTGTTATATCCTGATGAATTATTTTGGACAGAAGAAGGCTATCGATTTTCATGGCGTGTCATGCTTATAGAAAAGGTAGGCTACGCCAATTTTAAAATAGTAGATGGGAAAACAGGTCACTTTTTCTATGTCGAAAATAACGATTTTTTAACTCCTTTTCAAGAGAAACAAATGAGTACGCAACCAGATTTCATTCTGGAATATGCCCATTATTTAGGAGATCATTTCAAAAGTCAAGGGCACAAAAATGTAGAAGTCTATGTAGAAAGTTATGTAGCACTCAACGGTAGATTAAGCAAACAATTTATCAACCAAAATGTCGATTTATACAAAGAAAAAGAATCATTCAAGCACAAAGACTGGATTTTACCATTTCCCTATGATGATATTAAAGGTTTATAACTAACGTGAGTTCGACATAAGAAATCATTAAATTATTTGTAATTCACTAAAAATTAAATACTTGTCAGTTCGAGCATTGCTGAAAGCACCGAGCGAAGCTCATGAGAACACAAAAAAAGTCAAGATTTCGATTGAATCTCGACTGCACTCAATTTGAAATTTTATGTAAATTATTGATTATTAAGTTTTTAACGAAATAGTTATATAGAACTCACGTTATTTTAATTCTTCCAACAAAACTTTAGCCTTTTCATAATTATAATTTTCTTCATCTGCTACAAGTTTCATTAAAGCTGAAACCGCTTTTTCTTTATCTTCTATTTTCAAATAAAGCATCGCAGTGTACCAAATTCCTTTCGAACGTTCATATGAATCTTCGACAGAAGCCAGTTGCTGAAAAGCGGCAATCGCTTTGTCATTTTCATCAAGTTGATCGTAGGCAGCGCCAATGTAGAGTAGACTCGCATTATACAATTCATATGTTGGGAGCATTTTTTGAAAAAAGAGAATCGCTTGTTGGTAGTTTTCTTGTTTGAAAGCAGTTTCTCCTTGTAAAAAAGTATTTTCTTCCTGTCCTTTTTCTACATAAGAAGGCAAATCTGACCAGTTGACATAAGTTTCATAATACGAGCGATACGAGGAACGCATCTGTGTAAAATACATTCCAAAAAAGATGATAATCGCTGCGGCAACAGCAATATAACGGTAGTATTTTTTGAATGGACTTACTTTTGACGTTTCTTCCAAATAAGCTTTTTCAGCATTTCGAAGATTGGCTGATAAATCCTGATATTCACTACTTCTAAGCTTCGATGTTAATTCAGCAATACGATCTTTATGTTCCATTCGTTCAATAGTATGCCACTGTTCTTTGCCGATAATATCAAACAGTTGTTGCTGCAAACGCACTTCTTCCTTTAATTCAGGTTCGTTCTGCAAGCGTTGTTCAAAAGCTGCTCTTTCAGTGATGGACAGTGTTTCTTTCAAATAACCATCAATCTGTGCCAATAACTGTTCAGTAAGTTCTATTGCCATTTCTTTAATTTTTGAAACAGTTTATCTTCTTTTATCAATTTTATCAGTTTGGTTCTGCACTTAAAAACACGCTGGCGTACCGTATTGATAGATGCGTATGCGTATTCTTTTACAATTTCCTCATAGCTCAATCCATTAAAATAACTACTTAAAATTTCTTTACAATTTTCGGAGAGCAAGTCAAATTTTTCAATATAAAAGTCAAACAGTTCTTGTTCCACAACAAAAGCACTGAATTCTTCTTCTTTATCTTCTAGGGTTAAGGAATCGGTTTTTATTACCTTATTTTTTAAGGTTTTTTTCCAAATATTTTTACAAACCACAAACAGATACGCTTCAAAAGACTGTATGGGACTTCTTTTTTCTTTTTGTGTGACGATAATATACATGAGTCCATCGTGAAAAACATCAGAAGCGTCTTGTACATCTCCTCGATTTTTAAGGACATATGATTTTATTTTGGGAAATAATTTGCTGTAAATTTCTTTAGTAACCTTCTCATTTCCAGTGATAAGAGCATTAATGTATCTTTCACTATCTTTCATAAATACGAAATATGATTAAAAATATTGGGTAATGATTTCCGTGTTTCTTCCCCATATATGTAAACGCAAAAATTTAATATCATGAGAAATATACAAAAACTTATTGCATTTGTATTTGTAGTAGTCGTTTGTGCATGCACACAAGACGATGTGTTTGAAACATCAAATACCATAGAAGAATCGAGTAATCCCGCAAAGAGTATTGCTGGAGGTTCTCACTTGCCAACGTATTCCAATACGTCTTTAGTAGTACAGTTTAAAGGAGGAACATCCGATCCGCAAAAAACCGCCATTCGTGCATTTAATGGAGTTAACAACTATGAAGTGTGTCATTGTACCAACCAAGACATTGAGCTTTGGCACTTTGCAGGTGTCATCAATGTAGAACCTAAAAAACAAGTCATTAAAGGGCAAATTGATCCAGAAAGTACGACTGGTCTTTTGGAAGTAGATTATGAATTTATCTTCGGGTACGACATGGATTCAGAAACTATTGGAACTGTTGCCGATGTGAGCTACGAATCGTATATAAAGCCTGTTACTTTTGGAACTGATCTTACCATTGCCGTGGTAGACACTGGAATAGCGCCAGGACTCACAGTATTTAATGATGCCGATGAAGATCCTATCGAATTCTTATACGATGCTGAATTTACCGCGGTCAGCATTGAAAAATCTGGTTGGGATTTTATAGATGAAGACCCAAACACCTATGACGATGATCTTGGAAAACACGGAAGTATAATCAGTCACATGATTTTGGATGCACTCAGCACACAAGGAATTGATTTCCAATTGTTGCCTGTAAAAGTTTCAGGACCTTTAGGAGAAGTATCGTATTTCAACTTTTTATGCGGAACTTTATACGCGATGGAAAGAGCCGATGTGGTCAACATCAGTATGGGCTGGTATATTGTAGGAGATGATCCGGAAGTCCGTACCATTTTTGAAAATATTACAGAAGCCAATTCCAATACCATTTTGGTCACTTCTGCCGGAAACACCGAAAATGATAACGACAACGAGTATGATCATTATCCTTCGTCGTTTGAGTTTGATAATATAATCGCAGTGGCTTCCGCGAATAAAAATCTAAACAAAATCTCTAATTTTTCAAATTTTGGTCCTACAAGTGTTGACTTTTTTGCGAAAGGACAAGGCATTCCTTTTTATGAAGCCAATGTAAAAGGAACTTCTTTTGCAGCACCACAAGTCACTATTCAAGTGGCAAATTTAATTGACGATGATACTGTGCCTGTTTTTGCAGTAGATGGCACATTGATGATGGAAAACTTATTGGGAGAATTGATCGCAAGAGGAACTGGTGTTTCTGCAGCGTTTACCTACAGAGGAGGCGAATTGAGGAATACAAAATACAATACGTTGATTATTCCGTTTGACTAAAAATGTTTATTTTGAGAGAAAAATGATTTTCTCTTCAAGAATCATAATTGTATTTTTTCTTTGTTTCGCAAGTATGTTGCATGCGCAGAATAATTTGTCAGATGCGATTGATGCTACTAAAAAAATCGAAGATCATGATGAACGTGCTGCATCGTTTGAACAATTAATTCAGGATACTGATCTTACAAAAAATACAAAAGCACTAGGAACACTTTTTCATGAAACTGGCAGGAGTTATTACAAGCTTAAGAATTATGAAAAAGTGTTGTTGTATATGGCAAAAGCGATTGATGTTAAGCAACAACTAGGAGACATTGAGGAACTGAATAAGAGTTTGTTCTTCAAAGCATTTATCTTCAGAAAGCTAGGAAAAATCTCAGAAGCAAGCATGCTTTGTGAACAGATCATCAGCGCAAAAAAAGCCAACAAAACGACCATGAATGCCTATCAAATGATTTCAGAATTTGAAGCAGACAAGGGCGATTACCATCAAGCGTTGGCATATTTGAATGATGCTTTGTCGAACAGAGACATTTATAAAAATACGCAATTTAAAAGTCAATTAGTACGAACTATTATTCAAACATACAGTGGCATCTATGCGAGTGATGCTGATACAGAAATGCTTCAGAACGATTTAGAAATTGTAAAATCGAACCAAAAAATTGTTGAAGAAAGCGTAGAGATTATTACTGAAAATCCTCTGAATCTGGCGCAGGTGTATAATAATTTAGCAGTTATTTATGACAGTTTCAAAGAATACGAGCTGGCATTAGAATTTTACAAAAAGGCACAAAACTTATATCGAGAAAATGAGTATTTAGAAGATGAGTTGCGCGTTGCCCTCAATTTGGGCATTCTGTATTCAAAACAAAAAAAGCATGCACTAGCTACTGAACAGTACACTTATGTACTTGAAAATTCAGACGATAAAGGATTACTAGCGAATACACACAACAGCATGGGATACTATCTGAATACCACAAATGTGATAGAAAAACTCCCTTTTTTGGAGAAAGCAGTGATGACTATCTTGGCGTATGATCAAAAAGAAGTAGCTAATTTTAGACTTCCCACATTAGAAGAAATGAATCAAACTGAGAATCAGCAAGATGTGTTGATCTATTTGATTGATTTGGCAGCGCATTATGTACAAGCTTTTCATCAAAATAACGGACAAACCTATTTGTACAAAGCCAAAGAAACCGTGTTTTTAATCGATACATTGGTGTCTTTGCTTCGATATCGTGTAGATGCAGAAGCTTCTAAATTATTTTGGATTGAAAGAGGCGTCGATATGTACATGCTCGCGGTAGAGATTTGTTATCTGTTGAATGATGCTGAAAACGCGTTCTACTTTATGGAAAAGAACAAAGCGTTGTTACTTCAAGAAAATATAAAAACACTGCAAGCCAAATTAGCACTGAATGTTCCAGAAACATGGTTGCGAAGAGAATATATGTTGGATTATGAAGTTATTGATCTGCAAATACAATTTCAACAACAACCAGACAACGATTCTATACAACAAGCATTTACAGACAAAAAAAACGTATATCAACGCTTCAAAGATTCATTGCAACAACAATATCCACAATACACAAAAACCAAAGAAAAAGTCGATATTGTTACTTTGCAAGACATTTTGAAAAAATATAAAAACACAGCTTTTGTAGAATACATTTTACATGATACAGATGGGTATGGTATTTTTTACGATGGAGGCGAGCCGATTCTTTTTAAAATAGAGAATACAGAAACGTTTCAAGAACAACTCACTTTGTTGCGCACATTCATGGCAAAACGAAGTTTGAATAGTCAAAAACGCAAAGAATTTCAAGCAATTAGTTTTCAAGTGTTTCAGCAAGTATTTCCATTAAGAGATGCGTTGCAACGTTTGCAAGACAAAAAACTTATCATTATTGCCGATCATACGCTGCAATACATTCCGTTTGAAATATTGACGACTCAAAAAGAAGGAAGATTTTCGGAATCCTACCTTATCAATCGCACAGAAATTTTATATCTACAATCGTTTTCTCTCTTTGAGCAAATTCAGAAAAAACAAAACAATCCCACAAAAAAGTTACTAGCCATTGCTCCGATTGAATTCAAAAATACAGCATTACCAACGTTAACAGATGCAACAGATATATTTACTTTTTTAGCAAAGGATTCAACTTCGGTATTGCTACAAAAAACAGAAGCAACAAAAGAAAATTTCTCAAAATATAGAAACGATTTCGAAATCATTCACCTCAACACTCATGCAGGTTTGGACAGTATTTCGCAAATACCTTGGTTGGCATTTTATGATAGCAACATACTTCTTCATGAACTTTTCGGACTCGAAAATCAGGCAGAATTGGTGGTGTTAGATGCTTGCAAAACGGATGATGGCGTGCAACTTTCGGGCGAAGGCATCATCAATCTTTCACGAGGTTTTTTCTTTAACGGAACGCAAAGTGTGCTTGCTTCACAATGGAATGTCAATCAACAGGCAGGCAACGAAATCTTACAAACCTTTTACAAAGAATTAGAAAACGGAAAGGCCAAATCGAAAGCATTGCAAATTGCCAAAAAAAGCTATCTCCTAAAACATGATCAAACACAAAATATTCCCTACTATTGGGCAGCCTTCAAACTCACAGGAAGCACGGATGCAATTGTAGAAAACTCTTGGTTTGATAGTAAAATATTGCTAATTAGCGGACTTATTTTCGTGTGCGTACTTGTGTTTTTCTACTTTCGGAAGAAAATATTTAGATAATTTAACTGTCTTAAAAACAAAATAGTAAGCTGATTTTATGTAAAAAATCAGCTTTTTTCATTTTTCATTGGGTAATGAATTGATAAAAACTTCCCATATAGATATAGATCTATAAAGGGAAACTCGAAAACCTTGTAAAAGAGTAGAGCGTCATTTAAAAAATCAAGAATCATGAAACATAAATTATCTTTTCTAGTCCTAGCACTAGGACTTTTCTTTACTTCAAACAATCATGCACAAGTAAATTGGGGCACAAATACACCGCTAAATCCAAGCTCATCAGCATTGGGAACAGGAAATATGGTAACAGCAGATCATTCCACAATAGTTGGGACAGAAAATAATATGAATGTCAGTACCAAAAGATCATCATTCATCGCAGGTCATAGAAACACGGTGGATGATAGTTTTTCCTTTGCTTTAGGAATGTCAAACAATGTACAACAAATGCAATCAGGTGCGTTTGGTGTCAACAATCAAGTCCTTTCCTTAAACTCTTTTGCGTTGGGACACAGCAATCAAACCAATGGTAGTTTTTCCTTTGCGCTAGGACACACGAATCGAGCTGATGGTGCCTTTTCTTTTGCGGTGGGTAGAAATACGACGAATACAAAAAACTATTCTTTCTTAATCGGATTCGATCATCAGCAACCTGTATTTATGGCAACGAAAGACAATACGATTGGTGCACAGGTTGGAATTGCTACGGATAATCCAGAAGCGCGTTTGCACGTAAATTTGGGAGATAAACAAGAAATTAGAATTCAATCAGAAATGGACAATACGTATGGTGGACTTTCTTTCAGAGATCATTTAGGCGGAGAAACCTGGCGAATCAGAGCGTTTAACAATTTTACGGGCGGATATAATAGTATGCTAAGCATTGTAAGTTCTAAAAAACATGATTTGTGGATCTCCGCGGGAAAAACCATGATTGGCGATTGGTTTGACTTTGATCCGTGTAGCGACTGTGACGAATATGAATTATTTGTCAAAAAAGGAATCCGTACACAAAAAGTAAAAGTAGACCTCGCTGCAGGTGTCTGGGCAGATTATGTGTTTGACAAAGATTATGACTTAAAACCACTAGAAGATGTAGAAGCATTCATCAATACAAACGGACATTTACCAAATGTACCATCTGCAACTGAAATTGAAAAAGAAGGCTTGAACTTAGGAGAAATGGACGCCAAATTACTAGAAAAGATTGAAGAACTCACTTTGTATGTAATTGAACTAAAGAAGGAAATTAATGCGTTAAAAAGCAAGAACTAATGGAAATCAGAAACAAAATAGGAATCGCTTTATTCTTGTTTTTTGGATGGACTTCTTTCGCGCAAGATAACTTGATTCATAATGCTATAGCCGATCAACCTTCGTACAATGCGACTCCTTTTTACAAAGGTTTAGTAGATGATTATGAACCAAAAGGATATACATATTCAGGAGGTTGGGTGACAACTAGTTTTGGAATGCAAGAAGGACTTTCAGTATGGGAAAGCGATATGAAAACGGTGACAAAAATAGTCACAGCACCAAGTTTACCATCGGAAAAAAGACAATTTTTACTGCATTCGCCAGATTGGTATATGGTAAATTCAGATGGCGGATTTGATAAAATAAGACTAACGGAAAGTGGAAGTGACATTATGCCACATGCTGGACTTGGTTATATAGGAATGGGACCAGGCGAATTGATACAACAAAAATTCTTTGACGCCAATAAATTTGAAGAAGGAGAAACCTATCGATTGCAATTTTATGTACGAACTTACGACGATCCTACACGCGATTGGTCTACAGGACTGGATTTAAATGTATACTTACGAAAAAGTAAAATGAAATATTCACTAGGAGCAAATCAATTCAATAATCGTTGCGATCCGTCAAAATATTTTAACAAATCGAGTACTTCAAATACGTTACAAATTCTCAACAAACCGATGGATTTGACAAGCTATCCCACAGGACAATGGTATCCAGTAACCATTGAATTTACAGCGCCATCAGACAGTTACGACTGGATTGTGATTGAAACAGAAGCCGCTGTACTTTGCGACGGACCGTATGTATTGCTAGATGATTTTAAATTGGCAAAAACCTGTAAATTTCCAGATTGTAGTCGTACGAGTGGAGAAGTATTTCCAAATCACAACGGATTCACATCCACAACAGCGCCTTTAGAAATTACAAATCTCAACAATGTCGCTGCGGCAACGGTAGAAATTTTCACTACATTAGGGCAACCCATTTGGAATTACAGCGTGAGTTGTACCAATGGCATTACAGATCCAATTTTCTGGGATGGGAGAACTACAAGCGGAAGTCATGCAGCCAACGCATCGTATGTACTCAAAATAACCTACACGAATGATTGCGGTACGGAATCGAAGAGTTCTGTCATTGTGAAAACAGGAAATCATCCGCCAATTACCAATAACATCATCTGTAACAATTCAGGAGTGATTACACCAGCACCGTGTTGTGTGTACGAACCCGATTTAGTCATTGACAATACGATTCTTCCCGGAATAGGATTACTAGATTATCGTGTAATTAGTAGTATCAATGTGGCTCCAGTAAACGATGTTACGGTGACCAATAACGCTGATGTGGAGATGAGAGCAGGAAACGAAATTCTCTTAAATCCTGGATTTACGGTAGAACCTGGCGGAAATTACTTTGCTGAAATTGTACCTTGTACCACCATGCGCGCTGCAACGCTTGAACCGACTTGGGTACAACCCACAAAAATAAAAGAGGAGACATTGGTAAATCAACATTCAGAAGAAGCGTTGACGCTGTATCCAAATCCTGCAAAAGACACAAGTACACTCGTCATCAAAGACTTTGAAAGCGAAACAACCTATGAAATTACACTATATAATTTGCAAGGAATACAGCAATATCAATACAGCACAAAAGTTGAGAAAACGGTAGTAAACCTTTCAAAACTAGATGCGGGCGTGTATTTTGTAAAAGTTTCTAACGGAATCACGACGTATAGTACAAAATTAATCAAGCAATAATACCCTAATGACTGTATCGTTCAAATATGTATGATAGATACAACCTCAGACCAACTGATAATTGTATCAAATTTTTGCGTTGATTATGCATATAAAGAAAGGCTTTCTATACCAGAAAGCCTTTTGAATTTAAAAATGTTCCTGTTCCATAAATTATTTATACATTTATGCGTTAATAATTTACGAAGTTCATCAATGAAGATACTTATTACGGGAATTGCGGGCTTTATCGGTTCGCATGTAGCAGAACATTTGCATCATTTAGGTCATGAAGTGATTGGGATTGATAATTTTTCAGACTACTATCCAATCGCACTAAAAAATAAAAATGCTGCTGTATTACATTCCAAAGGTATCACTGTATTACAAGCGGATTTGCGTGAACCAATTGCTATTGAAAATCTTCCTGATGAAATTCAGTATATATTTCACTTTGCAGCGCAGCCAGGCATTGCAGCTACTTCAACGTTTGAAGATTACTTGACAAACAATGTCATTGCCACACAAAACTTACTGACGTATGCATTAAAACAAACGTCATTGCAATTATTCGTAAATATTGGAACTTCTTCTATTTATGGTTTAAATGCGACGTATCCAGAAACGGTAGCACCACAACCAGCCTCGCATTATGGCGTAACGAAATTGGCAGCAGAACAATTGGTATTATGCAGCTCAAGGCTGAATCAACTCAAAGCCTGTTCCTTGCGATTGTATTCTGTATACGGTTCACGAGAACGTCCCGACAAACTATTTACAAAACTATTAGATTGCGGATTGAACCAGAAGGAATTTCCACTCTTTAAAGGCAGTCTATCGCATTTGCGTAGCTTCACGCATGTGAGTGACATCGTCAAAGGAATTGTAAGTGTGATTGGTAAAGAAGAAATCTGTAACGGTGAAATTTTTAATATCGGTACCGAAGCCGAATACACAACACAACAAGGCGTAGATGCGGTTGAAAAGCTACTACAAACCACCATCAAATTCAAAGAGTTACCTCCACGTTCAGGCGATCAGCAACGTACCAAAGCGAATATTGAGAAGGCTAGAAAATTACTTAACTATAATCCAACTGTAACTTTGGAAGAAGGAGTCGCAGAGCAATTGGCTTGGTTTCGGAATTTGTAGTTGTTAGTATTGAGATGTTAGTATTGAGTATTGAGAGTTTAGTATTGAGAAGTTTCAAAGAATAATTTCATTCACAACTCACAACTCACAACTCACAACTGACAACTGACAACGGAGCGCAGCGACCAAATCACAACAAACGAATTGCAAAGTTTAAATCTAAAACTCAAAATATTAAATAAAAAAGTGTTTTTAGCTTTTAGAAGTGAGTATTGAGTATTGAGTATTGAGAAGTTTCATAAACGAATCCACGGAAAATAAAAAACGAGTTAACGAATAAGGAGTTTATGTATTTATTAGTTTAAGAGTTTATTTTAAAATAATTCACAATTCACCATTACTAGTGATGCGTTAACTCTAAAAAAAATATTGTGATCCCTCTTTTAATAAAGGATGTAGACGGTTTTTTTATTTTTGGATTTAAATTGATTTTAATTTAGCTATAGGAAAAGAAGCTATTTTGAATTTATTTTCTGTAAACTATCGAATTACAATACCCAAACGTCACTTCGAGTGATTTTGAGGCACGAAAAATCGTATCGAGAAGTGCTTGGAAGTACCAAATTCTAAAGTTAACGCATCACTAGTAATATAAAATACTAAATGTAAAATGAAAAAGTAATTTCTCAACAACCGACAACCGACAACCCACAACAGAAAAACCCACAACGGAGCGTAGCGACCAACTGACAACTAAAACCAAAAGCGAAGCGACCCAACACCCAATACCTAACACCTATCGCTCCACCAAATACATATCCGTACGCAAACGATCTTTATAGCCTTTTTTAGAATCGTCTATTGGATTGAGATCGAAGGTTTCTACATAGGTGATTTTTGCGTTTGGAAATGCTTTTTCAAGACTTTCTTTGGCGCCAATCATTACCAGAGCTTTGAAAGTGGTTTCTGTTGGAACTTTTAAATCGTGACTGTGTAATAACGGAACTTTTCCTCCGTAATCCCATACCAATTCAGGCGATTGTATGTTGAACATATACACGGGAATTTGCTCTGCTGCTGCTTTACTAGAAATTTCTCGAAGCGAATTGTACTTGGGATTGCCTAAGAACGCATTTGTCAATGGAAATCCAAAGGTAACGGCAGACATTAAAAAGGCAATGATTAAATAGAAAGCCAAGTGAATTTTTTTCTGAATGACATATTTCAAGATAAAAAATCCGATCAATACTAAAATGATAGCAGTAATGGCAAATGGTGTGTAAAATCCTGCGAGATTGTCTTTTAAGAAGATATAGCCTGCAATAGGGAAAGCGACTCCGACTACACCAATCAACCCAAAATTTAGATAGATTGGGAAGCGTTCCCACTTTTGGATATTGTCTTTGAACGATTTAAACATATACAACAAATAAAAACTCGTCGTATACGCCAACGGAATCAAGACAGGCAAGAGATAACGCGATTTCTTTTCAGGAATTAAGGATAGTAACACTACTGAAGCCAAGGTCCAAAACAAACTGAATTTATAAGCTTTCAAGTTTTCCACACGTGTTTTTAAGTATGGATACAACAAGCTAAAAAACGCCACCACAGTCCACGCGCCTGATTGCATAAAGAAACTCCAATAGTAATAAAATGGACGTACATTGCGGTTTTGCCAAGCAGTAGTTTCTTTGTTGGCAATAGCTGTTGCAGTTTCGCCGTCCATTGTAGCGATGTATAACGGCCACCAAATGGAAACGATTGCGGTCACCACAACGAGACCGATCAGTGGAATCCATTTTTTTTTAAAATTGCTGTATTTGTAAACGATGCTATACGCGATTAAAAATGGTAGAAATAGTGCAAAATGTGACACAGGACCTTTGCTCATAAAGGACAATCCGATAAACGTTCCCGCAAGGAGTGCATTCCGCCAGACTTTTTCATCACTAGAGAAGAATTGAAAAATATAGTAAATTCCAATGATCATAAAACCATGGGCAAAAATATCCCACGTTCCGTTTCTTCCCGCAAAAACCATGTAAAAAGAAGTCGCAAGCACCAAACTGTTGATAAAGGCTTGTCGTTTATTTTTTAGAAAGTACACTCCGAATCGATAGGAAAAAAGTACCAAAATCAACGTGATTATTGCGGAAGGAACGCGCAAAGCCATTAAATTATCAAAGCTAAATAACATGCCAGCAATGGCAGCTAGCCACGTCGGTAATGGTGGTTTTTCGTAGCGTGGTTCGCCGTTCATGGTCGTAAGCAACCAATTGTCGTCCGTCACCATTTCGCGCGCTGTAATAAAGTTTCTCGCTTCCATGATATTTGGATACAAGACATCCAAATTCATAAAAAAGATAAAAAAACATACGATCACGAGTATCCAAACGTAATTTTTCTCTTGTATCAAATTCATGAGTGATTTCTTAAAAGCATTATGTTTCTAATGTAGGTAATGATTCCAAAGGTATGACCTGCAATCAAAATCGGATCTTTTCTAAAAATTGCATAGACAAAGATCAAACTTGCTCCGAGCAAACTCAGCATCCAAAAACCCATCGGCAAGGTCGATTCTTTTTTTCGCTCCGAATAAATCCATTGATAGACAAAGCGTAAGGTAAACATTATTTGAGAAATGATTCCTAAATACAACAACCAATCCGCAATATCTTCATTGTTTAAAAGATTGTATACATCTTGCTTGTTATTGTTATATCCAATAGTAATAATGATCAACGGAAAGATGATGATAAAGACACGCATGAATTGATGCATACGACTCCATTCGCCTTGCAATTGCATGTTTCGGACGTAAATAAAGTAGGTGAGTACTTGTCCCAACATGATGGCAAAATCGTTTCGTAGATAACCATATACAAAGAGTAGGAAGGAAGCGATGAGACTTAATTTCCAGAATAATGCAGGTGTTAAAACTTTTTTACTGCGTTCCGAAATCACCCATTGTAACAAGGTTCTTGCCGAAAATAGCAATTGTGCCAATCCACCAATTCCATAAATGAGCCAAGTCATCATCCTTTCTTAGCTATAGAATAGTTGATGTACTTTTTCTTCATCCATAAGTACGCAAAGCAATCCATTAGCGGACCTAATAAACGGTTCCATAAACCGTATTTTGCTTCACCTGCAATACGAGGAAAGTGTTGTACAGGAACTTGTTTTATGTTGCCTTCTTGGAGTAAAATCATCGCAGGTAAAAAACGATGCAATCCTTTAAACATCGGAATGCGCTTTGCATAGTCTGTTTTGATGATTTTTAACGGACAACCGGTATCGTCCATGCCGTCTTTGGTAAATGCTCTACGAATACCGTTGGCAATTTTTGAAGACATATTTTTGACGAACGAATCTTTTCGGTTGGCACGAACGCCTGTCACCAAATCGTATTCATCAATATGTTCTAGGAGTAAGTCAAAATCAGCAGGAGCGGTTTGCAAGTCAGAATCGATATAGCCTACTAGATTGGTTTCTGTATGATCGAATCCGGCTTTGATCGCCGCACTCAATCCGCGATTTTCTGTAAAGCAAAGGAAGTTGAAAACAGTGCTATCTGCACAAATCTTTTCAATCATTTCCTGACTTTTATCTTTAGAGCCATCGTTTACAAACAACACTTTGACAGGAATGTTAGCCGAAGCGGCATAGGCGCCCAATTCTTTTTCGACTCTTTCTAAATTATCTTCTTCATTATAAACAGGAACGACAATTGTAAGTTCTTTATCCATTGTTCAAATTTTGTTTCTATAGATAGCTTTCAAATTTGCGCCAAAGGTATAGTTTTTTTTGATACAATGTGAGTTCGTGTACATAAATGCACAATGATACGTCATTGCGCGGAAATATGACAAAGCAATCTGTGTCTTCAAATAACAGTTATATTTTAGGATAAACAGATCACCACGTCACTATTGTTCCTAGTGATGACGTATCATAGAAATTGAACTAATAAATAATTCTTTCCTTTCGAATTAATGTGAGTTCGACTTAAGGAATCACTGTGTAGTACGTAATTTATTGAAAAACAAACAATTGTCAGTTCGAGCGCAGTCGAGAACAACTAAGAATCGATATTTTCAAAGTAATCTCGACTGCGCTCGATTTGACAATTTTATCAATTAATTTAATCCAAATTTCTAACAACAACCCGAATTCGGATCGCAGCAACTATTCATTTGTGCTTGCAATTCAGATAGTTTCATTTTTGGTTTTTGTGTTGGAATTCCACAATTGTCTTTTGCTAAGCAATCGGTTTGTTTTGTTGTCAATACGAAGTGATTGTCCGCAAAATCCAATCCGTATTTCCCGATGGTTTCTGCTTGGTATTCTACCTCAACTTCCAAATCTTCAATACCTAAGACTTTTTCAGAAAGTTCAATAATGTTCATTAATTTCTTTGGTTCTAAGCGATGATCTACATCATCAGCAGACCATAATTGAAAGTTGACTACTTTTTCATTGCGAACTACGCCGCCACAATCGATGAAATTCTTCGTGATCATTCCGACTTCTGTCACATGAAAATGATTTTCCACTTTTTGTGAGTTTGGTAAATAAAAATCGAGTTGTTCTATGTGCTGTAGATGGTTTTTAACTTCTGATAATTTCATGAGTTTATATATAAATAGTTAACATGTTTTTGTAGTCGCTAAGGAAGCAGTTATGGTGTGTAAATATTGCAACACTTCCTGCCATTTCTGAGAATTGATACAGTAACAAATGTTCTTTCCAGAGATTTCTCCTTGAATCAATCCTACTTTTTTTAATTCTGACAAATGTCTCGAAATCGTAGGTTGGGCGAGTGGCAATTCCATCACAATATCATTGCAGATACACGACGGACTATTCGCTAAATATTGCATGATTGATAAACGCGCAGGATGCCCAAGTGCTTTTAACACTTCTGACATCGTATTGACTTCTTCTGAAAATCCAATTGTTTTAGTTATTCCCATATTGCAATATTAGAATATGTTTTTGAATTTGGGAAATTTTTGGTGTTAAAGTTTGGTTGTTTGTTGTTGGTTGTGAGTTGTGAGTTTGTCGCTTCGCTTTGTTATGTGTTGATTTGTTTATTCGTTAATTCGAAGTTTTCAAAGCGAATAAGTTTTTTTTAATTATATTAACTTTAACGTGAGTTCGACATAAGAAATCATCAAATTACTCGTAATTGACTGAAAAATAAATATTTATCAGTTCAAGCATTATCGTAGATACCGAACGTAGTTCATGAGAACACTATAAAAGTTAAAATTTCAATTGAATCTCTATAGCTTCGCTAGATATCTTCAATTAAAATGCATTTTAATTTCGATAATGCTCGATTTGACAATTTCTATAAGTTATTGTTTATTATATATTTAACGAAATAGTTATATCGAACTCACGTTAACTTTAGTATTGAAACTTAAACTAATAAACCTATAACCCCATAAACTTCTTTTGAATCGTCACTACGGAGGAGTTTACGACGTGGTAGTCTCATTATCGGAGTGCAGTTTGTTTATTTGGAGTCACAGATTGCCACGATTTTGTCTCGCAAAGACGTATAATAGTAACATCGTACATCATAAATCAAAAAATCGAAAACTAGTTCAACTATTAATTTTGTGTGCGTCTTCGACTTCTCAAAATTTAGTTTCACTAAAAAAGGGAGGCCCTACCATAAACCTCCCTTCAAAAAGCTGTATTTACATACAACTTGTAAAAATTCGGTTACCGAATTTTTATTTGCTGTTTGATTCTAAGTCTTTGTGTAATTTTCGGCTTGTAAATTATACAAAGATTTAAAAGTTGAGTGTTAGACATTTATCTATGAAAGATGCATTATCTAATAAGCAAGTAAAACTATTGAATACGGCAGACAAAATGACGATTTTTACTTTTCTTTCTATCAACTCCACATTTTTTCGATTAATGCGATGATTTGTAGGAAATATCTATCTTGAAAAAATCTTTTTCTAAAAGTCTTTTAATAGAAAATGGATTACAATATTGAGTAAAAACAAAAAACCGCAACTTTCTCAAGCTGCGGCTTTAAGTATCGTCATATACTAGTTACCTAAAAGTATATTTAAATCTATGGATTTTGGATTGCTTCAAGATTTCTGTGGTTCTTTAAAAAGTTGAATTCGTCAAATGGTTATTTTATTCGGTAGAACACTGCAAATGAAAGAAAATGTCACAAGCACTGCAGATCAATCACATACCCTTATAAAAGAAGTAAGGGGAACTTTCTCCAAAGTTCCCCAAAGTATAGTGGATTCCCCTAAATCCCTAAAACTGTATTGCATGTATCAAATGTAATCAGAAGTCTTAAGTATGGGATAAGGTGTCGTATTATAAAAGCTACGGTAAAACCGTAAAAGCAGATTTTTTAGTACTTTTTTCTAAATTTTTAAACAGTGTATAAGTACTTTACTGTCTGATAATAAAGTAGTTGCAAAAAGGTAATCTGTGCCGCCATCAGAAAGTGTTAATTTTTTGCGAATCGCCGAAACTGATACGGGAAAATTACGCGTCGTAATATTTGCTTTGGATAAATTTAGTTCTTTTTTGAATGTTTTCTTGTGGAATGGAATTATTTTTTGAATTTCAAAACGTCTTCCTGGAAAGTCAATCAACTGATTAGAAGTATATAAGTGCGAATGCGGATGTAGTTTTTCAAGTTGAAAAGCTTTTGCAATGCTCGAAAATCCGCCAGCTTTCATAATGGCGGCATTGGGTTCGTACAAATACTTTTTGAGAAGTCCATAATTGATTTCTAATTGTTTTTCTGCTGCTAATTGAAAATTAAAAAACTCATTTCCTTTCGCAGTCAGATTTATAGTTTTAATTTGAATCTCCGAATCGTCATACTTTGCATCTAACAACCAAAGTAATTCTTTGGCTTCATTTTGTACGGCGACCACATGAATTTCTTTCACATGTTTCAACGCTCGGACACCATTCGTTATGTCCAATAAAGGCGAAGTTTTGATCAAAATTGTATGAGAATGTTTGAAAAGTGTGTCTTGATGCGTAACGACATCAGGCAAACAATCTTCTAGCAAAAACACTTTTCCTTTGGTATCATTTCTTCGTGATGGATCGACATAAATACAATCGTATTTTTTTGAAGTATTTTGTAGATAGGCAATTCCGTCTGCTGCAACAGTTTCTATATTTTCAACTTGTAATGTTTTATAATTATGTATGACGATTTCAGAAAGTTTGGGTGAAATTTCACAATGCGTTACTTGTTGAAACTTTTGTGCAAAAGCATAACAATCTACTCCAAAACCGCCTGTGAGATCAATTAACGTAGTTCCTTCTACCATCGTTGCTTTGTAATTGGCAGTTTGTTCAGAAGAAGTCTGTTCGATGTTTAATTTGTTGGGATAATAGATATTTTGAGTAGCAAACCAAGTCGGTAACTTTTTTTCGCACTTTGCTTTGGCTTGTATCTGTTCTATAATTTCTGCAAACGGAATTCCTGCAACTTGTTTGTATTTCAACAACAATTTGGTTGGATCATCTTTTAAATGATCATTGATGAATTGTTGAATTTCCGAATTGAGAAGCGCTAGATTCAAGAATTAGAGATCTTTTGTGATGGATTGAACAATTTTGTTTTCAGACAAAAACTCTTTCAAAATTACTTTCAATGCAGTATACGAAGGAACTGCAACGACCATTCCGATGATGCCAAATAAAATTCCCCAAATAATAATGACCAAGAAAATTTCTAGCGGATGCGATTTTACAGAATTTGAAAAAATCAACGGTTGACTCACAAAATTGTCGATTAATTGTCCGACGAGGAAAAAGATCATCACACCAATTGTATTCGGTAAAATAACTTCGCTAAAGTCTGCATCAATATAACTTGTCATGCATAAAATGATCATCAAAGCAGCACTAAACAACGGTCCAACGTACGGAATCAAGTTTAAAAGCGCACATAAAAACGCAATCACAATCGCATTGTCAATTCCAAAAATTAAAAGAATAATCGTGTAAAACACAAATAGAATGAGAATCTGTAGTAGCAATCCCAAAAAGTATCTAGAGAGCAAATCTTTAATTTTATCAAACGAGCGCGCCCATCTTTTTTCTTTATTATCTGGGATGAAAACCATGATGCTATCTTGCAACAACTGACTGTCTTTCAGTAAAAAAAACGAAATAAAAAGCACCGAAAGCAAGCCTACACTAAAACTTCCCAAGCCACTAATCAACGAATTGAAAAAGCTGGGAATGATGGCGTAATCAAACTTTGACAATATTTTCGATTCTTCAATAGTCGCCGCAATCTGAATGCCTTTGGAAGACAAATATTCGTAAATCAGCGTATACATATTTTCTACCTTCGCTTTTAACGCTTCAATATCAAATAGCGATAATTTTGATCCTTGATCTTCAATAAGCGGTACAAAAAGTGAAATCAAACCGATAAATAGACTGATGAGCAGAAACATCGTAAAAATAACTGCAAGCGTATTTTTAAATTTCAAACGACGTTTTAAAAACTGTACAATCGGTCTTCCAATCAAAGAAACCACTGCCGCAATGGCAATGTACACCAACACCATTTGGATTTTATACAGAAAGTAAAGCACCAAAAAAACACCTAGAATAATGGCTAAGGCTTTTAAAATTCCGTTGGCGATGGTGTTAGAAGTCATGAAGACAGATTTGGTATAAATTTACTATTTAAAAATTAGTTTGCAAGATATTGCTTCGTAATTTCATACAATACAATATTCGTCGCTTGTACCACATTCATACTGCTATTTTGCCCAAACATGTCAATATGAAATACCACATCAGATTCGTAAATGGTTTCTGGATTGATGCCAAAATTTTCATCGCCAATCACTAATGCAATCTTTTCAAACTTGGAGAAATCAACTTTGTGAATGGATTGACTGTTTTCGGTAATTTCTAACGAAATAATGGTGTAACCATCTTTTTGAAGTTGTGAAATGACAGGATGAATGTCTGCTTGCACTTCAAACGGAACGACTTTTTCCGTAGCACGTGAGGTTTTGGTCATTCTCCTCCCAAAAACGGGAATATTTTCACCACAAAACACCATTTTTTCTATACCAAACGCATCACAAATACGAAACAGCGAACCAATATTTGGTGCATTGGAAACCGCATCGGACACCAACACAATAGGAAAACTCCGTTTCTCAAAGTTGGTCGTGTAATGAGTGAGTTGTGACATAAAATTAATTAAGAATTTGACTTCAAGTGATTGATATAATTTGTCAACAAACCTTCAATTTGCTTTGCCGCTACAGGATTTGCTGAATGTACATAAAATTCGAGCTGTGTTAAATCCAATCCAGATTGATACACCAACCATTTAGCTGCGGCATAGCCATCTTCGGCGACTTCTCCAGCTGCATTCAATCCCAAATCGTTATCAAAACTTATATACTTAGGAAGTCCGTTCGCTTCAATATATGCCACGAATTTTTCATATGTGCGAACAATCACAAAATCATACGTTTCGGGATTTCGATATACCATTTCAGGCACGCGAATATCATCTAAAAAAAGATTGTAACTCATCTCAATGTCTAAAAGCGTAGTTTACAATATTAGCGCCCATTTGCAAGGCTTTTAAGCGAACTTCATCGGAATCGTTGTGGATTTCTTTGTTTTCCCAACCGTCGCCCAAATCACTTTCAAAAGTAAATAACAAGACAAGTCTGTTCTCAAAAAATAAGCCTAGTGCTTGCGGACGCAAACCGTCGTGCTCATGAATTTTTGGCAATCCTTTCGGGAAGGAATACGGTTGTTTAAAAATAGGATGTGTTGCAGGAATCTCCCGTAATTCTTGATTTGGAAAGACTTTTTTAAGTTCTTTTCGAATGTATTGATTCATTCCATAATTATCGTCAATATGTAAAAAACCACCAGAAGTTAAGTACTTACGAAGGTTTTCGGCATCATCATCTGAGAAGAACACATTGCCGTGTCCTGTCATGTGCACAAACGGAAACTGAAACAAATCGGTACTGCCAACTTCCACTGTTTGTGGTTTGGATTTAATGGCTGTATTTATATTCTGATTGCAGAATTGTATCAAGTTGGGAATTGCGGTTGGATTTGAATACCAATCGCCACCACCGCTGTATTTTAAGATGGCAATTTCTTGTGATTGCACGAATGCAACACTCAATAAAAATAAAAATATCGTAAGCTTCTTCATGTAAAATCGTCTTATGTACTGCAAGGTAAACTTTCAAAACATGAAACGAAAATATTTAATAACACTTTCACTTTTTACACTCGTATTTTTAGCTTCTTTTACAGATTTGGCTGATAAAAAATACCAATCTGCCGTAGTTTTAGAGCTTTTTACATCGCAAGGTTGCTCTAGTTGTCCAAGTGCAGATGACTTGTTAGGGAAAGTAACGGAAACGGAAAAAAATCAGAATGTATTCGCGCTATCTTATCATGTCGATTACTGGAATTATATCGGTTGGAAAGATCCGTTTAGTAAAAAGAAATATACAGAAAGACAGCGCGCCTACGCACAAAAATTCAGAGACAATCAAATTTACACACCAGCAGTCGTTGTGAATGGTCAGGAACATTTTGTAGGTTCCAATCGTTCCAAAATGTATGCGAAAATTAAGGAATACAAAAACAAAGTTTCTTCTTATGCTATTTCGCTTGACGCGAAGAAAAAAACTTCAAATTCCTTTCAGTTCAACTACACAATAGACGGAAACATTTCCAATACAAAAGCACGAATTGTATTAGCCATAAAAGAACGTACTACAAACGTAAAACGAGGCGAAAACGCTAGAAGAACCTTAAAAAACTACAATATTGTGGTGGACGAAAATTATCTAAAAGAATTCAAAAAGACAGGAAATTACACAGTTAACTTTCCAGAAATTGTATCTGCAACAGATGAGTTGATGGTGTTTTTAATTCTCGAAAATGATCAGCAGGATATTTTGAGTGCTTCTCGATTGGATATTTAGATTGTTAGTATCGCTTTCGCTTTTGGTATTTTGGTATCGCTTTGCTGTTCATATTTTGGTAGTTTAGTAGGTGAGTTTGTGAGTTGTTTTGTCAAATAAACAAATCCATAAATTAACAGCAAAAAATCGTCACTACGAAGAGTTTACGACGTGGTAGTTTGTTTCTAATGAAAAACGAATTCTGTATGAAACAGATTGCTTCACTACGTTAATGACGTTTCAAAACAAATCCACAAATCCACAAATCCACAAATCCACGAATCCACAAAAAACAAAAAACAAAAAAACATCAATCCTGATTCAAAAACGCCACCGAATGACACGCTACAATCGCAGCAGTTTCCGTACGTAAACGTGTGTCTCCTAAAGTGACAGGAATATAGTTGTTATCAAGTGCTAGCGCAATTTCTTTTGGAGAAAAATCACCTTCGGGACCAATTAAAATTGTCACATCTTTTTGAGTTTTTAATGCTTGTTTGAGCGATTGCTTCTCATCTTTTTCGCAATGTGCGATAAACAATTGTTCGTTTGTATGATTATTGATAAAATCTGAAAATGCCGTTAACGGTTGTAACGCTGGAAAATAAGCACTTAAAGATTGTTTGGTGGCTGATTGTATAATTTTTTCAAAACGTTCTGACTTAATCACTTTTCGCTCTGAGCGATCGCATAAAATAGGCGTAATTGTATCAATTCCAATTTCAGTCGCTTTCTCCAAAAACCATTCAAAACGATCGTTCATCTTAGTTGGCGCAACGGCTATATGAAGTTTATAATTCTTAGGTTCTTGAAATTCATACGAAATCACTTCAACCATACAATTCTTCTGATCTGCCAAGATAATTTTTGCAGAAAATACATAGCCTTTTCCATTGGTAATCTGCAACACATCACCTTCCTTTTTTCGCAATACTCGCACGATATGCTTGCTTTCTTCTTTAGAAAACGTGTATTGTTTGGTGTCGGTCGTGAGTTTTGGTGTGTAGAAGAATTGCATGTTTTTTATTTTGAATTTATATGTTTGATACGTCTTTGCGAGAATTTTCATTGAGCTTGTCGAAATAGAAAATTCGTGGCAATCTCATTCAAAGAAAACACAGACTATTCTTAGAATGAGATTACCGCGCTGTCGCTCGTAAAGACGAATCATAGCTTTTATGATTTCAAAGCTGTTCTCGATACAATTTTCTGCATTTCGGCAAGCTCAATGACAGAAAATCACTCGAACTGACGTTTTGTGGTTGTAAATATAATTTGTTTCAAGATTCAAACCCAAAACCGAAAACCCAAGACCTAAAACCTGAATCTCGAATTCGCCGTAACAGCTTCATCGGTAAAATCTTCTTGCAAATATTTCAAATACCCAACAATTCCTATCATGGCAGCATTATCGGTTGTGTAGGCAAACTTTGGAATGTGAGATGTCCAGCCGTATTTGGTTTCGCCATCTTTTAATGCCTTTCGTATTGCAGAATTTGCGGAAACGCCACCGCCAATCGCAATGGTTTTGATTCCGGTTTGTTTGGATGCTTTTTTCAATTTGTCCAAAATAATATTGACAATCGTGTATTGGATAGACGCGCAAACGTCTTTTAAATTTTCTTCAATAAAATTTGGATTTTCCTTTGTCTGCTTTTGTACAAAATACAAAATCGCGGTTTTCAATCCTGAAAAACTGAAGTTCAAGCCTTCTACTTTTGGTTTTGGAAATTGAAAAGCTTTCGGATTTCCTTGATTTGCCAATTTATCAATAATCGGTCCCGCAGGATAGGAAAGCCCTAAAATCTTTCCGCTTTTATCATATGCTTCGCCCACAGCATCGTCAATAGTTTCGCCGATGACTTCCATCTCAAAATGATCTTTTACGACTACGATTTGTGTATGTCCACCCGAAATCGTCATCGCTAAAAACGGAAATTCAGGAATGGTTTGTGCTTCATCTTCAATAAAATGTGCCAAAATATGCGCTTGCATGTGATTCACTTCAATCAGTGGAATATCCAATCCCAAAGCCAACGATTTTGCAAAGGAAGTTCCTACCAACAGTGATCCCATCAAACCTGGACCGCGCGTAAAAGCTATGGCACTTAGCTGTTTTTTGTCGATATTTGCATTAGCTAGTGCTTGATGCACGACAGGAACAATATTTTGTTGATGTGCGCGTGAAGCCAACTCAGGAACGACACCGCCATATGCTTCGTGAATTTTTTGATTGGCAATAACATTCGACAATACTTTATCGTTATGTAAAACAGCAGCTGAAGTATCGTCACAAGACGATTCAATAGCTAAAATATATACATCTTTTGTGCTCATAAAATTTTAAAAGGCATAAAAATTGATACAAAGTGGTATAAAAGTCACAAAGATATGCTAAACATGGTGTTTTGTAATATTTTTTTTGTGAATTTGCAGTATCTAATCAAGTGAAAACTCAAAATAAAAATATCATTAAAAAAGTCTGGAAAGTACTCAAACGCGTACTCATGGCGATTGTATTGCTATTTTTATTAGTGTTGATTCTTTTTTCGATTCCTGCCGTACAGACTGCTGTTGGGAAAAAAGCGACCAACTGGTTGAATGAAAAGTATCAAACCAACATCAATATTGATCGTATTGGGTTAAAGTGGAATGGCGATATTTCGTTGAAAGATATTTATATTGAAGATTACCTGAAAGACACTTTAATCCACATCAATGCGCTTGAAACTTCTATTTTAAGCTTTAACAATGCACTGAATAGTAAACTCGAATTTGGTACGGTTACGATTGATGGTTTGACGTTGAATATCAACACTGAAAAAGATTCTGTTGATAGCACGTTAGATGTATTTATTGCCAAATTAGATTCTGGACCTCCAAGTACCGAACCTTCCAACTTTTTATTGACGAGTTCGAAATTAAAACTAGAAAATAGCAAATTCAGATTTGTAGATAACAACAATAGAACGCCAAAAATTATTGATTTTATTGAGCTTTCAGGAAATGTATATAATTTTGAAGTCAGAGGTCCCAATGTACATGGCGATGTGGAAAACTTGACGTATTTAGATGTGCATGGACTGCGAGTCAACGAAATGAATACCAGTTTTGACTACACACTGACGCAAATGCGCTTTGACAATTTGGAGATTAAAACGGACAATTCATATCTCAATGGTTTTGTCGTCTTTGATTATGAACGAAAGGATTTTGCGCAGTTTTTAGACAAAGTGAAAGTCACTGCAAAATTCACCGATTCTGAAATTGATTTTAGCGAGCTGAATTATTTTTATGATGAATTCGGCAATAAAAAGGGAAAATTAAGCACTGAAATCACAGGTGTTTTGAATGATTTCACCACAAAAGACTTCGATTTCAAATCGCCAAGTACGGTGATCAAAGGAAACATACAATACAAGAACTTATTCAATTCGAGTCGTGAGTTTTTTATGAAAGGTGATTTCAATCGTTTTTCATCCAATAATTACCAACTTACTACGATGCTCCCAAAAATTCTGGGAGAAAATTTACCTTCTTCCTTAAATCGTTTGGGACAATTTAATATGAATGGTGTGGTGGAAATTACTGAAAACATCATTGATGCCGAAGTAAATATTTCAACCGAAATAGGAAACACTGAGTTGGCAATCAATATCGCAGATGTAAGTGATCGTGAAAATGCTTTGTATATAGGAGATATTAAACTAGATAACTTTGATTTAGGCGTGTATATAAATGATCCCTTACTAGGAACTATTTCTTCTAATTTGTACGTAGATGGAAAAGGATTTACCACAGAAAGTCTTAATACAGAAGTAGTTGGAGCAATCACTAATTTGAATTATAACAATTACACATATACAAACCTGAATGTTTCTGGTGTGTTAAAAGATCAATTGTTTGACGGACATTTAGTATCAAACGATCCCAATGCTGACTTTGACTTTCAAGGATTGGCAAACTTTGCAGGTGACGTAAATGAGTTTAGATTTAAAGCGTCCATCAATACACTCAATTTAAATAAAATCAACTTTGTACAACGCGACAGAATATCGATTCTAAAAGGCGATATGGTGCTGGATTTGGTAGGAAACACCATTGATGACATGGCAGGTGATATCTTTTTTAAGAAAATATCATACACCAATCAGAATGCTACCTATGGATTCGAAAATTTTAGTATACATTCTGAATTCAATGAAGACATCCGAACACTCACGGTAGATTCTCCCGACATTATCGGCGGAACGGTTACAGGTCGTTTTCACTTTGATGAAGTGCTAGATTTAGTGCAAAACTCTGTGGGAAGCATTTATGCGAATTATAGACCGATTGAAGTGCTTCCAAATCAATACTTAAACTTCAATTTCAAAATTTACAACAAAATTGTTGATGTCTTTCTGCCTGATGTAGAATTGTCTAAAAATACATGGCTGCGCGGAAGTATTATTGGCGATGAAAATAAATTCAATCTTACATTTAAAACGCCTCAAATCATAGCGTATGACAACACGATTGACAATGTAGAGCTGATTATTGATAATAAAAACCCAGTCTTCAATACGTACATAGAAGTTGCCAATGTAGACACCAAATGGTACGATGCGCAGGAGTTTAGTTTGATCAACAAAACCTTGAACGATACGCTATTCTTTAAAACGGAATTTAAAGGCGGAAAAGGCTTGGATGACAATTACAACTTAAGTTTTTATCACACGATTGACAGTTTAAACAAATCGGTAGTGGGACTCAAAAAATCGGATGTTTCTTTCCGTGGGAACAAATGGTTTGTCAACGCGCAAAACGATCGTAAAAACCGATTTATCTTCGATAAAAACCTCGATTCCATTTTCATTGAAAAAATCGTGATGAGTCACAAAGACGAAGAAATTGATTTAGAAGGTGAATTGCTAGGTGAAAACAACAAAAGTATCAAGCTTCAGTTTATAAATGTTGGTTTGGAAAAGATTACGCCTTCTATTGATAGCATTCGCTTGGGCGGAAAGGTCAATGGAAAATTAGACATTAAGCAGATTAACGGCGGTTATGTGCCAAAATCGAATCTGGGCATTGCCAATTTGGAAGTAAACGACAAATTACTTGGCGATTTAACGGCAGATATAACAGGAGATGAACTATTGGAGCAATTCAATGTGGATGTCAAACTTGTCAATGAAACCTTGGAATCGCTGACAGCAGTCGGTTATATCAACGTAGCAAACAATGTCAATACGATTGATGTGGATGCCACGATTGACCGATTTGATATATCACCCTTTAGTCCGTTGGGAGAAGACGTCATCACCGACATTCGCGGATTGATTTCAGGGAATGCGGAAGTCGTCGGAAACCTCAGCAATCCGTCGATAAATGGGCAATTGAGCATGCTCGCAGGCGGAATGTACATTCCGTATCTCAATGTGGATTTGGATTTGGCGAACAGTTCCATCATCAAACTATACGATCAAACATTTGAATTTGCTGATGTTACCGTTTTAGACACGCAAGATTACACTAAAGCACAACTCAACGGAACCATTACACATACGTCTTTTGACGATTGGCAATTAGGATTACAATTGACAACCGATCGTCTATTAGTCTTAAATACAGAAGAAGACGAAGAGGAAGAAACCTTGTATTACGGAACGGCATATATCAGTGGTGAAGCATTCTTGACAGGGCCAACCGATCAATTGACAATTAGCGTTAACGGAACTACGGAAAAAGGAACTTCTTTAAAAATTCCGATCAGTGATGTGGCTTCTGTGGGAGATGCGTCGTTTATAAAATTTGTGACCAAAGAAGAATTCTACGATCCAAAAATACAAGCCGCAAATGCGCTAGATGATATCAGTGGACTGGAATTAGCCTTTGAATTGGATGTAACACCAGATGCAGAAGTTGAAATTGTGGTGGACAAAAAAGCAGGAAGTAGTATCCGTGGAAGTGGTTTTGGTAGTTTATTAATGGAAATCAACACGAACGGAAAGTTCAATATGTATGGTGACTTTATCACCTATCAAGGAAAATACAACTTCAAATATCGTGGAATCATCAACAAAGAATTTATCCTAAAACCAGATGGAACCATTACGTGGGACGGCGATCCGTTCAAAGCACAATTGAATGTAGAAGCTGTATACAAATTACAAGCCAATCCAGATGTCTTGCTTGATACACCAACGTACAACAAGAAAATTCCAGTAGAAGTTGGTATTCGACTTACGGGAGATTTGATGCAGCCTGAACCGTTATTCAATATCACGTTTCCAACTACGCAAGGTGTCGCAGAATCAGAATTGACCGATTTCTTACTAAATGACGATGACAGACGCCGATTGCAAGCCTTATCCTTACTTTCACAAGGACGTTTTGTCAATAGTGTTAACATCAATCAAAATGCCTTGACAGGAAACCTCATCGAAACGGCTACGGGCATTGTAAACGATGCGTTGTCGGGAGATGGAAATGGAAAGTTAGATATTGGTTTTAACTACAGTCAGGCAGATCGTTCCTTAAACTTAGACACCGCCGATCAATTGGGATTGGAAGTGAGAAGTCAAATCAGCGATAAAATCACCTTCAACGGACAAATTGGAGTGCCTGTGGGCGGCGTTACGCAAACTGCGATTGTAGGAGATGCAGAAATCGAAATTTCTTTAAATGAAGATCGTACACTCACCGCAAAAATCTTCAACCGACAAAATCAAATACAATATGTAGGCGAAATCGAAGGATTCACACAAGGTGTCGGATTGTCCTATCAAGTAGATTTTGATACATTGAAAGAATTGGTCGATAAAGTCTTCAAAGGAAAAAAGAAAATGGCGCAAGAGCAGCAGCAAAAACAACAACAAGAAGATGCACAAGCTGGTGACGGAATTGTTACGTTTTCTTCTAAAAAAGCACTTCAAAAAGGATCCAAAAAAGAAGCGGAAGCAAAAGACAAAAAACAAGCGCCAGAAGCTGAAAAGGAAAAAGGAAAGTAGTCGTTTTATCACTTTCCAAAATCAAGTCAATTTCCGTACAAATTCACACTAAAAATTAGCGACAAAAACAGTCGATTTACACCAGAAAAAAAGTTGATAAATCACCTCATTTTCAAACTTTAAAAACTTGAGAATTCGAGAAAAAAAGAGGTCTCAAACGTTAAAATTCTGAGAACTTATTAACGAAAACGTTTGAAATTTTAAGACAATGTAAAATTCGTGTGAAGTGTGCTAAAAAATCAAAATAAGTTTCCTAGCTTTACTATTCTAATTAAAATTGCATGCAACATAACATCAAAAAAATAGGCGTAATGACCTCTGGAGGAGATGCTCCAGGAATGAATGCTGCCATCAGAGCTGTCGCTAGAGCTTGCTCATATTATAATGTAAAATGTGTAGGCTATTACCGCGGTTATCAAGGAATGATTGAGGACGATAAACTAGAACTCACGGCACGTAGTGTGAAAAATATTGTGAGCAAAGGTGGAACGATTTTGAAATCGGCACGTTCTATGGAATTCAAAACGGAAGAAGGACGTAAAAAAGCATACGAAAATCTTGTAGAAGAAGGTGTAGACGCGATGGTGCTTATCGGTGGAGACGGAACGTTTACAGGAGGAATGATTTTCAGTAAAGAATACGACATTCCTGTAATTGGTGTTCCTGGAACAATTGATAATGATATCTACGGAACAAAATTCACTATTGGATACGATACAGCTTTAAATACAGTCGTAGAAGCGATTGATAAAATTCGTGATACAGCCAGTTCACACAACCGATTATTCTTCGTAGAAGTCATGGGACGTGATGCTGGATTTATCGCTCTAAACGCAGGTGTTGGCGCAGGAGCAGAGGAGATTTTAATTCCTGAAGAGGATTTAGGATTGGATCGTTTGCTAGAATCGTTACAACGCAGTCGCCGCAGTGGAAAATCATCCAGTATTGTGGTGGTTTCTGAAGGTGATAAAATAGGTAAAAACGTATTTGAATTGGCAGAATATGTAACAGAAAATTTACCAGACTATGAAGCGCGTGTTTCTGTATTAGGACACATGCAACGCGGTGGAAAGCCGACGTGTTTCGACAGAGTATTGGCGAGTAGAATGGGCGTAAAAGCGGTAGAATTAATCTTAGATGGACAATCGAATGTCATGGTTGGAATCTCAGACAACAAAATGCAAGTCACAAGCATCGAAAAAGCCGTAAAAGGAGAACATAACATCAATAAAGAATTATTAAGAATATCTGATATCTTATCAGTATAAACAAATAGTAAGCAAAAAGGAAAACAAATGACAAAATTAGGAATAAACGGATTTGGAAGAATAGGAAGAATCGTATTTAGAGCAACCATAAAGCGTGATAACGTAGACGTAGTTGCGATCAATGACCTATTAGATGTAAATCACTTGGCATATTTATTAGAGTATGACTCTGTTCACGGAAGATTTGACGGAACGATTGAAGTAAAAGACGGAAATTTAATCGTGGACGGAAAAACCATTCGTGTAACTGCCGAGAGAGATCCTAAAAACTTAAAGTGGGATGAAGCTGGTGTGGATGTAGTAGCAGAATGTACTGGAATTTTCACAACCTTAGAAACTGCCGATTATCACATTCAAGCAGGAGCGAAGAAAGTAGTAATCTCTGCACCTTCTAAAGATGCACCAATGTTTGTAATGGGCGTGAATCATAACGAAGTAAAAGCAACAGATACCATCGTTTCTAACGCATCTTGTACTACGAACTGTTTGGCACCAATCGCAAAAGTATTAGACGATAACTTCGGAATTGAAGAAGCATTAATGACAACGATTCACGCAGCAACTTCAACACAATACACTGTTGATTCGCCGTCAAAGAAAAACTACCGTTTAGGACGTTCTGCAATGAATAATATCATTCCAACAACTACTGGTGCTGCCAAGGCGGTTGGAAAAGTAATTCCTAAACTAAACGGAAAATTAACAGGAATGGCATTCCGTGTACCTACGGTTGATGTTTCTGTAGTAGACTTAACAGTTCGTTTACAAAAAGAAACTTCGTATGAAGAAATCAAGAAGGTTTTCAAAGCATCTGCAGAAGGAGAGTTAGCAGGAATCTTAGGATATACAGATGAAGCTGTAGTTTCACAAGATTTCGTAAGCGATGCGCGTACAAGTATCTTTGATGCGGAAGCTGGAATCGAATTAAGTGCTACATTCTACAAAATTGTTTCTTGGTATGACAATGAATTTGGATACTCAAACAAATTAGTAGATTTAGCATTACACGTAAATAATTTATAATATATTCATCATAAGCACAATTGATATTTTTGTATTCAATTGTGCTTATTTTGGTTAGATACTTCCGGTAAAAATAGTCCTAAAAATTTAGGAATTTATTCTATATTACACCATGATTTTATTAGTTGACAGTGGCTCCACAAAATGCGATTGGATTGCAGTGGACAAAGATGGGAATCAATTATTAGACAAGCTTCGTACAAAAGGGATGAATCCCGCGATTTTGTCTGAAAAGAAATTAATGAAGACCATTAAAAAGAGTAAAGAACTTTCAGCGAACCGTCATACAGTAACACATATATTCTTTTACGGTGCTGGCTGCGGAACGGAAAATCCACGTTTATTATTAAAGGGTGTATTGGAAGAATTTTTCCCAAGCGCCATTGTGGATGTGAATGAAGATACATTGGCAGCAGTGTACGCGACTGTAAACTACAAAGCAGAAGCAGCAGTAGTTTGTATTCAAGGAACAGGTTCTAATTGTAGTTATTACGATGGTTCAACATTACATCAGCGTGTAAATTCTTTGGGATATACCTTGATGGATGACGCCAGCGGAAACTACTATGGAAAACAACTCATTCGCGATTATTACTTCAATAGAATGCCGCATGTCATTCGTGTTGCGTTTGAAGAAAAATACAATCTCGATAGCGACTATATCAAGTACAATCTATACAAACAACCGAATCCGAACGCGTATTTAGCAAGTTTTGCAGAATTTATGTTTTTGCACAAAGATTCAGACTACATTGTCGAATTGATCAAAAGTGGATTTAGAGAATTTGCAAAAAATATGATCATGCAGTTTGAAGAAGAACTCAAAACGGTTCCTGTGCATTTCGCAGGATCAATTGCTTTCTTCTCAGAAGCAGAAATCAAAGAAGTCGCAAAAGAATTTGGATTCACCGTTGGAAACTTCACTAGAAGACCGATAGAAGGTTTGGTAGCGTTTCATACCAATGCACTGAAGGAAGGATAGTATTATAAAAATCATATAAAAAAAGAGGCTGTTTAAAAAGTACATGTTTCGTCAAACCGAACTTGATTCGGTTTCTCATAACAGTTGAGAATCACCGTGATGAGATTCTGAGTCAAGCTCAGAATGACGACCGTGGATACTTTTTAGACAGTCTCTTTTTATTTTATACAAAGGTGTCAGTTATTTTTTAAATATACACTCTATTTTCTTGTTCCGTCACACGAATAAAGGTAGTTCGTTTCGTGAGTTCTTTCAATCGAGAAGCACCAACATACGTACACGTACTACGAATTCCACCTAAAATATCATGAACGGTATCGGCTACGTATCCTTTTAATGGAATTTCCACAGTTTTTCCTTCAGAAGCTCTGTAATCTGCAACGCTACCGACATATTTTTCCATCGCTGTAGCGGAACTCATCCCATAAAATTGCTTGAATTTTTGACCGTTGCGTTCAATCAATTCGCCACCACTTTCATGATGTCCAGAAAGCATACCGCCGAGCATTACGAAATCGGCACCAGCACCAAAAGCTTTCGCAACGTCGCCTGGTGTGGTACAACCACCATCTGAAATAATATGTCCACCCAAACCGTGTGCGGCATCAGCACATTCAATAATAGCGGAAAGTTGTGGATAACCTACGCCTGTTTTTACGCGTGTAGTACATACTGAACCTGGACCAATTCCTACTTTTACAATATCTGCTCCAGAAAGAATCAATTCTTCGACCATTTCACCTGTGACTACATTTCCTGCGATAATCACCTTATCGGGAAATTGCGCACGTGCTTGCTTTACAAAATCGACGAAGTGTTGCGAATATCCATTGGCAACGTCGATACAAATAAACTTCAATTGTGGATGTATGGTGAAAATGTTGCGTAACTTTTCGTTGTCTTTTTCGCCAATTCCTGTACTTACGGCAATATGAGGAATGATACTTGGAGGTGTCGCATTGATAAAAGCAGTCCATTCTTGAATGGAATAATGCTTGTGAATTGCTGTAAACAATTGGTGTGAAGCCAAGGCTTTCGACATTTCAAACGTGCCCACTGTGTCCATATTGGCAGCCATAATCGGAATGCCCGTCCATTCGTAGGAATTGTGTAAAAAGGTAAAGGTTCGTTTCAGCGATACTTGCGAACGACTTTTTAATGTCGAACGTTTTGGACGAATCATCACATCTTTAAAACCGAGTTTAAGTCCACTTTCAATGCGCATAGTATGTAATATTGGTTGCGATTAAATGTAGAAATTTATCTTCACAAAAAATAGTTTCTAAGTCATGATTTTTAGACAGGTTATCAACAAAAAAGTGACGCTACTCTTTTACAAACAAGCCTTCCAAACAGGATCATTTGGCAACGGTGCACTAATTTCCAACGGTTCTTTTTTCACAGGATGTGTAAAGACTAGTTTTCGTGCATGTAAATGAATACTCGCATCTTTATTCGTTCGGTCAAAACCATATTTGACATCACCTTTGATGTGACAGCCCATCGCAGCAAGTTGTGCTCTAATTTGATGATGGCGTCCTGTGTGCAACGCAACTTCCAACAACACATACCGATCTAGTTTTTTGATCACCTTATAATCCAACATCGCTTTTTTACTACCTTCAATTTCTTTGGTAAAAGCTGTCGATTTATTATTCTTCGGATTTTTTCGCAACCAATGTGTCAAGCTGTCTTGCGATTTTGGCGGCATATTCTTAACGACTGCCCAATACGTTTTTTTTGCTTTTTTCTCTGCGAATAATTTATTGAGTCGTGGCAAAGCTTTCGAAGTTCTTGCAAAAACAACAATGCCTGTTGTAGGTCTGTCCAATCGATGTACGACGCCCAAAAATACATTTCCGGGTTTCTTATACTTTTCAGCAATATACTCTTTCACCACATCGCTCAACGGTTTATCACCTGTTTTATCACCTTGCACAATATCACCCGCACGCTTATTGACAATAATAATGTGATTGTCTTCGTAAAGGACTTGGAGGTTGTTTTTATTAGAAACTATTTTAGACATGTTAGACCACTTGGTGTGTTAGATTTTTAGACTGTCTTTGACACTTAGATTTGTTTTGGAGAAATGTTTTATATGTTGAGTGTTTTTGTGAATTTAAGTTTCGGAGTACTTCTCGATACATTTTTCTTCACTTTATTCAGAAAAACACTCGAAGTGACGTTTATTTTAATGTAACAATTTGATAATTTGAAAATGTACTAATGGTGATTTTGCTTCTATCACAAATATTGTAATAATTTACACTTTCAGATTTCTAAACCAAAAATCAAAACTTTTCTGTAAAATCGCTTGCTTTTGTCATAGAAATCGAAGTGACGTTTTAGTCAAATGATAAAATTAATATTTCAAAGAGTTTAATTAACATAACGACCAAAGGACAAATCAAAAAGCGAGCAAAGCGAACTAAATACTAATACCCAACACCTAATACCCAATACCCAATACCCAGATAACTAATACTGCTCCTTTTCATTAGGAAAATCAACCGACTTCACATCCGCAGCATATTGTTTGAAGGCATTGGTCATTTCTTCATACATATTTAAATAACGACGTAAAAATCGCGGATTGAACTCGTAGGTCATTCCCAACATGTCATGTGTTACCAATACTTGTCCATCGACACCATTTCCAGCACCGATTCCGATCACAGGAATCGTAAGGCTTTCGGCAACTTCTTTGGCTAATTTTGCAGGAACTTTTTCCAACACTACGGCAAAGCAACCAGCTCTTTCTAGCATTTTGGCGTCTTCTTTTAGTTTTTCTGCTTCGGCTTCTTCTTTGGCACGAACGGTGTAGGTTCCGAATTTATAAATGGATTGTGGTGTCAACCCTAAATGTCCCATCACAGGAATTCCCGCATTTAAAATACGCTTGATGGATTCTTTGATTTCTTTTCCACCTTCCACCTTTACCGCATGTCCGCCAGATTCTTTCATGATTCGAATTGCAGAACGCAAGGCTTCTTTCGGATCAGATTGATAGGTTCCAAAAGGCAAATCGACTACCACCAACGCTCTTTTTGAAGCTCTAATGACAGAAGATGCATGATAAATCATCTGATCTAAAGTAATAGGAAGTGTCGTTTCATGTCCAGCCATCACATTACTTGCAGAGTCTCCAACAAGGATGACATCAATTCCAGCGCCATCTACAATTTTTGCCATGGTATAATCATAAGCGGTCAACATGGAAATTTTTTCTCCGTTGCTTTTCATTTCAACAAGTGACTTGGTCGTAACTCTTTTGTACTGTTTTTTTGCGACTGACATATATGCGATTTTAAGAACGCTGTAAAAGTACTAATAAAAACTAAGGTGTGATTATGGAATATTGAATTTTCGCGATTACGGATTAGGAATACTTCAATTTGCTAAATAATGCTTTGCATCTCTCAAATTTAATTCAACCTCATCAAAAGCCTTTCCTGCTCTGTTGGGATGAAAAACGGGTTCGTCGAGCTTATCTAAAGCAATCATTAGCTGAAACAATGCGGTACTTTTTTTGGCATCAACTTCTTTTTGCAGCCATACTTTAAAATGTGGAATTAGATTGGCATTGTAGCGCTTTGATAATGCCCAATATGCACTGGTTCGTGTCTTTTCAACTTTATAGGCATTTTCGTGTAAACCTTCTATGATAAAGGTTTCCAGTTGTTCCAAAGGAATGGTTTTTAATTTGGAATGATTGACAACGCTTTCTTCGTATTCGCCAAGTGCATTCCCATTTCCTTTTTCAAAGAGGAACGCGATGGCTACAAATTGATCGTTTTTAAATATCATGACTATTATTAGGTTTGATCGGTCTTTGCACTTCTTGTCGTGAAGTTATAATTAGTTTTTACGATAACCAAATGAAAAAACAGTTATGAGCTTATAGGTGTATAACTTTTTCTTATCGGAATCCAAATCTCTTCTTCAGATGCTTTACTAGTTGGATTGTATTTGGTTCCCAAAACTTCAAAATGAGGTCTGTTGTCAAGTTCGTACTCGGAATTTGGCAACCAAGTGTAAAAAATGTACTGAAATGCTTCACTAAAATTTTGTGGCAATCCTTTATACATAAAAGTTGCGTATAGACCGCTATCTAGCGTAAAACGTTCCATGTTTTCAGGAATTGTGGTAAAATCGGCAACTTCTATCAACGCATATTTTGTGAATTCAGTTTGTGGATTGAAATTATCAAAATACAACTCATCGTAAACTTGCAACGAATACAAATCTGTTCCGACTGCATTTTGAATCTGTTGTCGTTCTTGCATAAAGCTTTTCCAAAGCATTGGCGTTTTATTGTCAATCAAAGACATTCGAGTGGATTTCCCCACGAGTTGCTTCTGCGGAAGCGTTTGTAACGATAAAAATGTAATCATGAAGTAACGGTTGATTTGTTTCGTTTCGCAAAATACCACATTAAAATACTTCCTGTGACAAACATCCAAATAGAATATGCAACAATTGGAATTGCCATGTCTAAGTTTTCTAAAACAGTTGTTGCAATTACAATCGCCAATGTTCCGTTTTGAATGCCACTTTCTACGGTGATAGAAATAGCATCTTTTAAGTTGAGCTTAAATAATCGCGCGGTCAAATACCCCAATGCCATAGTAGCAATATTTAAAAGTAGTGTGACCAATCCGACTTGTTGCATCGCATCACCTAAAAACTCCCATTTGGCAACGACAATCGCTAAAAAGATGACGATAAAAATGATCGTGGACGCTTTTCGCATCGGTTTCTCCATTCTGATGGCAAAAGCAGGTTTTTTACGGCGAATAAACATGCCGATAGACACAGGAATGATCGTAATGACAAAGATTTGAAGTATAATATCGAGTATCGGCAATGCGATTTCTGTATCTACCGTATTTCCAAAATACGCATACGCATATGACAAAATGATCGGAATGGTCAAAATAGACGCAAAACTGACAATTGCCGTCAACGTTACAGATAACGCAATATTTCCTTTGCATATTTGTGTGATGAGATTGCTTGTAGGTCCGCCAGGTGCGGCTGCTAGAATCATCAATCCGATGGCCATGGTTGTATTTAAATCGAAAGCATTTGCTAAGGTAAATCCAATAATTGGTAAAAATACAAGCTGATTTACAATGCCGATAAAAGCTGCTTTTGGGTATTTGGTGATGCGGGTAAAATCTTTTGGGACTAAGGTCAATCCCATACCAAACATTATGATTGCAAGCGAAAGTGGCAGCAATACTTTGGTAAATATGGTAATAATCATGCGAAGGTGGGTTTGCCAAACAATTTACTAATAATTACTGAAAGCGATGTTACGAATGTGATGCTATTCGACGATCACAAGTGTCCTCTTCATTTTTCATGGCGATGTAGAAAAATAAAATTGAGGCCTATTTCTTAAAACTATGATAAAGCTCAATACTATTTTAAATTTTTACGTTACATTTCTGAAAAATTAATCAATCATGAAACGATATTTTTACTTGTTATTACTTGTCAT
Source organism: Bacteroidota bacterium (assembly GCA_039026955.1). GTDB lineage: Bacteria > Bacteroidota > Bacteroidia > Flavobacteriales > Flavobacteriaceae > Kordia. The sequence continues at coordinate 112,522 of JBCCLH010000001.1, forward strand.
CAGTGCAAATGTACATGCCCAAACGGATGATGAAAAAGCTGCCAAACAAGCAGTAATTCAATTTTTTGAAGGGTTCCATAAAAAAGATTCTACATTAATGCAGGAAGTAGTGCATAAAGATTTAATTCTTCAAACAACTTTCACAGACAAATCCGGAAACGCACAATTACGCACACAAGATGCTTCTCGTTTTATAAATGCTGTAGTAAGCAGGGCAGAAAGTCCTGTGTGGGAAGAAAAAATTCTTTCGTACAATGTACAAGTCGATGGCACCATGGCAAATGTGTGGACGCGGTACGAGTTTTGGCTCGATGGTAAGTTTTTACACTGTGGCGTAAATTCGTTTCAACTTTTTAAAGATGCGGGACAATGGAAAATTATTTATTTGATTGATACAAGACGTAAAAAAGGTTGTCAAGAATAAATACGTAATTTGAAAATTTGAAAATGTAGCAATGTATCAATTCTTTCAAAGAACACTTAAAGTGGCGTTTTTTTATGTATCAATTTAATAATTTGAAAGTGTACTAATATTTTATTTTTTGATACGTCTTTGCGAGAATTTTGTAAAAATTCGCAGCAATCTGTTTCTTTCAGAGATAAATTGTAATTTGATTTAGGCAGATTACCGCGCTATCGCTCGTAATGACGGATCAAAGTTTTCATAAAATCACTTGCTTTTATCATAGAAATCGAAGTGACATCTTAAACACAAATAAACAAATAAACGAATAGACAAATAAACAAATAAACAAAAATCACTCACCAACCAACATACCAAAGCAAAGCGTGACCAAAATACCAAAAAACAAAACAAATCTAACAATCCGCAAGATTCACACCAATTGCCAATCCACCTTCAGAAGTCTCTTTGTATTTAGAATTCATATCTTTAGCAGTTTCCCACATGGTATTTACGACTGTATCTAAAGGTACTTTTGCATCTTCAGGATTGGTTTCCATGGCGAGTTCGGCTGCATTAATTGCTTTAATAGCGCCCATAGAATTACGCTCAATACAAGGTACTTGTACCAAACCGCCAATAGGATCGCAGGTCATTCCCAAATGATGTTCCATTGCAATTTCGGCCGCAGTCATCACTTGTTCGGGTGAACCTCCATAGAGTTCTGTCAATGCGCCCGCCGCCATCGCAGAAGACACGCCAATTTCCGCTTGGCAACCGCCCATTGCAGCAGAAATGGTAGCTCCTTTTTTGAAAATACTGCCAATTTCACCTGCTACTAATAAAAAACGTTTGATATGACTAAAGTCTGCCTTATGATTTTCAATCACCATATAATACATTAAAACCGCAGGAATCACGCCAGCACTTCCGTTAGTTGGCGCAGTAACGACGCGACCTAACGAAGCATTGACTTCATTGACTGCTAGTGCAAAACAACTTACCCATTTAAAAATTTGACGAAACTTGACAACGGTTTTTCGTATGGCTTGCAACCATTCTTCTGGCGAAGTATAGCTAATATCACCTTTTAATTTTTGATGAATGTCGTAGGCTCTTCGTTTTACGTTCAGTCCGCCAGGTAGTATACCATCGGTATGACAACCTGTGTACATACACTCTAACATGGTTTTCCACACGCGTTTCAATTCGGCATCAATCTCTTCTGGGAAACGAAGTAAGGTTTCGTTCAACAATACGATTTCAGAAATCTTTTTTTGTTCTTTCGCACAGAAATCAAGTAAATCAGTCGCTTTATTAATTGGAAATGGAAAAATACGAATCGGATGATCGGTATCGTCATGCGTTTCATGTTCTTTCACTACAAATCCGCCACCAATAGAATAGAAAGTGGACGAATGTATTTTGTGATCAATCACCGCATGAAACGTAATTCCATTTGGGTGAAATGGTAAAAAATCACTATTAAAAACGATGTCTTTATTCGGGGAAAACGGAATTTCTTTCTCTTGATTAAAAGAAAGGGTTTGTTCGTTGTTGATAGTGTCAACAATGTCAGGAATACGTTCGGTAGGAATGGTTTCAGGATCGGCTCCATATAAGCCTAATAATACTGCCAAATCGGTAGCATGTCCTTTTCCGGTCAGTGATAAAGAACCAAACAAATCTACTTTGATAGATGTAACTGCATCAAAAAGTGCCGCTTTTTTCAATTCTTTGATCCAATTTTCGGCTGCACGCCAAGGACCTAAAGTATGCGAACTCGATGGACCCACACCGATTTTCAGCATATCAAAAACACTAATGTATTCCATAATTATGATCTAATTGCTATAATTACTTCTGTGCGGTAAATATACTTGTAAAGTTTGAAAATTTGAGAAGATTAACACTTTTTTCAAACGTTTTCGTAAAATGAGGTATAGCACTGTATTTTGCTAGTGTTTACGATAGATTGCAGACTATTTGCGCAGTTTAAAAATAAAGATAGAAAACAGAATGTTTAAAAAGTTATTCTTTCATGCGTTTCATTACCCATGTATGTGGCGCAGTCACTGCAAATAAAATCAAAAATAAAACCGTATTAAACAATTGCGTGTCTAATGCATAATACGCAATGACCAATCCTGCGATACTCAAAACCCAATAAAAAAAAGCAGCTTTAAAATATTGCGCAACCGATTGTTTGTTTTGTGAACCAAATAAAAAGCGAATTTGATCTGCAATAGAAGGAATACTATGCCAAAACACAAAATACACAGCAAATCCGAAAATCAAAGAACCTGTTTTAAACACCAAGAATAAGACTAATAAATAAAGTAGTTCCTTAAAGTAATTTAATTTGATATCTATTTTTCGCAAATATGCATACACAGGAAGTAGCAACAATAATATAGAAAGTCCAATAAGTATATATTGTACAAGTTGAAGTGTGATGCTAACGCCTGTCAATCCCGAAAGGATATGATTCACATCTGTAATATTTTCATGGAATAGTAAGGCAAAAATAAATAGACCATATATTGTATACACAAATCCTTTTAACTTACCAAAGTCTACGAGTTTCTTCTCCAAATGTTGTTCGCCAAAATGATACGCACTCAAAAGAATAAACGCCAAAATTGCAACAAACGGAACAATCCAATAAATAAGCATGCAAAAAAGAATAATCATTAAATAAATGAAAAGTGATTTTCCGAAATTATTTTTTTTGATTTTATTTTTTTGAAGAATATTTAAATCATTCGCTCCATGAATAATTCCCAAGCTTAATACAAAAACATAAGCAATAGCATCTTCAATGACCTCTCCAAACTGGGTGCTAATCCAGAATAGGAAAAACGTGATTATTATCATAAAGTCCTGATAATCTATTTTAAAAATACCCTTCATATTGTCAAATTTACAAACTTTTTTATTTTGTTTATAATTTTTTTGTAAAAGTTAAACAAAAAATTATTATTTTTGTTTGACGAACTAATAAGAAAACTAAACAAAGACAGAAAATCATTTATTAATTAATTAATCTATATAGTTATGAATTTTTTATTAAACTTACCGCTTGTTGCAGAAATGAAAACTGACGATTACGTTGGTTTCACATTCTTTGTCGGATGTATGGCAATGATGGCTGCAGCAGCATTCTTTTTCCTATCCATGAATAGTTTCGATAGGAAATGGCGTACTTCAATCTTAGTTTCAGGATTGATTACATTTATCGCAGCTGTACACTATTGGTACATGCGTGATTATTGGGCTGCTAATGAAGCATCTCCAACATTTTTCCGTTATGTAGACTGGATTTTAACAGTACCATTAATGTGTGTTGAATTCTATCTAATCTTGAAAGTAGCAGGAGCTAAAAAGGCGTTAATGTGGCGTTTAATCTTCTTATCAGTTGTTATGTTAGTAACTGGATATTTAGGAGAAGCCGTATTTATCGAGCAAGCTCAAATCTGGGGATTAATTTCAGGTATTGCATACTTTGTAATTGTGTATGACATCTGGCTCGGAAGTGCTAAGAAATTGGCAGTGGAAGCTGGTGGTTACGTCTTAAAAGCACACAAAACTCTATGTTGGTTTGTATTAGTTGGATGGTCAATTTATCCAATTGGATACATGGCAGGAACACCAGGATGGTACGAAGGAATCTTCGGTGGATTATCAATGGATGTTATCTACAACATTGGTGATGCTATCAACAAAATCGGTTTTGGTTTAGTAATCTATAGTCTAGCTGTAAGCATGACAGAAAAGAGCGAAGCATAATCTAACTACTCTGACATATCATTAACACTAAAGTCTCGGATTTCAATTAGTGAAATTCGAGACTTTTTTTTCAGTTTTACTCATACTATAGCTGTTTTCTAAAGGTTTTATGACAACCTGTCATTTATTTTTGCCATCATTTCAACACAATCTGCCAAAATTCATGCATTTGTGAGTTGGCATAGTCATTGACTTATTACAGTCGAATTAGAAAAGCAGACATTTAAAATAAAGTATAACACAACACAATAGATAAAAGTTTAAAAAAAGTTATGAGTAAAATTATTGGAATCGATTTAGGAACTACCAACTCATGCGTTTCTGTAATGGAAGGAAACGAGCCAGTAGTAATTTCAAATGCTGAGGGAAGACGTACCACTCCTTCTGTGATCGCTTTTGTTGAAGGTGGAGAAATTAAAGTTGGAGATCCAGCAAAAAGACAAGCAGTAACAAATCCTACAAAAACCGTTTATTCAATCAAGCGTTTTATGGGGAATAAATTTTCAGAATCTTCTAGAGAAGCTGGACGTGTTCCTTATAAAGTAGTCAAAGGTGACAACGATACACCACGTGTTGATATTGACGGACGTTTATATACACCACAAGAATTATCAGCAATGATTCTTCAAAAAATGAAGAAAACTGCAGAAGAATTCTTAGGACAAGATGTTTCAGAAGCTGTAATTACAGTACCAGCATATTTTAACGATGCGCAGCGTCAAGCAACTAAAGAAGCTGGAGAAATTTCAGGATTAAAAGTTAGAAGAATTATCAACGAGCCAACCGCAGCAGCTTTGGCATACGGATTAGATAAAAAAGGTCAAGATCAAAAAATTGTTGTTTTTGACTTTGGAGGTGGAACGCACGATGTTTCTATCTTAGAATTAGGTGATGGTGTATTTGAAGTACTATCAACCGATGGAGATACTCACTTAGGTGGAGATGATGTGGACGAAAAAATCATCAATTGGTTGGCAGACGAATTCAACAAAGACGAAGGAATGGACTTGCGTAAAGACGCGATGGCATTACAACGTTTAAAAGAAGCAGCTGAAAAAGCAAAGATTGAATTATCAAGCTCAACTGCTACAGAAATCAATTTACCATACATCACAGCAACTGCGAGTGGACCAAAACACTTGGTACGTTCATTATCAAGATCAAAATTTGAGCAATTAATTGATGATTTAGTAAAAAGAACGATTGAGCCTTGCCAAACTGCCCTTAAAAATGCAGGATTGTCTACAGGAGATATTGACGAAATCATCTTAGTAGGTGGATCAACACGTATCCCAGCAGTACAAGAAGCTGTTGAAAAATTCTTCGGTAAAAAACCAAGCAAAGGAGTAAACCCAGATGAGGTGGTGGCAATTGGAGCAGCAATTCAAGGAGGCGTATTGACAGGAGATGTAAAAGACGTATTATTATTAGACGTTACGCCACTTTCTTTAGGAATTGAAACGATGGGGAATGTAATGACAAAGTTGATTGATGCTAACACGACAATTCCAACGAAAAAGTCGCAAGTATTCTCTACAGCAGCAGACAATCAGCCATCTGTGGAAATTCACGTATTACAGGGTGAGCGTCCAATGGCAGCAGATAATAAAACAATTGGTCGTTTCCACTTAGACGGAATTCCACCTGCACAGAGAGGTGTTCCTCAAATTGAAGTAACCTTCGATATTGATGCTAACGGAATCATTAATGTATCTGCAAAAGACAAAGGAACAAATAAAGAGCAAAACATTCGTATTGAAGCTTCTTCAGGATTGACAGAAGAAGAAATCGAGCAAATGAAGCGTGAAGCGGAAGCAAATGCGGAAGCGGATAAGAAAGCAAAAGAAACGGCTGATAAATTGAACAGCGCAGATTCTATGATCTTCCAAACGGAAAAGCAATTAAGCGAATTTGGTGATAAATTATCAAGCGATAAGAAAAAGCCAATCGAAGATGCGTTGGAAGAATTGAAGAAAGCGTACGAAACAAAAGATATCGCTGTGATCGATCCTGCATTAGAGAAAATTAACGAAGCTTGGAAAGTAGCAAGTGAAGAAATGTACAAAGCACAAGCAGAAGCACAACAAGCAGGTGGAGCAGCAGGACCAGAAGCGTCTGCACCAACAGATGACGATAACAAAGATGGAGAAGACGTACAAGACGTTGACTTCGAAGAAGTAAAGTAATCTGTTTGAAGTGAAGTCAAATAGCAAGACTTCGAAGTAATGGAATAATCATTTCGTAACTATATGATCAGAAAAGCAGTTTCTAGGGAAGTTCCCAGAAGCTGCTTTTTTTTGATCATTATTTTATACCAATTAAACAATAAAATGCAACATATAGACTCGTCCATTTGGCATCCTAGTTTCTTGCGAATAGTTTCCGTAGCTACGGCTATGCAAACCATTCACTGCGTCCTATGATACCAAAGCAACTTCGTCTCTAAAGTCACATTTTATAGTTTAATTGATATTAGATATTTTAATATTTCATAATACGCTTCACAGCCGTATTATTTTCAATATCCTGCAAACGCACAAAATACATTCCGGCAGAAAGATTGGAAATATTGATCGTTTTTCCTTCTGAAAGTTGTCCCACATTTGTTTCTGAGAGTAAAATGCGTCCATTCAAATCTGTAATGGTAATATTCTTTAGCGTAACATTCGTCTCGCTGTTAAAAGAAATCAAGCCTCTTGTTGGATTTGGTGTCAAGCGAATACTATTAGAAAACGAATTCTCAGCAACACTTAAATTTTCATCCACTGTCACATTAAAAGAGCACATCACGGAATTTCCTGCCAAATCATTAATCATAAAGGTATTTGTAGTGGTTCCAATTGGGAAATCAGCGCCGCTTGGTAAACCTGCGGTCTGCACAGGTGCATAATCGATTTCTAAAAGATATCTGTACGTAGTAAAGTTATCGACATCATTCCAACCACCACTAGATTGCAGTACAGTATAATCCTCATTTCCTGCGTTGTTTGGCTCTCCAGGATTCCAATTATCATATGTTGAGGTATCACCACTTTGCCATACAAAATTCCCTTCTGTATCTACATCGTTAAATCCAATAAGGACATCTCCAGCGCTTCCAATATTGCTAATGGCTTCAGTTAAAGCGGCATTATCAGAAGCATTTCGAATTGTTCCTACAAAACCGCCTTGTGCAATCGCGTCATTGAAAGCAGCCGACGGATTGAATGCAACGTCAGATAAATAATAAGCTTTTCCGTTGATATTGGTCAAAGGTGTAAAATCAGTCAACGGATTAATCAAAGCACAATTATCTGTCGGAGTCAGCGAATAATTCACAACTGCAGTCGTATCTCCAAAATTAGCAGCAGTGACCATGATATCCGTTGGACAACCTGCGACAGGATCTTCATTATCAACCACAGTAACAGTAAAACTACAGCTCGATGTATTATTATCTGTATCTACTACATTCACGAAAACTTCGGTAGTTCCCACAGGAAAAGAAGATCCAGAAAGCAATCCAGAAGTCACCGTTGGTGTTAATACGCCATCTTCCGTATCAGTAGCTGTGACTGTATAATTAACAATTGCTTCGCATACGCCAGTGGTGTTATTGACAGTAATATTGGCAGGACAGGTAATCACAGGCGAATCCCCAATAGATTCATACAATTGTACATCCGCAATTTGGTTAATACTTGAGGAGCCGCAAGTTCCTGTAAAATTCAGTCTGTAAGAAGTGTATGAAGCCGAATTGGTAAACGAAAAGGTTCTGGAAAAGAAACGTGTAGTTACACATGGAATCGTTCCTGTAGTGATACTTGTAAAATTAAGTCCGTCAGTAGAACCAAAAATTTCATAATTCGTCGGATCTCTCTCAGGCGCATCATTGGCAGTCACAATTTCCATAGCAACCACTGTACTAGAAACACCGAGCATGTCCACTTCAAAACCAATACCGTCAAAAGCATTGAAATCTAAATATTTGGTATTTGAATTTTGATCAATGACATTTTGAACTTGTTCGCCTCCTGGCGAATTCACACTACCAAAAGTAGTAGCCGTATGAATAGAATCGTCAAAAATTCCTTGTGCATAACTGATCGTAACACTGGCAAAAAAGAATAGTAAAAGAAGTAATTTTTTTATCATAATTGGATTGGTTAAGGTTAATTTTAAGACTAAAATATGTCAGGAAGTTAGGAGAATTTCGCAAGACTATCAAATTTTCATTTTATTTTGAGTGGATTAGGATCGTATTATGAAATTTAAACACATAATTGAAGCTAAATTTTAGCAGTATTAGTAGGTATTTACAATTAGGTAAAACGCTTCAGATGATTTTGATTTTGCATAAGATAATTGTAGCTTTAGTGATAACTTAATTCATTCATATACACTGTTTAATCATACTAAAAAACAATAGCAATTCCTGTTGTACTAATATTACTAAAAATGATAAAGAACACACTATTTATACTCTTAGTCCTTATACTATGGTCTTGTAAAAAAGAGTCAAAAACCACGGAACCGAACGAAAAAATAGCAACCGTTATTGTCAACATAAAAAATGCAGAAAATCAGAATTTTGTTCTTTCAATACTAGGAGAAGACTTTGAAAATAGACTTAGTTCGCAAGTTAAAAATGAACAACTCATATTTGAAGTACCATATGCGTATTCTGACCTCGCGTGGATTGAATCGCAATACAATCTGGACAGTGTGCAAAATATTCGGAATATAATTCCAGTATTACTTGAAAATGATACCATTAGCATCACTGCAAACTTTTTAAAAGATTCAATCCAATATACAGAAACCGAATTTTATCCATATTATACTTTTAAAAATATAGACTTCAAAAAAGGAGCAAAAAACATCACTTTAGAAACCGCAACTGATCAGTTATATGCTTTAAATGAAGGCATTATATACAGTAATGATGTATTAGACAGCTTAAATCGTACAGTATTTCCAAAAATTAGGAAAGAAGGTTTGGCTCTTTTTACCAATGAATTTAGAGATTTTGATACAAGAATAAAAGCAGAACTTTTTAGTACGATGTTAGATTTCTTTTCATTCAGTCCAGAATATTTAAACGAAGATGAAACAAATGAAATTAATCGTCTTTATGGTGACTTATCTACTATTAAAGAATCGTATGCCTATCGATTTAAAATGATTGAAGATCAGATTTCCAGAATAAATGAATATGGCAATGAACAGCAATTGTCGTTTACCGATTTCAATTTGATTGATGATGAAAACCAAAAAGTATCCTTGCGACAAGTAGCTAACAAAAATAAATATACAGTACTTTATTTTTGGTTCTCAGGATGTGGTCCGTGTAGGAACTTCAATAAAAAAATGAATAAAGATTTGACAGAACAACTCACCGAAAAGGGAATTGAAGTTGTGTCAATTAGCACAGATTTTGATAAAACTCGATGGGAAAACGCTACTGCAACGGATAGTATTTTTTGGCGTAATTTTTATGGCGGAAACATTAAAGATGATATTGAAATTGCTTATAAAATACAAGCATATCCTACCAAGGTAATTGTTGATAGCGACCTAAAAGTGATCGATTTTAAATTTATCAATCCTAATGATTTGCTAGCATTAGAACATCTAGCTGATAAGAAATAGCAGATATTACGGCAATTAGTACCTAATGTGTTATCCAAAATCCATGAGAAACTTTTTGCAAAAACGAATAATTGTGAGAAAAAGAGCAGTAACGTTTACATCACTTTTCTATATTTTTTCAATTAAAAAATCTTCAAACTCTATACAAATGAAAAATTCACTTTTTATACTCTTCATAGCAACAATGCTTTTTTCTTGCGATGATAAAAAATCGGTTACAGACACAGCAGCTAACAAAGTGGTGAATCCAACAGAAGTTGAATTAATTCTAAAAGATTACAATCCCGATGTGCATAAAAATTTCATCAATATTTTGATTGTAGACGATATTAAGTCCATAACAAAGCAATTAAAAATTTCTGATGATGGAATTGTTAACTATTTTCCCGCGATCCAAAATAAAAAGGAATTGCTGATTAGTTATGATGACAGAGAGTTTTCTCAAATTATTAGTCCTGGAGAAAAATTAATTATTTCTGTTCGTATTGAAGAGTTTCTGAATTGGTCAAAATTTGAAAATTTTAAGGTTGAAGGCATACATAAAGAAACGAATCATGCTTTATTAAAACATACTTTTTTTATCAATAATCTTTTAAAAAAATCAACAAGTGCTTTTTCCGTAGATAGTCTTAACGATATTAATTTATACAAAAACAAGCGTATACAAGAAATGCATGATCAGCTTTCTAAGTTTGATTCACTAGTTAGCCAAAATAATAATACTGATGCAACTTTTACAAATTGGGGGAAATTACAAATTAAGTACAGTGCCGGAAGTGATTTAAGTGTATATCCGTTTATGGGTAAGCGAAGTTTGGATTTAGATGCGGAAAGCGATTATTTTACATTTGTAAACGAAATAGGATTTAATGTCGCTACAGAAGTTACTTATAAAGCCTACTTAAATTATTTAGCAACCTTAACTAGTTTATACAATATTGTTGGGAATTTGAGCAATTCATACAGTCAAAAAAGGGAACAATTAAAAAAAGATTGGCCAACACCTTATTTTTTGAAAGTACAGCTAATCAAACAACTTCCAAAAGGAAAAGATCGTGACATCATAATGGCAAACTTCTATAAAAATGAAATCCGATTATCTAATTACACAGGAAATAAAATACCAAACAACTACCTCGATACGTTGAAGCTGTACACAAATCCGTTGTATGTAGATGCAATACTGAACAAACAACTTACAGCACAAAAATCTATAAAGACCTTGATTCAAAATTATGATGTAAGCGAAAAAGAAAAAAATGAACTATTGAAGATCTATGAAAACACCAAAGGCAAGGTTGTATTTCACGATTTTTGGGCTACTTGGTGCGGACCTTGCATGCGAGAATTGGAACATTATAATACCCTCATTGAATCAACCGATACAGATATAGTCTATATTTTTTATGGAGTTCACATGCAGACCAACGATTGGGAAAAAACCATAAAAGAACGTAACCTTAAAGGAAATCATTACCTGCTTTCAAAAAATCAACTGGCGTTCTTTGAAAAATATTTTGGTGTACGTAGTTATCCACACCACCAAATCATCAACTCTAAAGGATACATTGTTAATGAGCAAATTCCAAATTTAAATTCTTATAGTCTTGATAAAATTATTGAATTAATCGAAAAGAATAAATAGGTTTTCAGAATACGGTTTTTATGCACTTTTTTAAGAATTCCCACCATCCAAAATCATCAAACCAATTTTGATAGTATTGTATGAAATTGCTTCTTGAAAATGCTCAAAATAAGGACGTAATGTTCCAGGATGTTCCAGCTCTTCTTTGGCTTTTCGAATGCTTTCCAAATCATGTTTGTCGATAAACTGATGCAGATCGATTTCTTTTCCTGCAGTATGTAATTTGAAAATATGTGAAAAAATGGTGCTTTCGGCTAAATTTCGTTCTACAGAAATATCTTCAATAGATAAACCTGATTGCAATAACTCATAGGTTTTTTGTATCGTATCTACTTTTCGCTTCTTTTTCTTCTCCTCAGAAAAACTGATAATTTCTTTAATAAACGTATGCCCGTAATTCATCATTTTCACGCGACCGACACCATTAATGCGAATAAATTCTTCATCCGACATTGGTCGTTCTGCTTCCATTTCACGCAGCGTAGCATCACTAAAAACTTGATAGGCAGGCACGCCTTCTTCACGAGCAATATCTAAGCGCAATGCGCGCAAACGTTCAAATAAAGAATTTTTAGAAGCTTTTGGCTTTTGCTTTTTCTGTACTTCTTTTTCTTTTTCGGCGGCTACCAAATTCGCTAGTGAAACTTTTTTTCCTTTAAACAATACTTCTTTTGCAAATTCGGTCAACTTTAAGGTGTTGCGTTCGTGAAAAGCAATCTCCAAAAACCCTTGATTGATAAGTTGTGTAATATACTGTTTCCAATCTTGCCAAGCGATTTCTTTGGCAATTCCGTAGGTTTTTAAGCTTTGATACCCTTTGTCGTACACTGCACTATTTTGGGCGCCACGCAATACGTCAATCACAGTGCCAATAGGTTCTTCGCCTTTTACGCGCGCTACGGCAGATAAGGCTTTTTGAGCGATAATTGTTCCATCAAAAAACTGTGGCGGATTCAAACACACATCACAATTGCCACAATCTTCAGTAACCATTTCTCCAAAATAATTGAGCAACACTCTACGGCGACAACTTAGTGCATCTGCATACTCTTTCATACGATCGAGTTTTGCCAATTGTACTTCTGCATTTCCGGAACTTTCAGCAAACTTTTTCAATTGAATGATATCACCATAACTATGAAAAAGCAGTGTGTCCGAAGGCAATCCGTCACGTCCTGCACGTCCGATTTCCTGATAATACCCTTCTATATTTTTAGGGAGATTGTAATGAATTACCCAACGCACATTCGATTTGTCAATTCCCATCCCAAAAGCAATCGTTGCACAAATCACTTGGTTCGTATCGTTGATAAAATCCTCTTGAATTTTAGCGCGAAGTTCATGCCCAATTCCTGCGTGATAGGCAACCGCATTGATGTTTACCTGCTGCAATTTTTCTGCGACACTTTCCGTAGCTTTTCGACTCAAACAATAAATAATACCACTTTCATTCGGGCGATCTTCTATAAAATTGATAATATGTTTGATACGATTATTTGCAGGACGCACTTCCAACTTTAAATTCTTCCGATCAAACGAAGCAATATGTTGTGTAGCATGCGGAATGTTCAATTGATTCGCGATATCTTCACGCGTAGCTTTGTCGGCAGTTGCAGTCAATGCAATAATCGGAACCTTTGGAAAACGCTTCTTCAAATAGCCAAGATTGGTGTAGGCTGGACGAAAATCATGTCCCCACGAAGAAATACAATGTGCTTCGTCAATTGCAATCAAACTAATTGGCTGACTCGTAAAAATATACTCCAAATACGAGAGACTTTCAGGCGCTGTATACAACAACTTAATTTCACCTTTTTCAATCCGCGAATAAATAGCTTGTTGTTCACTTTCAGATTGACTGCTATTCAAATACGCTGCAGGAATTCCGTTCGTCGTCAAACCATCTACTTGATCTTTCATCAAAGCGATTAATGGTGAAATCACAATTGTAATGCCTTCCAACAAAATTGCTGGCAACTGATAACAAATGGATTTTCCGCCACCTGTGGGCATAATCACCAAATTATCATTTCCTTCAAAAATAGAATTTATAATCTCCTGTTGAAGCGGTCTAAAGGTATCGTATCCGAAATATTCCTTTAAGGTGTCAGTAAGTTTTGTAAGTGCAATCATACCTTACAAAGAAAGCAAAAATAAAAATGCATCATCTTACGATCATGCATTTTTTTGGTTGGTTGATTGGTTATTATAGATGAGACTGAGTTACTTTAGGCTTTTTAGGAAAACTAATAAGTGTACTCAGAACTAGTATTCGAATTGTAAAAATAACTAGAAAAAGGAAAAATAAACTACGTTTTTGCCGTACTAAAGGTAGGTAAGTCCGATACATTTTATAGTTTCATTAACATTTCTAACGCATTTTTTGACACGGTATGTGTGCCTTCGTATGTTTTAAATGTGTAATTTCTTCCAAAGAGCAATTGCATTTTTTCATGTTCTTGTTGCATACGTGCTTCGGTGAAATACTCATCTTGCAAGCCTACAATATTTAGAATTTTCGTTTTTTTGGGATTGATAAATGCAAAATCTTCTGGTGTTAATTCTGTAGGAATGCTGCCTGCATAAATCATCAATCTATCACACGGAATTTGATAACGTGCTACCCAACGCATCGCCACTGAAACTCCTTGTGAAAATCCTAAAATAAAAAAGTTTACCTGTGCAGGAATTTGCTCTGCTTGATAAATCGCGTTGAGGTTTGCCATAACATTTTTAATCTCCGCTTGGGTATTTTCTTTGGTCAGCCAACTGGCACCAACATGCTTGTATTCGTTCTTTAAATAATATTTGGAAGACGCTTGCGGCGCGATGATATAATTTTCTTCAGGATGCAATTCATCAAAAAACTTAATAAAATAACGACTCAAAAAACCAATTCCGTGACAGACAAACCAAACATTTTTCGTCTTGACTGTCAGTTCGTTTAAAGTGGAATAGGTATTTGTGATTTGATACGCGATTTCTTTTTCTTCCATTATTCAAAAGTATGCTAAGGGTTTCGTATTTTTGTAAAGCGACTTACGAGTCGATAATTTTTCCATAAATATATCAAATGAATCCCAAAAAAGAAGCAATTTTAGCGCAACTCAACGCGATTGTCCCAAATACCTTATTAGAAACCCTTAAAATCTCTTACACAGATGTCGGTGACGATTTTCTAACCGCGAAAATGCCCGTAAATCCAAGTGTGCATCAACCGCAAGGATTATTACATGGCGGCGCAACGGTAGCTTTGGCGGAAACTGTAGGAAGTACTGCTTCTCATTTGTTTATCGACACGAAAAAATACAAAGTAAAAGGATTGGAAATTTCCGCGAATCACTTGAAAAGTAAAAGCGAAGGCGAAGTATTTGCGACAGCGCGACCGATTCATAAAGGAAGAACCACACATCTTTGGGAAATTAGAGTGGAAGATGAAGAAGGCAAATTGATTTCCCTGTGTAAATTGACAACCATCGTGTTAGAAAAGTAATTTCAATAGATGTTAGCCAAACTGTCCGAACATATTCAAAAACAACTGCCTTTTGTTGCCTACAGAAAACCCAATGCGACTCTGGTGAACATCGTTTTTCAGCATACGGATGAACTACATACGGTAAGTGATTTCACCGAAAGCGGATTTGTTTTTGCACCTTTTGACAATTTAAAGGAAACGATTCTTATCTCGTTTGAAGAGGTAGTTCAAGGTGAGTTGGAAACGATGGCGTCAGACGATACTGCAACTGCTTCTATGAATCCATCTGCGGAAGCGCGACAAAAACATATGGAATTAGTCAAAAAAGGAGTGGTGACGATTCAAAATTCAGACATTCAAAAAATTGTCCTTTCACGCCAAGAAGAAATTGATTCACAAACCGATTCGCTTGTGTTATTTCAACGCTTACGCGAGAACTATCCAACGGCGTTTGTGTATTTGTGGTATCATCCGAAAATCGGAATGTGGGCAGGCGCTACGCCAGAAACTCTAGTCAGCGCAAAAGGCAATAGCATGACCACGATGTCTTTGGCAGGAACGCGAAAGTTTCAAGAAAATGTGCAAGTTTCGTGGGATCAAAAAGAAATGGAAGAACAACAAATTGTTACCGATTATATTGCAGATCGCTTGCAAAATCTCACCACAAATCTCACCATCAGCGAAGCTTCAACACAGCAAGCAGGAAGTCTATTGCACTTGTGTTCTATGATTTCTGGGCGAATGGCTTCTAACGTCAATATTGGTGATATCATCACGGCATTGCATCCAACACCAGCGATTTGCGGATTTCCTACGGAAGCTGCCAAATCATTTATTCTACAAGAAGAAAACTATGATCGCGTCTTTTATACAGGCTATTTGGGCGAATTGAATAAGAAAGAAGAAACTTCTAGAAATCGCAATCGCAAAAATCAAGAAAATAGTGCCTACCGAACCGTTCGAAGTCATTCAGAATTGTACGTAAATTTACGTTGCATGCAGTTGACAGACACCAAAAGAATCCTATATATTGGTGGCGGAATTACCAAAGATTCTGATCCGGAATCCGAGTGGCAAGAAACCGTAGCGAAATCGCAAATAATGAAACGAGTATTATAAAAAATGCATTTAAACCCGTATTTTTGTAACTCGAAATGAAGTACTCAAAAATCCCACTCGCACAAACCTTAGTTTCGCTTTGTATTGCCAAAGGTATCAACCATGTTGTGATTTCCCCAGGATCGCGAAATGCACCGTTAACACTCAGTTTTTCCCAGCATCCAAATATGCATGCGTACAGTATTGTGGACGAACGTTGTGCGGCTTTTTTAGCTTTGGGAATGGCGCAACAATTGGGCAAACCAGTAGCAGTGATTTGTACTTCAGGTTCTGCAATGTTGAATTATTATCCTGCGATTGCGGAAGCGTTTTACAGCAATGTTCCTGTCGTGGTCATTTCGGCAGACAGACCCGAATATTTGATCGATGTAGGTGACGGACAAACGATTCGTCAGAAACATATCTTTAAGAATCATATCAACTACGAGGCAAATCTCAAACAAGATATTACACACAAATCGACGCTTTTAGCAGATACACATCAATTATCAGAAGAAAAGGAACGTGAATTGCAGCAACATATTCAAGCGTATAATGAAAAAGAAATCAATGCTGCGTTGAATACTGCGGTGGAGAAAAACGGTCCTACACACATCAACGCACCTTTTGACGAACCGTTATACTTCATGCAAGATGAACCGACTGTTTTTCCAAAAGTAGCACCGTTGGTATTGAAAGAAGACATAGAACACGAAAAAATTACGGAAGCTGCTGCTATTTGGAGCAAATCGACACGAAAAATGGTTTTGGTCGGAACGTTGCCGCCACATACGGTTTCAAAAACGTATTGGGAACTCTTGGCGAATGATCCGTCAGTATTGGTATTTACAGAAACGACGTCCAATCTGCGCGATGAAAAATTCTTCAATAAGATTGATCAGATGATTTTGCCAATTGAGAAGAATGAAGCAATGTTGCAGGAATTTCAACCAGAAGTGTTGCTGACGTTAGGCGGAATGATTGTCTCTAAGAAAATCAAAGCGATTCTACGAAAGCATCAGCCGAAACATCATTGGCATATTCATGAAAATAGAGTGTTTGATACGTTTTTCTGTTTGGAACATTTCTTTCAGATGAATCCGAATCATTTTTTTGAATTGTTTTTTGAGCAAACAACTCCAATAGAAAGTCCGTACAAAGCATTTTGGAATGATATAAAAAAACAGCGTCAAGAAAAACATAAGATCTATCTGAATCAAATCAATTTTACAGATTTAAAAGCATTTCAAGCCATTTTAGCTACGTTGCCGAAATCGATTATTTTGCATTTGGGAAATAGTTCAACGGTTCGATACGCGCAATTATTTACTATTGATTCCAGTATCGAATTATTTTGCAACCGTGGAACGAGTGGAATTGACGGAAGCACATCTACCGCAATCGGAACTGCTATTGTCGCCAAAAAACAAACCTTACTCATTACAGGCGATTTGAGTTTCTTCTACGACAGCAATGCGTTGTGGAATAATTACATTCCGAGCAACTTCCGAATCATTTTAGTAAATAATAGTGGCGGCGGTATTTTCAGAATTCTTCCAGGAGAAAAAAACACAGAAAATTTTGACACCTATTTTGAGACGATTCATCCGTATACGGCAAAGCAATTGGCAGAAATGTATCATTTTGAATACCACACGGCAAGTGATGAAGCGTCGCTTCAAACCGCATTGAAAACCTTCTATGAAACCAGTACACAACCTAAGATTTTAGAGGTTTTTACGCCACGAATTGACAATGATGGTACGTTAATCGAGTATTTTAGGTTTTTTAACGAATAAAAAAATCGAGTTCTTCGCAAAAAGTAAGAATAGTAGCCAAACTGCTACTTTTGGCCACAGATATTATTAATCAAATTTTACAATAAAAATTAACACAATTATGAGTAAGAGAGACGAGCTAATCACAAAATATGCTGCCGACTTAAAAGACAAATGTGGCGTAACTCCAGACATGGATTTATTAACAAAAGTAACTATTGGTTGTGGTCCTGCTATCTACAACAAAGATGCGGCAACAGTTTCAGGAACAGACGAATCAGAATTAGCAACCGTAAAAAATAACTTCTTAATCAAAAAGTTAGGCTTAGCAGATAGCGCTGATTTAGACAAGGCAATTGACGCGGTTATGGAGCAGTACGGTCGCTCTAACAGAACAAAATACAGAGCTGTTGTATATTATTTATTGACAGTTCATTTCGGAAAAGAAGCAATCTACAACTAATTTCAGATTGTATTTTAATACTATTATTAAAATCCCTTTTTTTGAAAGCGCCATCTTTATCTCAGGATGGCGTTTTTTTATGGCTTTGATTTATATATAGCTAATACCAATTAAACTATAAGATGCAACATATAGACTCGTTCATTTGGCATCCTAGTTTCTTGCGAATAGTTTTCGTAGCTACGGCTATGCAACCCATTCATCGCGTCCTATGATACCAAAGCAACTTCGTCTCTAAAGTCGCATCTTGTAGTTTAATTGGTATAAATCAACATGAAAGAACATGAATCTTATGAATAAAAAGCTGAATTTCTCCGTTAAAAATACTCAACGTAGCCTAGCTATGCCTGCGTTTTTTACCTAGAACTTCAACTTTTTCTTTGCAAATCTTCTATGTTATTTTATATCAATTTAGCTATAAAACGTACCTTTGACCGAAATTTAGCAAGATGATTCATTTAGGACAACACAATACATTAGAGATTTTACGCGAAACGCCTCCAGGACTTTTTTTAGGAGATGAAGAAGGAAATGAAATTTTGTTGCCAAACAAGTACGTGCCCGATGCTTTTGAAATAGGAGAGAAGTTGACCGTTTTTGCCTATTTAGACAGTCACGAACGTCCTGTGACGACGACGCTAAAACCGTATATGAAAGTCAATGAATTTGGTTTGTTGCGTGTGACTGCTTTGAGTGATTACGGTGCGTTTTTAGATTGGGGATTGGAAAAAGATTTGTTTGTTCCTTTTAAAGAACAAGCACGCGAAATGCAAGAGGGAAAATGGTATGTAGTGTATTGTTATTTGGATGAAGAAACGAATCGTTTGGTCGCTTCTAGCAAAACGAATAAGTTTTTGAGTAACGAAGAATTGACTGTGGAGAAGTTTGATGAGGTTGATTTAATGGTGTCTCGTTTTACAGAATTAGGTGTGGAAATGATCATCAATCAACAGCACAAAGGCTTGGTGTATAAAGACGAAATCTTCCGTGAATTGAAATTAGGCGAAAAGCTAAAAGGTGTCGTAAAGAAAATACGCGAAGACAACAAGATTGATCTGTCGTTACAGCAAATTGGTTATAAAAATATTGAACCTTCTGCACAAATCGTATTAGATGCCTTGCAACGAAATGGTGGAAGTCTGCCGTTGCATGATAAGAGCGATCCAGCACTCATCAAGCAACGCTTAAACATGAGTAAAAAGAGCTTTAAAAAGGCAATTGGAAGTTTGTATAAACAACAGCAGATTGTCATTAAAGCAGATGGAATTTCTTTAAAACAAAATCCGAATTTTAGAAAAAAATAGTACAGAAGATAGATTATCACATTGTGATACTTCGTGTAGACATATCCATTAAAACCCAGTAACGAAGCGATCTAAAATCTAAAGTAAAAACGCGTTTTTCAAAAACGCGCCTTTCAACTTTTAACATGCTATCACAGAACAATACGAAGTGTAACCGTCTGTTCCTGTATCATCAGAAGGTTCACAAGCGTCACTTGGGCAATAACGATATGTTTTTGGTGGTTTTCCTCCAGAAACTTGTACCAAATTTCCAATGACGTTTTTACGTAAGTGTAACTTCTTGATTTCTTTTTGCTTTTTCATAATAATTCTTTTTAAAATTAATAATGACACAAAATTAGGATCACAAGTCCTTGAAAAAAAGCAATAGCACCTACGGTTTATGAATTGAAGGTTGTTAATTTTTATGTTCATTGTTCGTACAAATACGATACAAACTCTGTCGATTTTGCCTTGCTATAAATTCGGATATCATCGATACTTCCTCTAAATGGATGTTCGCCAGATCCGTCATTTCCAATGAGTAACGGTAAGGTCGTTGAGGTAGAAAGTTCGCCTTCTATGTATTTCATCAAGGCAGGTTTTCCATCGATATATAAATACATCGTATCGTCTTTTAAAGTGCAGGTAATCATATACCAAGTATCTTTTTCATAGTTGAACTTTCGCAGTTCGTGCATGATGCCATAAGGAGCAATTGTGAAGATAATATCTTTGGTGACTACTTGCTCATCTTCAAAAGGAACATAGCCAATGGAAATTCCGTAAGCAGGACTGTTTTTTGAATGATCAGAAATGTTTTTATATAAAACTTGTTGCAGATTCGTCGTATCTGTTTTTAACCATAAATTGATGGTGAATTCATTGGTAAAGTCTAAATGTTCACTGGCAGGAATACGAATATGATCGTTAACTCCATCAAAGTTATAAGCTGAGTTTGCAATTCCGTAACGATCAAAAGTAGATCGAACTCCTTTTCGTTGTGCACGTACTTTGTAGGGACTGAGATCGTTTGTGTCTCCGTCAAGCGGATAATACGCAACGAGACTTTCATTAAGATCAAACTGTGGTTCGTCTTCGTCTACACTGCAACTGCTGAAAGTGAAAATAACGGCAAAACAAGTGATTAGAAATTTGGTTTTCATGTGGAATCGGTTTTTTGTTGACTGATGATTTTATGGTTGAATATGCAACAAAAATGATACCAAATCACCAATTTACCACATTAAAATCAAATGTATGTTGAAAATAAAATATATTACAATCCTAATTTCTGACGCAATGCTTTTGGTAACGCATCTTTGTGTACCAATACGGAGATTGTTTTCAGTCTAAAAAATGCTTCACTCATGTTGATATAACCATCATTTGGAATGCGTGCGGTGTTGCTTCCCCAAGAATTTTTTACACGAAAATATTCGTTTCCGTTTTGATCGGTTGCGATGCCCGTAATGTGCATCAAGTGATCGTCTGTAGTTCTGTAATTTTCAAATTCTTGCTGACGATATGCTGCCGTAATTGCTTTTTCTTTGCGGATTTCGGCTGAAAAATCTCCACGACTCACAGCCGTTTCAGGAACTGTAGCCAATCCATATTTTGCTGAAAATGTAGTTTCTGACACATCACAATCCAACGCTATTGTATATCCTGTTTTTAAGGCGTTTTTAGTTGCTGCAACCAATTCGTTTAGTGTAACATTATAAAAACTTCCATTAGAGAAATTATCAGGGATATTTAAAATAAAAGGTTGGTAATACGGCTGGTGTGTAAAAGAAGTCAATGTCACATAGTCATCAGGATTTATCTTTGTCATTGCTAAAAATGAAGTTGGTGTGTAAGTTTTTCCATCATACACAAAAGATTCAGGACGTTCTCCTAAATACACATCCAAAATATTTTCAATAGCAGGTTTCCAGTTTTTAGATAATTTACCACTTGGGTTGTCAATGTATACCTTTAACATTGCTTTTAAAACAGCGATCATTTCTGCGTGATTATGTCCAGTTTGTAACGCTTGTAATCCCGTGAAGGCACTATTTGGGACTAAACCATTTGATTTTACAGCATTGATCACATCATGCGCCAATCCGCCTTCGCTAAATTGTGCTTTTCCTTGTCGCATCACATAATTCCATGCTTTTTTAGGATAAGTATTTCGCACATTATACATTTCCGAAAGATCAATCTGCTTTCCTGTCAATCGGATCACTTCAGATTCTAAAAATGAAGACGTCGAAAAACTCCAGCAAGTTCCTGTTCTTCCTTGACTAATGACTGGTGTAGTTTCTAAATCTACCGTAGTTGTGAATTGATACTCTTGTGCAAATGTTGTGAATGTAAAACAGCTTATAAAAGCAGTTAAAATTAGTTTTTTCATGGAAAATAATAGTATTTATGATTGAGAAATTGAATCGTGAAATTCGTAAAAACTGTGTAAAATGAATTATTTTTGCACAAAATACTAAAAATATGAGTAAACCAAACTGGAAAACCGCAAAAGAATACGATGATATTACGTATAAAAAAGCAGATGGTGTAGCGCGCATTGCATTCAACAGGCCCAATGTTAGAAATGCCTTTAGACCACATACGACAAGCGAATTGTTAGATGCTTTTAAAGATGCACATGAAGATGTAACTATTGGCGTAGTGTTGCTTTCTGCGGAAGGTCCGTCCACAAAAGATGGTGTGTATTCTTTTTGCAGTGGAGGCGATCAAAAAGCGCGCGGACATCAAGGATATGTTGGACAAGATGGTTACCATAGATTGAATATTTTAGAAGTACAACGCTTAATTCGTTTTATGCCAAAAGCTGTAATTGCAGTGGTGCCAGGTTGGGCCGTTGGTGGAGGACACAGTTTGCACGTGGTTTGTGATTTGACGTTGGCAAGTAAAGAACACGCTATCTTCAAGCAAACAGATGCAGATGTAACCAGTTTTGATGCAGGATACGGTTCGGCGTATTTGGCAAAAATGGTGGGGCAGAAAAAAGCGCGTGAAATCTTTTTCTTGGGAAGAAACTACTCTGCACAAGAAGCGTATGAAATGGGCATGGTAAACGCCGTAATTCCACATGACGAATTGGAAGATACAGCCTTTGAATGGGCGCAAGAAATTTTAGCAAAATCACCAACATCCATCAAAATGTTGAAGTTTGCGATGAATTTAACCGACGACGGAATGGTAGGGCAACAAGTATTTGCAGGAGAAGCAACACGTTTAGCCTACATGACTGACGAAGCCAAAGAAGGTCGTGATGCATTCTTAGAAAAGCGCAAGCCTAACTTTGAGAAGAAGTGGATACCGTAGGTTGGTTGCTGGTTATTAGTTACTTGTTGTTGGTTGGATTCGTTACTGAAAACTGCAAACTGAGACTGCAAACTGAGACTGCAAACTGAGACTGAATACTGAAAACCAAGAACTGCGACCAAAAACTACAAGCGTCCAATAATTTATAAATATTTCCGTTTGCATTGTACCTAATCAATTAAAAAAATGAAAAAGCTCTTAGCGTGTCTGTTTTTACTATGTTTTTATGTGGGAATTGGGCAAAATACAGATCGTAAATTTGAAATCGGATTGCATTATCCGTTGTCTACAGGTGATAATTTTATTGTATTTGCGTATGATGGTTTGGTCGGGTTGGATTTTAGGTATCAAATTGCAGAAACGCGACTGATTTCTCCCAAACTAGGCTTCTCGGTTGATTATTTTAATTATAATTTTGTAGATGATATCAATGGAGGCGCTTTTGTCTTAAAACCAAAACTGATTGGAGAATTTAATATCATCAGTCTACCACAGTTCAGACCTTATGTTTCGCTGGGATACAGTATATTTACAACTTCTTTGAATGCTGCCAATTCCAATTTTGATTTTGGAACTCCTGATCCGACGATTCAACCGAACGGCGATCGTTTTACGGATTCGCAAAGCGGAATTAATTGGGGATTTGGCGCAGCGTATGATCTCACAGAGCGTTTCTTTGTTGAGGTTTCAGCAGATTTTATAAAGTTAGACTTAGACGGCGGGACTTCTGGAAATCGTTTCAACGAGAACATTCATACGGTAAATATGGGCGTTGGGTTTCGGTTTTGAGGGTTGTTTTTTGTTTATGTGTTGATTTGTCTGTTTGTGTATTTGTTGATTTGATATATCCTTTTCTACTATTTTTTCAACCGTGCTCTTAATTAAAGGATTTTTAACTTCAATATCATTTAGGGTATTTTTACCAAATATAGTATCTTTATATTTAAGGAAAATACTAAAAAATTGATAAATGAAATATTCAAGAAAATTATATCTAACATTCATGCTATTTATGGTTATTCAAAGTATTGGTTTTGCACAAGATACTTTTGAAATGGCGGCTCAGGAACTCACCAAAACAATGGTAAAGAGCCTTGATTTATCAACTGAACAAGAAAAAAAGATTTATAAAATCAATTTGAAATTTTACAAAGATCTGGAAGCTGCTAAAAAGGAGAAAGATGACGTAAAAAAGGTACTTGCCTTGAAAGCAATAGCCGAAGAACGAGAGCAAAAAGTAGATGCAATACTTACCAAAGAACAACTAAAGAAAGTCAAAACACATAAAGTTATAAGGCAATAAGTTGATCCAAAAACTTCACTTAGGAAAATGTAGCGAATTCGTATTTTGAGAAAAAAATTAAAATGTAAAATGAAAAAGTGTTTTTATAGCTTTTGGATATTAGTATTGAGTATTGAGTATTGAGAAGCTTCAAAGAATAGTTTTTACTAAACTCAGAACCCAAAACACATAACCGACAACAGAGCGCAGTGCATCTACCAATGTACCAATTTGAAAATTTGAAAATGTAGCGATACTATCAAATGACACTCACCAACCACAATACTAAAATACTAAGAGCGTGAGCGATACTAAAGCGAAGCGTGTCTAACAGGCGAAGCCGATACTAACAATCTAAAAACAAAGTGCGTCTAACAATCTAATTCGTCTTCTTCACAACAAAAGTTTCCCAACCATCATAAAATCCGTTGAATTCTTTGGCAAGTTTGATGAGTTCGTTGGTAAATTTCATAGCACTTTCTAGCGTTACTGAATTGTCTCGTGAAAACTTTATTTCGTATGAATACTTTTTCGTTTTTAGCGGTTTTTTATAATCCACTTTGTAGCCTAGTTTTTGAATCGCTTCTTCAAACAGATTCATTTCATTCACAGAAGTAAAACCTGCAAAATGATCTACTTTTCGAACAGTCAACACATCATCACCCGCGTTTTTCAATTGAATGACCGTATCGCGATTCGACATAAAATTCAAAATCTCTTCATTCGGATATAAAAAGTTGATATATAAATCCCAAGCAGGATCAGATTTTACATACACATCATACTTTTCTCCACGAAATTTATTGCGAAATAGTCGGTCAATATGATCTTCCAAATTGGTAGCATCTTTCACATAGTAATATTCAAAACGACTGCCATCATACATAAACGAACCCACGTAATAACTATCAGCAACAGAATTCATTTTATCGTAAATCGCATCTTTAATACGATATAATTTCTTCAATTTGTTACCAACAGGAAAATCACTTTCTTTAGTCACGCGGTATTTGATTTTAATATAAAAAAGAAAGTCGTATCCGTTAATCGGTGCGCTCTCAATCAAATCCATTCGCAAGTTTGCAGAACTCACACCCAATTCCTGTTTGGCTTGATACGTGTTCCAAACTTGTGGTTCTTGCGCCTGTAAAAATCCAACAAAAAAGAGGAATAAAAAGATGCGTAAAGCTGTGTTCATAGAGCAAAAATAAAACTTTTTGCAATGTAAGTAAAACTCCGAATTAGGCATAAAGATTAATAGAATATTATGATTAATCACCAGTTTCAACGTTTTTAGTGCTAGTTTAAAATCGTATCTTTACATTAAAATTACGTACATGATTAAACCTTGGCTCGCTGCTGCACGGTTACGCACCTTACCTTTATCCATTGCTGGAATTATTGTGGGTT
Source organism: Bacteroidota bacterium (assembly GCA_039026955.1). Classification (GTDB taxonomy): domain Bacteria; phylum Bacteroidota; class Bacteroidia; order Flavobacteriales; family Flavobacteriaceae; genus Kordia. Next base: position 138,109 of record JBCCLH010000001.1, read on the forward strand.
GTTCGTTGGGAAATGAATATTATTTATTAAATCAGACAGAAATTTTAAATTGTAGTTTTGGTTGTCCTCCAGTTTGGCAATCATTGCTATTTTGGTTATGTATTCTCACCACAACAGGTTTTCAAATACTTTCTAATTTTGCCAACGATTACGGAGACGGAATTCGCGGAACAGACGATGACAGAGAAGGCGAGCAGCGCATGGTAGCTTCAGGAATTATTTCGCCAAAGCAGATGAAAAATGCTATGATCATTACGGCAATCATCACACTTGTATTGGCATTGGCGGTGATTTATGTAGCATTTGGAAATGAAAACTTCAGTTATTCGGTATTGTTTTTCTTCTTAGGAATTACGGCGATTATTGCGGCGGTTAAATACACAGTTGGAAAAAGTGCATATGGATATTCGGGTTTAGGCGATGTATTTGTCTTCCTCTTTTTTGGTTGGTTGAGTGTTGTGGGAAGCTACTTTTTATACACGAAAACCTTGAATTTTGATATTTTCCTACCTGCAACAGCGATTGGATTGTTAAGTACGGCAGTGTTGAATTTAAACAACATGCGCGATCGTATCAAAGATGAATCACACGGAAAAAATACCTTGGTCGTAAAAATGGGAAGTCAAAACGCAAAAATATACCATTACGGGTTGATTGTTGGCGCCTTTGTCATAACACTGTGGTATGGTTTACGAAATTATGAATCACCATTACAATTCATCGTTTTTATTGCTTTTATTCCTTTAATTCTAAATATGATTGTGGTGGGCAAAAATATCATTCTCAAAGAACTTGATCCTGAATTAAAAAAAGTAGCATTAAGTACGTTTTTATATTCAATTTTGTTTGCTGTATTTAACTAAAACGATTGCTATGAAAAAACTACTATTCTATCTCTTACTTAGTACGTTTTCCTTTGCGGGAATGGCGCAAGAATTCAATCCAACTGAATTGAATTTTATGGTAAGTGCTGAAAAATATATGGATGGCAAGCGGACAGAAAAAATAAGCGCCATGCATGTGACCAACAAGCATATAACTACAGTTCGTTTTGTGAAAAAATATATTTTTTGGGATGTTTTTGACGGGAACATGAATAAAATGTTTGCAGGAATGATCAAAAAAGAACGAAATGAAGAGTATTTAGGTCATGCTAATGCAGGAAATACGATTCAGGTATTTACAGTATACAAACCCAGAAGCGCGACAATATGTTCAATTTTTTGTTACACTTTAGATGCAGATAGCAATACGCACAGCAAAACAGAAGTCTTCGTGTCTGATTACAATACTACTGAAGAGCAACGAGATCCTTTATCAGTAATGAGAAGAGTACTCTTTGCAACTTCTCCCAACCATCAATATGTTGCGATTGCGATGGATGATTATAATTCCAACCGCAATTCATATGTAGTACGCGTATTGGATACCAAAAATCTAAACTTGGTGTACGAGACATCTTTTAGTAAAGACAAAGAAAAATATTTCCAACAAGGCGATTTTACGGTGAATGACGCTGCTGAGGTATTTACTATTGGAAGAACATTCTTCAAAGGAACTAGACAAAGGCGCAAAGGGAAAATTAATTATGAATACACACTACACAAATTAACCAAAGATAAAACGTCGCAGCTTACAATTCCCGTACAAACAAAATTCTTGAAATCATTACAAATTAATGAATACAAAGGAAAGTTATCATTAATAGGATTTTATGCTGATGAAAATATCCGCGATATCAACGGAATTTTTACGGCAACAGTCAATAAAAAAAACATGTCGTTGATCGCGACAAAACAAACGAAACTGCCTGCACAAGTATACCAAGACTTATTTAGAAAAGAAGAAGCAGAAAGAAGAATACAAAATCAAACAGGACTCCCCAACTACTCATTTCATGATCTATTGGTAGATTCAAAAGGGAATGCTTATCTATGTGCAAACATCAGTCAGAATGTTTGGTCTGGAGGCTTTAGTTCAATGACTATAGGCTTCCATGGAGGCGGTCCTATCGGCGAAACCTTGAATAGAGAATATGAAAATATGGTAATATGCAAACTCAATACAAAAGGAGAAGTGCTTTGGGGAAGAGGTTTGGAAATAAAACCACTACTTGTAACACCATACATGTTTTTGAAGGATGACATGCTACAAATGATGATTACATCAGATTGTAACATGAGAGAACGAAAAGGCGGACGTATGAAATTCACAATATCTTTCTTTGGTAAATCTTGCTTGCTTCATATGACGCTTGCGCCTAGTAGCGAGTTTACTTTCCATACATATTCGTATCGTAGTACGCTGAAAAGCTATTATGAGCCAAGTGAAGGCTTCTATGCGAATGGAATTTTTGTAATTCCAGAAAACCACATGAAAAACAAGAGATTTTTAAAAATGTACTAACTAAAAAACCAACTATAAAACTATGAAAATAACATATTTAGGACATGCATCATTGCATATCGAATTCGGAGATACCAGCATTATTGTCGATCCGTTTATCACAGGAAATCCAATGGCTTCTATAATTGATATCAATTCGTTGGAAGCAGATTATATTCTAGTAACACATGCACATCAAGATCATATTTTAGATGTAGAAACGATTGCCAAAAACACAGGAGCAACCATTGTTTCCAATTATGAAGTAGCGATGCACTATGGTGCGAAAGAATTTAACATTTTCCCTATGAATCATGGCGGAACGTACACCACAGAAGTGTTCTCAGCGAAATATGTAAACGCAATTCACACATCTTCCTTCCCTGACGGTTCGTATGGTGGACAACCTGGCGGATTTGTGCTTACTGCCAACGGAAAATCTATTTACATTGCAGGAGATACAGCATTGACGTACGACATGAAACTGATTCCATTGCACACACAACTCGATTTAGCCATTTTACCCATTGGAGATACCTTTACCATGGGCGTAGATGATGCAGTGATTGCAAGTGATTTTGTAGCTTGTGATAAAGTATTGGGCTATCATTATGATTCGTTTCCGCCAATCAAAATTGATCACGATCTAGCGCAAAAAACCTTTGCAGACAATGATAAGGAGTTGATTTTACTTGGAATTGGGGAATCTTTGGATGTTTAATTAGGCTACTGGTATTTTAGTATTTTTGTATGTTGGTATTTTGGTATTGTTCGAATGAAAATGCCTACGCTTTACTAAAATTAGTTTATCAAAAATCACAATGCACAGGTTTAAAGAATTAGAAGTTTGGAAATTGAGCAGACGCTTTTGTACGTCTATTTATAAAATAACTGCGAATTTTCCAGATAATGAAAAATTCGGTTTGGTAAGTCAGTTGAGACGCGCTAGCATTTCAATTCCTTCAAATATAGCAGAAGGAGCATCGAGAAGATCCAACAAAGATTTTTATAGATTTTTAGAAATTGCCATCGGTTCAACTTATGAGATAGAAACACAACTATTAATCGCAAGTGACTTAGACTTTATCAACCAAAAAGATATAGACAAGCTATTGCAGGAATTAGCATCAATCATCAAAATGTTATCAAAACTGATGCTTTCACTAAGAAGGTAATATGAATAACAAGTGACTTAAGTTTCATCAACCCAAAAATATAGATAAACTATTGCAGGAATTAGCATCAATCATCAAAATGTTATCAAAACTGATGCTTTCACTAAGAAGGTAATATGAATAACAAGTGACTTAGGTTTCATCAACCCAAAAATATAAATAAACTATTGTAGGAATTAAAATCAATCATCAAAATGTTATCAAAATTGATGCTTTCCCTGAGAAGGTAATACCAGGATACGAACATACCAAGATACGAACATACCAACATACCAAAATACCAACATACCAACATACCAACATACCAAGATACGAACATACCAAGATACGAACATACCAACATACCAAAAATGAAAGCAACCCATCACAAACACATACTAGACTTTAAACGCCCAAGCGGCACCTCGCGCGGCATTCTAAAGCAAAAAGAAACCTGGTTTATTCACTTAGTTTCCGAAGGAAAACAAGGAATAGGCGAGTGTGGTATTTTACGCAGTTTGAGTATTGACGATCGATCAGATTATGAAGAAAAACTGCGTTGGACTTGCGAAAATATTGCTTTAGGAGAAGCAGCGTTATTGCGAGAACTCATTGAGTTTCCATCGATTCAGTTTGGCGTAGAGCAAGCATTTCGATCGCTGCGTGCTGATTCTCCATTTCTATTGCATCCATCTGCATTTACAGAAGGAACAGAAGCCATCGATATCAATGGTCTGATTTGGATGGGCGACGAAAGTTTCATGAAATCGCAAATCAAAGACAAGCTTGCGGAAGGTTTTTCGTGTATTAAAATGAAGATTGGCGCAATTGATTTTGAAACAGAGTTGAATCTGCTGAAAAGTATTCGTAAAGAATATTCGGCAAGCGATATTGAATTACGCGTAGATGCCAATGGTGCGTTTACACCAGAAACCGCTTTAGAAAAGCTAAAACGCTTATCAGAGCTAGACTTGCATTCCATCGAACAACCGATCAAACAAGGACAATTAGCAGAAATGGCACGACTTTGTGAAGTAACGCCGTTGCCAATTGCACTAGATGAAGAATTGATTGGTGTGTTTCATCTATCAGAAAAGCAACAAATACTAGAAACTATTCAACCACAATTTATTATCTTGAAACCGAGTTTGGTGGGCGGATATGCAGGAAGCAACGAATGGATTTCATTAGCAAGTAAACAACACATTGATTGGTGGATTACCAGTGCGCTGGAAAGTAATATTGGCTTAAATGCCATTGCACAGTGGACACACACGTTGCAAAACAAGTTGCCACAAGGTTTGGGGACAGGAAGTCTCTATACCAACAATTTTGAAGCACCACTCATCATACAAAAAGGCGCCTTGCACTATCGATCAGAAGTGTCGTGGAAGGTACCATACATACACTAAAACAGCACTTTATGTTTATACAACAAGCCTATAAAGGAGACAATACTTCGTGGAAAGTCGTCATTACAACCATTCTAATGCTCTCTATTTTTGTATACAATATTGTCTCTGTACTCTCTGGAGATATTGATACAAAGGCAGTTATGGACCAAATGTATGAGAAAATACCTAGCAAAAATTACTGGTTTGCGAGTAACTTATCGCTCTTTATATTTCTACTTTTAATGCTTTTTGGCTTGGTGTTTTATCTGCACAGACGCAGCATTGTATCGCTTACAACGGCAAGAAAAAAAATAGATCTTAAGCGTATTGCCTTTTCTTTTGGATTGGTGATGTTCCTCGGATTAGCGTCTTTTGCGGTGGAATATTACTTGTATCCAGGCATGGTAGTTTGGGACTTTCAACCGATCAATTTTGTGATTTTGGTTCTTTTATGTTTGGCATTATTTCCTTTTCAAATTGGGTTTGAAGAATATCTCTTTCGAGGATATTTCATGCAGCAAATTGGTATTGTAGCTGGAAATCGTTGGGTACCGCTCATCCTCACTGCTGCGATGTTCGGATTGTTACACGCAGGGAATCCGGAAGTTGATGAAATGGGCTGGATTACCATGATTTTCTATATTGGAACAGGATTATTTTTAGGAATTATTACCTTGATGGACGATGGTTTGGAGTTGGCATTAGGATTTCACTTTGCGAATAATTTTCTAGCAGCAACGCTTGCAACAACCGAATATTCAACTTTGCGAACCGATTCGTTGTTTAAGTATACCGCACAAGAAGCTTCTACTTCGTTTTATCAAATTTTAATTCCCATTCTCGTTGTGTATCCGTTACTTTTGATTATTCTCGCAAAAAAATACAAATGGAATAACTGGAAAGAAAGACTCTTGGGGCGTGTGCCAGATGCTTCTGAAACTACGGTTGAGGTAGCGTCATTTTAATACGTTTTCAATTCACATCAAACTGAAAAATCGTTCCGCCTAATAAACCGTAACCATCGGTGCCTTCAAGCTTTCCTAAAAATGTAGATTGTATGTCTGACGTATAAAAACTCACTTCAATCTCTCCATTTCTATCCGAAACCAAATTTGGCGCCCACACTAATGTTTTTCGATTATCCGGAAACATTGGATCGTCTTTTGTATCGTAATTTGGGCTGTAAAATTTTTTCTCAGGATACATACCGCGTATTTTTACAAAGCGATCGTTTTGTTCTATTCCTGTATCATTTCCTTTAAAATAGTACACCACAAGAGTACCATCATTCAATTTATAGGTTTCTCCATTTACAGGTCTCGGACCGAATGGATGATTCACACAATTTAAAATACTATATTGAAAACATATATAGTCAGTTGAACTTGCACTAAAAAGCCCTTTGGTACCATACATTCTTGCGCGTCTTCTAAAACCTTTCAAATTCACTTCATCTAAATAATTGGTTTCAGTAAAGCTAAATTTTGAGTCGTACGAAGATTGTTTTTTAGTCTGTATCGGAACATCACTTCGCGGAAATACTTCTGATTTGTGTTTTTCAATTTTCTCAATAGACACAAAAGGATCATTTACCTCAATGATGGTTCCATCTTCTTCAAAAGGAAATATCATAAAATCAGAACCTTGCGCCATTTTATAAGCAAATACAGGCAATTCAAATTTCCCTGTAATGCTATCAATAAAGGCTCCATGTATAACCGTAGGATATGCAACTTTTATAGATGCGTTTGGAGCACGCAGCAATCTACCATTTTTCAATCTCGTGAAGACTTTTCCTGTAACATGTTCATTAAACGTAACAGGATTGTGATTGGTAACAAGTTGCTCTTCATGCCAAACATAATTGCGCCAACCTTGTGTAAGTAGTAGTAAATCCAAATGTTTAGCACGATCTTTATTTTTTGGATTGAAATAATAATCCGCATCGTAAATATGACCTTTCAACTCAGAAAAAAGGTAGTAATGTGGAAGCATGCTGTAACTATTATTTTTATTGGCATATAAATGATCACACACACTTAGACTAAAATTAGCAATTGCAGGCGTATTGAATTCATCTTTGACCTTAAATTTCAGCGTTACTTTTTCTTTTTGTTTAAACGTACTTTTAGATACATCTACTAATGACACGCTTAGTTTTTGATCTAAATTTGTGTATACCAATCGTTCTGCTAATGGTTGAAAGTCTTCATTAAAAATAGTTACTTCGGCAATGCCTTGAGGAAAATCTTCCAAAGGTAATTTAAAGGTAACACGTTCTTTTTCCAGCGAAGCCGTTGCCATCCAATAGACAAGTCCTCGATTTTGTGCACGTATGTACACTTTTTTTGTTGTGGCAGTTGCCGATCGTGTAATGCTAAAATGAATATATTCTCTATCTCTTTTACCAACTTGAAGCTTTACACCTTTTGATAACACTCTAGGCAACGCAAAAATACTGTCTATGCGCGGTTGTGTTAATTGTACCGTATATTTTCGATCTGCTCTTGGAACAAAGCCAAACTTTCCCATTCCGTTGTGTATTGAGGTAAAGGATTGTATTTTTTGACCATTTTCATATAAAACTCCTTCTACTGGCACAGGTCTCCCGTAAGGATCTAGCGCTTTAAAGGCAACAATATTGTGAAGTTGTTGTACCAAGCTTCCACCTTCAGGATACATACCAAATTGAATCTCACCCATGCTTGTGTATGGAATTTCAATACTGTGTGTTACTTCTTCTTTTTTATATTTGACTCGTAATACAATAGAAGTCGCTTTTTTACTTTTTTCAGCAGGAAAACGAATGATGGCCACACCTTCATCATCGGTGCGTACACGTAAGCGATTCATTCTTTTTGTTCCACTATACAAATAGGCAATTACGGGTGTATCGGTATACGGTGCTCTTCCCCTTGAAAACACAGATACCTCCGCTACAACTTCCTCATTGCGATTGTAGGTTCGTTTGGAAAATTCGACATCCATTAAAATTTTGGGAATGATACTTTCTTTCACTTCAAAACGCTTTACAGCCAATAACTCTTTGGAGTGGCTTTCCAATGTGTTTTTTGTGTGAATGCTCAATTGATAAAAACCAGGATCTAAAGTTTCACTTAAAAACAAGTGTCCGTTAGCCATACCATCAGCAGCCTCAAATTTTTCACGAAGAATCACCACATCTTTTTTGAGAACAGCATCTTCATCCGTTAGCGAACCTTCTTGAGTAAGTTTTACAAAGATGAGTTTGGTTTTTTTAGACGATTCCAAATCATTTCCATTTAATAAATAGGCTTTAAACCATAAATCTTCACCAGGTTCATAAATATCTTTATCTGTGTGAATGTAAATATTTTCTTTGTATTGTTGTATCGCCAGTGCTTCGGGCACTTTTACCAATGTATTATTGGCATTTGCATCTAAAGATTGTGCATAGGAAAGGAAGCTACTTATCAAGAAAAAGCAACTAAATGTAATTTTATAATTCATAGTTTTTGGTATATAATCGGTTCTACTAAAGTCACAAAATTTTAAGTTTTTTTCATATTTTAAAGCTTAATTCACATCAAACTGAAAAACTGTTCCGCCTAACAAACGATTCCCATTAGTGCCTTCTAGCTTTCCTAAAAAGGTGGTTTGTACGTCAGAGGTATAAAAACTGACTTCAATTTCTCCATTTTCATTAGAAACTAAATTTGGTGCCCAAAACAAGGTTTTTCTGTTGTCAGGAAACAATGCTTCGTCAGGATTTAAGTCGTACTGCGGACTGTAAAACTCCTTCATCGGATAGAGTCCTTTCACCTTTGCAATCAGTTCCTTTTCTTCCTCTTTTTCTCTTACTTTTTCTTTTGCTTTGCGCATTACTTTTCCAGAATAAGTGATGGTAGTTCCGTCGTTGTAGCGATACGTTTTTCCAAAAACTGGCGGTGTTCCATACGGATGATTGACACAATTTAAAATATTAAACTGACATACATAATCGACAAAAGGATCGCCAAATCTTCGAGCACTTCCTTCATCTTTATTGCGATTTCCATACGAATCCAGATTTACTTCTTCTAAAAAATTTGTTTCTGTAAAGCTAAATTTGGTATCGTAAGACGATTGTTTTTTGGTTTGTAATGCGATGTCATATTGCGGAAACGAATAGGCGTAATTTTCTGTGATATCTTCAATGCTTCCAAAATGATTGTCTATTTTAACAACAGCTTTTTTATTTTCAAAAGGAATAAACACTAATGTAGAGCCTTCCGCTTCTTTGTAGGCAGAAACAGGAAGTGCAAAAGCCGATTGCGGATTCACTGTAACATTGATCGTATGTGTCGGATAGGAAACATTTACCGTGGCTCCCGGAATGGTTTGTAAGGCACCATTTTTTAAGGTTTCATATAACTTTCCACTAATGTGCGGTGTAAAATGGATGGTGTTTTGATGACGATTTAGGTTCGCGGAATTCCATACATAATTTCGCCAACCTTGCGTGAGTAGTACTAAATCCAAATGTTTGGCTCTTTGTTTGTTTTTGTCGTCAAAATAATAGTTGGCATCGTACACATGTCCTTTCAATTCTGAAAACAAATAATAATGTGGCAACATCGCGTAATCATTGGTTTTATCGGTGTATAAATGATCGTGAACGCTCATGCTAAAATTGGCTACAGCAGGATTTTTATCTTGATCCGTAACTTTAAATATTAGTTTTACTTTTTCTTTCTGTCTAAAAAAACTCTTGGAGATTTTCGTCAGCTTTACATGCAACTTTTGATCGAGATTCGCATACACCAAACGCTCTGCAATCGGTTGAAACTGTTCGTTAAACAAGGTAACTTCTACAATTCCTTGAGGAAATTTTTCCAACGGTAATTTAAAAAATACACGTTCTTTTTCCAGTGAAGAAGTTGCCATCCAATAAATCAATCCGCGGTGTTGTGCCCGAATATAGACAGTTTGATTTGGAATACGTTCTGATCGTGTAATGCTAAATTGAATGTGTTTTTTAGTACTTCTGTCCACTTGCAATTTGATGCCTTCTGACAATACTCTAGGCAGATTGAAAATACTATCAATTTTAGGTTCGGTAAGTTTTACGGTATAATTTTTATCCGTTTTTGGAGTGAATATAAATTTTCCCATTCCGTTGTGCAATGCCGAAAGCGATTGTACTTTTTTATCATTTTCGTACAAATGTCCTTTCACTTCTACAGGTCTTCCGCTAGGATCTAGTGCTTTGAATGCAACGATATTTGAAAGATTTGCGACCAAACTTCCACCTTCCGGATACAAACCAAATTGCAGTTCGCTCATACTTTCAAACGGAATTTCAATGGTATGATTCACTTCGTTTCTTTTATGTTTGACACGCAGTTCTATAGCGGTTGCTTTTTTGCTTCTTTTCGCAGGAAAATTCAATTGTACAATTCCTTCTTCGTCAGTGCGAAGTCGCTCGCGCGTGATTCGTTTGTTCCCTGTTTTTAAATATGCAATGACGACTGTGTTTTTATATGGAAGTCTGCTTCTTGAAAATACAGCAACTTCTGCGGCTATATCTTCAGTACGGCGATAACTTCTTTTTGAAAATTCAGTATCAATTAAAATCTTAGGAATTACACTTTCTACGACCTTGAATTCCTTTACCGCTAACAATATTTTGGAAGTGCTTTCAATAGTTTTTTTGGTGTGAATGCGCAATTGATACACGCCCGTTTTGTAGTTTCGCTCCAACAGTAAATGCCCATTGGCAAAACCGTTGGCAGCTTCATACTTTTCTCTGGCGATGATTTTGTTTCCGTTTTCTTCCTGATACAGCAATTCCACAAAAATTATTTCCGTATCCAAAGACAGTTGTAAGGTGTTGCTATGTAATAAATAGGCTTTGAACCATAAGTTTTCTCCAGGTTCGTAAATGTCTTTGTCTGTGTGGATATAAATGTTTTCTTTGAATTGTTCAATGGCCAATTCTTCGGGAGCTTTTACAAGTGCATTATTGGCGGTAATATCTAGCGATTGTGCCTGTAAAAAATAGCAACTTATCAAAAATAAGAAAGAAAAGGTAGTTTTATAATTCATAGCTGGTATGTAATCGGTTCTTCTAAAAATACGGATTTTCCGTAAATTTTTAAAGTGCAATGCATGCATTAACAGCTATATACCATCAAAAAGTCCGCCAAAATGACGGACTTCCTAAATTTATTTTGATAGCCTTTTCTTCTCTATGTGGAGAACAAAACATATGTTATTCCGTATTTATTCTTCTGTCGGATTCATCAAAATGGCTGCTTTGTTAAAGTCAGAAGCTGCGTTGATAACTTCTCGGAAGCCTTCGTATTCGGCAATGTCATATTCAAATTCCTTGTAGAATTCTTCAATCGTGATCGTAATTTTGTTGCCGTCTAATTTGTAATTGGATTCAAATTTGCACTTTTGATTGCCTTCTTCATCCAACAATTCTTTCTTGATAATCAGTGATTCCAATCCTTCTACTTCATAATCTTTCGGAATGTTGACTACAATTTCGTAATTGTAACGATTCGGATATTGCATCTGAATTGGATTGACGCGCTCCGTTTCTTGATACAATTCACTTTGTGTTCCAATCACTTTTCCCACCTGAAAAATATAACTGTCGCCCGCTTCTTCCAACAAAGATTCCGAAGTGATTGTACTGTTCACTAAAAACGGTTTGTTGTACTCCAATTGCGCCATTTCCTTGTTGTGCGTTTCATACGTTTTTACCACTTTATCTTCAATTCCAGAACCTGTTAAATAGTCTTCAAACTCTTTGATGGCTTGTTCAGGAGCTAAATTTAGATACGCACGGTTGTTCATTGCCCAATGTCCGTAGTATTCTTGGTTTTGGTCAATTTTCACATATTCCATGTCGTCTTCAAAAGAAATGCTCATATTGCGTACGACACGACTGTAATCTTGATCGCGTTGTAGAATTTTGTAGAAGCTAAATTGTTTCTTGTTGTTTACAAAAATTCCTGTATTTCCCAAAATATTCGGTGGAATCTCGCTCAGACGATAATCCACTCGATTTGGCGTAATATAATTGGATGCTTCTGGGATGTAGATTAAAAATTCGCGCAAAGCGGTCGGATTGAAAAATTCAGAATCGAATTTATGTTCGTACACATCAGCCGTAATCACTGGTAAATATTCTACATCCGCAGCTTCTAATAAATGTGAATACACTTTGATGATTCCCAAATCACTAGCCGATTTGTTTTTAATGATATAATCAATATCCGAAAGTTGATCGTTGTTATTTTGTACAATTGTATAATTGGTCTTTACATAATCGTCAATCAAATAGGCTTTCGTATAATCGTCTGTTTTTTGATCTTTCAGAATGGTTTTGGCGATTTTTGCAATTTCAGGATGTACGGTTTCGGGAAACATGCCTTGAGTGATATTCGTCACTACATTGCTCCACAACATATCATCTGTCACATTCGTTCCAGGTCCAAAACATTGAAACGCTACATACGTTTTATTGGCATCTGGTGTGGCGTATTCTTCCTCAATCATAGGTACAATATTTTCCAGTACCAACTGACGACCGATATTGCCTTGATAGCTTTTTCGAGTAAATTCACCTACAGCATTATATGCTTTGATGCGCCCTGCGGCGGTTCCGTAAATAAAGTCATATTCCAAGCGTTTGATCGGATAACTTTTTTGCAATACATCTCTACCGAAAGCTGAATATTCTTTTTCCAAAGTGTACAATACTTCAATTTCTGAATCTTTTTCGGCACCTTCAATCGCGAAGATTTTAAAATCGCCGTATTCTTCTACGTTTTTGACTTCTTTGATGTTGTCTTTGTTCAGCAACGTGACTTTTCCATCTGGTGAAATGGTTCGTGCTTTAATATCCACAATATTGATCACATCATACATCGAGATATATACCGTATTGTGTGTTTTAATTCCTTTTTCGTCGTGCACACGTGCAATTGTATGTGTAGTTTCAAACTTCTGAACATCGTTTCCAACACTCGGCACAGCATATTCTACCACATATTTTTCCAAAATAGCGATGGAAGATTCGTTGGCTTCTTTATCGGATAATTTGTGAAGTTTGGGTTTTTTCGCCCAATCGTATGTTTTATAATATTGAGAAAATGCTTGTGTGGAACACAAACACAAAAAGATTATAATAGCTGCTCTCATAAGTGTCGATTTACTTTTCAATGATAATACTTTTTTTGTAGGCTTTTATTAATTTCTTCACAAAACCATTCCACGCTTCAAAATCTTCTTTTTCTATGCGCAAGGTGTTGATGTAAATGTTTTTGTGTTGAATGATGTTGCCTTCTTTTTGCTCGTAAAAGATATCAAAACCATACGCTTTTTCGTCATATTTGATCGGTTTTGGGACAGAAGTCACTTTGTAACCTTCAGGAATTTTGAACGTTGTGGTATATTCTTTTTGAAATTGATGATCGATTTTTTTAGCGTATTTGCGTGTCTCAATATCAATTTTTTGTTTGGATAAAGCGCGGTCAATGTTGAGGTTGAGAATGGTTTTTGAACCAATAGTTTTCGCGTAATTCTCAATCTGTAAATCAAAAGCAAGTGTCAAGGTTTCGTATTTCGATTCAATCGGCGACACTTGTATGTTTTGATATTTTGTTTTGTTATTTCCTAATGCTAAAGTTGTATTTAGAAATTCTTCTTCGGAATTGTCTTTTTTCTTGTACAGATAATCAGTCACGAAATCTACCTTTTCATAACCTGTCATGACGCGTTTTTCCGAAGCTTTGATGCTGCCATCTTCAAAAGTAATCGTCGTATTTATGGAAGTTTTACTTTTTTCAGCAGGTTGTACTGGCACCGTTTTCAACACAAATTTCTCCGGCGAAATTCCGATTAGGGCTTCTTTTGTCTGTGTAAACGAGCTTGGCATTCCGAAATTGACATAACTATCCGTTCCATCAATAAAAATAGTATCATTATCAATCACAGTCGCTGTAATCATGTGATTGTCTACCATGGGCGTTGGCACTTCGTCATACAAATACGGACGATCACGTGTGCCAATCCACGTTCTGAACGAAGGAATTCCCACACGATTTAACATCACATACAACAAATTCGCCATGTCTTTACAATCGCCATAACGGTTTTTACACACGCTTGCTGCTCCACGCGGAATGAATCCGCCTAAACCATCTTCAAACGCTACGTAGGTAATATTTTCTTGTACCCAATTGTAAATCGCAGCCGCTTTTTCACGATCCGTTTTGTAGTTTTTGGCAATATCTTCTGCAATTTTATATACTTTTTTTAGATCGTTATCATCTACTTGTTTGGCGAGAGAAGCGTACCAATTGTACAAATCGTTGACATTATTTAAAATCGGGAAGGTTTCTCCGTTTTCGGTATAATTTTTTATGTGTAAAATAACATGCGGTAAGTGATACAAAGCTGCTTCTGCATTGTCTTCCATGCTAAACTTTGCGACATTATTTGTGGTCCAAGTGTAAATATTGTTGTTCTTTGTTTCTTCTTTTTTGAAATCGATTTGAATATTTTCGGTGTGAAATTCTCTGTAGCCAATCTCCACATTCTTCGGAAACTCAATGCGTAAGACTGCCTTTTGTGTAGGTGCATACGTTCCAAAACGGAATAAGCCAAGAAAATGTGGTTCGCTTATGACTTCTTTGTACCTTAAATCGGTAATCGCACCTTTGGTCACACCTGGAAACGTAAAGTTTTTCGTCTGCTGATCGCTGTAAAAAATACCATCATCAAACTCGTGTTTGGTTTCTATATAATCGACTTCTAATTTTTTTCCAGAATTTGGCAGATAGGTAATCGCTTCAATATCTTCAATCTTTGTGAAACTATCGAAATGCAGTACTTCATTGGCAAAATACAATTTATTGGCAGTTACGTATTCGGCTTTTTCATGAACGTTTTTGACGATGTTAAAATCACCTTTTTCTAAATTGATTTTAATATTTTCAGTACGTTCTAGGAAACGGAAATCTTCAGAAGGATTTTTTTGCGCCAAGCTAAGATGCATCACAAAAAACAGCAGGAATACGGGGAATTTCAAATAGGATATCGTCATAAATTACAATTTAAAATCAGATGTGGAGAAATTTACTTTACTACTAACAAATTTTTTATAGAAAATATTGCCTGCAACAAGCAAACATGAACCACTAATTTACTAAAAACTACGCAAGAAATAGTTGATTTCTTATGGCGAATCTTTAATTTTATGGAACAATTAACAAAAATGATTCCAACTTTGGCAATCGTAATTTTTTTCCCGACTTTAGGGACGATTTATTCATTGAGTGCACTTGTGAGCGCGCGCATGATATCTTCTTTTTTTATCGGCATATAATTGTCCACTTCCATGATCGTTTCCACAATACGATCCTTACTGATACTACCTTCTCTAATTTGGTTTTTTAGTTTTTTTGGAATTGAAAATGCAGTAAATTCAACAGGATTTTCAGATGTATCGTGTGGATCATGGTAGAAAAAATACAATTGTCCATCGTTCGGTTTGTCTTGTGAATTGATGATTTTTAAACTTTTTGAATCTATGCCACGAAAGATATGATATTCAATATCATTTTTGACCAAAACACATTGGTACGTATAAATATAATCTTTGTATTTCTCGCATTTTGGATCATCAGGATCTAATACACTTTCTATGATAGTTTCTTCCACGCTTTCTTCAACTTCTTTGCTTTCTTCTCTTTCTTCGGTTTCCTGTTCATCCAAGGTATATTCATATTCAGATAGAACGTTTTGTGTCGTTTTAGAGTCTTCAAGTATAGTAAACTTTACATTCTTACATGGTGATGAAAAAAAGTTCTTCATAGATACAAATCGGTTACTGAGAAAAAGGTTTGCATTAAATTCCTCTTCCGTTATTTGTTTACAGCGTTCTTCACAGCCTTCAGCATTTGTATAATCGATTTTTAAAACTAGCTTATACGATAGTTCGTCATACACTTCCCAAATGCCTGTTCTTTTTCCATTTTTATAAAAAGATTTCAAATAGGGATTCCCATCTTTAGTAAAAAACCAATGTTCAATTCCATCTTGTAACTTCATGGTATTTATATATCTAGATTTATAATCTTTTCGAGTATCAAGTTCATAGGACTGTGGAATTCCATCATCAAATACTATTTCGAGATTTTGCTCGCCGTATGCGTCATACTGTTTAAGCACTCCATCTAGTTTGCCATTTTTAATTGTATACGATCGATATACGTTACCTGTCACATAAAAATACTCTTCACAAAGCCCATCTTGACGACCATTGATAGCATTTCCCTTATACAAAAGACGACCGTCCATATGTTTTTCATACGTTCCATGCTCTTTTCCATTCTTGTAATGAAATTTTTCTTCCAATCTCCCTCTGTAATCATATTTTACCATTTCACCATTCATAACATTCATCACAAAAGTTCCCTGTAAAGCCAAACCTCCCGAAGGAAAATATTCACTAAAAAGACCATCGGCATAATCATTAGTATAAAAACCTTTCGCTTTTACATTTCCATTGGAAAAATAATAGGTAGCTTCACCGTGCTTTTTATGATCTTTATAATTCACCTCTTGTGCAAGTTTTCCATTTTCATGATACCACACACAAGTACCTTCATACTGCAGCGGTTCGGTTGATGTGGTAGAAAAACCTTTAAATTGTAGCTCGCCAGAAATATAAAAGTCTTGTATAACAAAAAGCTCTTTTTTCTTTTTGATCGTGCGGTAATACGCTGCATTTGCTGCATCTGTCTCGTTCCAGTCTTTATCAAAATATATTTTTGTTTGCGCAAAAGTGCTGACCGTAAAAAAGAATAGCAATGTAGAGAGTGTAAAATATTTCATTAGTTGGAATCTATAATTTATGAGGAATGCATTAAAATTTCAATAAATATATCATATTTTAGTGAATGAATTTTGATACTTGATAACGAATGATTCCAACCTTTAAAAATATTCATCTAAAGTTCGAATTAGATGGAATTTATTTCGATAGAGAAGCACTAAAAGAAGTCGCATACAGTTTTGTAAAAGAAGGAAAACCGCATGAACAAACCATTGGAGATTTCCTAATCGATTGGCTCGATGAAAAAACCTATGTAGAAGTGTTGACTTCAGGTTCTACAGGAACGCCAAAACCCATTCGTTTGGACAAACAAGCCATGATACATTCCGCTTTAGCTACAGGAGATTTTTTCGGTATCAGACCGGGAAATTCAGCTTTGCAATGTTTACCTTCTAATTTTATAGCAGGAAAAATGATGCTGGTACGAGCGATGATTTTAGGCTTGTCGTTAGATTTGGTAGCACCAACGTCAAATCCGTTAGCAAATCTTGAAAAACACTATGATTTCTGTGCGATGATTCCGTTGCAGGTTGAAAACTCATTGGAAAATTTAGCTAAAATCGACACATTAATTGTCGGTGGAGCGCCTGTTTCTTCCGCTTTACTTGAGAGTTTGCAAGACGTTTCTACCAAAGTTTTCGCTACGTATGGAATGACAGAAACGATCACACATATTGCGGCAAAACTATTGAATCATCTATCAGAAGGAAAAAAAGCAAACTATCAAACCTTGCCAAATATTCACATTAGTACGGACGACAGAGATTGTCTAGTAGTTGATGCACCGAGAATTTCAGCAGAAAAAATCGTCACCAATGATGTGGTAGAACTCATTTCTGAAACCGAATTTGTATGGTTGGGTCGTCATGACAATGTGATCAACAGCGGCGGCATCAAACTACATCCTGAACAACTAGAGGAGAAACTAAGCACCATCATCAATACACGTTTTTTTATGACTCCTACAGCAGATGCGCAACTAGGCGAAAAATTAATTCTGATTCTAGAAGATACTGCACAAAATATAGACACTTCAGCAATTTTAAAATCAATTACGGACTCCAAAAAATTCTCAAAATTCGAAATTCCAAAAGCAATTTATATCGTAGAAAAATTTACAGAAACTGAAACAGGAAAAGTGCAACGTGCTCAGACGGTTGCAACTTTAAATTTGTAATATATCAGATTACTTTTGATAAAAAACGATAATTCGTCATTACGAGCGATAGCGCGGTAATCTGCTCAAATCAAAGCAGTATTTGTCTCCGAAAGAAACAGATTGCCACAAGTTTTTCCAAAACTTTCGCAATGACGTTTCAATTCGTATAGGACATTTTCAAATTTTCAAATTGACACATTAAAAAACGCCTTCAACTTCCCACGTTCCCTAATCCAAAATAGCAGTTTACTCAATTCCAGTTTTTTGACATTACATTACAAAGTAACTTCGTGAAAACTTTAAAACAATAGATGATGAAAAAATTGATAACACTCTGTCTGTTTTTGATGCTAAGTCAAGCATGGGCACAAACAATAGAAGTCAGCGGAAAAGTAACCGACACTGAAGGAATGCCACTTCCCGGAGCAACAGTCCAAGAAAAAGGAGTGGCAAAAGGCATTACTACGGACTTTGACGGAACGTACAAAATACAAACAAAACAAGGTGCTATATTGGTCTTTTCGTATGTAGGTTTTGTTTCTAAAGAAGTAAAGGTTGGCAACACAAAAACAATCAATGTACAATTGGAACTAGGAGAACCTCTAGAAGCTGTCTCAATAGTCGCTCATGGAGGAACAGTCAATTCAACGAAAGTAGCTTCATCAGTCGCAACAGTTACTGTTGAAGATATAGAACGTAAACCCGTAAATTCATTAAACGAAGTGCTTCAAGGACAAGTAGCAGGAGTAAGAATAAATACTGGAAACGGACAAGCTAGTAAGATTATTATACGAGGTAGAGCTTCGTTGCAAGGAAATAGATCGTATCACAATCCACAATACCGCACAGCCAACGAATCCTATAAAGAAATCAACGAAAATGTCTTTAAAAGAGCAATGTTGACGCCTTTATCCACATTTTCTATTGATGTCGATAAAGCTTCCTACAGCAATGTACGACGCATGATTAACAACGGAATGAACATTCCAGCGGATGCTGTGAAAATTGAAGAAATGATCAATTACTTTGAGTACAAATACGATCAGCCGAAAGACAATCATCCATTGGCAATCCATACTGAAGTTGGCGTAACACCTTGGAATAAAGATACCAAATTGTTGAAAATTGCCTTAAAAGGAAAGGAAATTCCGTTAGAAAAAATTCCACCGTCAAATTTTACATTTTTAATTGATGTTTCTGGCTCGATGTCGTCTCATAATAAATTACCATTGTTAAAATCAGCCTTTAAATTGATGGTTGATAAAATGCGAAACGAAGATAAAGTTTCGATTGTTGTATATGCTGGTGCAGCAGGATTGGTATTGCCTCCGACGTCGGGAGATGAAAAAGAAAAAATTATCAAAGCTTTAGACAATTTACAAGCAGGCGGATCAACCGCTGGTGGCGCGGGAATTGAATTGGCGTACAACATTGCTACAGAAAACTTTATCAAAAACGGAAACAATCGTGTGATTCTTGCGACAGATGGCGATTTTAACGTGGGACAAACAAGCAGAAAATCTATGGAAATACTCATTGAAGCGAAACGAGAAACAGGTGTGTATTTGTCAGTCTTAGGTTTTGGAATGGGCAATTATAAAGACGATCGTTTGGAATTATTGGCAGATAAAGGCAACGGAAATCACGCATATATTGATACCATGCAAGAAGCCTATAAAATCTTCGGAAAAGAATTTGGCGGAACTTTATATACGATTGCGAAAGATGTAAAATTACAACTAGAGTTCAATCCGAATACGGTGAAAGGCTATCGGTTAATTGGCTATGAAAACAGATTACTGAATGATGAAGATTTTAAAGATGATAAAAAAGATGCAGGTGAATTGGGCGCAGGACATACGGTAACAGCTTTGTATGAAATTATTCCTGTGGGCGTGAAAACGGAATATTTGAAAGCTGTGGACGATTTAAAATATACCGTAACACGAGTAGACAATAAATCCTATACAGAAGAATTGCTCACGGTAAAAATTCGCTACAAAAAACCAAATGGCAAGAAAAGTATTGAATTGAAAACCATTGTTGACAATAGGACAACGAGCAAAACTTCGGATGATTTTAACTTTACAGCAGCAGTAGCTTTGTTTGGAATGCAATTGCGTGATTCCAAATATCACAACGATTCAAAATTAGAAGATGTAGTGGCGTTAGCAGAAACGGGCAGAGGAGAAGACACAAATGGATACAGAGCCGAATTTATACGTTTGGTAAAATCGACGTCTACTAAATAACGGTACGTCTTTACTCAATGACAGGAGGCGTTGCCTCAATACAGGTTTTTCAATTGCATAAAGGAACGTATTTTTAATATAGAATTAACAAAGGTTGGTTGTTTAGTTGTTTATGAAAAACCTAGTAAAATTCTGATTTGCTAGGTTTTTCTTTTTCTGTTAATAAAATCATAAAAATTATAGAGTATGGCATGGAGTTTGTTGCATAAAAAGCAGCGAATCTTTGCTTTCGAAACGAAATAAAGATTAGGTTATTTTAGGTTTTTTAGGGGGAAAAGGTCTGGTAATAAAGTTACTAGGCCTTTTCTTATTTTGGGTAGTGAGGGATTAGGAATTAGTGATTAGGGATTAGTAAAAAGGCAATAGGAATTAGAAACCTAAGTTCGATTAATAAAATAATTTTTTGACTTAGAATCGCCTAATAAACAATAGATTGTCAGTTCGAGCATTATCGTAAATACCGAGCGAAGCTCATGAGAACAGCTAAGAATTAATAATTTCAAAGTAATCTCGACTGCGCTCGACATGACATTAACGTAACTTGTTAAAAATCAGATTTATGAATTAAATTATAAATCGGACTCAGGTTAGAAATAACTTCAAAAAAGTCAAATTAACAAATTAACAAATAAACAAATCCACAAATAAACAAATCAACACAAAAACAAAAAGCAAAGCGCCCCAAAACCCAAAACCCAACACCTAAAAGGCAAAGCCGTTTCTAACTACACCTGAATCACTCCCAAATTAAAAGGTTTTTCAATCGGAGCTTGATTGGCAGCTTCAATTCCCATAGAAATCCAAGTACGTGTTTCTAATGGATTGATGATTGCATCGGTCCAAAGTCTCGCGGCTGCATAATATGGAGAAATTTGCTTATCGTAACGCGATTTGATTTTATTGAATAATTCGGTTTCTTTTTCTTTCGTGATTTCTTCTCCTTGTTTCTTCAAAGAAGCGGTTTCTATCTGTAGTAAAACTTTTGCTGCTGAGTTTCCACTCATCACCGCCAATTCAGCACTTGGCCATGCAGCGATCAATCGTGGATCGTAGGCTTTTCCACACATGGCGTAATTTCCTGCTCCGTATGAGTTTCCGACTACAATTGTAAACTTAGGAACCACACTATTGCTCACTGCGTTTACCATTTTTGCGCCATCTTTAATAATACCGCCATGTTCCGATTTGCTTCCGACCATAAATCCGGTCACATCTTGTAAAAACACCAACGGAATCTTCTTCTGATTGCAATTGGCAATAAATCGAGTAGCTTTATCTGCCGAATCTGAATAAATAACACCGCCAAACTGCATTTCCCCTTTCTTATTCTTCACCAACTTACGTTGATTCGCCACAATTCCAACTGCCCAACCGTCAATTCGCGCATACGCAGTAATAATACTTTGTCCGTAGCCTTCTTTATATTCATCAAACTCAGAATTATCCACCAAACGCTTGATGATTTCCTTCATATCATATTGTTCATGACGTGCTTTTGGAAGAATTCCGAAAATATCATCTGGATTTTCTTTGGGTTTTGCAGATGCAACACGGTTATAACCAGTCGGCGTATAATCGCCGATCTTGCTGACAATATTTTGAATCGTTGTTAAAGCATCTTTATCATCTTTCGATTTATAATCGGTCACACCCGAAATTTCACAATGCGTCGTTGCGCCACCGAGGGTTTCATTATCAATACTTTCACCAATTGCCGCTTTTACCAAGTAACTTCCCGCAAGGAAAATACTTCCTGTTTTATCAACGATTAAAGCTTCATCACTCATAATTGGTAAATACGCACCGCCAGCAACACAACTTCCCATTACGGCAGCAATCTGAGTGATTCCCATACTACTCATCACGGCGTTATTTCTAAAAATACGTCCAAAATGTTCTTTGTCTGGAAAAATTTCGTCTTGCATCGGTAAGTACACACCAGCACTATCTACCAAATAAATAATTGGCAATCTATTTTCAATAGAAATTTCTTGTGCGCGTAAATTTTTCTTTGCAGTAATTGGAAACCAAGCTCCTGCTTTTACTGTAGCATCATTGGCTACCACAATGCATTGCTTTCCTTTCACATAACCAATCTTCACAACCACACCGCCAGAAGGACAGCCTCCATGTTCTTGATACATTTCGTCTCCTGCAAAAGCGCCGATCTCAATAGAAGGTTTCTTAGCATCCAGCAAAAAATCGATACGCTCACGCGCCGTCATTTTTCCTTTACTGTGATGTTTTTCAATACGTTTTTGTCCACCACCTAAGGCAACTTTGGCTAGGCGTTGACGTAATTCTGATGCTAAAAGTCTGTTGTGATCTTCGTTTTTGTTGAAGTTAATGTCCATGGTTATCTAATTTTCGACCGTAAAAATACGAAACTAATATCGCTATTGAAAACGACAAAGTTTGAAAGTTTTCTTAAAAAAAGTTAAATAATTTACATGGAAATATTTTCCTTGGAAAATAAAAATATATTTTCTATCTTTGTACAGATCTTAAAAAAACAACTAACATGAAAACTCAAAAAATAATGTATTACATCACCACGGGATTATTTACAGCTTTAATGTTGTTCTCGGCGGGAATGTACTTTTTTAATTATGAAGAAGTGGCCACAGAATTCGGCAAGTTTGGATATCCAACATACATCATTTATCCGTTGGGAATTGTCAAAATTTTAGGATTGATCGTGATCTGGCAACCTACTTACAAAGCCATCAAAGAATGGGCGTATGCAGGATACTTCTTTAATGCGATTCTTGCTTTTTTTGCGCATTATATGATCAGTGATGGAAAACAAATGGGTGCAGTAATCGCGCTAGCACTTGTATTCGCTTCTTATTATTTCGGAAAGAAAACATCAAATATTTAAAATAAAAACAACTAAAAACGACTAAAAAAACAAAACACAACTATGAAAACAATTGTAGCCTTTGCAGGAAGTGACAGTAAAACTTCAATCAACAAACAATTAGCAACGTATGCAGCTAGTTTGGTAGCAGATGTAGAAGTAAAAGTATTAGATCTAAATGATTATGAATTGCCATTATACGGAATTGATAAAGAACAAGAAATTGGGATTCCAGAGAATGCACATGCGTTTTTAAAGGAAATTCAAGCGGCAGACGGAATTGTATTGTCTTTAGCAGAGCACAATGGCGCGTATGCAACAGTGTTTAAAAATATCTTTGATTGGATGTCTCGTATTGACGGAAAGCTTTGGGGAAATGTGCCAATGTTATTAATGGCAACTTCGCCAGGTGGTCGTGGCGGTCAGACCGTATTGGACATTGCCAAAGGAAGATTCCCATACATGGGTGGAAATATTGTAGGTGACTTTTCACTGCCAGGTTTTCATGACAATTTTAAAGATGGTGCTTTGGTAGAAGGTGATTTTTCAGGTAAATTAAATGCTGAAGTAGCCAGACTACAAGCTGCTATTTATGAAGCTTAGTACAGTTTTTTGTATCTTTAGATAACAAAAAGCCAACTAAAAATGCGCTATCATGGTAGAAAAAGAAATCGTCAAACAATACAGTAACGAAGATATCACTGTAGTTTGGAAACCAAACACATGTACACATTCCAAAAACTGTTGGAAAGGATTATTACAAGTATTCAATCCGCAAAACAGACCTTGGATCAACATAGACGGAGCCAGCACAGAGCGCATCAAAAAACAAATAGCAACCTGTCCATCAGGAGCTTTATCGTATCGAAGCAACAAAGAAGACGATCAAGAAGCATTGCAACTTCAAACCAAAGTGGAAGCTATGGAAAATGGACCACTGATCGTCTATGGAACATTAAACATTACCAATTCTGACGGAACCACTGAAAAGCGCAACAAAACCACCGCTTTTTGTAGATGTGGCGCTTCACAAAACAAACCATATTGCGATGGAGCGCATATCGATGCAGGTTTCAAAGGATAACTGAAAAAGAAAACATAAAAGCATGGGAGACATTGCGAAAGATATACAATCATCATTTCCATCAGAAAGAGTGAAAGCTTTTATCAACATAAAATACACAGCCAACTGGATTAGTAGTAAAGAAAATGAATTTTTCAAACCGTTTGGAATTTCACCACAACAGTTCAATATTCTGCGAATTCTAAAAGGTGCTGGCGAAGCAATTAAAGTGCAACAAATCAAAGATCGTATGATCGAAAGAGCACCAAATGCGACACGATTAATGGACAAATTATGCGCTAAAGATTTAATTGAGCGCATTCCTTGTCCAACCGATAGGAGAGTCGTTCATATCTCCATTACGGACCATGGAAGCAAACTCTTGTCAACCATTGCGGAAAACATGCCAAAAAATGACTGGTTGGGCAATCTTACAGAAGAAGAAGCTGTACAACTAAGCAATCTATTGGATAAAGTCCGTTAAAAAATTTAGTTAAATATTTTCCATGGAAAATAAATTAAAAGAAAGTAACAATCATGAAAACATTACGAAGCATAGCATACAAAGGTAAAAGTGACTATGTAAATATGGGCGGAAACTTAATCCGTCAACCGTTACCAACACAAGAACTCGATCAAGTAGATCCGTTTTTGCTATTACATCATTACAAATATGATGTCGGACCGTACAGTCCTGGACTCTCTTTGTCGCCTCATCCACATCGCGGATTTGAACCTGTGACGTTTCTCTTTCAAGGAGAACAATTACATAGAGATTCACTAGGCAATGAAGGAACGTTAAGCGCAGGCGATGTACAATGGATGACCGCAGGAAGCGGAATCATTCACGATGAAGGACCTGCAAAAGACTTTGTAGGAACGATGGAAGGCATTCAATTATGGGTAAATCTTCCAAGTAAATTCAAAATGACAACGCCAAAATACCAAGATGTCAAATCGGAAAGCATGCCAACTGTTGTTGCAGACAACGGAAAAGGAAGCATCAAAGTAGTGTCAGGCGAACTCAATGGACACAAAGGAGCGGCCAGTACCTTTACGGAAATCAATGCGTTTGTTGTGACGTTGGAAGCAGAAGGAAGCACAACTTTACCAATTCCAGCACATCACGAAGCATTAGTCTATTTGTTAGATGGTGAAACGCGTATCAATGACGAACAAACGCTAAAATCTGGACAAATTCAAATGCTTACCTTCAACAAAGACGGAGAAGCCATCACATTAGAAGCTAACAAAAACAGTACACTATTAGTCCTTTCTGGGGAACCGATAGAAGAAAAAGTCGCTTCGTGGGGACCATATGTGATGAATACGCAAACAGAAATCATGGAAGCCTTGCGCGATTACCAGCAAGGGAAAATGGGGCATTTGTATTAGGGATTAGGTTTTGGGTGTTAGGTATTAGTATTTATGTTAATGCCAAATGGTCAAATGAAAAAAAACAAATTGACAAATCAACAAACAAACAAACGAATAAACAACAACACAATGAAAACAATACTTCACAAAGCAAATGACAGAGGAAAAGCAGATCACGGATGGTTGAAAAGCTTTCACAGTTTTAGTTTTGCAAAATTTCAAGATCCTGAGCGTATGGGCTTCGGACAATTACGCGTGTTAAACGACGATATCGTAAAGCCAAAAATGGGCTTTGGAACACATCCGCATCAAAACATGGAAATTATTTCCATTCCGTTAAGTGGTGCCTTGACACATAAGGATAGTATGGATAACAAACGTGCGATTACGGTAGGTGAAGTGCAAGTGATGTCCGCAGGAACAGGATTGCAACATTCAGAATTCAACGACAGTCGCACCGATGAGGTCAACTTTTTACAACTTTGGATTCAACCGAAAGATCTAGGCGTAGCACCGCGTTATGACCAAAAAGAATTTGATGCCACCAAGCGCGAGAATCAATTTCAAACGGTAGTTGCACCAAAAGATAATATTGTAGATGATGCGCTTTGGATTTATCAAGATGCGTACATTTCACTCGGAGACTTTGATTCCTTACAAACAGTCGAATTCAAACTCAACAATACAACAAATGGAATCTATGTCTTTATTTTAGAAGGTGAAATTTCTATTGGTAACGAAATCCTTGCTACCAAAGATGCTTTAGGTGTTTGGGAAGCAGGAAGCGTGGCGATGAATATTCATCAAGACGCTAAAATATTGGTAGTAGAAGTGCCGATGAATTAAAATATACGTACAAAAAGTAGAAGCTGAATAATCGAATTTTTATGCTTGCCTTTTAAAAAACAACAACAATGAATAACACAAATTCGTTAGTTGGCATAAGTGATATAATGGGCGTATGTTATGCATCGTATCACCAAGCAGCATCCGTTTCAAAATCATCCTATACCAAAGCAAAATTTAAAAAATCTTCGTTAGGTCTTAAAAATTAAGTATATTGCAATATATTATGCGTGCATAGCAAAAAATGAAATCATGGCGAACCTAAAAGAAATTTTAAATATCAACCATCCATTAATCATAGCTCCTATGTTTTTAGTTTCTAACACTAAGATGGTAATTGAAGGAATGAAATCAGGAGTTGCAGGATGTATTCCAGCATTGAATTACAGGACTTTGGAAGAATTGAGGGCAGCGATTAAAGAGTTGAAAGCAAATAAAGTTGAAGGAGGTTCTTTCGGTTTTAATTTAATTGTCAATAAATCAAACATAAAATACAAAGGACAATTACAGGTGCTGTGTGAAGAAGGTGTAGATTTTATAATCACTTCATTGGGAAGTCCAGAAGAAACTATCAATAATGCATATGCCAATGGAATTAAAGTGTTTTGCGATGTTACTGATCTTAAATTTGCCAAAAAGGTAGAAGGCTTAGGAGCAGATGCAATTATTGCAGTAAATAATGAAGCTGGCGGACATAGAGGAAATTTATCTCCAAAGGATTTAATTGAAGAACTGACTCAAAATTGTGACATTCCAGTAATTTCAGCAGGTGGCGTTGGCAACAAAGCACAGATGGAAGAAATGTTATCATACGGTGCAGTGGGAGTTTCTGTGGGAAGTCCTTTTATAGCATCTGAAGAATCAGCGGTAACTGATGAATATAAGAATGCTTGTGTTGAATATGGAGCTGATGATATAGTAATGACAAAGAGAATTTCTGGAACACCGTGTACCGTAATCAATACACCATATGTTAAAAAAATTGGTACTGATGAAACATGGTTGGAAAAAATTTTGAACAAAAATAAAAAGCTCAAAAAATGGGTAAAAATGATCCGTTTTTCATTAGGAATGAAAGCCACTGAAAAGGCAGCATTAAAAGCTACGTACAAGACAGTTTGGGTAGCAGGTCCAAGTATTGAATATACAAAAGCGGTGCAGCCAATGAAAAAAATTATTGCTAATTTTATATAATTAGTACTTATGTTCATACAGATAAATCTGTGGTACTTTTTATAAATACTATAGATTTTCTTTTTTTAACATGAGTTCGACATAAGAAATCATTAAATTACTTGTAATTCACTAAAAATCAAACACTTGTAAGTTCGAGCATTGCTGAAAGTACCTAGCGAAGCTCACGAGAACACTAAAAAAGTCAATATTTAGATTGAGTCTCGATAGCTACGCTTGGTATCTTCAATTAAAACATATTTTAATTTCGATAAAGCTTAATTTGACAGTTTCTGTAGATTATTGACTATTAAGTGTTTAACGAAATAGTTATATCGACCTCACGTTTTTTAAGAATGTACTATCTTTAATCAACCACAAAACCTACATTCATGAAATACAAACATATTTTTGAACCGTTAGATTTAGGATTTACAACCATCAAAAACCGTGTCCTCATGGGATCTATGCATACAGGTTTGGAAGAAGAAAAAAACGGATTTGAACGTTTGGCAGCCTTTTATGCTGAGCGTGCGAAAGGTGGTGTAGGATTGATTGTTACTGGTGGAATGGCGCCAAATATCCGTGGTTGGTTAGTGCCTTTTGGATCGCGAATGAGTACGAAGAAACACGCCAAAAAACATAAAGTCATTACGGATGCGGTACATGAAAAAGGTGGAAAAATATGTATGCAAATTCTGCATGCAGGTCGTTATGGATATCATCCGTTGAATGTGGCGCCTTCGGCAATCAAATCGCCAATTACACCTTTTAAGCCTAAAAAATTGAGTGGAAATGGTGTGAAAAGAACGATCAAAAGTTTTGCGAAATCTGCGGAATTGGCAAAGTTAGCAGGGTATGATGGTGTAGAAATTATGGGCTCGGAAGGCTATTTAATCAATCAATTTATTGTAGAAAGAACGAATCAGCGAACGGATGAATGGGGCGGAAATTATGCCAATCGAATGAAGTTTGCGGTGAAAATCATAAAAGCAGTTCGCGAAGCCGTTGGTACAGATTTCATCATTATTTACCGTTTATCCATGCTTGATTTGGTAGACCAAGGAAGCAGTTGGGAAGAAGTAGTTGCACTCGCAAAAGCCATCGAAAAAGCAGGTGCAAGCATCATTAACACGGGAATTGGTTGGCATGAAGCACGAATTCCTACGATTGCAACTTCGGTGCCAAGAGCAGCCTTTACGTGGATTACCGAACGTATGAAGCAAGAAGTGTCGCTTCCGTTGATTACGTCTAACCGAATCAACATGCCAAGTGTGGCAGAAAAAGTATTGTCAGAAGGACATGCAGATATGATTTCAATGGCGCGACCATTTTTAGCAGATGCTGATTGGGTCAACAAAGCCGCGGAAGAAAAAGACGATGAAATCAATACGTGTATTGCGTGTAATCAAGCGTGTTTGGATCATATCTTTAATAAAAAAATAGCAAGTTGTTTGGTAAATCCAAGAGCTTGTCATGAAACGGAATTCGATTATAAACCTGCTGAAACTAAAAAGAAAATAGCAGTCATCGGTGCAGGACCTGCAGGATTAGCAGCAGCAACTATCGCAGCACAGCGCGGACATGAAGTCACACTATTTGACGATCATGCGGAAGTTGGCGGACAGTTCAATATCGCCAAACAAATTCCAGGAAAAGAAGAATTCTACGAAACCATTCGTTACTTCAATAAGCAAATTGAATTACACAATGTAGCATTGCAATTGAACAAACGTGTCACGGCAGATGAGCTTGCCAATGGAGGTTTTGAAGAAATCATCTTAGCTACGGGAATCAAGCCGAGAACTCCGAAAATCGACGGAATTGAACACGATAAAGTACTCAGCTACTTAGACGTATTAAAACATAAAAAACCAGTCGGAAAACGCGTTGCGGTGATTGGAGCGGGAGGAATCGGGTTTGATGTTTCTGAGTACTTATCACACGAAGGAGAAGCCACTTCACAAAACATAGATGCTTGGTTAGCAGAATGGGGAATTGATAAATCCTTAGAAGCACGTGGCGGCATTGAAAATATGAAACCTGACTTTCACGATTCGCCAAGAGAAATCTTTATGTTCAAACGAAGCAAAGGAAAATTTGGTGGGAATCTTGGAAAAACCACGGGTTGGATTCACAGAACAAATTTGAAAAAGAAAAACGTAAACTTTATCAACGAAGTTCAGTACACCAAAATTGACGACACTGGGTTGCACTACACACAAAACGAAGAAGCAAAAATATTAGAAGTGGATAATGTAGTCATCTGTGCGGGACAAACACCGCTAAAAGAACTCTTAGAACCTTTACAAGCCAAAGGAATAACTGTCCATGTCATTGGAGGAGCAGACATTGCTGCTGAATTAGACGCCAAACGCGCCATTGATCAAGGAAGTCGCTTGGCTGCGAAATTATAGGATATGAAGAAAATAAATGATAAAACCATTTCAGAAATTGCGGATCATATTATGATGGGAGAGCGTTGTTTTCTGGATAAAAAAACTGCAGCAATTCACCATTTTCCAGCCGATATTGATGATTTATTGATGGCTTTTAGCGAGGAAGAAGAAGAATACATCAATGCCGTTGCAGAACTTGAAAAAATTGAAGATGCTATTGAAAACTACATAGAATTTGAACCCTTAACGAGTTCAGAATCCTATGATATTATGGACGATTTCGTGTATGAAATGCAAAACTCAACACTTAAAGAGAAACTTATTCATGCACTAAACAACAAAAGCCCTTTTGCCAATTTCAAATACCTAATCGATCATTCTGATCAACGGCAAAATTGGTTCGACTACAGAAAAAAAGCCTACGAAACACATGTTCGTAAAACTCTAGAAATAACAGAATAAAACACAAAAATCCGCAATAGTTTCAAAAACATTACGGATTTTTGTGTTTTATACATTTTGCGCAAGCAAAAGAAAAAAATCTAAAAGTGCGCCAGCACAGTTTAAGAGATTTCCGCTTTAGCGGAAACAAGTCTAAGAAATTCTTGCGCAAGCAAGAACAAGTCTAAAAGCGAAGCGATCTAACATCTAACAGCGCAGCGGTCTAATATCTAAATTAATAAACAGGCTCAACCGTATACCCCTGCTTTCTCAATAAATTAATCACGCCTTGTTCCCCAGGCAAATGCAACGCACCAACACCAATAAAAGCAGGTGCTTCTGTGGCAATCTTCTCAATTACAGGAATCCAATTGCGATTGCGTTGATCTACTAAACTATCTTGGAAATCTGCTTCCAAACCTTGTTCCATCATCACAGAAAGCAAGCCTTCTAGATCTTCAGCATTGTAGTATTTGGTCATTTCCTCAAAGCTTTTTTGAGATTCCTCCATACCACTAGTTGCCATTTCTACCAATGATTTTAATTGTTCTTCGTAAGGAATATTATCAAAAACTTTCATTTGATCTTCAATAGTTTCCAATCCAAGCACATCTTCATTTTGTTCTTTGGCTACTTTCATAAACTCAGTTTCATATGCGGTTCCGTTTTCACAAACAGCCATTCTTTGTGTCAATGTTGCCGTAAGAATAAACGGTTTCATCGTATTGAACGCACTCATATCCATACCGACTTGTTCTTTGAAAAAGCCTGAAAGTGTTGTATAATCTTCCTCGCTCATCATGCCTTTAATGGTTTTTCCATCTCCCATGTAAAGCAATTTCATCATATTCGCCTGTAATCCAGGATCAGACATGTCAATTTCCAATACCAAACGTTCGGTTTCATCAAAGGCTTTTCTTAATTTATCTGTATACTTATAATCGCACGTTAAGTGGATCGTTCCATATAAATAGGAAGGCTTTGTGATGTCTTTTCCAGTAATTTTCCAAAGTAACGATTTGGCTAATTTTGGGGCTTCTGTTGCGGAAGAAGCAGATTTATAGGAATTACAGCTAATGAACAATGCTACCACCAAAAGTAGCACTAGGGAAAGTTTTTTCTTCATGAATAGAATTTTTTTCTAATTTTTTATAAAGATACTAAAAATAAAAGCGTGTTGTTTGAAACGTCAAGACACGTCTACAGAAAATGATGAAATTAATTTTTTTAGTTTTTTAGATTAAAAATTCGATATTTGTAATTCACTAAAGCGTAAAGGATAGAGGTATTGTTGGAGCTCCTCGCAGAGAGCGACTACCGAAAGCCTGACTTTTATGTAAGCTGAGGGATCGAAGCATACATAAAAGATACGCCAAAATATCAAACTATGGGAATGAACAAAAACACAGTATTAGCGTGGGCTACATTCATTATGATTGTCGTTGGAGTTGGTTTAATTGCATTAGGAGCTTTTAGATATGACGACGTTGCCGGTTACGGATTTGGAGCAGTGGGTGTTGGCTTTTTTGCAATTGCGTGGGTTTTCAACGCATTAAAAGGAAGAGTATAAACGTACAATCCTACCAAAAAATACAAGAGAAGGCTTCCATTTTGGGAGCTTTTTTTATGGAAGAAAAATAAAGAGGCTGTCTAAAAAGTCTTTGCAGGCGTCATGCTGAGCTTAATACTGAATCAAGTTCAGCACAGGCTTCAGAATCTCATCATTCTGATTATCAGATGTTATGAGAAACCGAACTTGATTCGGTTTGACGAAATCTGTACTTTTTAGACAGCCTCTTCTTCTTTTTGTAAATATTTTTAATTACATCGCAGCAAGCTGACAACATGCTGTTTGACAAGAAGGACAATCAGCTTCACACATGGTGTCACAACTGAACAGCGCAGAAGTATCTGCGTCAAATCCACCTTTGATATTCTCTAATTTAGAAATTGCTGTTTTATTTAATTGTAATGTGTTAAGACTTTGTTTTTTCATAATAATCGTATTTTAAGGTTAATAATAGTTTAAATGTACGTATTTTGATTGAAAAATTGTAGCTTTACTTTATACATATATAGCAATCACTTTTCCTAGGAATCAACCGTATATGGAGTTAGAAAAACTCATTGAACAATTTAAAAATAGGGATGTCAAAGCCTTTGAATCGTTGTATGAAATGTACAACGATAGTATTTTTGGCGTCATTCATACAATTGTGAAAAATGAGGACATAGCTACCGAAATATTGCAAGATGTGTTCATCAAAGCATGGAACAAAGCAGAAGCGTATACAGAAAAGAAAGGGCGATTTTTTACGTGGTTACTCAACATTGCTCGAAATGCGGCTATTGATAAAATTCGTTCCAAATCGTATAAAAATGCACAACAAAACCAAGACATCGATTTCTTCGTACATAGTATTGAAAGCAATGATTTGTTGGATGAAAAAGTGAATGCGATCGGTATCAAAAACTATGTGAACAAACTCGCAGAAAAGTGTAAAAAAATCATTGACTTTCTCTATTTTAAAGGATATACACAAAAAGAAACTGCCGAAGCACTCGAAATTCCTTTAGGAACTGTAAAAACCCGAAATAGAAACTGTATTAGCGAACTTAGAAAAGCATTAAACGTATAGATGGATAGTAAAGAATACATAGCATCTGGAATATTGGAACTGTATGTAGCAGGCGCGCTTTCTGAAAAAGAAAACGAGGAAGTGCATGCCATGATGCAACAGTATCCAGAAGTGCTGAAAGAAGTACTTTCTATTGAAGCAGCTGTTCTTGGTTTGACAAGTGCCACTGCTACTAAAAATACAGCATCAGTTTTTGAATCTATAAAAGAGAAAATTGAATCATCAATCAACGATGCGGAAGAAACTCCTATAATTCCACTGAAAAAAGAACGTTCTGGGTTCCGTTATGTAGGTTGGGCTGCGGCTGTGGTATTTGCGGTTGTATTGGTATTTACTGCTGTATTGTATAACGACTTAGCGTCAGAAATGGAAGTAGTTCGCTCGGAACAAGAAGCATTGAAAAAACAAATCTTTAAAGCAAATAGTGATTTGACTGCCGCGAATGAATTGCTTGAAATTTTACGAACCAAAGATATCATTTCAGTGCCTTTGGGCGGACAGCAAGTTTCACCAGATTCGTATGCGAAAGTGTATTGGGATAAAAAATCAGACAATATTTATTTGGATTTACAAGGATTGCCAGATCCACCTGCGGGGAAAGTCTATCAAGTGTGGAGTTTAACCCTTGATCCGTTAACACCAACCAGTTTAGGAGTCATTGAAGATTTTACGACTGACACAGACAAAGTATTCGATTTACAAAACACCAACGAATCAGAAGCCTTCGGAATTACCTTAGAGCCAGCGGGCGGAAGTGAATCACCAACCTTGGAACAATTGTATACGCTTGGCGTGGTAAACACAACGCCTTAAAATTCTTTTCAAAAAAAGAAGCTGTCTAAAAGCTAAAAAACCTTTAGACAACTTTCCATTTAATCTACATCTGCTTCTAGATTGTCAATCGTAACGATAACACCTGTTCCAAAAATGGCATGTAAATTCTGCGTTTCAAACGCTTTCAACTTTTCTAACATATCAACTATTTTATTGATTTATATGGATATGAAAGTAGAAGTAGTAGGTTGTAAAAACAAGGGATAATACCTTCCGTTTATGAATTATTGGTGCTAAGAAGAGTGCTTTATTACTGTAAAAAGTAAAAAGACTGTCTAAAAAGTTTTTGCGAGCGTCATTCTGAGCTTGATACTGAATCAAGTTCAGCGCAGGCTTCAGAATCTCATCTTATTGATTATCAATTGTTATGAGAAACCGAAGATACTGAATCAAGTTCAACACAAGAGTTCGGTTTGACGAAGCTTTTACTTTTTGGACAACCTCTTTTTTTAACTAATTACATGCATAACCGTTTAACAAGCAGTTGGACAGCTATTAAAAACGGATACACAATAAGTAACTCGGCATTCAGTAAGTCGTTCACTTGTACCGCGTCCTCCAACTACAGAAGTGTTTACTTCAAGATTGGAAATAGACTTTTTGTTTAATGTCAATGATTTTAAATTTCTTTTTTTCATGATAAAATAGTTTAATGATTCTCTATCAATAAGGAAATAAATTAGCTTAAAAACAAGGTTCTGTAGTCGTATTTGTACAAATAAGACTTGTTAATTATCACCTAAAAATTACTTTTTAAGCTAGGAAAATTAAAATTTCTCAACATTTTACAGACAACCTGGTAGATAAGTGACTTTACAAATAACGCCTCCATTTGGTCGAGGAACCGACGTAAAAATAGATCCACCCTTTACGGAATCTGGGCTGAAGTTAGAAACTTGTGTTTTGTTCAATTTCAATGATTTTAAATTTCTTTTTTTCATAATAAAATAGTTTAATTGATTATGCTTCAATAAGGAAATAAATTAGCTTAAAAACAAAGCTTTATAGTCGTATTTATATAAATAAGACTTGTTAATTATCGCCTAAATACTACTTTTTAAGCTGGTAAAACTCATATAAAAAAGACACTTCCATAAGAAGTGCCTTTTTGAATAAAACCAATCGCCTAACAAAAACGTTAGCTTTTTAATGATGAACTACATCATTATAATTCTTCAATTTTTTGTGTCATTACAGGACCTAATTCAAAACTGCTTTCCAGTAGTTCCGCTTTGATATTTTGAAATGATTTTCCGTTTGCTTTTAAGATTTCCGCGATGTGATAGTGTGCTACAGGTTCAAAAGTCTTGTCTATTACGTGTTGTTCTGTAATTGTTAAAGCTTTCGCTGAATTGCCTTGTAAATGATACGTCCAAGCAAGCAAATCATATGCTTGTGCTGTTGGACGTAAGTTGACTTCTTGTTGCGCTAGTTCTAACGCTTTTTCAGGTTCATTTAATTCTTCTACCAAGACATTAATCGTATAAGAAGTATACATAACACCATACTTTTTATCTTTTATAGCATTCATAAATGCTTGTATATTTTGTTCTTTCTCAGTATTATTTCCTATAAATTCTGCAATTTCAGCTTTCAACAAAAAATAATCTGGCGATTTGTGCTGCGACATAATCGTATTCAGAATACGCAAGGCTTCTTTTGGATTCTTTTCATGTGAATACGCAATCCATGCAATACCTTTTTTTGCGTACGCATCGTTTGGATTTATGGCTAAAGCTTTCAAATAGTGTTCGTATGCATCCTTGATACGACCTGCATGTCCATAAAAATCAGCCAAATTGGTATACGACCATTGTTGCAGCTCTTGATTATTTGCTTCTTCCGCTTTTAGCTTGGCTTTCTCCATCATTTTAATCGCAGCCAATAATTTCCCTTCATGATCGTACCATTTGGACAATCGGATCATGGCGTTAAAGTTATTTTCATTTTTAAAGATGTTGAGGTAAGTTTCCGCTGTCGCTGTATTTCCAAGTTCTAAATGTACATCAAACAACATCTTTTGTGTGGCTTGCAAATTCTCGCCAAGAACTTCTGCTTTTTGAAGTAAATTCAAGGCTTCTTGAAAACGATGTTGTGAAATATAATTGTGCGCCAGACTTCGAATGTAATTGGCATTTTGATACTTTGTGCGTGCATTCACCAACTCTAAATGCCGTGCAGCTTCCGCCAAATGCTTAATATTTCCTGTGGAGTTGAATAATTGTGTTTCCGCATTGGCAATTTTATTATGATATGGAAATTGATTTGGAGTTTTGGCTAGCTTTTCTGACCAGAATTTGTGAATCTCCGTAGCAGTTTCTAGGGTTGTATTTTCAGCTACTTCTAAATAGGAATTGTAGTTTTCAGAAGCAGTTATTTTTTCTGATGGAATAGAAGTACAGCTCATCACAAGCATACAGACTCCGAGTATTTGAAAGGTGATGTTGGTTTTCATACAATTGATTTTAATATGATTAATGAAAGTTTGATGGTAAAAAGAGAGCATCTAGAAGATCGTTCAACTAAAAAACAGTTTACATTGTAGGACTAAATGCTCTCAACAGCAAATCAGATTAGTAATGCGCTACACTCTGAAGTCTGCACGACGTACACAATGTAGCTAGCAGAATTAGAGATTGTCTAAAAAGTGCAAATTTTATCAAACCGAACTCTTGTGCTGAACTTGATTTAGTATCTTCGGTTTCTCATAACAGTAGGCAATCAGTATCATGAGATTCTGGATCAAGTCCAGAATGACGTTTCAATATCTTTTTTCAGAAAACCTCTAAGTTCTTAAGATTACCACGGCGTGGCTAAGTATGGAAATGAGGACAAAAAAGGTTTGTCATTGGCGTCTACATGATCGTCGGAAAGCGTTGGGTTTTCCATAAAATCTTCGCCGCCAAATATTAATAATAATTCTACTGTAATGACGTCATCCGCCAAAGCGCGACCAGTTAATACATTAGTTCCGTCAAAGAAAGTCGTCGTTCCGTCCAAGGAGACATTTAACACATCTGTCGCTAACAAGCCCGTAAATGCTGCTGCATCTTGTCCCAACGCGTTCTGATCGCCAGGATTGGCAAAGGCAGGACTTAAGGCAGTTAAATTGGTTTGAAACATACTTTGAAACGCCGCATTTTGTTGTGACGGAATTGTAGTATTAAAGGCATCTTTACTCGCAGAAGACACAAAAACAGTATTCACCGCAGGTCTTCCCATTTGGTCTTGTTGTGCGTACGTTCCTGAAAAATCAGGCATATTGTCAATTATAATGGTATTATCATCAGAAGAGCAACTTGCTAATAAAAATAGACTCAACATTGCCATTCCGAAAATAGATTGTATAGTTTTCATTTTGATATTTTTTGTGTGAATGATGATGTGTTATTGTTTTCCTTTGGCTTCTGCCCAAACGTTGATGGTTCCCGTACCGCCAATTTGCGATTTTGGCACTTCTACTACGATAGATAATACATTGGTTCCCGCAAAAGTATCGGTGCCAGGATCGTTAAAACCTGCGGCATTTCCTGCGATGATTTCGCCGTACTGCGCAAAATCCATAAAGAAAGGATCGTCTCTCGGACCTGCAAAAAACTGCATTCCGTTATTCATAGCAGTGATGGCATTGCTTCCGTACGAACTAATTTCGACTGATGATTCTGTTCCCGAAGTTTCGATCACACTATTCAACCCGGTGCTACTTGGTGCAACCGGTCCAAAAAAGTACATACGATCGCCACGTGGAATCGCTTGAATCACCAAATCTTCCAAACTGTCACCCGAAGTATCAATGTTGATTTCAATCAATGTGTTTTCGTCAAAAGAAGCATTTCCAGTCGCAGCAGGACTCAACAATCCTTGTGTATTTACGACAAAGGCAATCGAATTGCTGTTTTCCCCCTGAAAGGCGTAGAAATCAGTAATGTCAGCAGTTGTTCCTTGAACCGCAGGCGCATCAATATGATCGGCTGCTATTAAAAAGAAACTTCCCACTAAAACAATGCTAATTCCTAAAATGGTTGTTACTCGTTTCATAAGTTTTAGTTTTTAAAAAATTTTACTGTGTTACGGTTTTATATACGAGAACAAATGCAAGGTGGTTTTCTGAAAAGTGTGTTTTTTTGCAAAAAAGTTTATGAGTTGATGGGTTTATTAGTTTAAGTATCTGATAGTCAGTAGTTTTACAGGTTTTATTTTTTTGATAAAAATTTGATTTTAAACTGATTGAAGTAGATTTTAAGCTTAAAAAGCAACTCTTTTAATCATTTAATTTTTCAATCTTTCTATGTCAAATTATATGTGAGAATGCTACGACAATTATGTATATTTGTGACAAAGCAATCAAATTAAAGCATAATTATGTCAGACGATAAGAAAGTTATCTTTTCCATGAATAGGGTTTCTAAAACCTATCAAAGTACCAACAAACAAGTTTTAAAAGATATATACCTCAGTTTCTTCTACGGAGCTAAAATTGGAATCTTGGGTCTCAACGGCTCGGGTAAATCTACTTTACTGAAAATCATTGCAGGTGTTGAAAAAAATTACCAAGGTGAAGTTACGTTTTCACCAGGCTATAAAGTCGGGTATTTAGAGCAAGAACCGCAATTAGACGAAGAAAAAACTGTGTTAGATATTGTAAAAGAAGGTGTCGCAGAAACGGTCGCCATTTTGGACGAATACAACAAAATCAACGACATGTTTGGATTGGAAGAAGTGTATTCAGACGCAGATAAGATGGACAAGTTAATGGCGCGTCAGGCAGATTTACAAGATAAAATTGACGCGAGTAATGCGTGGGAATTAGATACCAAACTAGAAATTGCGATGGATGCCTTACGAACGCCAGAACCAGACAAAAAGATCGGTGTGCTTTCAGGTGGAGAACGCCGTCGTGTCGCTCTGTGTCGTTTGTTACTACAAGAACCAGAAATCTTACTTTTAGATGAGCCAACCAACCACTTGGATGCGGAATCAGTACACTGGTTAGAGCATCATTTAGCACAATATAAAGGAACTGTAATTGCCGTAACGCACGATAGATATTTCTTAGATAATGTAGCCGGTTGGATTTTGGAATTGGATCGCGGAGAAGGCATTCCGTGGAAAGGAAATTATTCTTCCTGGTTAGATCAGAAAGCAAAACGCCTGGCTCAGGAAAGCAAAACTGCTTCAAAACGTCAAAAAACCTTAGAAAGAGAGCTGGAATGGGTTCGTCAAGGTGCGAAAGGTCGTCAAACCAAGCAAAAAGCACGTTTGAAGAATTACGATAAATTATTAAATCAAGATCAAAAACAAACGGAAGAAAAGCTAGAAATCTATATCCCAAACGGTCCGCGTTTAGGTACCAATGTGATTGAAGCCACAGGTGTTTCCAAAGCGTACGGTGAAAAATTACTTTATGAAAACTTAGAATTTAACTTGCCGCAGGCAGGAATCGTGGGGATCATTGGACCGAATGGAGCTGGAAAAACAACCATTTTTAGAATGATTATGGGGGAAGAAACGCCCGATAAAGGAACCTTCACGGTTGGTGAAACGGCAAAACTCGCGTATGTAGATCAGTCGCACTCCAATATTGATCCTGAAAAATCGATTTGGGCAAACTTCTCTGACGAGCAAGAATTGATCATGATGGGCGGAAAGCAAGTGAATTCCAGAGCCTATTTGAGTCGTTTCAATTTCTCAGGTAGCGAGCAAAATAAAAAAGTAAGCACACTTTCGGGTGGAGAACGAAACCGTCTGCATTTAGCCATGACTTTAAAAGAAGAAGGAAACGTATTATTACTCGATGAGCCTACAAACGACTTAGACGTAAATACGTTGCGTGCGTTGGAAGAAGGTTTGGAAAACTTTGCTGGTTGTGCCGTAGTGATTTCGCATGACAGATGGTTTTTAGATCGTATCTGTACACACATCTTAGCTTTTGAAGGTGACTCACAAGTCTATTTCTTTGAAGGAAGCTTCTCGGATTACGAAGAAAACAAAAAGAAACGTTTGGGCGGTGATTTGATGCCGAAGCGTATTAAGTATAAGAAGTTGATAAGGTAAATTATTGTTCATAACGTTGTCGGGAGTCTGAGACTCCCGACAGCTCTCAGACTCCCGACAGCTTATGAAGTTTTAAGTGTTTTATATCCTGCCTGCTTAAAAACATGCCGCAACCAATCATTCACAATACAATCTAAAATAAGATGTACGCGCGGTTGATTGCTATTATTTTTGACTTCGTGTTCTTCGTGGAAATTGCAATACCAACATTCGCCAGGTTGCATGCGTACAATATGCTCGTCTTTTAGTATAATATGTACATCATCATTCGTTTGTACGGCAATATGCAAACGGACTCTTCCATGTTCGAAGCTGTAACACGTATCTCTATGCTTCTGTATGCTGGCACCAGGATCTAACGTATGTACGCGAAAAGTTTCTATTGGACATTGAAACATATCATAAATAGAAAGCAGATATGGACATTTTTTCAGAGCTTCATTCGGAGAGAAGACAGGCAAACCGTCAGATCCCATTGTAGGTTCAATGAAATGCTTTAACCACAAAGTTTCCAATTCTACTGACGGATTGTAAATATCTTCATAATCAGTTTTAGAAAATTGTGCTAGTTCTTTTTTAATCACATCAGCAACAAATTCGAAGGGAAGTTTGAGTGCATTCATGTTCCGAATTTATAAATTATTTGGTAAATACCTCATTTTCATTTGAAAAAGCCTTGAATTCTAACGGATTTCCACTAAAATCAAACACAAACATCGTACGTTGTTCACCTGCTTGTCCTTCATAACGTATTTGTGGTTTTACGACAAATTCAACAGCATTCGCTTCAAAAACTTCTTGCAAACTTTCAAACTGTGGAATCGTCAACAAGCATCCAAAATGTGGAATCGGAACACTCACACCATCTACTTTTCCACAATAATCCAATTCAGGAATGTCAGTGCTTACATGTCCAGACAATTGATGTCCGTAAAAATCAAAATCAATCCAATGTTCCGTAGAGCGACCTTCTTCACAGCCCAAGAGTTCTACATAAAATTTGCGAGTGGTTTCAATATCCTTGACTTTAAAAGCGTAATGAAAAGCGTTCATGGCGAGTAATCATCTATAATTTATATCACTTCAAATATAACACATCTAACAAAAATTATTTTTAATTAACGTGAGTTCGATATAGTTATTTTAATAAATATATGATAATCAATAACTTAAACAAAATGTCAAATCGAGCGCAGTCGAGATTCAATCGAAATTTTATTTTTATAGTGTTCTCGACTGCGCTCGAACTGACAAGTCTTTATTTTTCAGTGAATTACTAATAATTTAATGATTTCTTATATC
This sequence comes from Bacteroidota bacterium, assembly GCA_039026955.1. GTDB lineage: Bacteria > Bacteroidota > Bacteroidia > Flavobacteriales > Flavobacteriaceae > Kordia. The sequence goes on from JBCCLH010000001.1 coordinate 179,316, forward strand.
GAACTCACGTTAATTTGGCAAAAGAAGTCCAAAAAGTAGCAAAACAGTGTATTCGTCTGTAATCTTTTGTCTTATGTTTAAAATAGGAGAAAGATTTTTTTGAAAGTAATATACTATCTTATTTTTTCGTATTTTAAAGCAGTTTTTAAAACCCAAATCCTTGAAGAATATTTATGCTGCCCTTTTACTGTTTATTCTGCTGATGGCATTGCCAGTACACAGTCAAGATGTACCCAAGGAACGTATCATTGATAGTGTTCGCAAATACCTCGATATTTCCACTGAAAGTTATAGCAAGTATCAATATAAAGAAACCATTGAGTCCTCAAATCGTGCGCTCGAATACGCATTGCAAGTTGAAGATAATTACTATTTAACGTTGATTTACAACGAATTAGGCTTGGCGTACGACGGAATTTCTGAATTCTCAAGATCGAAAAAAAGTTACTTGGAATCCTTACGCTATTCCAAACAAGTTGCGAATGATACCATTAAAGGATGGATTTACAATAACATAGGGAATTTATATTCAGAAGGTCTACAAAAGATGGATTCTGCCATCATGTTTTATAAAGAATCCTTACGCTATGCAGAAAAGTTAAAAGATACATTTGAAATTTTGACACCGGTTTTGAATATTGGTTGGACCTATTTGGATGAAGGTGAATACGATACAGCTTTTCCATATTTAGAGAAGTCTGAAAAAATGATCTATTCTGAGCACGGTGATGATGCAGGGAAAGCACAAGTCAGTTTTTTATTAGGACGCTATTATATGCACAAAGAAAAACTTGATTTAGCAGATACCAGTTTCAAAAATTCAATTAAATACGCTGAGAAGGACAGTCTCTTAGAAGAATTGACCGAAATCTATGAGCAATATGCGGTATTAGCAAAAAAGCAAGGAAATGATAAACTTGCGTATGATCGCTTGCAAACGCATTTAAAATACAGAGATTCGCTAATTAATGAAGCTAAAATTAAGGAGAATCAAATTGCGTTGGCGCGTTTTTCTGTAGATGAATACAAGAAAGATTTAGATCGGGTTAAAAAAGAGCAGAAAGATCAAGAAACCATTATGAAAAAGTCACAACAAATCTCGTATGTGTTGATGATTGCTGGACTCATCTTGATTTTATTGCTAATAAACATGTTTAAAAACTATAAGTTTCGAAACAAAGCATTGGAAAAATTGCGCTCTAAAAATCTGCAATTGCGTGAAGCCAAGGAGGAAGCTGAAGCACAAGCCAATCTAAAAGCACAATTTTTCTCTACAGTAAGTCATGAACTGCGAACGCCGTTGTATGGTGTGGTTGGTTTGACATCTTTACTATCAGAAGATTTTCCAAATTTGAAGAAGAACGAAAACTTTAAATCGCTCAAATTTTCAAGTACATATTTGTTATCGCTGATCAATAATGTATTGCAGATTAACAAGATTGAATCGCAAGGCGTAAAGTTAGAAAGCATTCCGTTTAATGTGAAGAATTTATTGAATGAAGTAGTGAATTCATTCAGTTTTGCGGCAAATCAGAATCGAAATAAAGTCCATCAAGAAATTGATCCGAAAATTCCAGAAATTCTATTGGGCGATTCGGTGCGACTTTCTCAAATTTTAATGAATTTGATTGGAAATGCGATTAAATTCACTGAAGATGGTAATATTTGGATTCGATTAGAATCTGAAGCTAACACAGGCAAAACACATACGATCAAGTTTACCATTCAAGATGACGGTATTGGAATTCCGAAAGAAAAGCAAGTCTCTGTGTTTGATAAGTTTGTGCAACTGCGTCCGATTGAAAAAAACTATCAAGGAACGGGTTTAGGTTTATCGATTGTAAAGCGTTTGTTACTACTTTTTGATAGTGATATTGCCCTGAAAAGTGAAGAAAATAACGGAACAGAATTTTCATTTTCTATTGTATTTGAAGAAACGAAAGAACTTTCTGTGAAAGACATCCCTGTATCTGCGCAAGCGATTGACACGATTGAAAAACGTATTTTAATTGTGGACGATAACAAAATCAATCGCGTAGTGACCAAGCGTATTCTGCAAAACAAAGGTTTTCAATGCGATGTAGCGGAGGACGGAATGGATGCTATAGAAACGCTAAAAGAGAACAACTACGATTTGATTCTGATGGACATCAATATGCCACGAATTGATGGTGTAGAAACGACCAAACGCATTCGTAAAACGGATCAAAAAACGCCAATAATTGCCTTAACTGCTGTAGAAGAAGACCAAATTCGAGATCGCATTTACGAAGCGGGAATGAACGACTTCATCATCAAACCGTACGATTTGGCAGAATTTCATCAAATCATTCTGAAAAACTTATACGTCAATATCATATAAAATATGCACTTCCGTACACGTATACGCTGCATAAAATCAATTCGCCAATAAAAATACTAATCGCAAAAACAATCGGATTAATCTTCATCGCACCTGCGACATAACAAATCAAGTCGGTAGGCACAAACGGAAAAAATGCCCAAAAAATGATAAACAAAGGACCGTACTTTCCGGAAAGTTTCTCTTTTACCAAATTCGTTGCCTTCGTATTCTTGTCAAAGATTTTAGCAAAACCTAGTTTATCTGCGAAGTAGTAAACAATCATGGAAGAGATCGTAATTCCAATCACGGAAATTAATAACACCAAAAATAAATCGTTCGGAAAAAGAAAAACACCTGCAAAAATTAAAACGGTACTTGGCAGCATTACAAATCCGCGGATTAGGTGACAAAGAAAGAAAATGATCCACGCATAATTTCCAAAAGACTGAATGCCTTTAATTATGTTTTCTCGGGAAAAAGTATCGGGAAATAGTACATTGTACAGAATAAAGCCAATGATGAGGACAATCCAAAAACGTCTAAAAAACGTGATATAACTTTCTTTCATGAAATTTTGCTTCAATTCGTATACAAGACGGCAAAGCTACATATTTGTTACGAGGTAAAGTGTCTTTGTCGGAAATTAGTTGTTTTTGATTCACCTTTGCAAACGGATAGGCTTTGACACGTCATTGCGAGAATTTCATAGAAATTCGTGGCAATCTGTTCCTAAAAAACACTAGAATTTACACAGAAACAGACTACCACGTCGTAAACTCCTCCTAGTGACGTAGCATAGATTTTTAGTATTCGAATATCAATTCCATTTTAATATCACCGCGCATATACGGATTATTCGCTTCCATCGGAATTTCTACAAAACCGTATTTTTCGTAAATATAAATCGCGTTTTCAAGCTTGCGATTGGAGTATAGAATGAATTTTGTAAAGTGTTGCTCTTTGGCAAAATCGATACAATATTGCATCAACTTTTGACCGATCTTTTTTCCTCTAAAATTTGGAGAAACGGCCATTTTACTGAGTTCAAAAACACCGTCTTCTATTTTAATCATCGCGACAGTTCCTGCAATTTGATCACTATCTTTCACAAAAAAGATATGTCCGCCTTGATCAATAATATAACTTTTGGCATTGCTTAAAACTTCTTCATCGTGTGGTTCAACATAGAAAAATGTTTTCAACCATTCCACATTTAAATTGTAAAAATCAGTAGTATATTCTTCATCAAAAGGAATAATTTCTATCTCGGAATATGCAATGGATTTCATGTTTTCAATCACGCGTTTACTCATACTTTTTTCAGAAAGTTGATCTTCCAATCGACTTAAATGTGAAACCAAATTTTCAGAAGGAAACGTAGTCAAATCTTCGACAGTTTCATGAATCACATTCCAAATCGGAATCATCCTAATCAATAGTTTTTCGCCTTTGAGTGAGAGTGAAATATTCTTTTTTCGCTTATCAATTTCGTCATTCGCAATGACGATCAATTCCTTCTTTAAAAGTTTATTTAACGTCTGTGTAATAGCGGGTTGCGAGACATTCAACAACTCTCGAATTTCTGTGTTGGTGGTTTTATTTTTTTGTGAGATGATTTTAAAAGCAGGGAATAAATACGGATCAAAATCAATCCCGAAATGTGTGTAAATCTTCTGCGTTTCCTTCATCATGGTGTCGCTGATTCGATTCAATCGTGAACCCAAACTAATCTCTTTAAATTCGCGTAAAGCATCCATTGTATAGTTGTTTATATAAGTGCTTATGTAAAAATATTTAAAAATTCTAATTTCTCAAAATAGAAACGAATTATTTGCGCATAAAATCGGTGATGAAGTAGCTTAGCATTTTCCCAACCACATACATTTCTTGTGGATTGGTAGGATTTGGTGCCGCTTCACACAAATGCAAATAAGCAGCATTTTTCTGTTTTCCAAAAAACGAAGCAAACATACGCGCTTCATTCACGGTAAAACCACTTGGCGTCATAGCGCTACTCGGAATATTTTCAATGACATCGCAGTCAATTTCCACACCAAAAGGACGATTGTTGACAAAGTTTAAAGCAGTATTAAATTGAAATGAAAATCCTTGCTCATGCCGAATTTTAAGTCCTTCAAACGTATTGTAACGAATGCGATCGGGATAATTATCAATCGTTTTGAAGACTTTTTTAGAAGTATAATTTTCATGCAATCCAAACATAAAATACTTGTCTAAAAAGCATTTTTTAAAGGCATAACTAAATCCATTTCCGCTGTGTCTGCCTTCCAGACTTCGAAAATCGGTATGCGCATCCAAATTCACCACGTTGATGGCTTTGCTCTTGCCTAAAGCGGTTCCTTTGATATTTCCGTACGCATTATTATGTCCGCCACCAATGATAATTGGCGTTTTCCCTGCACTCACAATTTGAAAAACCAAAAAGGCAACTTCTTCATCAATTTTAATGACCAATTGCGATAATAGAATATGATATTCGGGCGAATTTTCTTGAAAACTTGCCGCGCGTTGCATCAATGCAGAAAAATCTAAATGTCCTAGTACCAACAAGCGTTTTCCTTTATTAAACGTGTTATCTTGTGTATTTAGTAGTGATTTCAATGCTGCATTCCAAGCAGTAGTAGCACCCGCTTTTCCATGATTGGCACGAATCCCGATATCTTCAGGAATTCCGAACAATACATATTTGGCTTCTGATTGTTTTAATCGAGCAACTAAATTATCTGATGATAAAAGTGTTTCTACTTTTTCACCAAATTTGGTTTCGCCTTCGCGTTTGGAAATCAGCGCATTCAACTGCGCGCGCGTGTAAAGTTGTAGCATGTGTTAGTTAAGTCAGTCGAAATGCTAATTTACGTTTTTAATTGATTGGATGAAAAATAAATTTAACCAGACAACGCCACAATACATTTCTCACGAATGCACCAAATTTCCTCGAAAGAATAGGAGAGTTGTTCTTCGGCAATCCATTGTTTCAAAAAGTCTTGATGCCAATTCACTTTATACGTTGCGATTTGATGTGGTAGAATTTCTTCTTCTATTAGTAAACTCTCTAAAAAAGGTGTTTTGTTAGAACTAGCTCGTGTAATATCGATTACGTTTCCATCAATTTTTAAATAGGTATGCGCTTCGGGAATATAATTGATTTTGTATTTGTCTAATACTTTTCTAACACCTCGCGTATTCGCTTCATTCATTTGATAAATCCCGAGAAATAGTTGTACACTTTCTTGTTGACTTTCCAAAGCAAGTTGTTTTACAAACGCATGTTTGGTAGCACAAGTTCCTTTCTGTTCTGGAATGATCAAACGATACTCACTACGATCAGAAGTTCTTCCGTATGGCAATTGATGTACATAGGTCAATGCCGATTTGAAATCTGAAATTCCTTTATCGAGCAGCAACTTAGACAAGGAACCATTCTGTGGAAGCGGGAAATTTAGCATGTGGATTGTTTTTGTAAAGGTAAATATATTTAGTCGAAAGAGTAAGCCTCTAGAAAGTTTCACTAACAATAGTGATTAGAATTGAAATGTCTTTGCGAGGCTCAGCCGTGGCAATCTGTTACTTCAGAGAATAAAGACGTTATACGATGATGAGATTGCTTCTTCGCTGCACTTCGTAATGACGAATCAAAAAGCGAATCGTCAGTGGATTTGCGCAGCAAATTTGTATCGATAGCAGCTTTGATTTCCCAAGTAGTTCTCGATACAACGAATCTGGGATTCGCCACTCGAACTGACGTTTGTGGTTTCAATTAAAAATTTTAATAGCAAAGCGATACTTCAATGTGTAAATTTGAAAATGTACTAATGAATTGATTTGATAATTTGATAATGAATTAATTTGAAAATATATCAATAATGCATCAATTCCATAAAAATAAGGCAAACTTACTTACTAAAATACTAATATACTAAAGCGAAGCGCGACCCACAGGCGAAGCCAAGTCTAATAGCAAAGCGATCTTGATTCTAACAGCGAAGCGAGTCTAACAGCGTCAGCGAATCTAAAGCAAAGCGAATCTAATAATATACCAATTTGAAAATGTACTAATGTATCAATGCCATCAAATAATACTCACAAACTCACCAACTACAATACCAAAATACCAAGATCGTGAGCGATACTAAAGCGAAGCGTGTCTAACAGGCGAAGCCGATACTAACAATCTAACAGCATAGCGAATCTAAAGCAAAGCGTTTCCAACAGCAAAGCAAGTCTAAACAACCTTCCCATTAATCAAAACCTGATCAATATGATTATCCCCAAACGCATACGGCAATACATGATACGATTCAATTTCTTTGGTAATGATCAAATTAGCAGCTTTTCCTTTCGTGATGCTTCCGTGGGTTTCGGAAAGTCCCATGGCGTAGGCACCGTTGATCGTTGCGGCATTGATGGCTTCTTCAGGCGTCATTTTCATCTTGATACAAGCAGTACTTACGACAAAGTTCATATTCCCAGAAGGTGTCGAACCTGGATTGTAATCGGTTGCTAAGGCAACTGGCAAACCTGCATCCATCAATTTGCGTGCAGGCGTGTAGGGAATACTCAAAAAGTAGGAACACGAAGGCAAAGCGACAGGCATGGTATCGCTTCCTTGCAGCGCTGTGATATCTTCGTCGTTGAGTTCTTCCAAATGATCTACGGAAAGTGCGTTGTACTTTACGCCTAATGCCACACCTCCAAACGCATTGAATTGGTTGACATGAATTTTTGGGATGAGTTTGTATTGTTGTGCTGCTTTGAGCAATCGTTCTGTGTCTTCCAGCGTGAAATAGCCTTTTTCGCAGAAAATATCTACGTATTCGGCTAAATTTTCTTCGGCAACTTTAGGCAACATTTCATTAATCACCAAATCCATATATCCTTTTTGATTGCCTTTGTAATTGGCAGGAACCGCATGTGCGCCCAGAAAAGTAGTTTTGATTGGAAAATTGTACGCTTCCTTCAACCGTTTTGCCACACGCAACATTTTGAGTTCTGCTTCGGTAGTGAGTCCGTAACCCGATTTGATTTCAATGGCGCCAGTTCCCATGTGCATGACAGCTTCTAGACGTTTGGCAGATTGTGCAAAGAGTTCATCTTCGGAAGTTTCTTGAAGTTTTTTGGCAGAATTTAAAATCCCACCGCCACGATTGGCAATTTCCTCATAACTCAGTCCGTTGATGCGATCTACGAATTCTTGCGCGCGATTTCCAGCGTAGACTAAATGTGTATGACTATCGCACCAAGCTGGCAACACGACTTTATTAGCACAGTCTATGATCGTATCTGCGGAAGCGATCTCAATAGCGGCCATCAACCCAAAATCAGAAATGATATCATCTACAATATAGAGATAGGCATTTTCAAGTTTTGGAAGAAATTTCATGTCCGCTCCAGCAACTTTAGACACGTTGTGTTCTCGAACTTGAAGTAATTGTTTGATGTTGATGAGTAAAGTAGTCATGCGCTAGAAGTATACTTAAATTAGTATGACAAATGTAGCCGCAAACCGAATAAATCCCTAATTTTAAACTCATAAATTCTCAACCATGAAAACTATTGGACTCATCGGCGGAATGACTCCGCAATCCACGATTTTGTATTATCAAATTTTAAACGATTTAGCCGAAAAACACAAAGGAATCTCACATACGGCAAAGTGTATTATTCATTCGGTAGATTTTGGAGCGATTAAAAAGTTACAGCATGAAGGTCGTTGGGATGTGTTGGATGAACTGATGGGAAAAGCGGCAAAAGGGTTGGAAAATGCAGGTGCAGAGTTGATTCTGATTACAGCAAACACCATGCATTTAACAATAGAAGCAGTTCGAAAAAGTGTGTCAGTTCCTGTGATTCATATTGCTGAAGCTACGGCGGAAAAAATTCTAGAGAAAAATCTACAAACTGTGATCCTTTTAGGAACAAAATACACGATGGAATATGATTTTTATAAAGAGGTTTTGACCGCTTTTGGCATTCAATATTTGATTCCGAATGCGGAAGAGCGACAAGAAATCAATCGTGTGATTTATGAAGAATTGTCCAAAGCAGAATTGAAAGATAGTTCGCGAAAAGCATATGTGAATATTATTGAGCGACTCCAACAAGAAGGCGCAGAAGGCGTGATTTTGGGTTGTACCGAAATTCCTTTGTTAATAAAACAAGAGAATGTTTCGATTCCTGTATTTGATACCACGACCATTCACGCCACAAAAGCTATGGAATTGGCATTGAGTTAGTTGCTCTTTCAATTTTCTCAACTCAAAAATAGTTGTTATTTTTATAACAAATTACATGATAACTGGCATAATTATGTAATACAAAAAAGCTCCAAATGTATGTTTGGAGCTTTTCATTTTTCTATGTAGAGATCAAATTTTTACTGTTTGATCAACTTTTTGGTAATTGTCTGATTATCAATTTGTAACTGTAAGATATACATTCCCTGTTGCAATCCTTGCACGTTGATTACATTGTTTGGATTCGCTTGTTGTAATACTTGCTTTCCTGTGATATCAACTATTGTTGCCGAAGTTATTGTCGCATTATTTTTTGTGTTGATATATACAACATTTCCGTTCACAGGATTTGGATAGATGACAAATTCATCCGCTTCAAACGAAGTTGTGCTCAAAGTTTGCATATGCATTCCTAAATTATCACAAGTGTTGGATGGAAAACTATCCCATTCGCTTAGTGTAAAGGTCGTACTAGGCATTGTTACACTCGGTTTTCTGACCAAAGTTACATTTTCTGCATAAGTAGAACTATTTCCAAGTGTTCCTAAAATATCAATCAATACATCGTTCTTAAATAAGCCGACCGCATCATTTCCGTTGAATCCAGTAATCGCACTGTTCGAGTCATCTACAACACCTGTACAAATTGCTAAGCTTGTATTTCCAATCACATATACATCTCCATCATTGATTGTAGCGCCCATTGGAAATGCATAGGTAGTCAGCCAGTTGGCATTTCCGTTAGTGCTAATTTTAAGCGTATATACATTTCCTGCATCGTTCAAATCGACTGTGCTTCCTGTATAATTTGCAATTTCCAGCGCTTTGTTAAGTGAACTTCCTTCTACGTATTCAGAAAAGTATAAATCCACACCAGCGCCACCACCAGCTAACGTTGTTCCGTTAGTTATAGCAGATTGTGCCGAAATGTTTCCTTCTGCATCTTTAGCAGCAACCGTTAAGTCATACGTAGTAGAAGCAGATAATCCAGTGATGGTAATTGAAGTCGTTGCCACCGATTGATAAAAAGCAGCATCTACATACACATCGTATTCGGTCACAGCTACATTATCGGTAGAAGCATCCCAAGAAAGATCTAAAGTGTTTGAAGTTTCATTACTTATCATCAAGTTCATCGGAACTGTTGGCGCTTGTGTATCAGCACTATAAATTCCCCAACGATCTTCCGCAGGCGTTCCTCCCCAAATTTGTGTTGCCAAACGTGGATTGTCAATAAAAGGATTACGATTTCCTTGCGCAGTAGCGTTAAAAATATCTTCGTGGTATGCGTTACGTGCATCTTCATTTGGAGAAACAGGATCGGCAGCATTCCATTCCAATAACAAATCGATCATATTCGAATCTATGCTATTTTGCGCTCCAACCGCTACCAAATTTGGCGCACATTGGTCACCGTAACGAATGTACATGTACATCACAATTCTGGCCACATCACCACGCCAATCTGGTCCACCAGCAGTCGCATCGCCAGGATACCATTCTGAACCAGAAACACCTGAGTTTCCTGAACCAGCACCAAACAATCTGCTTCCGCGTTGTCCGTTTCGTTGCACATCAGTTGGACGTAAGTTGTGTGCGTCACTGTAGGCAGTACCGTTTGTTCCAGAAGAATCCAAGTCTGGACTTGCTAACGAGTTGGCAAAGGTATGTTCACGATTCCAGTCGCCAATATTTCCTCCGTCATCATTCTTGCTTCTAGAAAGATCATTGGTAATATCACTGTCGCTTCCGTTCTCCCAACCGTATAATAGCAATACATTATTCATATTGTTCGGATCTTCATCTGTATTTCGGATGGCATCCCAAATTTCTGAGTAGTTCAATGGATTTACGTGTGTATTGATTACCTTCACTGCCAAAGCATCACGTAACTGCGTTCCAGTTAAGGTCAAATTCACATCATCGTAATACGGTTGCTGAGCAGAAACCGTAAGCGATATCAATCCAATTAATAAAAGTAAAATTCTTTTCATTTGTTAATAAGTGTAAGTGTAATATTGAAATAATTTAGGGTTTTATATTCGTTCTAACAAGGCCATGTAAAATCCGTCAAACCCTGATTCAGAAGCGAGTACTTTTTTATCTTCTATCAAAGTGAAATTTTCATTAGAAGCTAAAAAGGTCTCCACTTGCTGTTGGTTTTCCGATGGTAAGATGGAGCACGTAGCATAGACTAGTTTTCCACCCGATTTTACCATGCGAGAATAGCGTTGTAGAATATCTTGTTGCGTGTGTTTAATTTTCTCTAAAAAGTCAGGCTGAATCTTCCATTTTGCATCTGGATTTCTACGTAAAACGCCCAATCCGGAGCAAGGTGCATCAATCAACACGCGATCGGCTTTGTCATATAATTTTTTGATCACTTTCGTGGAAGAAATCACGCGGGTTTCTATATTGTGAGCTCCGTTTCGTCGTGCTCTACGCTTGAGTTCGCGCAATTTTCCTTCGTAAATATCTAAAGAAATTACTTGCCCTTTATTTTCCATCAACGCTGCTAGATGCAATGATTTTCCACCGGCACCAGCACAAGTGTCAACGACTTTCATTCCTGGTTTTACGTCTAACAATTCAGAGACGAGTTGTGAAGAAGCATCTTGCACTTCAAACAATCCGCTTTTAAACGCATCATTTTTAAAAATATTGGCGCGTTCTTTCAGTCTTAATGCTGAATCATACCCTTCAATAGTTTCTGTGTGAATGTCAAACTTAGCAAGAACCGCTTGTAATTTTTCTCTAGTAGTTTTCAGTGTGTTGGTACGCAAAATCACATCTGCTTGCTGATTCAACGCGTGAATTTCTTTCGTCCAAACGGTTTCTCCTAATTCTTCAACGCCTAAATCGTCCAACCAATCGGGAATAGATTCTTTAATTTTTCGAATCTTAGACAGTTCATCAAAACGACCTTTAATTCTACGTGTTGGCGTGCCTGCGAGCTGATTCCAATCTGGCAATTCAATACCGCGTAAGGTTGCCCAAACGGCAAAAATGCGCCATAAATTTTCTCGTGAATAATTTTCTTTAATATCCGCAATCTCGCCATACAAGCGCTTCCAGCGAACAATTTCATAGGTGGTTTCTGCGACAAACTTACGATCGCGACTTCCCCAGCGGGCATCTCTTTTTAGTAACTTTTCAACTACTTTATCGGCATAAGCTCCTTCATTAAATATTAAGTTTAGTCCATCAATCACGGAAAAAACTAAATTTCTATGTAATCGCATTGAATTCAAATTAAAGCGCAAAGGTATTGTTTTATGTTTATATTTTTTATTTAATTTAAACAATCAAAAAAAATCTTTGGACGAAACTACATTTATTAACGATTTACAACAAGGAAAACGGGAAGCTTATAGCCGTCTTTTGGACGAATATCAGCAGCGAGTTTTTCATACCTGTTTGTCGTTTGTGCCCAATAGAGAAGATGCAGAAGATGTGGCGCAAGAAGTATTTGTAGAAGTATTTCGATCGATTCAGAAGTTTAAGGGAAATTCCAAACTATCCACCTGGATTTACAGGATTTCCACCAACAAATCACTAGAATTTATTCGTAAAAAGAACACCAAAAAACGGTTTGCGTTTATGCACTCTATTTTTGGAAATGAAATTCCGCTAGATAAAACCTCTTATTTCACGGAGATGAATCATCCGGGAATTTTATTGGAGAACAAAGAAAAAAGCGAAACTATTTTTAGAGCCATTCATCAATTGCCAGAAGCACAACGTGTTGTGTTTACTTTGCATAAAATTGATGGACTTAGTTATAAGGAAATAGGCGAAATTACGGAGAAAAGTGTTTCTTCGGTAGAATCGTTAATGTTTCGCGCCAAGAAAAATTTACAAAAAATATTAGCAAATTTTTATAAAAATGAAAGTTAGCGCAAGTTTTTTAAAAATTTCGCATCAAATACAAAATTATGGAGACATCTAAAAACATAAAGAAAAAGATAGAAACGACTTTTGACGTGCTCGATACGATCAATGACGTCAATGTTTCGCCTTTTTTTAAAGATAAAACGTTACAGCGTTTGTATGCTGAAAAAGAAGAAGTTACTACGGCAGGTTTTGGTTGGTTTACACCAAAATTGCAGTTGGCGACGTTGATCTGCATATTGATCATCAATGTATTTGGAATTTATCAAATGACCAAAACAGAATATGATTCAAACATTACGGAGTTCGCCAAGCTCTATGAATTATCTGGAAATCAGCAACCATCATTATTTAACTAAACGCGCAGCCACTGATGAAAAAAAATACGCTACTCTACATTTTGGTTGTTTTTCTAATTGTGATGAATGGTTACTTTATGTATGAAATTTTTGTGGATACAAAGCCAAAAAGACCGAATCCAGGAAATTTTATTGCTAAAGAGTTACAGTTTGATGAAGCGCAGATGGAACAGTTTTCAGCAATCAACGATCAACATCACGAAGAAATGATGCGCATCATGCGAGATGTTCGTAAACTCAAAGACGAATTGTTCGCCTATATTTCTGAAGCTACCTACAGTGAAGAAAAAGTAGAAGACATCACACGACGTATCGGAGAAAAAATGCGGCTACGCGATGAAAAAACATTCTATCATTTTAAAGAAGTTCAAAAAATCTGTAATGACGAACAACGAACACGTTTTAACAAGCTTATCAAAGAAGCATTGCATCCTCCGGGAAGACCTGGCGGTCCACCACATGGCAGACCTCATGGACCACCGCCAGAAAGATAAAGCTATAATCTTGTAACTTTCACGTTCACAAAGAATATTGTATTTTTATAAACGTAATACTTACTTATATGCTGACTGTACGTTATAACTATACAACCAAAAAGAAATATGAGCGATTTCAAACGTAGAGAGTTTATCAAATTAAGTGCTTTAGGATTTGCAAGCATTGCATTGCAATTACATTCTATATCTTCATATGCACAAGTCGCAAACGGTCACTTGGGAAAATGGAATGCGGATACCAAACTCAACTGGGATGCCTTTTTGGAACGACTTACCAAATTAGCGAAAACGCAACACCAACTGCCTTGGAATCAAAAAGTTTACAACGAACAAGTGAAAAAGCTGTTGCTTCAGTGTAATTTCCCAGAGTTTGAAAATATTAAAAAAGAACTAGAAGGGTATGAAAACAAACGCCCAAATTGGTTTGAATCTGCCAATCTTCATCGTGAAGTAGATTTTCAAGTGTCGCTATTTCAATTTGAAAAAGGTGAATACATTCCACATCACGATCATCCCAATATGACAGGTGTTTTGAATGTAGTTTCTGGAAGTCTTTTGACTAAAAATTACACGATTCAAGAACAATTGACAGATACACGAGAAGTGATCGAATACGGACGAAAAACGATCATCAAAAAATGTATACTTCGCGAAACAGGAAATGAAATTGCAAAAGCTGGTGATGTAAGCATGCTGATGGCAGACGAAGGCAATATTCACTCCATCATGCCAAATGAATTTACACAAATGGTGGACGTTTTTACACCAGCGTATCACAGAGAAACCAACTCAAGTTGGTACAAAGTCAACGAAGACACAAACTACAAAGGACAAAAAAACGTCTTTGAAGCAGCATATAAAAACACGATGTTTTAATTGTTTGTAAGATATTGTATTTCAGTTATTTAAATCTAATTTTATACTTGTGTATTTTCCACCTTTCACTAAAAAAAATCAAAAAAAATAAAATTTCTGCACAAGTTTTTCCAAAAGAACTCATCAAAGTAGATAACAACATGATGAAATTCTTTTCCTATGAACTATAAAATCACACCTATTTTTTTGTTGCTTGCGATGCTAGCATTCGCACAAGAAAGCGTCACCAATACCTTTTCGGTGACAGACGGATATGAATGTACAGAAATGGTGAAGTACAAAAATGAAGTGTCTATCACCAGACAAGGGAAATACCGCGTTATCAAATCGAACGCAATTCCAAAACATACGACAGGAAGTTTTCCAAATGCAGGAAATCCAAATCGTATTGCACCTCAAAACAAAACGTATAAAATTCCATTACGCCCTAAAAAGAACAGAAAGCTAACTTCCGTCTACAGTGATGGAATGTTAGGGCAAGGAACACCTGAATATATTTTTGGCGTGGCCATTAATGGTGTAAAAATGGAGCCGACGGCAATGGAATTTTTTGTAAATCCGAAAACACGTCAAATGAACCTAGCTTGGTCTAAAGAAGCTTTAAGCACCAATACGGATCTGGGAGACGATTGCAATAATGCACATGTACAACCAACAGGCGAATATCATTATCACGGAACACCTTGGGGAATTATTCAACAAGCAAAAGAGAACACGATGTTTTTAATCGGTTGGGCAGCCGATGGTTTCCCGATTTACTACAAATACGGGTATGCTTCAGACGATAGTGATGAATTGATTGTTTTGACTTCTAGTTACAAATTACGAACAGGAAATCGTCCTGGAGACGGTATTTCTGCACCAAACGGCGCATACGATGGAACCTATGTCCGCGATTTTGAATACATAGACGGTCACGGCGATTTGGACGAAGCAAACGGACGCTTTGGAAAAACACCTGAATTCCCGAAAGGCACGTATTATTATGTAATTACAGATAGCTTTCCTTCTTTGCCACGATTTTTTGTGGGAACACCTAATAAGAGTTTTAAAGTAGAAGGTGGCATGCGCGGCGGACCAAGAGGTTTTCCAGGCAATGAAGGCGGAAGGAACAGAAACAGTCGTGAGCGTCCAAGTGTCGCACAAATCTTTGAACACATGGATGAAAATGGCGATGGCAAACTCAGCAAAAAAGAAGTCAAAGGACCATTACAACGCGATTTCGCCAGAGTAGATACTGATGAAGACGGATTCATCACACAAAAAGAACTAGAAAACGCACCAAGACCCGAAAGAGGACGCGGCGGACAAGGCGGACGTGGACAGCGCGGACGGCAATAATATTTTAATTTGTGTATTCGTTGATTTGTTAATCTGTGAAACGTCTTTGCGAGGCTTTAGCCGAAGCAATCTGTTTCTAATAAAAATTCAATATTTCTTTTGAACAGATTACCACGTCGTAAACTCCTCGTAGTGACGTTACACAAATCCAAAAAAACAAATCAACGAATAGACGAATAAACAAATCTACAAATCCACAAATCCACAACAAAAAACACCTAACAACATGAAGATAAAATCAATAATATTAATCATGCTCATCGCAGTTTCAGTAGTTTTGATTGCTGCTTGTTCAAGTGACGATGATGCAACTACGACGACAACACCAACGACGGGTGGCGATGATACAGCAACTTTACATGCAGCATTTAGTGAATTTGATGCAAACAATGTCACGATCATGCTGAATGGTTCTAATGTGCAAATAGAAACCAATGGAAGACCCAATCACACATCACCGTATTGGTCGAGTACAAATACCAGAATGGGCACACCAGCAGCGACAGAAGATCATCCACTATTTGTGGAGCCAACTGTGACAGCGTATGCAGATATGGCACCAGGCAATATTGACGATTTCAACGGATCATTTTCGTTAACGGTTTCGGCAAGTCCTACATTGGCTTCCAACTCCAGTGCTACAGGTTTAGGACCTATTGGCATTGCAGTGACTGGTGCGGTAATTTATAACGATCAAGAAGGTCCAAATGTGCCAATTGACAATGCATTGCCTTCGTTAGATTATACGGCTGCACACACAGGACCGCAAAGTTATCATTATCATTTAGAGCCAAAAGCATGGTCAGATGATGATGGAAACTTAATCGGAATCATGGCAGATGGCTTTTTTATCTATGGTAGAAGAGACCATGACGGAACTTATCCAACAGATTTAGATGCTTCAGGTGGACATTTTGGTCCAACACCGCACAATCCAGATGGAGAATATCATTATCATATACAAAACGAACTTTATTTGAATGCGTACTATATCATATTTCCAGGCAATTATCAGGGCACAGCCAATACCATTCAATAGTTTTTCGATGCTTCTTGGGATTGTGGTACTTTTGTTGACTTCCTGTGAGCAAAATTCCCAAGAAAATAGAACGATTACCGAAGAAATTACCTCGATTGCTTCGGTAGTTGTTTCTAAAACTGAACTCACACTGAAACCAGCATTGGGATTGTATTATTATCAAGGGCAACCTTTTACTGGTATTTCAGAAGTCAAATATGAAAATGGAATCGTTTCAGAGCGTGAAGTATATGTACAAGGAAAACGCAACGGATTGCGTGAAAAATGGTTTCCAAGTGGCGTATTGAGTTTTCAAGCAAACTATAGCAATGGCATACAACATGGAACTTCCAGAACGTGGTGGACTAATGGAAATCTGCGTTCGATTTCACATCACAAACATGGAGTTGTAGACGGTATCCAAGAACAATGGTACAAAACAGGCGAAAAATTTAAACGCCAAACTATTGTCAACGGAAAGGAAGAAGGCTTGCAGCAAGCATGGCGAAAGAATGGAAAATTATTTAACAATTATGAAGCAAAAAATGGACGATTTTTTGGTTTAAGAAAAGCAGGATTGTGTTATGAATTACAGAACGAAATGGTACAGACAGACTAGCTATTTTCTACTATTGATCACCTCTTTAGTATTTTTCAATTGTAAAGATGGCAGAAAGCAACTGGGTAGCCGTGTAGCGAGTTTGCCGTATTATCAAGAAGCATCTTTTACGCCATATTGGTTTGAAAAAGGCACCACAGCACAAAAAACATTTCATCAAATTCCAACTTTTAGCCTGACCAATCAGAATGGGGAAACGATTACCGAAGGAACGTTTAAAGATAAAATCTATGTTACGGATTTCTTTTTTACAAGCTGTCCAGGGATTTGTCCAAAAATGACCGCGAATATGGATGTGTTACAACAAGAATTCAAAGACGATGATGAAGTTTTATTATTATCACATTCGGTCACACCAGAAATGGATTCGGTTTCGGTATTAAAACGATATGCGGAACTTAAAGGAATTGACAGTAAAAAGTGGCATTTAGTTACAGGCGATCGCGCTCAGATTTATGACTTAGGTCGAAACCACTATTTTGTAGAAGAAGATTTAGGCGAAGCAAAAAGTGCAGATGATTTTTTACATACAGAAAATTTTGTGCTCGTTGATAAAAACAGACAAATCAGAGGGATTTACAACGGATTGAACAAAACAGCAATTCAACAATTAATCGCTGATATACGAACGTTACAAAAAGAATGAGGTTTGGTTTTTCATCGTTCTTACTTAAGGGCTTCGCAGGTGGTTTTGTGGAGCTTTTTTTGGTTGTTGTAGGGTTGTGGATTTGTTTTTTGTGGATTTGTTAATTTGTGGAGTCGTGGATTTGTGTTTTGTTGATTTGTGAAACGTCTTTGCGAGGCTTTAGCCGAAGTAATCTGTTTCTAACAAAATTCAATGTCTCTTTTGGACAGACTACCACGTCGTAAACTCCTTATAGTTACGTTTCATAGGCATCAAATAAATAAATCCACAAATAGACAACTCAACACCCAAAAGCGAAGCAAGTCTAATAATTCATCAATATACCAATTTGAAAATGTAGTAATGCCATCAAATAACACTCACAAACTCACCAACTACAATACTAAAATACCAAGAGCGTTAGCGATACTAAAGCGAAGCGTGTCTAATAGGCGAAGCCGATACTAACAATCTAAGAGCGAAGCAAGTCTAACAAGTCTAACAGCGAAGCGGTCTAAAAGCAAAGCGCGTCTAAGAGATTATTGCCAAAGCGGAAACGAGTCTACTTCACCAACGTACAAAAGAAATCCAACGTAGCTTCCGAATGTTCATCGAGGGAATAGTCTTCTAGCGTGATGCTATTGACCAAATCAGGATTTTTGTTGAGTAATTTTTTTCGATTCATACGATTGGCAATTTCATACGGAATTTGTAGTAGCCAAGCAGGAATTTTATGTTCTAAATTGAAAATATCGTACCGTAAAAAACGCGCGACAGATTTTTTGTTTTTTTCGTAATACGCATCTGTTTTGTCATTGCCACGAATAGCTTGAATGGTATACTTTGAAAAGATTTTTTTAAATAAATTTGATAAATCTTCAAAGGTGTATTCTTTGTAATGCCACGGATTTCGAGCGATGGTTTTTAAGGCATTTGGAGTAGAAATATAAGCTTTTCCATTCGGTTTCAACACCCGATGAATTTCTTTCAAATACAATTCGGCATCTTTGATATGTTCAATGACCTGAAACGAAACAACGACGTCAAAACTGTTGGATTCCAATTGTGTAAGTGGCGGAATTTTTTCTTGAATTATGTTGGTGTTTGGATACTTATCGTTGATCAATTCTGCCGTATATGGCGATTTGTCAATCAAAGTCAATTGATCAGCATTTTTATACAATAATTCCACGCCATAACCTTCGCCACAACCAATTTCCAACACATTTCCGTGTATGTATGGCGCTACCAAATGATAGGCTTTGAGCGTGCGCTGAAACAGCGGATTGTCAGATATAATTTTTGAAGAAGTAACTTCGGTTGAGAATAGCATAGTTCGGGGAATTAGTACGGCCAATTTCGTTTTTGCCATGTTTGAAAAGCACCGTCAAAATTACGAAAAACTTGTTCGCTAATCGGTGCGTTTTGGATGCCACTTGGATATTGTTTCATCATCTGAAAATATATGTTTTTCAAGCGATAAGCATGACGTAAATTGATAATCGGATACGGCGGATCAAACGAAGTCATCCATTGCAATTCATCCCAAATATTTTGCATCGCTGTTTTACAAATATCAATTCCTTTTTGTGTATTTCCTGCTCTTACATATAATTTTCCAATAGCATACGAATATTGTTTGAACGGCACGGTTTTGTTCGGGAAAAGTGTGTTGCATCGATCTAAAACTTTGATGGCTTTTTGCGTTTTTCCTTCTTCCAATAATGCTTGCGCCAAGAAATAATAATTTTGGCGTAAAATTTCACGCGAATAGGTCACATTTTCATTGCGAATAAATCTCGAATTGTTCTCCAATCCACCAAACTGAACGGTATTCATTATATACGGATACATCATGTCTGTATCTACAATTTTTGGATTTAATGTTGGATCGGTACGTTGAATCGGTGCTAAAACGCTTACCATTCCTTGCTGAATCAAATACGGTTCTAAACCGATTTGATGGCGCTTTTTACCATTGATCGCAAAGCAAATTGGACGATCATTGATGTTATTCATCAGCAAGTTCATCAACACAATTTCATTCAAACCATAAAACTTTTTCGGATGTTGCCACGTAATAGCAGCTGTGTACGAAGCATTGAGTTTATTGGTGTCAAATAGCTTTTTAACTTTTAAGGTATCAATCGGAATTGAAAAAGTAGTGGACGGAATGTAATGTCGCATGCGTCTATTCCAATTGATGCGTGTATTGTCTTTCTTTAAAAATTCGAATAAAATTGGCAATACAGCTGCGTTTTTTGTTTCTTCTTGCAACGGCACTAATTTCTCAATGCCACTTACGTAAAAATCTGGATTCAGATCAATTTTAACAGGTTTTGAATCGAAAGAAGCTTTCTTTAAATTGTTGACATGCGTATCTACATTTAACTGATCAAAATTGATCACTCGCACATCCGTTCGGTAGCCTTCTACTTGTTGCAAATACCAAAGCGGAAAGGTCATATTGTCGCCATCGGTAATCAAAATGGCTTGTGGTGGACAGGCATCCAAATAGGCTTTTCCAAAGTTATAGGCAAAATCGTCATGTCCGCGTTGGTGATTGTCCCAACCTTTGGCGAATAATTGCAATGGCGCAATTAAAATTACGACTCCAGCCACAATTCCAATGCGTAGTTTTGGCTTTTTTATGACGGTTAGCACTTGCGTGAGAAATACCACAGAGAGTCCAATCCACAAGGCAAAAATCACGAAAGAACCTATAAAAATATAATCGCGTTCGCGGATTAAAATACTAGAAGGTACAGGATTGACATAGATGGTAATTCCAATTCCGAAAGTGAGGAAGAGTAGGAGTGTCATCCAAAAATACGGTTTGTGTTTCCAGAGTGCCACAAAACCTAAAATACCTAAGAGAAACGGTAGAAAGTAATACGCATCATTTCCTTTATGATTCTTGTAAAACTCAGGTGTTACCGATTGTTCTCCGACTCTGACTTCATCCAGCGTACTGATACCGCTGATCCAGTTTCCATCTTTGATGTAGCCCAAACCATGATGATCATTTTGTCGTCCGATAAAGTTCCAAAATAAGTATCGCGCGTTCAACCAAATTACTTGATAGTTGATGAAAAAACTTAAATTTTCTCCAAAAGTCGGTTTGTTGATCGTAACAATTTCGCCACGCACAGGATAGTTGATTGGTTCACCGTAAATTGGCGTCCACGCTTTGTATTTTTCAGCATCGCCTTTGTCAAACATTCGCGGAAAAAACATCGTAAATTCATCCGAATAATTCACTTCCTTGAATTTTCCATCATGTACCATTTCATAACGTTCAAAATCGTCATTATAGGTGTATACAGGTTTGGTATCTGTAAAGGCGACATCTTTGTCTAACGGCGCATTGTACACAGGACCTTTTAACAACGGAATGGCGCCTACACCAAACTGTTCAGCACGTACGTATTGCAGCATTTTATTGCTGTTTTTCATACTATCCGCAATCATTAAATTCGCGTTTGATCGTTGCATCGGCATAAAAAAGGAACTCATTCCGATCAAGAAAAAAATCAAGCCTAACGTAACATGGTGCAATTGTGTTTTTTGTCTTTTTTTAGATAGCACTAACACACCGCTAATGAGAACTGAAATAAATAACAATACGACTAGAATTCCGGTGTTTAGCGACATATTGTAGGTATTCACCAACCAAACATCCAACGAATGCGAAAGTTTGATCAATCCTTGCACAACAAAGCTGTAGATGATCACAAAAGCGGCACAACCAAGGAAAATAGCAATGCAAAACGTTTTAAACGAAAGTCCAAATTTTTTGTGTGCAATGAGTACTGAAAACGGAATCACAATGGCAATGGTAATCAAGTGCACTCCCGTAGAAATTCCCAAAAGGAAGGCAATAAACAGCGCATATTTAATTTCTTGTTTTCGATCAGTAGCTTGTTCCCACAATAAAATCAAATATAGCATTCCTGCCATAAGCGCAAAAGACAATGTGTACACTTCAGCTTCTGTGGAAGCGGTCCAAAAACTGTCAGAAAAAGCCAAGGTCAATGCAGCCACAATTCCAGAAATCAACGGAATGAATTCAGAAAATTCTTTCTTTAGTGTTAAAGTCATGCGTTTCGCTATATTTAGACTGATTCTAAATAAAAACATACAAGTCAATGCACCAAAAAAAGCGGATATCAAATTTGTAATCAATGCGGCTTTGGATGCAGGAACCAATGAAAGGATCACTTTGCATACAATAGTGTAAAAAGGGGCACCTGGTGGATGTGATGCTTGGAGTGTATAATTACTAGCAATAAACTCAGGACTATCCCAGAAAGCAATGGTGTTTGGGGCAGAAATGGCGTATGCTAAAAATATGCAAATGAATAATACCCAACTACTAATTTTCTCAGTTTTTGGCATGTGGGATTCGGTTAATTTTACGTTGCAAGATAACAGAATTATTCAATCTAAAAACTACCAATCATAAATAAAAAAGAACCAATTACACATAATTACCCAAAACAGGTATATTCACGCACTTTTCTTAATAGTAAGTTAATTATATTTGAATAGTATGTTAAAATTATATTTTCTATATTTGACTTAACCATTTAAAAATAAACTAAACAACAATAATCTATTATGAGAAAACAATTACCCCTCGTAGTTGTGCTCATTCTTTGTGTATTAGGGATCACAGGAATGCAAGCACAAACACTCAACGAAACTATGGGTACTGGTTCTGGAGTAAGCATTACTTCGGGAGACTTCAACACCTATTATGGAGATAGTACGGGTAGCTTTAGCACCTCTGGATCTAACAACACCTTGATTGGATACAGTGCAGGGCGAAGCGTAACATCAGGAAGAGAGCTTGTAGCTGTTGGATATCTTGCGGGATATTCCATGACTACTGGTTTCGACAATACGTTCATTGGAAATGAAGCAGGTCGTTTGACGGTTAATTCAGGTGATAACACCTTCGTCGGATCGGAAGCTGGAGAAAACAACACCTCAGGTTATGACAATACTTTCGTAGGTGAGGAAGCAGGAACATTGAATACCACTGGTTATGAAAATACTTTCATCGGGGAAGATGCAGGTTTTAGTAATACGACTGGTTATAAACAAACATTCGTTGGAAACGAGGTAGGTATTTCTTCTGATGTAGGATACCGAAATACGGGTGTTGGTAGTGAATCTATGAGTGATGTAGATGATGGTCACCACAACACAGGTATTGGAGATTCTGCAGGTATTGATGTCGGTGATGGTATTTACAATACATTCTTAGGAGCCGCTTCGGGTGTGGCAACAGAATGGGCGGATTATAACACGTTCATTGGAGCACAGGCAGGTTGGGATAACAACCGTACCAACAGTACTACAAATGCAAACCACAACACATACGTAGGTTTCTCGGCAGGTTTTACAAATCGTGAAGGTCAGTACAATGTAGGTATGGGATCGCGAGCGGATTTTGATAACACGAACCGTTCAAATACGATGTTCTTCGGATACGATATCAATGCTAGTAATAACAACGTAATGGGATTTGGTAACAGATCGTTTGTAGACGGTCAATACTCAATCTCTATGGGTCTTGATCACGATATTCGTGGTGATTACTCTATTATGATGGGATATTTAGGAAACATGACAAACCAAGCAGATTATTCTGTAGGTATTGGTGATCGAGTAGATATCGAAGAAAATGATGTTGTAGGTATTGGACGTTCTGTAGATATTGACAATCAGTTTGCAATTGCAATTGGTTCTACTACAGTAGCATCTAATGATGGTGCCATTGTTATTGGATATCAAGCTTCTTCTACTGATACCAACACTTTAGATCCTACAAATAATATTGCTATCGGGGTTTCTGCAAACGTAGAAGGAACAAATTCCGTAGCGATTGGTAATGCTGCCACTGCACTTAATGATAATACAATGGTACTTGGTGGAGCAACGAATCCTTTAAGTGTAGGTATCGGAACAGATACACCAAACGCAAATGCAGCATTAGATTTAACTGGTGCCACCAAAGGATTACAATTGAATAGAATGACCACAGCAGAGCGAGGAACATTTGGAGGAACTTTAGGAGCTTCAGATGAAGGAATGCTGGTGTTTGATAGTGAAGAAAATAAAGTGTATTCTTGGAGTGGTAGTGCATGGACTGATAACTCAGACGTGAACACAAATGATAACCTGGGGAATCATATAGCGACTACAGACCTTGATATGATAGGTAATGCTATAAGATTTGATAGCGGTGCTAGTAGTAGTGCTAATGACCTTACCATCGAGTCTTATAACTCTTCTGTTTCTACAGCTTATGGACCACTTACCTCAGGTGAGTCAGTACTCGGTTCTTTTGGACCTAATGGTTTTCGTGGATGGTTTTCTTGGGGTCAAAGAAATCAAGCACCAACCGCGGTGTTGAGTACTGATGGAAACTTTCAAATTGCAGGATACTTTAACATTGCAGGAGCATACCAATTCCCAACGGTAGACGGTACAGCAAATCAAGTATTGGTAACTGATGGTTCTGGTGCGTTGACTTGGGCAACACAAATTGATACTGACGAACAAGCAATTTCGTTAGCAACAAATACATTAAGCATCACAGGAAATGCTTCTACAGTAGATTTATCGGGATATTTGGATAACACAGATGCACAGGCAATTTCGTTAGCAACAAATACATTGAGTATTTCAGGAAATGCTTCTACGGTAGATTTATCAGGATATTTAGACAACACAGATGCGCAAGCAATTTCTTTAGCAACAAATACATTGAGTATTTCAGGAAATGCTTCTACAGTAGATTTATCAGGATATTTAGACAATACAGATAGTCAGGATTTATCCTTCTCAGGAACAACTTTAAGTATTTCAGGCGGTATGGGAGTAGATTTAGCTTCTTTACAAGACGGAACAGGTACGGATGCGCAGGCGATTTCTGTAGCGGCTAACATTTTAAGTATTACTGGAAATGCTTCAACGGTAGATTTATCAGGATATTTAGATAACACAGATAGTCAGAACTTATCATTATCAGGAACAACCTTAAACATTTCTGGTGGAACAGGCGTTAGTTTAGCATCTCTACAAGATGGTACTGGTACAGATGATCAGAATTTAACTTCTGCAACCTTATCTGGAAACACTTTAACCGTTGCTATTGAAGGTGGAACTTCTGTAAACGTTGATTTATCTCCAATCTTAGGAGCGTTAGAGGCTGAAAATACAGCACAACAAGCGCAGATTGACGATTTATTAACAAGAGTTACTACCATTGAAGGATGTGCTTGTAGTGGTACCTTATCTGTAGCACCACCAAGTGATGCTTCAAGAAGTGGCGCAATTTTATATCAAAACATTCCAAATCCATTCAACAATACGGCATCTATCCGTTACTTTATTCCACAAGAATTAACAGGTGATGCAGCAATAGTATTTGTGAATACGGCTGGACAGATCATCTCAAATGTTGAATTATCACAAAAAGGAGATCAAGAATTAAACATCAACACACAAAACTTATCTTCTGGTATGTACTACTACACATTATATGTAGATGGTAAGAAAGTAGATACTAAGAAAATGATTGTTGAATAATATATAAGAATCAATTCTTAAAATAGATGGAAAAAGCTTCGTAGTCTACGAAGCTTTTTTTATTTTTAAACCACAGAGGAAATAAGTTTTGGAAAGCTTGTTGATCTGAAACTTACAAAATTATTCCAGCCAAAACCAAGTAGATGAAAACAGAAAATATAGATCTTCTCAATACAGGACTCATAGTCATATCTTTTCTATTTGCCTATTGGTTGCCTTTTGAGCTTTTCCTGTTTGCGTATGCCGTATTGGGTCCGTTGCATTATTTGACAGAAATCAATTGGATTCGCGATAAGAAGTATTTTATTGCTAGCAAACTGTGGATTTATTTAATAGTAATCGCAGCGTTTCTAGTATCATTGCCACCGTTGATCCGTGTGTTTGTTCCAGAAAGCTACGCCAATTCTGAAATAGTTTTACTTTTTACCAACACGTTTCCACAGTATTTTAATGCCTGTTTGTTTTTGTCCATTTTGGCTGCGGTTGCCTTTACCGTATTCAAAAACAAACGACATCAATACATTGCATTGGCAGTTGGTGTGGTGTTAGCAGGATTATTTCACTTTGTACCTTTATATCATTTGTTGGTAGGCATTTTTCTTCCGACGGTTGTTCACGTGTATTTATTTACCATTGTATTTATGTGGTATGGGAATTTAAAATCGAAGAGTAGAATCGGTTATTTCAATGTGATTTTGATGTTTGCCATTCCGCTGTTTATCATCTTTCTTTCGATAAATCCGTTGAATTATATCTTGGGATTTGACACCAAAATGATTTACCAAGACAATAGTTTGTATTTGCTCAATGCCAAAATATCACAAGCAATTGGCATGACCGATGGAACTATTTTTTCCTTTGAAGGGAAATTATTTATAAAAATTCAAATCTTTATTGCGTTTGCGTATACGTATCACTATCTGAATTGGTTCTCCAAAACCTCTGTGATTGGTTGGCACAAACGATTGACGCAAAAACGTTCTATTACCATTGCACTGCTGTGGATTGGTTCTGTAGCCTTGTATTTCTACAATTATAAAATTGGATTTACTTTACTATTATTCTTAAGTTTTATCCATGTTTTTATGGAATTTCCACTTAATGTCATTTCGATTCGAGCCGTTGGCAGATCGTTCTTACCTTCAAAAAAATAATAACCTATGCGCTACATTCTGTCTTTTTTTCTATTCATATTGCTTTTTTCTTGTAAAGAAGCTGGTAAAAGTACCCCATTTTCTACCGTAGAAATCACGCCGATTCTGAATGATTCCATCAGTATTCGCGCTATTGCGATTACGCCCGAAAATGATTTGGTATATGGAGGAAATAAAACGACAATTGCGCATTACAACGCGACGACAAAAAAGCATACCAATCTGCTAAAAGGAACAGTGCCTGATTATTTAGACGTAAGTTTTCGTGCCGTAGCGCATGTCAATGGTACTACATTCGGAATTAGCATTGAGAATCCTGCGTTATTGTATAAAATCACAAAAGATGGAACACTGAATTTGGTGTATACAGAAGTACATGAAAAGGTATTTTACGATGCGATTGCTTTTTGGAATGAAAACGAAGGTATTGCTATGGGCGATCCTACAGACGATTGTATCAGTATTATCATTACGCGTGATGGTGGCAATACATGGCAGAAACTTTCTTGCGAGCAACTTCCAAAAGCCAAAGAAGGAGAAGCCGCTTTTGCTGCAAGTAATACCAATATTGCGATTGTAGGAGATGAAACTTGGATTGCGACAGGCGGAAAGGCAAGTCGAATTTTATATTCTGCGGATAAAGGGAAGACATGGACAGTGTACGAAACACCAATCGTACAAGGTATAGAAACCACAGGAATATATTCCATCGATTTTTACGATGCCAACAACGGATTTGCCATTGGTGGCGATTATAGCAAAGCATACGTCAACGAAGCCAACAAAATCCGAACTTCTGACGGTGGAAAAACATGGGAATTGGTTGCTCAGAATCAAAATCCAGGTTATAGAAGCTGTGTACAATACGTTCCCAACAGTGATGCAAAAGCATTGGTTGCTGTGGGTTTCAAAGGAATTGACTATTCCAACGATGCAGGAAACACTTGGAAACATCTATCGGATGAAGGCTTTTACACTATCAAATTCATCAATGATTCCACCGCATATGCAGCGGGTAAATATCGTATTGCAAAGTTGTTGTTTAACTAAATCTTACTGTAATTTTTCTAACACCTCTCGTACATCATCATGCTTGATCATATACTGCATAAAATCAAAAGCTTGTTCAGCCATCACGCGACTCATAGCAGGTTCAATCACTGTTTTAGTATTTTTTGAGCAACCTTTCATTAAACTATCAATAAGGGTATCATTGATTTTAATAAGTTTTACGATATCATTTACACAACAGGTATCTTTAATTTTTGGACCATACACAGCGCGTATATCTTCCATATTGAACTTATGTGGTAAATAAATACTTTCAAAATCGATATTTGGATTCTTTTTGTCAAGCAGTTCCAACTTATCTTTTATATAGCTTGGCAGCATTTCAGTAGCTGCCACAGAATTTATAATAGCAGAAATTTCATTGGATTTATTGATAATTGTATCGTTACACTTTTGCATTAAAGAGTCCATTTTAAATTTTATATACGCGGTTTTTTGATTCACGATATTGATAAAATAAGTTTTTTTCTTTTTGGCTTCTGGGTTCAATTCATTGATAGCTTTATACAATTTATACGCAGAAAGCAATCCTGAATTTTCATAGATTCCTCCATCATTGTATTGTCCTTTTCCTTCAATAGTAGCAGCTGGACTGATCAACGGGAAACGATTTGTTGTAGAAACTGCATTGTAAAAGCTTAAGGTTTTGCCATGATTCAAGTCCAAAATATCATCCGCTCCCAAATATAATTGATCTCTGGCACAACTATCTTTTACACGAATAGAAACTGCCATTCCTTGGCGTCCTATAATATTGGTCGTATTGCTAATGAATATAGGATAACGTTTATTCTGCTTTTTTCTTTTGGAATACATGTTATACCATTGCTGTCTGAAAGAGGTAGCATCAAATTCACTTTTGGTAAGTGTTGAATCTGCATACTTGGCATAGGTATACATGGCTTGTGTGGAACGATCTTTTCCACGTAACCATTTACCAGGTGCAAACAAATGTAAAATCAAGTCACGTCCCAGTAAATGTGTAATGTCCATTGACAAAATATTTTCTGTACTAATTTTTCGAATAGTAGCATCGCGATAGGCTTGTGAATTTATATTATGTTTAATGGCAGCGTAATTAATCAACCCAATAGTTCCTCCTGAAGCACCGGACAAGCAGACAGTTTTATCAAACAATTTTCCATCTTTATCTAAAGCATTCAATACAGTCATGGTCCATGCATTGGCTTTCATTCCGCCACCATAACAACCAATATAATAGACGGTGTCGAGTAGATTTCCAGAGTATTCTTTTAGGTTCACAGTTGTGGAATCAATAGTTTCCTCAATCTTAGCTAATTCATATAAATTATTCATCGTTTTTTCATTAAAACGCGCTAAGTGATTTAAAACGACGAACACTACAATAGTTGTGCACACTGTAAATGTAAAGCGATGCTTGTTGTTTGTGGCAAAATCTTCATTGGATAAGTTATAGTAAATAAAATGTTTCAGTATGACGATTATTGCACCGTACAATATAAAGAAATACGAAAGCACAATAATGATAGAATTGAAACACATCGACCATGACGGTTTGAAATTAATCACGCACAAAAGAAATCCCATTACAAACCCAAAATATGAGATGATTTGCAAAAAGATGACATTATTACTGGCGGCACCTAAACTTAAATCTCTAATTCTTAATTTAGACAATCTTTTGAGTACTTTACTTTGCGCCAGACTTGGAATGGTTTTGGCGTTGTTCTTTATTGTTTGTATTCTATTTTCTAGTGAATCTTTATTAGTTTCATCATGCATTACAGGAAAACTATCGATGATAGCTTTGTTATTTTTATCAAAAAATGCAAACTTAAACAAGGTTCTATAAGTTCTGTAGTACGTGTAGGTAATCGCTTGAAACAGCAAGCATAGCAGACTTACAAATACATTTAGTAAATTATACGGACAATCGGAATTCAATAACATGACTAGCAATACAAGATGGATGACTAGTGTTATTGCTAAAATTACTAAGTACTCGTGAATAGGTTTGTTGAGTGTGATCGTGTTGGTGTCTATAGTTGTGTCGTAAGTTTCACCTGCCTTTTTCTTTAAGTATTCATGGTATTGATAACGCCATTTATCTTTTCGTTTTTTTAATACATACAACCAAAAAATTAATCCCACAATAAGCGCTGTAGTGAGCTCACTAAATTTTATGAGATTATCAAAATTGATATCTGCGGTATACGCGATCATATAATAAATGGCAGCATAAAAAAAGATACCAATTGTTCTTCGTAAAAAACTAATATAACTTTCATATTGATTTCCACCTTTATTGTCTTGGTTGCGATACCAAACAAAGCCAAAAATCCACCTAGTTTTGGATATTTTCCACACTTTATCCTTAAACTTTCGATTCGATTTTGAGAATAGCAAGTAATTTGGATAATGCGAAAGCACAATAGAGTAAATAGGTGCAAAAAATAAGAGTAATACAATCACAAACTGAAAAGGCGTACTGTATAAATCAACAATGATAGAATTGAGTTGCGGTGCTTTGGCAAGCATCACTCCAGCGATAAGTAAGAAAAGTACACTAATCCAAGAAGAGCTTACAAAATCTCTAAAAATGATAAAACGATTTTTAAGTGAAAATCGCAACCAAACGAGCAATGCTGTTGAAAAAGTAACGCCGTAGGCAATTACTTTTGATATATAAATAGTTGGTTTGTAGGTTTTGTACACCAAATAATGAGTATTTTCTACGTAATCAAAAGCTAATGCAATGAATGCAAAAACAATATATGCATAATAAAACCACATAGCAGAGGCTTCTGCTTTTGTTTTGATGTATTTACTAAGGATATACAATAACAATGGCGCCCAAATAAAATCTACCACAAAAAAGGCATAAAAATAAAAGCGACGATACTCTTGTTGTGTATGCTCTAAAAACCATGCTTTTGTCACTAATGGTTCTGTAAATTGAGGATTTAAAATCCAATCGTATATATTGAATAAATTACCAAAAACAATCATTAGAATACTTAAAAACACAAGTACAATAACTAGCTGTTTCGGGACATTATTTCGTTCAAAATATTTGAAGGGACTAAACTTGAATTTATCTTCAGGCTCCATAGGTGTTGGTATTTAAAACTGTGTATATGAGTGTAATGTAGTTATTTTCTATCACATTAGTACTGTTAAAGCTACAAATCCTATTGTAAGTTGAAATACACATCAGTAAGTATTTTTAAGTTTTTAGTAAAAAAACAAAAGGAGTGCTTAAAAAACACTCCTTTGTAACCAATCACCAAAAATTATAGGCAGTGATATACATCACTTATACATATGCTATTTAACGTGAGTTCGACATAAGAAATCATCAAATTACTCGTAATTAACTGAAAAACAAGTATTTGTCAGTTCGAGCGCAGTCGAGAACACTATAAAAGTTAAAATTTCAATTGAATCTCGACTGCGCTCGATTTGACAATTTCTGTAAATTATTGACTATTATGTATTTAACGGAATAGTTATATCGAACTCACGTTATTTACTTCTTAGACTATCGTTTTTTGAAAAGGTTTAAAATCAACATCAAATTCGTGTAAAAAAACAAAAAGAGCAGTTCTGTGAGGGAATTGCTCTTTTCTAATCAATGCTGGGTTTTGAATATAAATTCTAGGTTTTTTAGGGCATTGATTTTCGTCTTCCGCGTCGGTCGCGGAACTGTTTCATTAAGTCTTTATTAAAATCACGTTCTGCTTTTTTCAAACGGATAATTTTTTGCGCGGGCAGAAATTTACGCAACTTCGCAATCAAATTGACGCCGTTTTCATACACTTGCTTTTCAATAGATTGAATTCGATCTAAAGCGGCAGTCGCTTCTTCTTCAGACATGTTTGGGTTCCGCTGAATATCGCGCTTCACCTTGTTTAAATTTTTTACACGTAATTCGTGATTGATATCATCATACGCATTGTACACTGGCCAAAATTGTTGTGCTTCTTCCGCAGTTAAATCTAAATTTTCTGTGAAGAATGCAATTCGCAATTTCTTTATTTTTTCTCTTATTTTACCGTCTTGTTGCGCCATTCCTAAGGAAAGTCCAAAACAAAGGAGTAAAAGGGTAATATATTTTTTCATCTGTTGATTTTTATTTTATTGTGTTGTCAGATGTAATTCGCTCATAACCATTTTCAATACATTCATAAAAAGTCATGGCTCATTTCATACAAGTGGTTTATTGTTCGTCTAGCAGCAAATCGTACGGATCGGCTGTATTTTCTAAATAATCTATCGTTTCTGTTTCGTTCAAATTAACTTCAAAAAGTATATTGACATCTACATTTTCCTCTTCATACACAGTAATCAAATCATAATTGTTTAAGGCGATCAAATCATTTTCAATAAACTCATTGATTTCTGTGGAAGCCATATCTTTAATCGTCAACGTGTCTTCAGGTGTATTGCTAAAATTAATTGCGATAAAGAATAATACACAAGCCGCCGCCGCATAACTAATGTAACGAATATACGTTCGTTTTCGCTGTAGCGGAATGACCTTTGTTTCCTTTTCAGTCTGAAACAATTGTTCAGAAATAGTAGCTTCCAAACTGTCAAAATACGCATCAGGTGCTTTAAAACCAGTCTCTTTCGGAATGATCGCTTCTGTCTCCATACGATCAAAAAGACGGTCTTCAAACGAATTGAAATAGTCTTTCGGCGTGTTAAATCCAGTTTCTTTATTATGTAATTCGTTATTTTTCACATTAATTTGACTCAAATTTAGACAAAAGGTTTAATTCGTTAAAAAACTTTCTATTTTTTTGACAGCATGATGGTACGAAGCTTTCAAAGCGCCAACCGAAGTCTCTAAAATTTCGCTCATTTCTCCGTATTTCAAATCGTCAAAATACTTCATATTAAATACAATCTGTTGCTTTTGTGGCAAGGTTGCAATGGCTTTTTGTAATTTCTGCTGAATTTCATCGCCTTCAAAATAGACATCTGCCGTTAAATTATTCACCAACTGTTCTTGCAACTCTTCCGAAGAAATTCCCGCTTTCTTTGCGCGCTGATTGATAAACGTGATCGATTCATTCGTCGCAATGCGATACATCCAAGAATACAGCTTACTATCACCTTTAAAATTGTGAATGCTTCGAAACACTTTAATGAAGGTATTTTGAAGCACATCATCCGCGTCGTCGTGACTCGTTACCATGCGTCGTATATGCCAATACAAGCGTTCTTTGTACACAGACACAAGTTGGCGAAACGCTTTTTGCTGCGTTTTCGGATTCTTTAAATCTTCAATAAGATCGGTTTCTACGACATTCAAATTTGTAAGCTTTTCTCTTTAGACCGTTGGTTTGCACAAAGGTTTAATCTAAAGGTAAAAATTTAAAGTTTCTCAATGAAATTATTACAAAAGATATCATTCAATCTTCTTTTACAAAAAACATATTTCTATACCTTGTAGATCGTAAGACGATATTAAAACTAAAAGGGTCTGCATGTAAAACTGGATTGAATTTCAACATATGATGTCCTGGAAATTTATCGATACTATCCATTGTTACTTTGTAAATACTGTCATTGATCCTTTTTGAAAACTCCTTTTGTAATTTATATTCATACGCCGATGAAACCATTGAATCTTGACAGTTTTCGTTTATAAAATTCTCAACGGCATCCTTCATATCAAACGGAAATACGTGCTTGATTCTAGGAAATCTAGTCGCCTTAGAAAAGCAGAAAAATGTATGTTTCCCTTTTGTCGTGTAGGAGATAGGTTTCTCATACGTTTTGATAATCTTGCCATTATTCATCACAATCAAAACTAACGTATCATTTTTTATGGAAAGTCGGTAATGTTCGTATTGCCAATCTGTATTGGGACCTTTAAACAGATTCCGATTGATTACATAATTACCATCTAAATGGTATTTTTTAACCGTCATGGGCGATTTTAAAAACGCGTCTACTTTAGTATAGCATTTAAAGAGTAGAAACACCACTAATGGTGAAAGCAAGGTAAAGAAGCAAACTTTTTTAAAAGTCAGTTTTTTATAAAATTGACTAATGCCTAGAAGGATAAGAAACGCAAATGGAAACACAATCAAACAAAAGATGATAGCAAAATATACCTCAAATATGGGCATGCTCATAGCTATTAACATAATAGAAAATATTAAAATTAAGGAGAGAGTATATTGCTAGCGGTGATTTGTATGAGCGTTGTTATCCTAACTTGAATTTGTTGTACAAGCAGTACAATACACATACACTATAAAAATACTAAAATTTTTATAGTAACGTATGGAAAAGTAAAAATGTTACCTAGTTTTTTGTGTAAACGCTAAATTGTCTGCATTTCCACCAATTTCGAATAGGTACTTTTATTACTGATCAATTCTTCGTGTGTGCCTTGTTCTACGATTTCACCTTTTTTCATTACGACAATCAAATCTGCATTTTGAATGGTTGATAATCTGTGTGCAATGACGATGGAAGTTCTATTCTTCATCATATTTTCTAAGGCAACTTGTACGAGACGTTCGCTTTCGGTATCTAGGGCAGAAGTCGCTTCATCCAAAATCATGATCGGTGGATTCTTTAAAACGGCTCTAGCAATACTTAAACGTTGTTTTTGTCCGCCAGAAAGTTTTCCGCCGGCATCTCCAATATTTTGATCGAGTACATGTTCTAGATCTTTTACAAATTCCCACGCATTGGCAATTTTCAACGCTTCAATTACTTCTTCATCGGTTGCATCTTGCTTTCCGAGTTTTACATTGTTACGAATCGTATCATTAAAAAGAATAGAATCTTGTGTCACAATACCTAATAAATCGCGTAACGAATTTTTTGTAAGCGATCTGATATTTTCACCATCAATTTCAATACTTCCCTCATTCACATCGTAAAAACGCGTCACAAGATTGGCAATGGTACTTTTTCCACTTCCAGATTGTCCGACTAAAGCCACCATTTTCCCTTTCGGAATTTTTAGAGAGAAGTTTTTCAATACGTCAGCTTCTTCATATCGGAAGGTTACATTGTTCAAACTAACATCAGAATGAAAACCATCTTTCACTTTTGCGTCTGATGCATCTGCAATTGGACTTTCTGTTTCTAAAATTTCTAACACACGATCTGCTGCAGCATTTCCTCTTTTTACACTATACGATGCTTTTGAAATGGCTTTTGCTGGTGTTAAAATTTGCCAAGACAAACCAATATAAGTGATAAATGCACTGGCATTCAAGGTCTTTTCAACTAACACCATATTTCCACCATACCAAAGTAATACAGCAATGATGACAATTCCTAAAAATTCACTCGTAGGAGAAGCTAAATTTTGTCGGTTTAAGAGTTTGTTTGAAAAACTAAAAAATCGATGTGTAGATACCCTAAAACGATCTCCAAAATAAGATTCGCCATTAAATCCTTTAATCACACGCAGTCCGCCGAGCGTTTCTTCTAAATGCGATAGAAAAATACCTTGCTCTTTTTGGGTGTTTTCAGAATGCTTTTTCAATCGTTTTCCAATGGACGAAATGATAAATCCAGAAACAGGAATAAATATGAAGACAAACAGCGTCAATTGATAACTGATAAAAAACATCGCACCAATGGTGAATAGAATAGTCAATGGTTCTTTCACAACCAATTCAAGTACTGACAAAAAGGAATTCTGAATTTCTCCAACATCCGCTGAACTTCGCGCAATAACATCACCTTTTCGTTTTTCCGAATAAAAAGACAGTGGAAGTTCCATGATTTTATCATACAATTCATTCCGAACATCTTTTAAAATTCCATTGCGTAAAAACGTAATAAAATACATGGCGAGATACCCAAAAATATTTCTCAAAAAGAACAATACAATGATCAATACAATCATATACATCAGTGTATTCATGTCGCCTTCGGTCTCAGACGTGCTTGTAATAAAGTAATTTAAATAATCTTCTGCATACTGCTTAAAGCTTGAGGCTTCACTGTACAAAGGTTTTTCTGTAAGTCGTTCTCCTTCGTCAAATAACACTGTAAGCATAGGAATCAGTGCTACCATTCCTAAGGTGCTAAACAGTGCATAAAGCACATTAAAAAATATATTTAAGTATGCATATTTTTTATAAGGTATTGCAAAACGCAATATTTTTTTGATATAATTCATCTAGTCCAAATTCATTTCTTGTACGATACGTGCAATTTTAGCATCGAGTTGTGCTTCTACTTTGGCGAAGTCTGCTTTGTCGGCTAATGGCAGATTGATACTAAAGTAGAACTTTATTTTCGGTTCTGTACCGCTCGGACGTGCTGCAATTTTAATGCCATCTGCTGTGTAGTAGATTAAAACATTTGATTTCGGAATCGAAATTTCACTCGTAGAACCATCTTCCATATTGGTTGTTATAGAAGTCTGATAATCCTCAATATGAACCACTTTTGCACCGTCAATACTGGTCAATGGATTTTCTCGCAAATCAATCATGGTTTGCTTGATTTCAGCGGCGCCATCCATTCCTTTTTTGACTAGAGAAACTAACTTTTCTTTGTAAAAACCATGAGTGACATACATATCAATCAATGAAGCATAAAATGAACTTCCGTCGGCTTTGGTTTGCGCGGTAATCTCGCATGCCAATAATGCAGCTGTGACTGCATCTTTGTCACGTACAAAGTCACCTGTCATGAATCCGAAGCTTTCTTCTCCGCCACCGATAAATTGTAACTCAGGAAAATCTTTGATCATTTTCGCGATCCATTTAAAACCGGTCAAGCCAATTTTGCATTCCACGCCATACGCATTTCCAAGCGTCGTCATCATTGGTGTTGATACAATGGTAGAGCCAATAAACTGTTTTCCGTTAATCTTTCCAGCGTTTTTCCATTGTTTCAATAAGAAATCGGTCATGACAACCATCGTTTGATTTCCGTTCAATAAAATCATATTTCCTTCTAAATCGCGCACGGCAATTCCCAAACGGTCACTATCTGGATCAGTTCCGATGACAATATCCGCATTGGTTTTTTCAGCCAACGCTAACGCCATTTCTAGCGCTTCTGGTTCTTCAGGATTTGGCGATTCTACCGTTGGAAAGTCTCCATCAGGAGTCGCTTGTTGCTCTACAATATATATATTTTTATAGCCAGCACGTTTCAATACTTCTGGAATCATGGTAATGGAAGTTCCGTGAAGTGACGTGAAAACAATCGTGACATCGTCTTTATTAGGTACTTTAAAATCAGCATTCGCAACACTGGCAGTCGCAAAAGCTTCGTCAACTTCAGTATCAACTACTTGAATCAAATCTGCATTCGCATCAAACTGAATTTGAGAAAAATCGAGTTGATTGATTTCGTTGATGATTTCATTGTCTTGTGGAGGCACAATTTGTCCACCATCTGTCCAATAGACTTTATAACCGTTATATTCTGGTGGATTGTGAGATGCGGTCAACACGATTCCACAATGACAATCCAAATACT
The DNA here is from genome assembly GCA_039026955.1 of Bacteroidota bacterium. Classification (GTDB taxonomy): domain Bacteria; phylum Bacteroidota; class Bacteroidia; order Flavobacteriales; family Flavobacteriaceae; genus Kordia. The sequence continues at coordinate 216,429 of JBCCLH010000001.1, forward strand.
TTACCGCAAACGACAATTCTGGCGTCGGACGCAAATCTGAAAACAAATACACCTGAATTCCATTCGCAGAAAACACATCCGCAACCACTTGTGCTAACGACTTGCTATTGTGACGGCAATCGTAAGCAATCGCAACTTTTAATTGCTCGTTAGGAAATGTTTTTTGGAGATAATTACTCAGTCCTTGTGTATTTTTTCCTAAAGTATATTTGTTAATTCTATTCGTTCCAGGTCCCATGACACCGCGCATTCCTCCAGTTCCAAAAGCCAAATCGGTGTAGAAGCTTTCAGCCAATTCTTTGGGATCGTTATTTATAAGTGTTTGAACTTTCGCTTGTGTTTCTGAATCGAAGGTAGGAGCCAGCCAGCCAGTTGCTTTCTCCAAAATTTTAGCGTCAATTTTTGTCATGTGTAGGTGTTTTGTGTAACAAAAATAATGAATTCATTTGGGTTTCTTTTTCCGTCATGTTATATTTTAAAGAACTTTGTGTAATAAGTTCCTAAATATTCTCTGTCTCGCTGATTTTGTAGCGTTCTTTGTCGCGTTTGCTTCGCAATACAATCTCTCCAATAAAGCCTGCTAAGAAGAGTTGTGTTCCAATAATCATGGTGGCTAACGAAATATAAAACCAAGGATTTTGAGTCACCAAAATGGCTTTTAAACCATAGGCGAGTTTGTAAAGTTTCATGATTCCGATGTATCCCGCAGAGGCAAATCCGATAAAAAACATTAAGACACCTAACGCGCCAAATAAATGCATCGGGCGTTTGCCGAATTTAGACAAAAACCAAATCGTAATTAAATCTAAAAAACCGTTAATAAAGCGATCGTAGCCAAATTTCGTTTTTCCATATTTTCGCGCTTGATGCTTGACTACTTTTTCTCCAATGTGTTGGAATCCTGCATTTTTTGCCAATACAGGAATGTATCTGTGCATTTCGCCATACACATCCACATTTTTAACGACAATATTTTTATAGGCTTTTAAACCACAGTTAAAATCGTGTAGCTTTAATCCTGAAGTACGTCGCGCTGCCCAATTAAAGAGTTTCGAAGGAATATTTTTAGCAATGACAGAATCATAGCGTTTCTTTTTCCAACCTGAAACCAAATCGAATTTTTCTTTGGTGACTAATTTGTATAAGGCAGGAATTTCATCAGGACTGTCTTGCAAATCAGCATCCATCGTAATGACAACTTCGCCAGCAGCTTTTTCAAATCCTGCATGTAATGCTTGTGATTTTCCATAATTTTGTAAAAAGCGAATGCCTTTTACTTCCGAATGTTTTTGAGATAATTCGTGAATAATCTTCCAAGAATCATCCGTACTTCCATCGTCAATAAACAGGATTTCATATGTGAAATTATGCGCTTCCATCACGCGAACAATCCAATCGTGTAATTCTCGTAGCGATTCTTCTTCGTTAAGTAGTGGTATAACTACAGATATATTCATACAGGATTCTTAGGGTTTGCAAATATCTTCGATTTAATAGCCAACGATGCTAGTAAAGAAAAGAAAAATCCGCTTAATAAACTTTTAAATACGTTTTCAATAAAAATAGCGAATTTAAAGTTGTCTTTGAGAAATTTGATGCTTTCTTGAATCTTTTCTTCGGTAAAATCACTGTTTTTTCGTAAATCTTCTTCCGCGACCATTGCTAACTGATCTACAAAATCTGGTTCAATATAGGATGCGTGTAAAATAATATAGATCCACAACATCAAACTTCCGAGGAGAATCACACCAATTCCTGTTTTTAAACCTTCTCTAATAGAAAATGGATCTACAGTTCGACTCGTATTAATGATGGCTAAAATCATAAAAAGCCCCATAATAGGAAACATAATCAGCGAGTAAATATTTTCTGGATTGGTATGCACATTTAGTTTATATTGCAACATAAAAGAAAGGATCAAGATGACTCCTAAAGCAATACCAAAATGAGATGTTTTTGAAAACATGAAAGCGAATTTTATGTAGGACACAAATATAAAAATTCAAGCGTAGAAAATATCAAAAATATTTTTATTTTAATGTTGCACATTCAGAAATAATAATTAAATTTGCACCTCGAAAATTGAGAAAGTTATAAAAGAATATAAAGATGAAACAAGGTATACATCCAGAAAATTACAGAGTGGTAGCTTTTAAAGATATGTCAAACAACGATGTATTTCTTACAAAGTCTACAGTAGAAACGAAAGAGACTATCGACGTTGATGGTACTGAGTATCCACTATACAAATTAGAAATTTCAAGAACGTCACATCCATACTACACTGGTAAGTCTAAATTGGTAGATACAGCAGGTCGTATTGACAAGTTCAAAAACAAATACGCAAAATTCAAAAAATAAGAATTTTGACTTCACAATAGTAAATGTCTTTCAGCAAACTGAGAGACATTTTTTTTTGAAAAATAATTACAATCGCAGTTACAAACGCAACACTTTTTTTACATTTACAAAAATTCAGTACTCATGAACTACATTCTCTTCGATGGAACCGTACGCAACGCCTTATTACCATTCACATTTACACGACCTGTTGCCGATATTAGAGTAGGAATCTTGACGATTCGTGAAAAGTGGGAAGCGTATTTAGGCGGAACGACTACGACAATTACAGAAGAATATTTATCGGATAAATATCCAATGGTAGAATTGGAAGAAAATGTAATGATCAACGCTTCTTTTTTGCCAAATCCGGAATTGGTGATATTGATAAAAGGACTTACAGCGAAGCAAGCGATTTTTTTGGGAGATGAAATCATTGCATTTCATACGACAGATCAACAAGATGAGGTAGATTTTGATACCTACGATGTCATTTCGTATACAGAAGAGTGTTTGCGCATTGAACATACGTGGGATATTTTCGCTAAGAATGCAGAAGCCATTCAAGCAGATTTCGATTTGATTACGAAAAACAGAACTTCGCAACCAATTCCTGCGACGGTTAATGTCATTTCACCAGAAAATATATTTATTGAAGAAGGCGCAAAGCTAAATTTTTGTACGTTGAATGCAAGCTCAGGACCTATTTACATAGGAAAAGATGCAGAAATCATGGAAGGTTCTGTGGTGCGCGGTGCGTTGGCAATGTGTGCGCATTCGGTATTAAAATTATCGTCAAAAATTTACGGTGCTACGACGTTGGGACCGTATTGTAAAGTTGGCGGCGAAGTGAACAATTCGGTTTTAATGGGCTATTCCAATAAAGGACATGATGGTTTCCTAGGAAACTCAGTCTTAGGCGAATGGTGTAATCTTGGAGCAGATACCAACAATTCCAACCTGAAAAATAATTATGCACCTGTGCGTTTGTGGAGTTATGAAACGGAAAACTTTGCGAAAACAGGACTGCAATTCTGCGGACTCATGATGGGCGATCACAGTAAATGTGGAATCAACACGATGTTTAATACAGGAACTGTCGTAGGCGTGAATGCAAATATTTTTGGTTCCGGATTTCCGCGAAACTTTGTACCAAGTTATAGTTGGGGCGGCGCGAGTGGATTTACAACGTATTTGACAAAAAAGGCTTTTGAAGTTGCAAAAGTGGTGATGGCACGAAGAAATGTAGAATTTACAGCACAAGATGAAGCAATTCTAACACAGGTTTTTGAAGACACAAAAAAATGGCGTAAGGACTAAAAGTTCTTCTTACATAATATACAAAAGGCTATCTAAAAAGCACAAATTTCGTCAAACTAAACCATGTACTGAACTTGATTCAGTATCGATTCGGTTTCCCATAATACTTGAAAATCAATATGATGAGATTCTGGATCAAGTCCAGAATGACGTTTTAGTTACTTTTTAAATTGTCAAGAGAAGATTGTTTTTGCTAGTTTACAGCATCGTTTTAGTCACTAAAAAAACACCTAACACAAGCACAAAAGCCAATGTAAATGATACAATTGATGTATCTCTGTCTTTTCGGTTTTGTTTTTTCATTCGTTCACGAATCGCAAGTAATTGTATTCTCGTAGCTTTTGGAAACTTTCTCTTTAATTTTCGCCCTTTACTGATAAGCATTTTTTTGCTAAACGGCGTATGCTGTTTTCTTCTTTTTTTATTTCTTTTGAATGCTTCCACGGAATATAATCCAAATCCTGAACCTAACATAATCTCTCTTTTTAATTAAACATACATATAATTAGTATGTGAATTCAGAGAAAATGTTACATTATGTAACAATCACATCGTGCTTTTAACTTTTCTGTAACTAATTCTGTTTTGAAGGTTAATAAATGTTAACTAAGGAAATTAGAAAGATTACCAGCCAAAAGTGAAAAAATTGAAAAAGCCTTTGGAAACTTTGATCCCAAATAGAATATAATAGATCCCGAATGCTAAAATGACAGCGGTAATACTTAACACCATTAAAAGTTTACGTCTACTTTTTCTACGTTCTTCAAGGATTTGCGTACGGATTTGTTGACGCATATGTGGCGTGATTTCAGGAAATTCATGTTGAATGCCATCATCTTGATACATACGTTTGCTATGATCAAAAAGGGAACGTTTTTTATGTTTCTCACGTCTTTTTCTCGTTCTTTTTAAATCCCCAAATACATGAAATGATGCTCCAGATCCTCCAAACATAGCAGTACGGTTTTGATAATAATTAAAGTATACGTATGATAATCAGTACATAAGTTACGAATAGCATATCACATTTCATCATTCAGCAGGCAAAAAGTGCAAATAAGAGTGTTCTAACCAAAAACAAACAAATCAACGAGCACACAAATCAACGAATCAACAAATGGACAAATCAACAAATACACAAATCAACAACCAAAAACTTACCGAACCTTCCGAACACGCTTCAACTCAAGCAAATTCAAAGCATTCATTCCCAAACCTTCCACATTTTTTTGAGTAAATCGCACCACTTGATCGTAGTACAAAGGCATGAGTGGCGCTTCGGAAATTAACAACGAATCCATTTTGGTATACAATTTTGCACGAAGAGAAGCATTGGTTTCGCGCAGTGCAGTTTCATACCATTCGTCAAACTGAGTATTTTTAAAACGTGTATAATTTGGACCGTTTGGTGTGAAGTTTTTGCTGTAAAAAAGGGATAAATAGTTTTCTGCATCTGGATAATCCGCAATCCAACTCGCTCTAAAAATCGGTAATTCACCTTTGGAACGCAATTCGCGTAGGGTAGAAGCAGGAATCACATTGACACTGGCTTTGATGCCAATTTTTTCTAGTTCTCGTTGAATGTATTCGCAGAAATTCAAATACTGTCCATTGGTCGTTATGGAAACCTCAGGAAGCGTATCTCCAGTTTGTAACACATACTTTCTAACCAATTCTTTGGCGAGTTCGGGTTGGTAATCAAATCCTTTAATATGGTCAAATCCGGGCAATCCTTTCGGGATAAAACCATGAATCGCAGGCGTTCCAATACCACTTCGCAAATACGTGATCATTTTTTTACGATCAAAGCTGTAATTCATTGCCTTTCGTAGCAAATGATGACTGGAAACATTAGTACTATCACCAATATAAATTCCTAAATATTCTGTGTTCAAATACGGTCCGGAAATTAAATTGATGCTTGGTGAATATTTTGAGCGTAATTGTCCCGAAGCATCCAAAATCTCATCTTGATAGGAAGGGTCAAGCGAATTCAAAAAGTCTATATTTCCTTGTACAAACTGCAAAAATTCACTCTGTTTATCAGGTAAAAAAGTAATCGCAACAGCTTCTAAATATGGTAAACTTTTTCCAGCTTCATCTTTCTCAAAATAATTCGGATTTCGTCGCAAAACCAACTTGGTGTTTTCTTCCCAAATCTTAAACTGAAATGGTCCTGTCCCAATCGGATTCGCTCTAAAATCATTGCCATACTGTTCCACGATTTCTTTCGGCACCACCGAACAATATTTCATCGTTAATAAACTTAAAAACGCAGGAAAAGGTTGTTTTAGTTGAATTTGAAACGTAGTCGCATCCAACGCTTTAAAACTGTCTACACTCTTAAAAATCCAGCGTCCACTAGACGCCAATTTATCATCTAAAATTCGATTGAAGCTGTATTCAAAATCATAGGCGTTTACGGTACGTGTTCTTTTTTCTCCAAACAATTCATGTTCATGAAACTGTACATCATCACGCAAAGTGAAAATATACATAAGTGCATCTTCTGAAACTTCCCAAGAACTAGCAATCGCAGGAATGACATTCAAATTAGTATCCATTTCCACCAAACCATTAAACAGTTGATGTACTGCCCAAATATTCCGCTGATCTTTCGCAAAAGCAGGATCTAACGAAGTAATATTTGCATGTTCATTATAGCGAAAAACTAGATGATCTCTATTTTCAGAAGTATCTTGTGCACAGGAAATCACAATCAACAAAACACAAAGAATTGATAGTTGCTTGAATATCAATAGAAAATGTTGCATTGTTAATTTTATCATATTCTGAATTAATTGTAAATTTGCAAGCTTTTGCCTGATAGAAAGTCTATTTTACGTAGATTATAAAGGCTTAAAAGTACACAATAAAAAACACAAATCGTTACCGTTTTGGTAGAAAAGTACAGGAATGAACGATAGAAAAAAAGTCGCTTTTTACACGCTAGGTTGCAAACTGAATTTTTCAGAAACGTCTACAATTGCACGAAACTTTCAAGAGGAAGGATTTGACAAGGTAGATTTCTCTGAAGAAGCTGATATTTATGTAATTAACACGTGTAGTGTGACTGAAAATGCAGATAAACGTTTTAAAACGATTGTAAAGCAAGCACAAAAAGTAAGCCCTGATGCGTTTGTGGCAGCTGTGGGTTGTTATGCGCAATTGAAACCTGAAGAATTGGCAGCGGTTGACGGTGTGGATTTGGTATTGGGCGCGACGGAAAAGTTCAAAATCACGGATTACATCAACGATTTGTCTAAAAACGATTTTGGGGAAGTGCATTCCTGTGAAATTGAAGAAGCGGACTTTTATGTAGGAAGTTATTCTATTGGCGATCGTACGCGTGCGTTCTTAAAAGTACAAGATGGTTGTGATTATAAGTGTACGTATTGTACCATTCCACTAGCAAGAGGAATTTCCAGAAGCGATACGTTAGAAAACGTGTTAAAAAATGCCAAAGAAATCTCTGAACAAGATATCAAAGAAATTGTCTTAACAGGTGTAAACATTGGCGATTACGGAAAAGGCGAATTCGGAAACAAAAAACACGAACACACTTTTTTAGAATTGGTGCAAGCGCTAGATACCGTAGAAGGTATTGAACGTTTGCGTATTTCTTCGATTGAACCGAATCTGCTAAAAAACGAAACCATCGATTTTGTTTCAAAGAGCAATACCTTTGTACCACATTTCCACATTCCTTTACAAAGCGGAAGCAATACTTTGTTACGTTTGATGCGTCGTCGCTACATGCGCGAATTATATGTAGATCGCGTGCAACGTATCAAAGAAACCATGCCAGATGCGTGTATTGGAGTGGATGTCATTGTCGGATTTCCAGGAGAAACGGATGAATTATTCTTAGAAACCTACAATTTCCTAACGGAACTTAATATTTCGTATTTACACGTGTTTACCTATTCAGAACGTCAAAATACAATTGCGGCTAAAATGGACGGCGTAGTGCCTCAAAACGTACGTAAAAAGCGCAGTAAAATGTTGCGTGGCTTGTCTGTAAAGAAACGTAGAGCGTTTTATGAAAGTCAAATAGGGAAGACCAAAACAGTATTGTTTGAAGGTGAAAACAAAGAAGGATATATACACGGTTTTACGGAAAACTATGTAAAAGTAAAAGCACCTTGGAATCCAGAATTGGTCAACACACTTCATGAAGTCACCTTAACCAAAATCGATGATGACGGAATGGTGCGTTTTGAGTTTGTCGATGAAAGGGTAGCGTTTAGTTAATTTTAAGGGCTATCATATTTTCTTGAATTTACAGTATTTAATTTTTCTTCTTTTTATCGAAATATTACAAATCTCATCGGAAGATTGGTATGATTCATGTAATTATAACAGAGTAATTGGAGTTATTACTATATTTAACTCATAAAACGAAACGATATGAAAACAACACTGCTTTCTATCTTGGTGTTAACCTTAATCAGTTGCGATGCTTCTATGGAAGAATTTGTGGGAAGCTCTTGGAAAGTTGTCGAATTAAATGATAATGGCACTTCCGTAGAAGTGACAAACGACGTGATGCTGAAAGTAAACAGCGACACGAAATTCTCCCTAAAGCTAGATGTGAATAATTGTTTTGGAAGTTACACAATCACAGGAAAAAATGATATTAAAATAGAAGGATTAGGATGTACAGAAATGTGCTGTGATTCTAAATTTTCAAGAGCTGTGACTACTGCATTGTACAAAGTTTCAAAGATCAATCTTAAAGGTAACATCGCTACACTTTCATCAGAGGAAGTTGAAATCAAGTTTGAGCGACAAAAAATAGTGTCAGAAGCAGAGAAGAATGTTACTGAAAATAACACAATAATCGTGAACAAAGAAAAGACACCTATAAAAGAAACCATGAATATTGGAAGAATTGAAAATCCAAATACAGTAGACACGCCAACAGGTGAATATATTGAATTATACAAATCGCCATGCAAAGGAAGTTGTGAAGAATACAACATGAAATTCTATGAAGACGGAACGGTTTTGTACACAGGAAAGTTCAATGCACAAGTACAAGGAAAGCACAGTGTACAACTTACAGCGAGCAAATCTAAGTCATTATTCAGTGACTTTGAACAATCGAATTTCATGAGCTTTCAAGACAAATATGATGACGAAAAATTGATGGATTTACAAGAAACACACTTGACTTACAAAGGAAAAAAGATCAACATCCGATTTGTATACGAAGCGCCGCAAGACTTGCAAGACTTGCTCAAAAAAGTAGAAACACAAGCAGATGAAGCACTGCAAAAATTGAAGAAAAAATAATACTAGGAAACTAAGGGTATAAAAAAAGGGAACAAAATCGTTCCCTTTTTAATTTTTTAGATTCGAACACCTACAGGTAATAAATCTTTGTACTGTTTGTTCTTTCTTAGAAAACTAGCAATCTTAGGGCTAGTCGGTACAACTCTTAAATTTCGGTCTTGAATACTATCAAGAACCGTTTTGATAAATGCATTTTTAAAATCTACATCGTCAAGCTCCTCGGGAACGATTAATTTCGTCAAAAATATTTTACGTTCTTGTAATGAATACTCAATCTTTGCAATTCCTTGATCTGTCTTGTGTTCAAATTGACGTAAAAACTCGTTATCATTGATAACCATTGCATTATTCATAGCAGTTTAAATTTAAATTAATCTTTAAAAAATGGTGTATTTAGAAGAAATGTTGATTTAACTTTGCAAAGATAAGAAATTTAGAGTAGATTTCCGAGTTTTTAACGTCACTATCTGTATGAATGTAAGTAAAATACAAGTTTATTTCATGCCCGGAATGGCTGCAAATCCTACAATTTTTAAGTACATTAAATTACCAGAAGATCAGTTTGACGTTCATCTTTTAGCGTGGTTTTTACCCGAAAAAAAGGAAACTCTAGCACACTATGCCAAACGAATGGCAGCCAAAGTTACACATGAAAATGTCATTCTCGTTGGTGTTTCTTTTGGTGGAATCTTGGTGCAAGAAATGGCACAATATCTCAATGTAAAAAAAATCATTGTCATTTCAAGTGTAAAAACCAGACACGAATTGCCGCGAAGAATGAAATTTGCGCGTATCACAAAAGCGTATAAACTCTTGCCTACAAGTTTGGTAAACAATATAGAAGTCTTACGAAAAGTTGCCTTTGGAAATCTAGCCACCAAACGTTTGGATTTGTATGAAGAATACTTGTCTGTTCGCGACAAACATTACATCGATTGGTCTATTGAGCAAATTGTGAATTGGCAACAAGAAAAACCGCTACCAAATACGATTCACATCAATGGAGATAAAGATTTGGTATTTCCCATAAAACATATCTCAGACTGCATCACCATTAAAGGTGGCACACACATTATGATTCTCAATAAATTTAAGTGGTTTAATGAGAATTTACCACGATTGATTACAGAATAAAAAAACTTTTCTTAATTTAACAATAAATTACACAAATGACTGTGGATTCAAGTTCAGATTGTTATTTTTGTAATCCCCATCCGACCATTTTACAATTGCAGCCTACTTTAACGAAAATCGATTAGCAATAAAAATACACACTATGCAAAGAATTAAAACCGGACTTACCTTTTTAGGATTAATTTTTCTCGGAATCTTATTAATGAATGCTGTCCAACAAGACAAAGGAATGCCTTCAGGAAATGGACCAATGGCAGCACAAGAATCAGAAAATGCTGCTATCAATGACAATAATGATTACAATGTATATGCGTTAGAAGTACCAGAAATGTTGGAATTTGCAGGAGAAAAAGTCCCGTTGCATTTGCCAGACATCAAAGAACGCATGGATCGTGAATTGCTAGTCAATACCTATTGGCAATCGAATGGTTTATTACTATTCAAACGTGCTAATAAATTTTTTCCAATCATTGAACCTATCCTAAAAGAATATGGAGTTCCGGACGATTTCAAATACTTAGCAGTAATTGAAAGCGGATTGCAAAACGTAACATCTCCAGCAGGAGCGAGAGGTTTTTGGCAAATCATGAAAACGACAGGAAGAGAAAACGGTTTGGAAATCAATAGCAATGTAGACGAGCGTTATCACCTAGAAAAAGCGACACGTGTGGCTTGTAAATATCTATTAGACGCAAAAGCGCGATTTGGGAATTGGACATCTGCCGCAGCAGCATACAACGCAGGAAATGCAGGGATTTCCAGAAGATTAGAAACACAACAAGTAAATTCATACTACGATTTATTGCTAGGAGAAGAAACCGGACGTTATTTATTCAGAGTCATCGCCTTAAAAGAAATCTTCAGCAATGCGAAAAAATATGGTTTCAACTTCAATGAAAAGCACTTGTACAACTACATTCCAACGTATGAAGTAGAAGTAGACACCGCGATTACAAACATAGCAAGCTTCGCAAAGAAATTTGACATCAACTACAAAATTTTAAAAATTCACAATCCGTGGTTGCGTGAAAATAAGTTAAATAATAAATCAAGAAGATTATACAAAATCGCGATTCCTGAAAAAGGATTTTATCCAACAAAATAAAAAATAGAAGCACGCCACTTAAGTTTCGTGGTACATATCATATAAAATCTCCCTACGGGTCTACTACACTCAATGGGAGATTTTTAGTTAAAAAAAGTATTGTTTCAAAGAACAGTTTCTCTCAAACTTATAACCTAAAACTGACAACTTATAACAGACAACAGAGCGTAGCGACCAACCGACAAGAAACGAAACAAAAAAGTCAAAATACAAAATACTAAATGTAAAATGAAAAAGTATTTTTTATAGATTTTAGATATTAGTATTGAGTATTGAGAAGTTTCAAAGAACATTTTCTCTAAAACTTATAACCCAAAACTGACAACTGATAACAGATAACAGAGCTTAGCGACCAACCAACAACAAACGAAACAAAAAAGTCAAAATACAAAATACTAAATGTAAAATGAAAAAGTATTTTTTATAGA
>JBCCLH010000002.1:0-219970 GCA_039026955.1 Bacteroidota bacterium
TAGGAAATCAAAAGTACATGAAAATATTCAATCAATCATTTTAAGTGTAAATTGGTATTACTGTTCGTTTCAAACTCTAAACTCATAAACCTATAAACTTTTAAACTTCTTTTTTGTTGATTTGTTTATTTGTTTATTTGTTTATTTGAAGTTTCTCAATACTAATATCTAAAAGCTAGCTAAAATTACTTTTTCATTTTAAATTTAGTATTTTACATTTTACATTTTGCTTCTGTTGTTGTCGGTTGGTCGCTGCGCTCCGTTGTCGGTTGTTATGTGATGTTACTGTTCGTTTCAAACTCTAAACTCATAAACCTATAAACTTTTAAACTTCTTGTTTGTTGATTTGTTGATTCGTTTATTTGTTTATTTGTTTATTTGTTTATTTGAAGTTTCTCAATACTCAATACTAATATCTAAAAGCTAGCTAAAATTACTTTTTCATTTTAAATTTTGAGTTCTATATTTTATACTTTGCTTCTGTTGTTGTCAGTTGGTCGCTGTGCTCCGTTGTGGGTTGTTATGTAACTTTACTGTTCGTTTCAAACTCTAAACTCATAAACCTATAAACTTTTAAACTTCTTGTTTGTTGATTTGTTTATTTGTTTATTCGAAGTTTCTCAATACTCAATACTAATATCTAAAAGCTAGCTAAAATTACTTTTCCATTTAAAATTTTGAGTTTTTCATTTTACATTTTGCTTCTGTTGTTGTCAGTTGGTCGCTGCGACCCGTTGTCGGTTGTTATGAAATGTTACTGTTCGTTTCAAACTCTAAACTCATAAACCTATAAACTTTTAAACTTCTTTTTTATTTGCTGTTTGGAATAAAAAAAGCGATCATTGTTGTTTGCAATGACCGCTTGAATGCTCATTTGACTTTCTTAGCAAATTCCAAATGGTTGACAAGAAATACTTGGTGGACAACCGTTGGTTGGAGGGCAACCGTTAGAGGGTCCACAACCTAAGGAACAGTTCCCTGATCCGCAATTTACTGTTGCACAGTTTGTGTCAGCATCTGCTAAGCAGGAAGCGGTAAATCCTCCTTTTACATTTTCTGAAGCAAGATTGGATACTACGCTTTTAGTCAATCGTAATCCGCTGTGTTTGAAATTCTTCTTTTTCATGATATATAAGTTTGTGATTAATAATGAATTAAAGTTACCTCTTCTTTTATGGCATTTAGTGCACAGAAACCTCAGAAAGTTTACACGAAAACCTTATTTAACATTCTTCAGATGAAAACAAAAAACGATCATTGAAAACTCAATGACCGTTTCTTTTATGATTCCTATGATTTTTTAGCAAATTCCAGCTCCTGGACAGGAAGCAGTTTGGCAGGGAAATAATGCCGTCGTACAACCTTGCTGTGATTGCGGTGGACAGTTAACCGTTTGTGGCAGACAATTCGCTGTTCCGCAATTTACTGTTGCACAATTGGTGTTCGCGTCCGCTAAACAAGAAAGTGTACGTCCTCCTTTTGCATTTTCTGAATCAAGATTTGAAACTACATTTTTACGTAGATTTAGTCCTTTGTGATTTAAATTCTTTTTTTTCATAATAATATAAATTTGTGGTTTAATGATTAATTAAAGTTACGTTTTAATTCATACTATTTAGTACATAAAAACCACAGAAGATTTACACAAAAACCTTATTTAACATTTTCATTGTAAAGCTTTTAAAACAAAAAACGATCACTGAAAAATTTCAATGACCGTTTTTTATGTAAGGATTTTCTCTTAACAGATTCCTAAATTTGGACAAGAACATGATATAAATTGACTTGGACAGTTTGCCGACGGCGGACATTGTACTGTTGGACATCCATTCGTTTGCGGCGGACAATTGACAGTAAAGGTACATCCTACGGTTTGTGCACAGTTTGTATCTACGTCGATTAAACAAGAGTTTGTGTTCCCACCAGTAACATTTTGCGATTCTAAACTAGAAATAATATTCTTATTCAGTGTAAGTCCTTTGTGGTTTAAATTCTTTTTTTTCATGATAATTTAAGTTTGTGGTTAAAGCCTAAAATTACATGATTGCCAACGATTCTCACAGTTGTGAAACCGCACTAAATATAGTTGAAAACCTTACTTAACACTATCAAAAACGAAAAACGATCACTGATAGCATCAATGATCGTCTTTATATGAATTTTAAATAGTTTTAGCAAATTCCGTTCGGCTGACAAGAAATTGATGGAATACAAATTTCTGTTGGAGGACAAGCTATACTGTACGGACAACCTAAAGCTGTCATGCAAGTTCCTGTTAAGGCGCCACAGTTGGTATCAGCATCTGCAAAATTTGACAATCCAAATCTTCCTCCTTTTACTGGTTCTGTAGAAAAGTTTGCTACTATGTTTTTTTGTAAACTAAGTCCGTGTTTTAGGTTCTTTTTTTCATGATATGTGTTTTAAATTAATCTTTTAAAAATACTTTGTATTTAAAAAATTATTACATTTAAAAACCGCACGATTAGTAGTCTAAAACCTTAATTAACATTTTTCTAGTTTCTTAGAATTCAGTGATGATCAAATCCTGAAAACCGTTTGTAGTGTATTTTTGAATGTTCCCCGATTGATCTTTGCTTACAATGTATGCGTCTACATCTTTGAGCTCGCTGAGTAACTTTTTTGTCTTTTCATACGGCATCACCATAAAGGCAGTGGCGTATGCATCAGCCTTCATACAATTGTCTGCAATGACAGAAACACTCAAAACATTGTTTTTCATCGGATAGCCCGTTTTGGCATTTAATATGTGTACATAATGATCGCCAGTTTCAGGATCTACACGATATTTACGGTAGTTTCCAGAGGTTGCCATGGCTTTGTTTTCAAGGGTGATGAATTCGATGTATTGACGCTCATCCGATTCTTGTACAGGGCTGTCAATCGCCACGGTCCACTTTTTTACTTTTTTGGTATTTTTTCCTCGAGTCAAAATTTCGCCTCCAACTTCAATGATGTAGTTTTTGATGCCTTTTTCAGCAAACATTTCACCAATAAGATCAATTGCATAGCCTTTTCCAAGCGCATTAAAGTCAAACGTTACTGACGGATGTGTTTTGTGTACTTTTCCTTCAGCATCAATGCTTACTTTGTCAAATCCAGTAAACGCCAAAATACTGTCTACTTGTTTTTTTGTAAGATTGTTGATCGGTTTTTCTGGACCAAATCCCCACGCATTCACCAACGCACCTACACTTGGATCGAAGAAACCATCTGTTTTTTCATAGACTTCTCTTGAAAAGTCATACACCACACGAAAGTATTGATCGATTACGATATCTGTTTCTCCTCGGTTGATTCGAGAGATATCAGAAGTTGGAATGTACGCAGACATCGATTTGTTGACTACATGAAATATGTTTTCAATTTCTCGCTGGTAGTCTTCATTCTCTTTTTGAATTTCGTATTGAATATTGTACGTTGTACCAAGCGCAAATCCTTGGTTTTTGTGCATCATTACCTCTTTTGTTTTTTCAACGCAAGAAGTGAGTAGAAAAGCTATACATAGGTATAGGGGAAATGTAATTGCTTTCATTTTTTATAATATTTGTATTAAACCATCATAATCGAGTATGTACGGTTGATCTTTCATGACTTCTTCTAATGGATTTTCAGCATTTCCAAGTCCAACTCCTGCAAAATAGAGTTCTGCTTCAAACTTTTCTACATGTTGTTTGAATGTTTCCATCCAAATGGTATCGTATTCTTTGGGATCTTCAGGATAGATTACGGCTTTGACTAATACAAACTTCTTTTTATTATTTTGATCAATGCATACAAATTGTGGATGCTTGTTGAGTTTGCTATTTACTGCCAAGAATTCAAATCCTTTTTCCTCCAATTCTTTTCCTACAATATTCATTGCAAGATTATGCAATTCTTGTTTTGTTAGCTTTTCCATAGTTCGAAATAATCGACCAACGCGTCCGCGAAAATAAAGGGATTACAGATGGTGCTTATTTTTATTTTTCTTTTTGTAGCTAATTTCGATAAAGTGTACATTTTTATCTATTAACTAAACACATTACAAAGATACTGTAATTTCAGCTCATTTGGTATGCTTCATATCTTTCAGCCATAAAAAAAGAAGCTGTCTATAAAGTACAATTTTTGTCAAACCGAACTTGATTCGGTTTCTCATAACATCTGGAAATCAGCATAATGAGATTCTGAAGCCTGTGCTGAATTTATTTCAGTATCAAGCTCAGAATGACGCTTGTTAGCGCTTTTTAGACAGCCTCTTTTATCATTTTAATCTTTATCAAGCTCGTAGCCGAAATTTATTCCTTTTTCAGATCGTGGCACGCCTCTGGTCATCCACATTGGCGCAGGTTCATCTTTTAAATAGTGATCAAAAAACTGCATCATTCGGATGGAAAGATCTTGTCTGTTTTTCATTTTACGCAAATTGTGCTGCTCGTTGTTGTAGACTAATAGCCAAGCAGGTTTCTTCAAGCGTCGCATTCCCATGAATAGTTCAATTCCCTGATAATACGGTACGGCACCATCTTTGTCGTTATGCATGATCAGCAACGGCGTTTGTACATTTGGCAAACTAAATTGCGGTGAATTTTTTACATATAAATCAAAACCGTCCCATAAGTTTTTCCCAATGCGACTTTGTGTTTTTTCATATTGAAACATTCGGCTATATCCACTTCCCCAGCGAATTCCACCATATGCAGAAGTCATGTTACTCACAGGCGCTCCTGCCATTGCAGCTCTGTATTTGTTTGTTTTCGTCACTAAATACGCAACTTGATATCCTCCCCAACTTTGTCCTTGAATTGCCATACGACTGCTGTCGATGTATCCTTTCTTTTCCAACATTTCCGTACCTGACACCACACAGTTGTAGGCGTCATCTCCTGGTTGTCCTGTTTTGTATACGATGTCTGGCACAAATACTATATAATCATTGCTCACCAAGTAAGATTCATTGATCGTAGAAGCACTTGGGCGCGGCGTTTGGTAATCGTTCAATTCGTCAGAGCTTCTTTCGTAGAAATATACAATCAGCGGGTATTTTTTTGATGGATCGAAGTCTTCTGGTTTGTACACAATTCCTTCGAGTTTTGTACCATCAAACGCTTTCCAAGAAACCAATTCGGAAGTTCCCCATTTGAAATCTTTTTGCTGTGGATTGGTATTTGTGATTTTCGTATCGGTGGCAAAATTATCTTTCGTCACATAGATATCGTTGCTTTCTACAAAGGATCTTCTCGAAAATGTAAGTACATCTGCCTTTTCCGCTTTACGGAAATTGGATAGCAAGTGCTTGTTTGGCGTTATTTTTTCTATCAATTTTCCATTATCAAGCTCATATACACCATCCGATTTTACTTTTTCATCGAATCCAGTGAGCAATAATTTATCAGCTACATATTCTGCCAACCAGTAATTTTCTTGTTGTCTTTTGGTACGAAATCGTATGTTTTTCCTTCTTCCTTTTTTCGTGATATTTTTTGGCTTGATAGAACCGTCTAAGGCTACTTTCCAAATGTCATATTTATCATATAGTAACAAATGTCCATCTTTGTCTATTCCACCAAAACCATACGGTCTCGCAGGCGCAGGAATGTCATTATCTTCATCTTCAAAAGATACCTTGATGTCTTTGGTTAAGTTGTATGGTTGCAACGTTTCTAAGTTATAGGAAATCCAATTGTTGGTGTTTAAGTCAAAGTATAAACCGTATTTTCCATCATGACTTAAAGTAATTCTTGAAGTCGCCTTTTTGATGAGCATTCGCTTCTCGCCTGTTTCCATGTTGATCACGTATAAATCTAGCTCCCAAGGAGATTTCCAAGTTTCTACGGCATACGGCGAATTGTCATATCCGATTACATATTTTTTAATGTATTTTTCTCTAGACAAAAACACTTCATCAATAATATCATCTTGTAGTTTTACATAACGATTGGTTTCTACATTAAAATAACACACACGATTGTCTTCTTTGTAGGATTCCTTGTTGACTTCTTGTCGCGGTTGTATTTTTTCATCGTTCCAACTCCAAATATCTACATCTGGAATTTCATCTTCTAAACGTGTCGTATCTTTTTTGTGTAAACTTTTTAGCTTTGAGTAGAAATATAAGCGTTCTCCGTTTTCTGAGAAAGACAATCGTTTTGTATCACTTAAAGTTTCTTTTTTTCCTAAGTATGTATCTTCATTCGCTAGTAATTGCTTCAAGTTATTGTCTTTATACAAATACAATTTGAATGGTACAGAATCCGTTTCTACAGAATCTCTATCTGCAATGAAAGCTAATTGATTTCCACGTTTGTTGACACTTAATTTTTTGTAATCAAATCGTGAAGTATCAATAACCGTTTTAGACTTTGCAGCAGTATTGTATGCGTATACACCTTTGGCTTTCTTTTTGCGTTTCTTGCTTTTCTTTGTATAGTAAAACGTGTCTCCTTTTTCGGAAACGATAACATCTTTGATGTCGAAAATTGTATCTTGATTTTTGGTCTTCAAGTCATACACAATGGCATAATTGTTCTTCCAAGCTGGCAAACTGTCTCCTTTGATGGAATCTTTTAGGTTTTTGAATTTTTCTATAACCAGATAGTTGCTATTCTTTTTAGGAAGTGTATATGATTTTACGCGCAGGATAGAATCATATATGGTATTGTTGGCTACGTCATAGATATAGAGGACTTCTTTTTCTTTATCTTTTTCTTTTACTTTTTTCTTTTTTTCGAGTCGCCTCGTCGCATATTTGACTCTTTTTTGAAAGATGACAAACTTTTCATCGTAGGTGATCGCACTTTTGCTTCCGCAAAAAAAGTTGTTTTTTTCCTGTGTATCTGTATTGTAAATTTCAAGATAGCCATCACCTCTTCTTGTAGCGGTATTGATTGTGGTGACGACTACTTTCCCTTCTGTAGATATTTGAGTTCTTGAGATATCTTTCCATAAATCATAATCTTCATGAGTAATGGCTTTTTTTTGTGCAACTGTACTTCCGAGGGAACAAAGAAATACAATTAATAGTAGTTTGCGCGTCATTTTGTATTGTAAATTAATTCTTAAAGATACGCAGATTATTCCTTATTTGCAGATGTTTTTTCGATGAAACGCAGTTATATAGACATAAAAAAGGATCGCTGGTGTGCGATCCTTTTTATAAATATAGTATTGTGATAGTTTTTATCCTCCGAAGTCATCAAATCGGATATTTTCGTCTGGAATTCCGAAGTCTTCTCCCATTTTTTGTACCGCTTGGTTCATTAATGGTGGACCACAGAAGTATAATTCTATGTCTTCTGGAGATTCGTGATGGTTCAAATAGTTATCGATTACTGAGTTGTGAATGAATCCTACGAAACCGTCTCCTTCATCATCATTGATATCTTTCTTAACTTTCCAGTTATCTTCTTCTAACGGCTCAGAAAGTGCCATGTAGAATTTGAAATTCGGGAAGTCTCTTTCTAATTCTCTAAAGTGTTCAATGTAGAATAACTCACGCTTAGAACGTCCTCCGTACCAATACGTAACTTTTCTTCCAGTCTTAATCGTTTTGAATAAGTGATATAAGTGCGAACGCATTGGCGCCATTCCTGCACCACCACCAACGTATAACATTTCTGCTTCAGACTCGTTAATGAAGAATTCACCGTAAGGTCCAGAAATTGTTACTTTATCTCCTGGTTTTTGTGCGAAGATGTATGAAGAAGCTACCCCTGGATTTACATTCATCCATTGGTTTTTAGCTCTGTCCCATGGCGGCGTTGCAATACGAACGTTCAACATAATTTCACGTCCTTCCGCTGGGAAAGAAGCCATAGAGTATGCACGTTCAACCACTTCTGTATTTTTCATCACTAATGGCCATAATCCAAATTTATCCCATTCTGCCTTGAATTTGTCTGGAGTATCGTGCTCCTCTGGATGCGCTGTAATGTCAATATCTTCATATTTGATCTCACATGGAGGAATTTCAATTTGAATATATCCACCTGCTTTGTAACCCATATCTTCTGGAATTTCAACTACAAATTCCTTGATAAATGATGCTACGTTATAGTTACGAACTACTACAGCTTCCCACTTTTTAATTCCAAATACTTCTTCTGGAATTGTGATGTTCATGTTTTGCTTTACCTTCACTTGACACGCCAAACGTGCGCCGTGTTTTAATTCTTTTCTGGTAAAGTGCGGAACTTCTGTTGGTAGTGCTTCGCCTCCACCTTCTAATACATGACATTCACACTGAATACATGTTCCACCTCCACCACAAGCGGATGGTAAGAATATTTTTTCATTTCCTAAAGTAGCTAATAATGTACTTCCTGAAGCTACTTCTATTTCACGCTCACCATTGATGGTAATCTTTACAGGTCCTGATGGTGATAATTTTTGTTTTACATACAACAAAAGCGAAACTAATACTAACGTGATTAGTAAAAAAGCCGCAACTGTTGCTACAATTGTTCCTGTTGTACTTGCTTGTAATATCGTCATAGTTAATTAATTACTTTTGTATTGTTAGCAATTTCCTTAGTAGTCGTATTATCTTTTACGGTTTCGATTTGCGCAGCATTGTCTTCGGACTTTTTTGCATCATCTCCACCAGTTAGCATTCCTCCAAAACTCATAAAACCAATCGCCATTAATCCTGTGATGATAAAGGTAATTCCTAAACCTCTTAATGGTGCAGGTACGTCTGAGTATCTAATTTTTTCACGAATCGCCGCAATGGCTAAAATTGCTAAGAACCATCCGATTCCTGAACCGATTCCATAAGTAGTTGCCAATCCTAGGGTAGCAATCTCTCTTGACTGCATGAATAATGATCCTCCTAAGATGGCACAGTTAACTGCTATCAAAGGTAAGAAAATCCCAAGTGAATTGTATAATGAGGGAGAGAATTTCTCAACAATAATTTCTACCAATTGCACCATAGTCGCAATGGTTGCAATGAATAGGATAAATGATAAGAAACTTAAGTCATAATCTACATATTCTTCTCCTAACCAAACCAAAGCGCCTGGTTGTAGTATGAATTGATCTAACAACCAGTTTAAAGGTACTGTAATCGCTAATACGAAGATTACCGCGGCTCCAAGTCCGACAGCAGTAGTCACTTTTTTAGATACCGCCAGGTACGAACACATTCCTAAGAACGTAGCAAATACCATGTTATCTATAAATATTGATTTGAAAAATAATTCTACGTGTTCCATATTTTTTAGTATTGAGTTTTGAGTTGTTAGTATTGAGAAATCTCACTTCTCATATCTAATAGCTCACTACTTCATTTAGTCTTCGATTAAAGCTTTATTTCTTGAACGTTGTACCCAAATAATGATTCCAACCACGATTAATGCCATTGGTGATAATAACATGAAACCGTTGTTTTCATATCCAAGCGCGTATAATCCAGTTTTTGCTACAGGATCTCCTAAGATTTGAATTCCTAGTAGTGTTCCAGAACCAAATAATTCTCTGAAGAATCCTACAATGATTAAGATCACTGCGTATCCTAATGCGTTTCCGATTCCGTCTAAGAATGATCTCCAAGGACCATTTCCTAAAGCAAATGCTTCAAAACGTCCCATGATGATACAGTTTGTAATAATTAGTCCAATGAAGGCTCCTAACGTTTTACTTAATTCGTATGCATAGGCTTTTAATACTTGGTCTACAATAATTACCAAGGTTGCTACTACAATTAACTGTGCTATGATTCGGATTTTTGATGGAATAATGTTACGCATTAATGAGATGACTACGTTTCCAACGCCCATTACAAAAAGTACAGAGATAGACATTACAATGGATGCTTCTAACTCAGCCGTAATTGCCAATGCAGAACAGATTCCCAATACTTGAATTGTAATTGGATTGTTGTCCGTTAGCGGGTCTAATATTAACTTACTATCTTTTGCCATGACTTATCCTCTGTTTTTTAAATTTTTAAAATACGGTACATACAACCTTAAATCTTTTTTGATCATGGCTGAAACTCCGTCACCTGTAATAGTGGCTCCTGCAATTGCATCCACTTCATAATCTTGCTTATCGTTGTTCAATGGATCGGCATTTGTTTTGGAAACTGTGATTCCTACGAATTCACCTGATTCTGTCAATAAATGCTCTCCTGTAAAGTCATCCATAAAATAACGCTGCTTTATGTTGGCACCTAATCCTGCTGTTTCTCCTCTGTGATCGAAGTAAGCACCTTGAATCACCATATTTTCATCCATTGCGATGTATCCCCAAATCGCATCCCAAAGACCTTTTCCTCTGATTGGAGCAATGTAGAATGTTTTCCCGTCTTTTTCTCCAACAAATAGTGGCAATTTTCTAGCTTTTCCTTGTTTTGCTCGTGTTTGTTCTTTTTTTACGTCTATCAAGTATGGCTCCATACCATCGCTTTCAATAAATTCTTCTCTGCTTTTTTGAGAAGTGACTTTTCCATTTTCTACTTCAAGAACCAGTTGCTCTTTGATAAACTCTTTGAACTTTTCTGGCGCTTCTTTCGGTGCAACAAATACAGCACTACCTTCATCGTTATTGTTAATCCCCATAACGTAGAGAATATTTTGCTGTTTTTCCAAACGCTTATTCTCATCAATTGTTGGCTTTAGGAATCCTGCTAAGAAAGCTAGCAACGTTCCAACCACCAATACCATTCCAATGGCAAATATGACGGTGTATGAATTTTTATCTGTTCTTTTTTCCATCGTTAAGCTGTTTTTACTTTTAGACGTTTCATTCGTTTCTTAACATTCGCTTGAACCACATAATGGTCAATTGTTGGTGCAAATACGTTCATTAATAGAATCGCTAAGAATACACCTTCTGGATATGCCGGATTGAATACACGAATCATAATTGATATGAAACCAATTAGGAATCCGTAAATCCATTTTCCTTTGTTTGTTTGCGAGGCGGTTACTGGATCGGTTGCCATGTACACAGCTCCAAATAATATACTTCCTATAATTAAGTGTTGCCAGAATGGAACGCTCATCAATCCATAGAATTTACTGCTTTCGCCAATGATTCCTGCATCAACCACTCCGTTGAAAATAAGTCCCATCACTAATGCACCAATCACAGTACTCAACATAATTCTCCAACTTCCTATTTTGGTAAAGATTAAGAACAATGCGCCAAAAATGATTAAGAATTTAGACGTTTCTCCGATTGATCCTGGAATTAATCCCCAGAACATATCTGAATATGAATATAAGTCTGCGGCTCTGTCTCCATAAGTCGTGACAATATCTACTCCGTCGGCGCCTGCAATGGTTAATTCTTGACCTGCTTTTGCATAATATCCCAGTACTGTTTCACCAGAAATAGCGTCTACATTTTGTCCTGCAGCAATTAAGTCATCTCTTTCTCTTGCTTCACTAATCCACACTTTATCTCCTGACATCCATGTTGGATATGCAAAGAATAAAAAGGCTCTGATTGTTAATGCTGGATTTAAGATGTTCATTCCCGTTCCACCGAATACTTCTTTTCCGATCACAACACCGAAAATTACTGCTACTGCCAACATCCATAATGGAATATCCACTGGAACAATTAATGGAACTAACATTCCCGTTACTAAGTATCCTTCTTCTACTTCGTGTCCTTTAATGACTGCGAATAAAAATTCTACTGCCAAACCAACACCATACGATACAATCACCAACGGCAACACTTTCCATGCACCGTGAATTAAGTTATCGAATGTCCAAAATGTTGATCCTAAAAATCCATTAGAAGCTTCAATTTCTCCTAATGCTAAAAAGTGCTGATATCCTGCATTGAAGATTCCAAAAATTAAACATGGAACCAACGCAAGAATTACAGTGTTCATTGTACGCTTTAAGTCATCTGCTGCTTTTACGTGCGTTCCGCCGTGTGTAGTTTCGTTAGGTAAGTATAAAAATGTGTGCAATGCATTAAACGCAGGCGCCATTTTCTTTCCTTTATACTTTTCTTTTGTTTGATGTAATTTTTCTTTTAAGCCCATAGCCTTATCCTATTTCTTTAAGCATTAAGTCTAAACCTTCTCTAATAATCTTCTGGTGTGGTTGTTTGGACACACACACAAACTCAGTCAATGCAAAATCTTCTGGCGCTACTTCGTACATTCCTAACGCTTCCATTTCGTCTAAATCAGAATACATACATGCTTTTAGCGTTTGCATTGGGTAAATGTCTAGCGGAAATACTTGTTCAAACGTTCCTGTGGTTACGAATGCTCTGTGTTCTCCGTTTGTATTTGTAGTAAGATCGTATTTCTTGTTTGGTTTCAACCATGAGAATGTAAATGCTCTTGATACACTTATTTTATCAAAAACTGGTTTGTTCCATCCGAAGAATTCGTAATCGTCACCTTCTGGAATTACCGTAATTTGGTTGTCGTAGTATCCTAAAATGCTTTCTGCACTTTCTTGACGTCCTGTCAATACATTTCCACTGATCACTCTGGCATTCTCTAAGTTTGCATTATCTGCGATTAAATCGCTGATTGTTGCACCAGCAATTGCAGTTACATATTGTGGTTTTGTGATTTGCGAACCTGTGATTGCGATCGTTCTAGCAGCATTGAACTTTCCAGTAAGTAGCAATTCTCCAATAATTACTAAATCTTTCGCTGAAACTGTCCAAACCACTTCTCCTTTGTTTACGGGATCAATTTTATTGATGTGCGTTCCTACATTTCCTGCTGGATGCGGTCCAGAAATCGTGTGTGAAGTCGTTCCTGCTACATTTGCCAATGGAGAATTTCCTCCTTTTTGAGTCACTACATGAACACTTCCTTCTGTTAGTTTGGTCAACGCAGTCAAAGCTGCTGTCAATTCCGCTTCTTTTCCAGCTAACGTGTAATCCAAATCCGCAGCTAACGGCGAACTATCATATCCAGAAACAAAAATTGATTTTGGTGATTTTGACGGATCAGCAATTACGTCATACGGACGTTGCTTGATGAATGGCCAACATCCTGCCGTAAGCAAGTGTGTTTTTACCTCATCACCAGACATTTTTGAAGCATCTTTCTTTCCGAAATCTTCATGCGTTTGTGTCGCATCTGCTAAAATTCTAATCTCTAAAATTTTACGTTTTGCTCCACGTACAATCTCTGAAACCTCACCACTTACTGGAGAAGGAAAAAGTAATGTTTCGTCTAATTTAGAATGGAAAAGTGCCTGACCGGCTTTAACTTTATGACCGATTTTCACTAACATTTTAGGAATGATACTGTGAAAATCTTCGGGCTTTAATGCATAATAACTACTTGCTTTCGCAGCTACCGTAGTTTTTTCTGCTTCGCCAACAAGCTTAATATCTAAGCCTTTTTTTATGCGAATGTCTTTTGACATAGTTTATGAAATTTTTATCTAAAAATCGTGCAAATTTAAACATTTATAGCCTCATCTAAAAGTCAATATAGAACTATAAAATTTATTTATACTGATTCTAAATTATGTGTTTTCGCCTGACTTTTTTAACCATAAAAATCTGTACTGATATTAGGCATGCATTTTGCGTATCTTTGTAGAAAATTAAGACGAATGACGACGCGCACTTTTTATATATTTTCTTTGCTTTTTTTGACGATGTTTTGCTTGAAAGCACAAGTAGAACCACTCGTAGAAGTAGAACCTCCGTATTTCATTAAAAGTATTGACTTGCTTGGCACAAATGATGGCGATCAGTTTCCTGTGTTGAAATTAGGCGAACCGTTGCGAGTTACCTTTGATGATATTAATGGCGATGAAGCCGATTATTATTACAAAATTGTGCATTGTAATTACGATTGGACACCTTCAAATCTTGCCAAAGGACAATACATGCGTGGAATGGACAATCAGCGCATCATCAATTATGAAAATTCATTTAATACCTTGCAATTGTATTCCAACTATCGCCTAACGATTCCGAATCAGTTTACGACGCTGTTATTGACAGGAAATTATATGCTGTCTATTTACGATGATGATGACGAATTGATGTTCTCGCGAAAGTTTATCGTGTATGAAAATATTGTTGGAGTTGGTGCTGCCGTCCACAGAACGCGCGATTTAAGCACGATTGAAGAAGATCAGTTGCTTCAATTCGAGATTAATATTCCAAATGCACAATTTCGCAATGCTGAACGCGAATTAAAAGTAGCGATCCTTCAAAATTACGATTGGAAAACTGCGATTACAGACATTAAGCCACAATATACCTTAGGAACTCGCTTTGTATATCGTTACAATACAGAAACTAGTTTTCGTGGCGGAAATGAATATTTTAATTTTGATAATAAAGAAATTCGCGGTGGAAATATCAGCATTGCCAGCATAGAACTTCGCGACTTGTATCATAATTATTTACACACCAATCCGACACGTGCAGGGCAAGAATACACCTTCAATCCTGATATCAACGGTGATTTTTTAGTGAATACTATTGTGGGTGAAGATCCTTCGATTGAAGCTGATTACGCATACATTCACTTTTCACTGGCAAATTATATGGACTTGACAGGCAGCAAAGTATATGTCGTTGGACGTTTTAACAATCACGCTATTAGCGAGGAAAATCAGATGTTTTACAATCCTGAAACAGATTTATATGAAGCGCAACTTCTACTAAAGCAAGGTTTTTACAATTTCAAATATGTAGTGGTAAATGAAAAGGGCGAAGTAGATTCCACAAAGATTAGTGGTTCTAATTTTGAAACTGTCAATGACTATTTAATCATCGTGTATTTTAGAAGATTTGGAGAAATATATGATCGTATTATCGGAATTGGCACCACAGATTCAAGCGTGATTAAAAATTAGAAAAATATGTTTTCCTTTAAAAATCGTTAAAATTTTAACGTCTTTTAAGATCATACCTATAAAATTCGTATTTTTGATTAACCTCGATTTAAATAGATTTCTAAAAAAAGTATTGCAAACGAAATAAAGATAACAAATGATTCAACAGGTAACTAGAGGTATAAAGATTTCGGTAGAGACTAGCTTTGAAGGCACGTTCTTCAAAAACTACAAGATGCATTTTGCTTTTGGCTATCAAATCACTATCGAAAACCAAAGTAAAGATTCTGTGCAATTAACTTCTAGACATTGGCAAATTTTTGATGCGTTGAACAATATTGAAATCGTTGATGGCGAAGGTGTTATCGGCAAAAAACCTGTATTAAAACCAGGGGAATCACATACGTATCAATCAGGTTGTTTACTCGCCTCTCCTATTGGTGCTATGCGTGGACATTACAATATGGTAAATTTCACAACTACAAAAAAATTTAGAGTTTTTATTCCTACGTTTAAATTGAGTGCGCCTTTTGCGCTGAATTAGGCATTAGGTTTTGGGTATTAGGTATTGGTAATTTCCTGATACTATTTTCTTTAATTATTTCTTACAGATATTTCGAAGTTAATTTTGTGGATTTATGAGTGTATTAATCTAGATCACTATGCAAAGATCAATTCACAAACTAAAACACTAATAGCCAAAGCTGATACTAAATAGGTGTTGGGTTTTGGGTATTAGGTTTTAGTTCAAAGCAACTTCTCAAAAAAAACCGAACTTACGTTAAATATTTCAAATTCAATTTCAACAACAAAGTCTTCGAAACGTCATTGCGCAGTGAAGCAATCTGTTACTAATATATTGATTTGGTAATTTGATATTATGTTGCAAAGGAAATTATGAGCTTTATTAGAAACAGATTACTTCGCCATTCTTCCTCGTAATGACGGATCAAAGGGAATTCAGCAACTCACAAATAAAAACACTAAAAGGCAAAGCCGATACCAACCTACTAACAGCGAAGCGACACCAAAGCGAAGCGTGTCTAACATTCTAATAGCAAAGCGAGTCCAAAGCAAAGCGTGACCAAAAATCTAACAGCGCAGCGAGTCCAAAAGTCACTCAAAATCCAACACATTCTCAGCTTCAATTAAATACTTCAGCGCATCAATCTTTTTGTACATTTTATTGAAAAAAATACGTTGTTCCTTTTTTCCTGCGGTAGATAATAATTTTGAATTTCGCATTTGTCGTTGCAAATGCGCATCCACTTGGGTGAGCGTTTCCGTATCACTGGTTTTGTAATACGAAAGAACGGTATACGGCACAAACAAAGTTTTGATAACAGGCGTTTTCACCAACACTGTATTATTCATCAATAACAATTCGTTGTAATACAAACGATATTGCGGATCATTTACGACTTTAAGTTCAATCGATTCTACCAACTTTCGCACATCCTCACACAATTGCAATGCCATAGTTTCCGTCAATAAAGTGGATTTGTAGTAGAAATGAATTTGCTTCAACGTACTATTAATAGTCGTGACATCCCAAATCTCGGTTACTTTTAAATTGGCATATAATTCGCCCAAACTTGAAGCCGCAGCTACCAACGAAACCGATGGCGCAAAGTTTTCAAAAGGCAACACTTTTTGCTGTTCACTCAACAATTGCAACCACACATACATTTTGAATCGCGACAATACAGAGTTGGAAGACGTGTAAAAAATGGGTAAATCTTTCGCGGAGTAGATAATCTCCGAATCCTTCATCGCTAAGATTTGCTGTAAGTTTTCATGAGACGCTTTAAAATAGGCTTCTAAATCTTCTTGCGAAGAAATAATCAGCGTCTTTTCAACTGCCACCACGTTTTGTAAGCCGATTTCATACAACTGATCAATCGACATGTTTAAATGACGTGATAATTTGACTGCTTCTTCCAATGACAATTTACTTTTCAGACTAGTGCGTCTGTGCGCCGCGTCGTAGCTAATATCTAACACCTCAGCGACAGTATCGATCAAAGAAGTATTATCAGGTAAGGCTTCTTTTAGTTTGGACAGAAAAAATGCTTGCATGTTGTTTGTGATTTTCACGAATATATGAATTGCAAACGATTTAAATCATGATGAAATTGTAATTATTGCAATGGGATTTTAAATGCTAAATGTTGAATGTTGAATTATTTCAAAGAAAATGACATACTTACCAGAAACAGATTGCTTCACTTCGTTCGCAAAGACGTAACAAAGATTTTCTAAGAATAATTGCTTTTATCATAGAAATCGAACTGACGGTTTGTGTTTCAGATTCAGGTTCAGTTTAGCCGTACGTCACTTCGATTTCTATGACAAAAGCAAATGATTTCACAGAAAAGTTTTGATTTTTGGTTTAGAAATCTGAAAGTGTAAATTATGACAATAGTTGTGATAGAAGCAAAGTCGCCATTGGTACATTTTCAAATTATCAAATTGTTACATTAAAATAAACGTCACTTCGAGTGTTTTTGAGTGAAGCGAAAAAATGTATCGAGAAGTACTATGATATGAATTGTTTCCAAGCTGTTCTCGATACATTCTGAAACAAGCTCAGGACACTCGAACTGACGATATTTCAAGTTAAATTTCAATGACAAAGAGTTTGAATCGTCTTCACGAGGAACGTTAGTGACGTGGTAATCTGTTTCTTTCAAAAAAGAATTTTAATATGATTTAGGCAGATTGCTTCACTACGTAATGACGAATCATTGAGCATTGGCACATTTTCAAATCACCAAATTAACACATCAAAAAATCATTCCACCAACAAAGCATAATCTTCTTGAAACGTAAAGTAAAAAACGGTATCATTCTGCAGAATTGAACAATATGCACAATTAGAATCGTAAATAAACTGATACGGTTTTGCTATATCAAATTCTGGATCGTTGACTTTAAAAATTCCGTCCACATCTACATTTCCGTATGGAGAAATACGACGAATGCGATAGCAATAGGTAATCGCGGGAAGCACTTCTATTTCAAACCACACACCTGAACCAATTCCAGAAAGCCATTGTGCCTTTTCAGAGAGTTTTGAGAGTTTTTTTGGTTCTATATTTCCTTGCAAATTCGGTTCAAAATCTTTTAAGCGATCAAGAAAACAACGCACAGTTACATTGCGAGAAGTTGAATTGAAATTGCGAAGGTCATCACCCAAAATTTCGTATATATTTTGTGTCGTACTCGCCAACACTACATTGCTAATCGTACTTGGCGTAAATCTATTGGATTTTTTTAATCGTTTCTTTATCGTAAGATTTGTGGTGGAAGCAATCAACGTATCCGTGACAAATCGTGCGCAATTGGAAGCATTTTTTAGAAACGCCGCATAATTTGTAGCACCTTGTCGCAAACAATAGTCAATATAACTTTGCGCTGCATCATAATCAATTTGATCACAGACAGACGCGAACATAGTACCTTCGCCATGTGTTAGTTTCGGATTGTTCGCCAAGAAATGTAATAATTCGTCTAAATTGACAATTTCACCATTTCGAATCACAGCTTTCAGCGGAAAATCCAACTCACGATCGCGTTCTTTTGAGCGTACACGTCCATAAGACAATTGTGTAATGTAACGCCCAAAATCGTAATAATCGAGTTCACCAGTTGCTTTTTTGATCAATACCAAGGCTGCATGACCTGCACGGACATAGTTTTTTTTGCCCATTCCCATAAATCGCAAATACGGCGAATACCATTCTTGAGAAGTTCTTACAATGGTTTCTGGATAAGCTAAAACCAATATTATGCCGGTGTTATTCATGCAAAGCTTCTATCGGATTGAACGCAATGACACTTTCCGTATCTTTTGTTAAATCGTGGTATTTCATAGAAAGTTCGTCAGCTGTTTTTTCTATTTGGGTAATGCTGATGGTTTTCACAAAATAACGATCCATAATCACATCTACATCAGGATTGCCCACACCAGCAGTTGTATGAAAGTTCATAAGAGAAGCTGCATCTAGCTGGCCTTTTTGTTGAAACTCCGCAAACCAATTACGACGCAATTGCTTCATTTCTTCTGAATACAACGTAGAAGACGACCAAATATGTGGTGTGACTACTGGAAGTTTTTGAAAATGCTTTTGTTCGCCATCCCAAACGAGTTCAAATAACTGTAAAGATTCGTTCCAATCGACAATAACAATGGTGAAAGGTTCAATCATATTAAGATTGTATTCCGTTACTGTTTTTTCAATGTTTTCACTGGTTAAAAAGTCATTCACAACAATCCCACGACTGTGTCGATATTCTGGTAATCGTGTGTGAAACGTGAATCCTCCGTTCAACAGACAAACCACACGTTTTTGATGACTCATCCCAATCCACGTTCCACCGCCAACAACATCTTTAGGAAATACCAATTTGGTATCAGAAACCGTGTATAAAGCAGGCGCTTTGGTTTCTCTAACAGGCGATTCATCACGATTGGACGTGAGCACAAACTCATCATTTCCTTTATAAATAAAACTAACTGTACACATAGTTGCTTTGGTCTGTCTTTCAGTTGGCAACTTACAAAATTTTCACTAGATACTTGAATAAACTGTGAATCATCTAATGATTTTTAAAATTTCGATCAAAAAAATTAAAACACTTCAAAATTGCGAAAAAGCAACCCCATTTTAAGGTGCATTTTTTTTGTATCTTTGCAGCTTTAAATTCTAATCAAAAACATTAAAAATATCACCTATGGGAAAAGGATTTTTTCAAGTTCCGACTGCCATCAATGAACCAGTAAAATCGTATGCGCCAGGTTCGCCCGAAAGAGCTGCTGTCATTGCACAATATGAAGCCTATTACACTGGACATGTAGACGTACCAATGTATATTGGAAGCGACGAAGTTCGTACTGGAAACAGAAAACCAATGTCGCCTCCGCACGATCACAAACATATTGTGGGAAATTATCATGTAGCTGAAAAAGGACACGCAACAGAAGCAATTGAAGCTGCTTTGGAAGCTAGAAAAAAGTGGGCGCAGTTAACGTGGGAACAACGTGCAGCGATCTTTTTAAAAGCTGCGGAATTAATCGCTGGACCATATAGAGCTAAAATCAACGCGGCAACGATGATTGCCCAATCAAAAACAGTTCATCAAGCAGAAATTGATGCGGCGTGTGAGTTGATTGACTTTTTACGTTTTAATGTAGAATTTATGTCTCAAATTTACGAAGAGCAACCAGATTCTGCAGAAGGTATTTGGAACCGTGTTGAATACAGACCGTTAGAAGGTTTTATTTATGCCATTACGCCATTTAACTTTACTGCAATTGCCGCGAATTTACCTGCAAGTGCAGCAATGATGGGAAATACGGTGGTTTGGAAACCTAGTGACAGTCAAATTTTCTCTGCGAAAGTGATTGTAGATATTTTTAAAGAAGCTGGCGTGCCAGATGGTGTGATCAACGTTGTATATGGAGATCCAGTGATGATTACAGATACCATTTTAGAAAGTCCAGATTTTGCTGGAGTGCATTTTACAGGTTCTACGCATGTATTTAAAGATCTTTGGAAGAAGATTGGAAACAACATTCACACGTATAAAACGTATCCAAAAATTGTAGGTGAAACTGGTGGAAAAGATTTTATTATTGCGCATCCAAGCGCGAATCCGAAGCAAGTCGCGACAGGAATTTCACGTGGTGCTTTTGAATTCCAAGGGCAAAAATGTAGTGCGGCTTCTAGAGTATATTTACCAAAGTCGATCGCTGATGAAGTATTAGATTTTGTAAAAGCAGACATCGCTTCTTTTAAAATGGGTTCTCCTGGAGATTTAAGCAACTTTATTACTGCGGTCATTCACGAAGGTTCGTTTGATAAATTAGCTTCGTACATCGATCAAGCAAAAGCAGATGCAAATGCTGAGATTGTTGCTGGTGGAAACTATGACAAATCGAAAGGATATTTTATTGATCCAACTGTAATTGTAACGACTGATCCAAAATATACGACGATGGAAACTGAATTATTCGGTCCTGTTGTAACCGTATATGTATATGAAGATGCAGATTGGTCTGAAGCATTAAAATTAGTAGACACAACTTCTGAATATGCGTTGACAGGTGCTGTATTCTCAGGGGATCGTTACGCAATTGATGAAGCTACAAAAGCATTGGAAAATTGTGCTGGTAATTTCTACATCAACGATAAGCCAACAGGCGCTGTGGTTGGTCAACAGCCATTTGGTGGTGCAAGAGCTTCTGGAACCAATGACAAAGCGGGATCTGCACAAAACTTATTACGTTGGGTTTCACCAAGATTGATCAAGGAAACATTTGTTTCTCCTACGGATTATAGATATCCATTTTTAGGATAAGCAATCACAATATACCGTACAAAAGAGGCTGTCTAAAAGCACAGGTTTCGTCAAACCGAACTCGATTCGGTTTCTCACAACATCTGATAATCAGAATTATAAGATTCTGAGTCAAGCTCAGAATGACGCCTGTAAAGACTTTTTAGACAACCTCTTTTGTTTTTAAACAGGAATCTATTTTGCTTCATTTCAATATTTAAAGGCTTGAAAATTCATATTCTACAATAATTATGTTAATTTTCTACGATTTTTTGAAACCCTTAAAATGATTCTGTATGAAGTTGAAATTACTCTTTGTTCTCTTTCCGCTCTGTCTTTTTGCGCAAGTACCTAGTAATTATGTCGAATTGAACACCGTTCCAAAACAGACAGAAACACTAGTTACGGAAACCGCGCCTTTTTCAGTGTTGAAACAACATTCTGATTATCACAGCATGTATAGCGTCTTGCAAGCTTCTAAAGAGTTGACGCATTCAGGCAAGACAACTCCTTTTCTTTCCATAGAAAATAATATGCGCGTGACTTCGTATAACGAGACTATTAAAATTGGAGGAATATTTGCAACATATGAAGTACTCAATCCGCAAGCGATTGCTAATAATGATATCATTCTAGAAAACAACAATTATAAAGTGCGACAAAGTGCGACTGAAACAGTGTTAGAGAAAAAAGAAGAACTCATTATTGCACCTTTAAGCATTCACAAACATGGATTGCAAACCAACTTTTATGTAGATGAAAATCTATTTTATATAGATAATTCTTCCGCTATTACAGCATTTTTTATTGATTTTGACGATGGAAATGGTTTTCAATTGGTGGATTTCAACAATGTAATTCCTGTTCAGTACAATTCCGCAGGAAAAAAGCAACTCACTTTTAAAGTTGATTTTGCTTCTGGTGAACAACGAATTACCTCATCTCAATTGATGGTTCATGGCAGTGTACAGCTCGAGAATCAATCCAGTGCGCAAGCAATTCAAGCTTCTATCTCGCCAGATTTATCTATGTATACTGGTGCGACTAGCTTTGCAGGTTTGGGTGAGTATCAAATTTTCTTAGGTGCAGATAATACGTTAGACAAACCGATCATCGTAATTGACGGGTTTGATCCAAGCGACACACGCGACATTACTTCTGTCTATCAATTGCTTACCTACACAGACAATGGAGGAATGACACAAAATTTAGCCGATCGTATCCGAAATGAAGAAAATTTTGATGTTGTCATTTTAAATCTGCCACAATATTTACGATTGACAGACAATAGTTTGATGCTTGTTAGCCAAGTTACGGATACCAATAATGATACTGTGATTGATGCGAACGATTATCCCACAGGAAGCACACTGATTGATGGTGGCGCAGATTATGTTGAGCGCAATGCGATGATTTTGGTAGAACTCATCAACACCATTAACAGTCAAAAAGTAGGCAATGAACAAAATGTCATTATTGGACCAAGTATGGGCGGATTGATCTCTCGATATGCGTTGAATTATATGGAGCAACAACCGACGTTGGATCACGATACACGTTTATGGATTTCGTTTGATTCTCCGCATTTGGGCGCCAATGTTCCTATTGGTTTTCAGCATTTATTCAACTATCTCGCATACGGTTTGAATACTTGGATTGGGAATTTTAGTGTAGAATCCTTGCGACCTATTGTGGATGGCATGTTAAAATCGCCCGCGGCTCGACAAATGCTGACCGATCACATGGACGCGCATTTACAAAATGGTGAAATCGCCGAATTTGATAACGCGATTGTATTGCCAACTGCACATCCTTTTAAAGATATATTTTTTAATAAAATTAATAGCTTAACGACTTCAGGCTATCCTGAAACACTGCGTAAAGTCTCCATCATCAATGGAAGTGGCAATGGAATGCCCTATCAAGATAAAAATGGCAGTGATATTTTACCAGGAAGACAAGTATTGGATGTTGTCATTAACGGCGTAGCATTTTTGACAGACGCACATTTAAAAGTTTGGTACACACATACTGCCAATACCAATGACGAAGTCAGTAATATTTGGATTGACGCACCTTTTTTATGTTTTTGTGATATCAATGCGAGTGCAGATTCACGTTCGCATAGTTATTCTAATGGAATTGACGCCGCTATGGGCGGATTGTTTGATTTAGGTGCCTTATCAGGAAGTTTTGCAGGTGCCGATCCCACTATTGATGCATTCTTTACAGGATTACAAACCGATTATTTTAATTTCATTCCGACCATTAGTAGTATGGCATTAAAAAATCAGAATAATTGGTATGCGATTCCGAATCCAAACAATGGTGCTTCTGAAAATGAATCACCTTTTGATGCTTGGTACATGCCAACAGCGAATGAAGGTCATGTAATTTTAACTGATCCGAATGTTCAATTTGCTTGGAATGAAATCGTTTCTCCTACGTTAGGCATTCCTTCTACTGTTGACGCTGATGGCATTCAATTACTCCAAAATCCAGTTAGAAATAGCTTAAAATTACATTCTGAAAAATCTATTACCCAACTTGATATTTCTTTAGTTGATATTTCAGGAAGAACCATTTTTACCAACACAGTTCATTTTACAAATGCAACACTAGAAATTCCAATTACTGCTCAAAGTGGATTGTACTTAGTACATTTACAATATGACGGTAGAAAAGAGGTAAAAAAAATAATAGTAAAGTAACCAAAAAAGCCAGCATACAACTGGCTTTTCCGTTCTTTATTTATTGCTATCTATGATTTTTTGAAATTTCTTCTAGCAATGGCCAAAAGTACAGCATACATAATATCCTTCCTCATCTTGATACCATATATCACTGCACTCACGAGACACAAAACCTCCTTGTAAAGTAGTAACTTTAAAGTTAGACACTGTTTTACGATTCAAGCTTAAACTTTTCAAATTTCTTTTTTTCATGATAAAATAATTTAATGGTTATGGATTAAAATTAGCTTAAAAAATAGGAGCTAGAGTACGGTTTTACCATATTTAACATCAACCAAGGACATCAAAAAAAGTAGCTCTTTAATGAACTACTTCCTTGTTTTTTTTAAAAGTACTTGTACTCTTATCCTGGGCAGAAAAAAGAAAAACACACATAATATCCTTCTTCATCTATATACCACTCTTTCGTTAAATCGCGTGGTCCGCCTTGCCCTTTTACTTTTTCTACATCAAAAGTAGAGATCACTTTCTTGTTTAGTTGCAAGTTTGCTAACTTTTGTTTTTTCATCACATAATAATTTAATGGTTATAGATTAAAGTTAACTCAAAAAGCACATGATGTGATACGGTTTTTCCTTATTTAACATTACAAAAAAAGCAGCCCCAAAGAGCTGCTTTTGTATAAAGAATTAAGTGAATTCTAGCTAATTATAATTAATATATTAGTTAAAGTCCTTATCTACACCTGTGTGACCTCCGTTAGATGCTACAATCTCAAAGTTATCTCCAATGATCATGGCTACAACAGAGATCTCATCTCGATCATTAATACTACTAGGAATAGGCACATCAAATACTTGTGTATACTTTTGACCTGCTGCTGAATTTCCTGCAGGGATCGCATCTCCAAGTACAGCTGTAAGTGAACTTCTTAAGGTGTGATTGTGTGTGAAACCACTTGCTGCATTCAGTGGATTTACTCCTCCATAATAACTTGTACCGTTTACTTGATCAGCGTCAATTCCACTTTCTAGAACATATACTGCTAATTTTGCGTTTGGCATACTTTGAGCAAATGCTGCGCTTACATATACTTGTAAGTTGTCTCCAGCTACAATTGAGTTTACAGATAATCCTCTAGAGGTTGTTCCAGTAGCTAAGTTAGTTACCTGAGCAACATTGTCTGGCTCTGGAAATGACCAATCAATATTTCCATTAAGTACAGCTGTTGGGAAAGTTCCTGCTGGATTAATTTGATTTACTAAAGCGATACTCGCTGGGTTTTCCATCACATCACCTCCACCACTGTGCGCAGCGATAATGAATGCTTTATCTGTAGCTGCTTCAACTAATTCAATTCCGTAAGATACTCTAGGACAGAATTGGCACCATGTTCCAGTTGCATCTATAATACAAACTGTTTTTTGGAATACTCCTGGCGCTACTTCATCAGTTACAGACACGTTTATTACTTCCGAAGTTGCTCCATCTAAAGCAGCACTAACCATTAAATCATTGTTAGTAATTGCCAAAAATTTACTTCCTGGAATTTCACTTCCATTTACTGTTAGTACCGCACTGTCAGTAATGTTATACTCTACATCTAAAGCATTTTTACCGAAAACTGTGAAATCAGCAGTATCTCCAACTTTTAAATTAGACGCTGAAGATTCTACTCGTAACGATACAATAACTGGCGGTGTTACTTCAATTGAAATAGTACTACTTGTCAATCCGTCATACGTAGCTTTAATTTGAAAGTTTCCTGTGGCAGTTGGTGTGTAGTCATTCCCTTGTATAGAGCTGTTGTTTACTAAAATAGTAGCCAAAGACGATACGTCTGATCCGTCATTTCCTGTTACTGTAAATGTTACAGTATTTCCAATTTCAAAAGATTGTAAACTTGCAGTTACTGTGATTGATGTGAGTCCCGATTGACCTCCACCACCTGAACCTGTTCCTGGATCATCTTCAGAATCACTACTACAAGAGTACGTAAATAATGCCGCTACAATTAGTAGGCATTGCAAAAAGTGTTTTGTTTTCATAAGACTTTTTTTTGTTTATAAAGTTTGGTTTATGGTATATTTTGCGTCTAATTTATATTAAATTTTTGTTAAAAAAAAGAAAAATCTACTAAACAGTAAATCAAACAAATAACCTATAATTTATATAGAGAATATGGGGAAAATGCAAAAATTGATTTATTTTATTTTTCTTGCTTTTTTAACGTTAGCTTTCATATATTTACAGCATTCTCACTATTAAACTAAAAAATATGAAGTCAATTATGAGTATTGTTATTGTATTCTTAATGTGTACAATACAAGCAAATGCGCAAAAGAATGTGCCCAATATTACAGTTAAAAATTTAGACGGTAGCACATTAAATATGGATAAAATTACCAAAAGTAAAGGCGTAAAAATTTTGAATTTTTGGGCGACTTGGTGTGTTCCTTGCATTAATGAATTAGATGCTATTAGTGAAGTATATGAAGATTGGGTAGACGAAACTGGTGTAGAATTAATTGCAATTGCTACCGATGATGCTAGAACTAAAAAGAGAATTAAGCCACTAGTAAATGGTAAAGATTGGGAATATAAAATTCTCTTAGATGAAAATCAAGACCTACAACGCGCTTTAAACATAACCACCATTCCACACGTAGTTGTCATTAAGAATGGAAGAATTGTATTTCGCCACACAGGGTACTTTCCAGGTGCCGAAGATCAACTTTACGATGTAGTTAAGAAAAATGCTAAGTAAAGAAATTAACTGACCACCAAACACTAAACTAACTATATAATTACATGAAGAAGAAATTACTATGCCTTTCTTTAGCATTGGCGTGTTCTATTGCATTTGCTCAAAATCAAAATGAAGAGGATAAGCGAAATTACGGAACACTTACTGGTGGATTTGAATCTATTGTACAATGGTACAATGATGATCCAGGTCTTGGAAAATTCGCAGAAGACGAACACGTACGATCTAATAATTACCTAAAATTAGATTATAATATTGGAAACTGGTTTGCAGGAATTCAAGTAGAATCATACGCACCGATGCCTTTACTAAACTATTCTCCAAAATTAGATGATACAGACATTGCACAGTATTATGCAATGTTTAAAAATAGAAAACTTGAAATCACCGTGGGGTATTTTTATGAGCAGTTTGGAAGCGGACTTATCTTGCGTGGGTGGGAAAACAGACCACTAGGTATCAATAACTCTTTTAGAGGTGCACGTATCAAGTACGAACCTTCAAACTCCCTATCATTTACAGGATTGTATGCAAGACAACGAGATGGTTTTGAAGTATCAGAAGGTGAAATTTATGGATTTAATTCTGAAATCGATCTTACCAATTTATTCAAATTAGAAACTTCGACACTTGCAGCTGGATTTAGTTATGTTGGAAGGAAAGAAGATATTCCTGAACAATTTCAAAATACTGGCTTTGATGAATTGACGAATACGTTTTCGGTTCGACTTGATTATTCAGGAAACTCATTTTATTCTGGAATAGAATATATTACTAAAAGCAAAGATGCCATAGTAAATACGCAACGATATATAGAAAATTTTGTAGAACCAGGAAGCGGCTTTTTAGTAAACTTCGGATATTCTCAAAAAGGATTAGGAATCGATGCCACACTTAGAAGGTTGGAAAACATGAGTTTCTTTTCTGAAAGAGAAGCTTCTGGAAATGTATTCAATGAAAACATCATGAATTATTTGCCAGGATTGACAAAACAACACGATTATTTATTGACAAACATATACGTGTATCAAGCGCAACCTACCATTTCAGTTCCAGATCCATCTTTATTAAAATTTGGTGAAATTGGAGGACAGATCGATATTTTTTACAACTTCAAAAAAGGAACGCCAATTGGAGGAAAGTACGGAACAAAAATCGCACTAAATGCTGCGTATTGGGCTGGATTAAGAGGAGATTTCAATTTTACCGATCGACAAGCTAACATAGA
Source organism: Bacteroidota bacterium (assembly GCA_039026955.1). Lineage (GTDB taxonomy): Bacteria > Bacteroidota > Bacteroidia > Flavobacteriales > Flavobacteriaceae > Kordia. The sequence continues at coordinate 27,823 of JBCCLH010000002.1, forward strand.
TTATTTTGGTTTTGGTGAAAAGTATTTCTCTGAGTATAGCTTAGAAGTTCGAAAAAAATGGAATCGCAAGTGGCAAAGTATATTTTACTATGTAAATCAATATTACAACGAACGTTTTATTGTAGATAAACTTGGCGTCGTAAATTCTAATATTGGTGTTGTAGAAACAACATATCGAATCAACTCTAAAAGATCAATTCGTGCTGAATTACAACACTTATGGACACCAGACGACATGAAAAACTGGGCTGGAGCTACCTTAGAATTCAATGTAAATCCAAGACTATCATTTTACGTTAATGACATTTACAATTACGGAAACGATAACGAAGAAGATCAAATTCACTATTACAATGTTGGAGGTAGTTATGCTAGAGGCGCGACGCGTGTAGCCATTAACTACGGAAGACAACGTGGTGGATTGATTTGTGTGGGTGGTGTTTGCCGATTTGTTCCTGAAAGTACAGGATTTACGCTCAACCTGACAACCGCATTTTAAAAAACTCTCAATAACCAAACCAACCAACTAACTACGAAAATCCCTTGTGTTTCATTGCATAAGGGATTTTTAATATCAGTTATGATTTGTAATTACTCTAAAAGAAAATGATGATTTTAAGGTTTATATTTTAATGGAAGATGCACCACTTTTTTGGTTTCAAAAAAATCTTCTACAAAATAATCGGGAATTGGATATAAAGTCACTTTTGGAAAATCTTTCAATTCTTCGGTCAAATCGCCTCCTTTTAAGTATAAAATTCCATTTTTTAAGTCGTGTCGTTGCTTTTTGGCTACTTTTTTCCGAACCCACTTTACAAAATCAGGCATATTTGTGACGGCTCTACTGACAATAAAATCAAATTCACCTTTCACTTTCTCCGCACGCAAATGATGTGCAGAAACATTCGTCAAACCGATACTTTCAGCAACCGCTTGCACCACTTTTATTTTTTTGCCAATCGCATCTACCAAAACGAATTCTACTTCTGGAAACAAAATCGCTAACGGAATTCCTGGAAATCCGCCGCCTGTACCAACATCTAGTATTTTTGAACCTGCTACAAACGGTTGCACTTTCGCAATTGCCAAAGCGTGCAACACATGACGCACATACAATTCGTCAATATCTTTTCGGGAAATTACATTAATTTGCGCATTCCAATGTGTGTATAAAGTTTCCAACTGCTCAAATTGTTCGGCTTGATTAGTTGTTATATCTGTAAAGTATTTTTGTATAATTCTCATATCTGAAACAAAACTACTCTTTATTTACGATTTAGTGAATTTATTGTTTTCTAATTGCGATATTTGCAATATATTGTAGTCGCAATTTAAATTCATTCTAAATATTAAATAGTTTCCTCCATGACGCACAAAAATATTGATCAGGAAATAAAAGAAGCTCTCAAGAACTGGAGATCAATAATATCCAAATACAGAAAGAAAAATACTAAAATAGCTATTGGTCAAATGGCATCTTCCTTTTTACCATTTATCGCTGTTTGGACACTAATGTATTTTACACTTCATTTTTCACTAATACTCACTTTTTTATTAGGAATTGTGAATGCATTCTTTTTGGTACGAATTTTTATCATTCAGCACGATTGCGGACACGGTTCCTTTATAAAATCGCAAAAAGCAAGTGACATTATTGGATATGTATGTAGTGTATTTAGCTTTTTACCCTTTAAATATTGGGCAGTCACACATACTTTCCACCACGGACACAACGGACAGTTAGAAACAAGACAAGTCGGCGATATGCCAACGCTTACGGTGAAAGAATTCCGTGAAAAAAGTTGGTGGGGACGTTTTAAATACAAAGTATTTAGAAGTCCGATCGTAATTTTTGTCATTGCGCCAGCGTATTATTTAATTGTAACGACAAAATATCCGTTCTTACAATTTAATAAGTGGCAAAAAACAACTTTAACACTGTTAAAAGATAACCTCATCATCATTATTCCTTATTTAATCATAGGATATTTTGTAGGTTGGGCAGATTTCTTTACGGTGCAATTTATCATTCTATTTTTCTTCGGAATTATTGCATTTTGGTTTTTCTACATCCAACATCAGCATGAGTTCTCATATAAAAAGTGGAAAAAAGATTGGGATTTTTTACTATCTGCCATCAAAGGAAGTACCTATTTAAAATTGCCTAGAGTGATGGAATGGTTTACCGGCAATATTGGGATTCACCACATTCACCATTTAAATAGTAGAATTCCAAATTACAACCTAAAAAGATGTATTACCGAAAATAAAATTCTATCAAAATACGTAACTACCTTATCTTTTAAAGATGGTTTAAAAATGATGTTTTTAAAACTGTGGGATGAAGAACAACAACGTATGATTTCTTTCAGAGAATACTACAAAATTGAAAAAATGCGACTCGCTAATTAAAAATAAACGCACTTACAAAAAGTCTACTTTCGGTAGGCTTTTTTTTATTTCTGTAACAATCTATACTGAATTTATGAGGATTATCTAAAAACTAAAACACATTCCAAAAAACCAAACAATTAGTCGCAGTAATGTTTCTTCTTAAATTTTAAAATACCTAATTTCGCGACGTTCAGCATTTTAAAAACAGAAGTGATTTCGACTTTTTATTTTGAAATGAAAATTAAAGATTTTTTGGCATAATGAAGCCTTTTTTGAACAGCATAGCCTTAGCTATGGTGTGAAGAAAAGTCAAAATTAGGACAAAACAAGATACATTTTCAATCAGAAGAAAAAGTCAAAATCACTTCGTAAATCAAAACACAACAATGTCATTATTATCTGAAAGAGTTTTAAACATGTCTACTTCTGCTACCTTGGCAATGGCAGCAAAAGCTAGAGAACTGAGGAATGAAGGGAAAAATATTATCGGTTTGAGTTTGGGTGAACCTGACTTTAATACTCCAGAATTTGTAAAAGAAGCAGCCATTCAAGCAATTAATGATAACTATAATAGTTACACTCCTGTGGATGGCTATGCTGATTTGAAAGAAGCCATCATCAATAAATTCAAACGTGATAACAATTTAACGTATACGCCAAGTCAAATTGTAGTGTCTACAGGAGCAAAACAATCCTTAGCAAATGTAGCCATGGTATTATTAAATGATGGTGACGAAGTGATTCTCCCTGCGCCGTTTTGGGTAAGTTATAGCGATATTGTAAAACTTGCAGAAGGTGTGCCTGTTCAAGTAGCTACGTCTATTGAAACGGATTTTAAAATGACTCCTGAGCAATTGGAAGCAGCAATTACGCCAAAAACAAAAATGATTTGGTTCAGTTCGCCGTGTAATCCTAGCGGTTCAGTTTATAGTGAAGCAGAATTGAAAGCATTAGCGGCTGTTTTGGAGAAACATCCAAATATTTATGTAGTTTCTGATGAAATTTACGAGCATATCAACTTTACAAGTGAACATTTCAGCATCGCGAGAATTCCTTCCTTGTACGACCGTACGATTACAGTGAATGGTGTTTCCAAAGCATTTGCGATGACAGGTTGGCGAATTGGGTATATCGGTGCTCCAGAAAAAATAGCAAGAGCTTGCAACAAGATTCAAGGACAAGTGACGAGTGGTGCTAACTGTATCGCACAACGCGCTACGATTGCTGCTTTAGAAGCTTCTAAAGATAAAATCCAATACATGATGGACGAATTCCTAAAGCGTAGAGATATTGTCTTAGGATTGCTTGGAGAGATTGAAGGATTTAATGTAAATGTCCCAGAAGGTGCGTTTTATGTATTCCCAGATATTTCATCATTCTTTGGAAAAACCTTACGCGAAAAAACCATCAACAATGCCACTGATTTTTCAATGTATTTGCTAGATGAAGCGTTAGTCGCGACGGTTACAGGAGATGCTTTTGGAAATCCAAACTGTATTCGTATTTCGTATGCGGCTTCGGAAGAAGAGTTACGAAAAGCGATTCAACAAATTAAGGACGCTTTACAATAAAAAAAGCTATGTTAAGTCTCCCGACTTAACATAGCTTGGTTAAGATTAACTAAATAATATTAAGTATTAAAAGTGAAATTGTCAATATAGCTCCACTAAGCATAATTATTGTATTTGGAAATTTGCGTTCGTAACGCCAGAAAAATTCTTTAATTCCGAAGAATAAAAAAGTATTGAAAGCATAGAAAATAACAATACAATAGGTAACATCGATTCCGAAGAATGTACGCGCTGGTGCCGCTTCAGCAGTTAGATCTGTATTGGTAAAGATCATGATCACCGTACTGGTTAATAAAATAACAGTAGCTAACCAGCAGAATTCCAAAAAATTGAATTTCTTAAGCATTGTTTCTAGTCTTTTGTTTCACTGTTGTAAAGATCTATAAAACGTGCGAAGTGTAAAAGGGGTTTTTTCCCCTTTTTTAATGTAAGACTCTTTGAAAGAATCGTAATTTATTAATTTTTACGACTGTCTTTCAAAGAGTTTTAAGTTTTATATGAAAGCAATTAGGTAAGCAATTACGAAAACAGATACTTTTAGAATTGTTCCCGCAGCAGGCGTGAATCTATGTTGATTTGTGCGAACGCGTTGCTTTAAGCGGAATAAAGAATTTGATTGTGGATTGCTAAAATTACTTTTGATTTCTTCTTTGTAACGAGATGTTAAAATTCCTCTGTTTACAAAATTCTGTGTCGATTCAATGGGTTCTACAGGAACCAAAATTGTTTGTGTGTGATTTGTTGTTGTCATGATTATTGTTTTTTGATTGATTTACACATGTATGACGTATCAACAAAAAATATGTTACAAAAAAAGTGGAAAATTTTTGAAACGCTGATTTTTAAACGACTGTAAACTAGCGATTTCTCCAGAAAAATGGCGTCAAGAGGATCAATACAGTAAATAATTCCAATCGTCCAAGAAGCATTAAAAAAGCGCACCACCACTTCCCTACGGATGGTATGGAATTGTAATTTGCAAGCGGATTTAACTCACCCAAAGCAGGACCTACATTTCCTAAAGAAGAAGCAGCACCACCAATAGCAGTTTCAAAATCTAAACCGACAAAACCAAGTACCAAAGCTCCAATGATGAACAACAACATATACAAAATGAAGAATCCTAAGATGTTGTATATAATGTGTTCGGAAACAGATTTGTTGTTATATCGTACAGGAATGATCGCGCGTGGATGTAAGGTTCGCTTAAACTCTAACAAACCATTTTTGATCGTCAATAAATGACGTACTACTTTTACGCCGCCCGAAGTAGAACCTGCAGAACCGCCTAGAAACATCAATCCGAAGAAGAAAACCGTTAAAAATAGCGTCCACGAGGTAAAATCGGCTGTGACAAATCCTGTGGTGGTGACGACGGCAATGACCGAAAACAAGGAATGCCGCAGACTACTTTCAAACTCGCCCCAAACCATCGGATGATAGTCTGATTGAGGCACATTTGCTTGCGTATATACAATTACGGTTGCAATCAAAGTGAACACCACAATAAAGATTCCATAGACTCGGAACTCTTCATCACGAAAGATTTTCTGTATTCTTCCTTTAAACGCAAAATAGCTCAATACAAAGTTCATTCCCGCCAAAAACATAAAGAAAATGATGATGTATTGAATCATTGGTGTATCGTTCCAATGCGCAATACTGGCATCTTTCGTGGAGAATCCTCCTGTAGACAACGTACACAACGCATGATTAATCGCATCAAAAAAGGACATTCCTGCTACTTGTAATAGAATGGTTTCCGCTGCGGTATATCCCACATAAATCAACCACAAACGCTTTGCTGTATCCGTAATTCGCGGATGTAATTTATCGGCACTCGGACCTGGCGCTTCGGCTGCAAAAAGCTGCATTCCTCCAATTCCTAACAACGGTAAAATTGCAATCGCTAATACGATAATTCCCATGCCGCCAATCCAATGTGTCATGCTTCGCCAAAACAATATTCCTTCTGGCAAACCTTCTATCTTTTCTAAAATGGTGGCTCCAGTTGTGGTATAGCCCGACATAGTTTCAAAAAAGGCATTGGTAAATTTTGGAATGACTTTAGAAAATATATACGGAAACGTTCCCGAAAGGGACATAAAAATCCACCCAAACGTCACGACAATATACCCTTCCCGCTTTTTGATTTCCTTTTTATGATCTTTTGTTGTCAGCATAAAAAGTGCGCCTGCAATGATTGTTACCAATCCTGCTAGAAACAACTGAAACGTTACGCCATCTTCATACAAATAACTCACTAAAGTAGCGACTAACATAAATCCGCCGTTGCAAATCAACAGCAGTCCCATCAAGTGAAATATGATTTTATAATTTACCTTCATTACCAATGATTAGAGGAACATACGTTCTACTTTGTTGATGGATTGAGGTAAGCTACAGACGACAACTCTATCGCCCGATTGAATGCGAAAATCGCCTAACGCAATCAGACCTTCACCTTCGCGAATGACGCCACCGATAATGGCCGAGCGAGGGAAATCTAAATCTTTTACGAGTTGATTGCACACGCGCGAGGTCGATTTTACTACAAATTCTAATAACTCTGCGTTCATGTTATTTACTCGTGTCATATCGACCACATCACCTTTACGAATGTGCCTAAAAATGTTATTTGCAGCTAGTAGTTTTTTATTGATCAATGTATCAATTCCGATAGAATGTGAGAGTTGAAAATAATCCATATTCTCCACCAACGCAATGGTTTTTCGAATACTTTTCGACTTCGCTACCAAGCACGACATGATATTCGTTTCTGAGTTTCCAGTCACCGCAATAAACGCATCCATATCGTACACACCTTCTTCTTCCAGCAGTTCTACATTGCGTCCGTCACCTTGAATAATCATGGCATTTGGCAATTCGTCTGCCAGTTCGAAGGCTTTGTCTTTGTCTTTTTCGATCAATTTTACTTTGAAACGATTTTTACAAAGATCTCGCGCTGTTTTGTAGCCAATATTACTTCCGCCAAGAATCATCACGTTTTTGATGTCTTCGCGTTGTTTTCCAATCAATTTGTACAGTTCTTCTACACCTTCTCTTGAAATGACAAAATATACTTGATCGCCTTCTCTAAATAATGTATCGCCACGTGGAATCAACGTATATTGCGTACCAAATCGCTGAATCGCAATCGGTACAAAGTGTAACTCTGGAAAAATACTTGCCGCTTCTTTCACGCTTTTCCCTACAAAAGGTGCCGTACGTTGCAAAATCGTCCCAACCATCGTCAAAGCGCCTTCTTCAAACTCATAACTATCATTAAACGCAGATTGGTCTAACAATAACTTTATTTCGGCTGCTGCTAATTTTTCAGGGGAAATCAACTCGTCGATTCCTAAATCTTTAAATCGGAGTTCTTCCTGATACGCGATAAATTCTGTATTTGAAATTCGTGCAATCGTTCGTTTACATCCGAGTTGCTTTGCCAATACACAAATTGTAATATTGGTCGTTTCTGACGAAGTCACTGTAATTACTAAATCCGCTGTAGATACTCTCGCTTCTTTTAAAACGCTAATAGAAGTTGCATCACCTTTAACAACGCGTATGTCAAGGTGTGTATCAGCATATTCCAAATTTTCTTTATTGCAATCTAAAAGGGTAATATCTTGAGATTCGTAAGAGAGTAGTTTCGCCAAATGATATCCTACTTCACCTGCTCCCGCAATTATAATTTTCATCGAATTAACTTATTGAAAAAGTATACAAATATAAAAGAAAAAAGCAATCATTCACTAATACTTTCGACTATCGCAAGAGATTTAACGTTCGCTAAGAGATAATTATACCAAATCTACTATAAAATGCAACATATAAACTCGTTCATTTGGCATTCTAATGCCTTGCAAATCCTTTCCGTAGCTATGGCTATGCAAAACATTTGCGGCGTTTTATAATGCCAAAGCAACTTTGCTTCTAAAGTCGCATTTTATAGTAGATTTGGTATTAGAGATAAGTTAGCTTTAGTAAAAGACCTAACATCCATAAAATATAAGCAAAGCAACACGAGTTTGATGCTAGGATTAATTATATTTGCCAAAATTTTCTATATGTCGAAGAATGTAACACCATACAAAGAATCGAATCGCGGCAAGAAAGAGCAGGTGACGGAGATGTTTGATACGATTTCAGAGAATTATGACGGACTGAATCGTGTGATTTCTTTTGGTATTGATATTAAATGGCGAAAAAGAGTCGTACGACTAGTTGGCGATACAAATCCGAACACAATTTTAGATATTGCTACCGGAACTGCTGATTTAGCTATTAATCTAGCAGAAACCAGTGCTGAGCGTATTGTGGGTTTGGATATTTCGCCAGGAATGCTGGAAGTTGGAAAGCAAAAAATTAAGAAGAAAGCCTTACATGAAAAGATTGAAATGATTTTGGGCGATGGTGAAAAGTTACCGTTTGAAGACAATTCGTTTGATGCCATTACCGTTGCTTTTGGTGTGCGTAACTTTGAAAACTTAGAACAAGGTTTACAGGAAATTTTAAGAGTTTTAAAACCCAAAGGTATTTTTGTAGTGTTGGAAACGTCTGTTCCTACCAAAACACCTTTCAAACAATTTTATAAATTCTACACAAAATACATTCTTCCATTAATTGGAAAACTGTTTTCAAAAGACAATTCTGCATACGGATATTTATCAGAATCGGCAGCTGCTTTTCCTTATGGAGAAAACTTCAACAATATTTTACGAAAAATTGGGTTTATAGATGTGAAAGATAAACCACAAACGTTTGGTGTAGCGAGTATTTACACCGCAACAAAATAGATTTTATGAAGAAGATTTTGTTCATCATCTGTTGTATGTTTGCGTTTCAATCTGCGCATTCTCAATTGTTTAGCAAGAAAAAGGTTCGAAATGATGCAAGTGGCGGTAACGGTCAAATAGACAATAACACGCTTACTTGGGGTTATTTTTTAGGATTTAATAGTTACGATTTTAAGTTTACTTATAACGCAAATTCAGATGCCATTCAGCTAAAACCACAACTTGGTTTTAATGTAGGATTGGTAGGAGACGTAAAGTTAAATAATTATATGAACTTACGTTTGGAACCGGGAATTTTCTTTACCACACGTAATATTGAATACCCAACGAGCTACGGTTTAACGGAGCCTTCGGACAGAATGCGTGAAATAAAATCAAGTTATGTGCATATTCCGTTGTTGTTAAAAATTGGAACCAAACGTATCAATAATTTTAAACCGTTTATTGTGGGCGGATTTTCTACTTCTTTGAATTTATCAAGTAACGAAAAGAATCCTGATGATAATAGTAACAATCAGTTTCGTATGAAGCGACGCACGTTTTATTACGAATTAGGTTTTGGAGTGGATTTCTATTTGTACTACTTTAAATTTACACCTTCAATTCGTGGTGTATTTGCGTTGAATGATGAATTGGTCCGCGATCAAGATCCAAACAGTCCTTGGACGAGCAATATTCAAAAAATGCAAACCCGCGGAATTTTTATTAATTTTACGTTTCAATAACATCTCGACTGCGCTCGATGTGACACATTTTGATTTACGATTGTTGATGTATTCACTAACAACAGATTGAATACTGCTTTCACAGTACTTCTCGATACGATTTTTCGTTCCTCAAAATCACTCGAAGTGACGGTTAGTCTATCATACGTCATTTACGAGAAGCACAGCTACGAAGTAATCTGTTTCTAGTAAAACACATAATTTCCTTTGAAACAAATTGACACATTTTCAAATCATCAAATTAACACATTAAAAAATCGTCAGTTCGAGTGTTTTTATAGAGCGGAGCGAAGATAAAAATGTATCGAGAACACTTTGAAGTAAAAAAGACTGCAATACGTCATTACTAGAAAAAATGACGAAGTAATCTGTTTCTAGTAAAAACACCTAATTTCCTTTGAAACAAATTGACACATTTTCAAATTATCAAATTGACACATTAAAAAATCGTCAGTTCGAGTGTTTTTTACGGAGTAAAACGCAGTAAAAAATGTATCGAGAACAGCTTTAAATTCTTAAAGTTTATAGATTCAAAAAGGGTACGTTTCGAAAAATCTCAATACTCAATACTCACAACTCACTACTAAAACTCCAAACGCTTAAACTCATTCAACAAAATTCCAGTCGCCATCGCAACATTCAAACTTTCGGTTTGCTGCAAATCTCCAAAACGTGGAATCGCGATTTTTTCTGTAATTAGGTTTGAAATTTCCTCAGAAACGCCATTCGCTTCGTTACCCATCACGAGAATTCCATCAGTTGGCAGGTTGGTTTTATAAACGTTCGTTCCATCCATAAAAGCACCAAAAACAGGCAAATCGGTTTCCGAAAGATAGCTTGACAAATTGGTATAGATTACATTCACACGCGTCAGCGAACCCATCGTGGCTTGAATTACTTTTGGGTTGTAGCAATCGACCGTAGTTTCCGAACATACGAGTTGTTTCACGCCAAACCAATCGCACAAACGAATGATGGTTCCTAAATTTCCAGGATCGCGAATCGCATCTAAGGCAACAATCAAACCTGTATTCTCCAACAAAGAAGGTTCCGAAATTTTAAACAATGCCAGCGCTTTGTTCGGTGTTTTTAAAAAGCTAATCTTTTTTAATTCTGCTTCCGAAATTAGGTTTACAAACACATTTTCAGCAAACAAAGTCACATCTGTCGAAAACAAGATATCTAACTCAAAATATGAATCCAAAAACTCTTGAATCACCTTTTTTCCTTCCGCTACAAAGAGTCCTGTAGATTTTCGGTACTTTTTTTGATGTAGACTCGTTATTATTTTTATTTGTCTTTTGCTAATCATCCAAATAGTTTAATTTTGAATTTGAAAAACACCTCTTATTGAAATCCTTTTTAGCAAAAATATCATTATTTATTATAATTGGCGCATTTCTTACTTCCTGTAATTCGATCAAATATGTAAAGGAGAATGAATTGCTTTTGATGAAAAATGAATTGACCGTAAACGGAGAAGTTTCAAACGATCCCAACGCGTTGAGTCAAATGTATCAAAAGCCGAACAGTCGTTTTCTAAATTTTCCATTGCGATTGCACATTTATAATTTAGCTGAAAAAGATTCGGATTCAACGTATGAAGCGTGGCTCGATCGAAATCCAAAACGTCGCGATCGGTTAAACAAACGACTTTCAAAAAAGCAAGTTCGAGAACTAGGAAATTACAAAACAGGCTTTAACAATTGGCTGCGAAAAACGGGAGAAGCGCCTGTGATTATTGATAAGAAAAAAACGAGAAAAACCACCAATCGTTTAAAAGTGTATTATCAAAACAAAGGTTTTTTTAATGCGGAAGCGAAGTATGAAATTATTCCTTCGGAAGAAAAAGAACGCAGAGCCAGCATTAAGTATAGTGTGGAAACGGGAAATCCGTATTTTTTAGATAGCATACAAGTCGCAATTAAATCGCCCGATTTGGATTCCATTTACAATTTACACAAAGACAAATCCTTCTTAATCCAAGGAAAACAGTACAATACAGGCGATTTTTACAACGAACGTGAACGATTGACCGTTTTATTCAGAAATTCGGGAATTTATAATTTTCAGTTGAACTCTATCAAACCCACTGTGGGAATTGATTCTACAGGAACTGATTACAAATTGCCAGTGTTATTAAAGATTAACAACCTCAACGAACGTAGAAACGACAGCATTATTGAGACCGAATACAAAGTGCATCGTATCAAAAAAGTAAATGTTTTTACGGATTATAATTATGCCAATTCGCGATCAGCGTTTACCGATTCGATACAATATGAAGATTTTACCATTTATTCCAATGATAAGCAGCGTTTTCGCCCAAAAGCAATTACGGATGCCATTTTTATTCATGCAGATGATGTATACCGCGACAACGACCGAACGTTGACTTACAAGCATGTTAGCAACTTACGAACCTTTAAATATCCAAACATTCAGTACGAATATGCAAATGACAGCGTAACCGATTTGATTGCGAATGTGTATTTGCAACCTCGAAAAAGATTCTCGCTAGGTTTTGATATTGATATTACACATTCCAACATTCAGGATTATGGTTTTTCATTTAGTACGTCGTTGATCAGCCGAAATGTATTTCGCGGTGCTGAAACTTTAGAAATTGCAGCCAGAGGAACATTAGGAGCTTCCAGAGACGTAGCCGATTCGGAAGATCAATTCTTTAATATTGCGGAAATTGGAGTAGATTTTCGATTGAATTTCCCACGCTTTTTCTTTCCGTTTAATACGGAGAAAATCATTCCGAAGTACATGTTGCCAACTACGGTGCTATCGCTTGGAACGAGCAATCAGCAGAATATTGGATTGGATCGACAAACCTTTACAGGATTCATTCGTTACAACTGGCGACCGACAAGTAAGAATACACTAAACTTAGAATTGTTCAATTTGCAATTCATCCGAAACCTAAATACAAGCAATTATTTTAATGTATACACAAGTTCGTACGATCGTTTAAACACCGTGGCACAAAGTTCGAATTATGTCGCTGATGGCGAATCGCTAAATATAGCTTCTGGGCAAGCAGATCAATTTATTGATGATGTCATTTCGAATAACTTTGAAGTCACTTCAAGCGAATTTTCTACCGTATTAAGTGTCGATCAACGAAAATTCCGATTGACACAAGACAACTTGATCGCTGCTTCCAAAATCAATTTTGTACACAATAGCAAAGAAAATATTGCTGATAATACTTTTTTCCAATTTAGAACGGAAGTTGAGTTTGCCGGAAACTTTTTATCTGCCATCGCGAATATTGCCAATTTAGAAAAAGATTCGAGAGGAAATTACAAGTTATTCGGCGTTCCCTTCACACAATACGTAAAAACGGAATTCGACTATATCAAACACTGGGAATTGTCAAGCAAAGAAGATGTTTTGGCATTTCGAACCTTCTTCGGAATCGCGATTCCGTATGGCAACTCAGACAACATTCCGTTCCCACGAAGTTACTTTGGTGGTGGATCGAACGACAACAGAGCGTGGGCTGCATATCAATTAGGTCCAGGAAGTTCGCCAAGTCTCTTGGATTTCAACGAAGCCAATTTAAAACTCACCTCAAATATTGAATATCGTTTTGACCTATTCGGAAGTTTTAAAGGTGCACTTTTTGCGGATGCCGGGAATATTTGGAATGTTTTTGACGATACGGAAGACGAAGATCGAAAATTCAACAGTTTTGAATCGCTCCGAGACATTGCCCTAGGAACAGGTTTCGGTTTGCGCTACGACTTCAGTTTCTTCGTATTGCGTTTCGATATTGGTTTCAAAACCTATGATCCTGCTTATCCAGTGAATGATCGTTGGTTCAATGACTACAACTTTGGAAATGCGGTGTATAATATTGGGATTAATTATCCTTTTTGATAGGTGTTGGGTGTTGGGTCGCTGCGCTTTTGGGTGTTGGTTTAGTTCAATTCAAAATTTAAAATTGTCTTTTGTTGATTCGACAACTCCTTACCTCAGCACTCTTAACTTTTTTTGTTGATTTGTCTCTTCGTTTATTTATTTGGCAAACTGTTTTCTCAATACTCATATCTCAATACTTACTACATTTTACACTTGTGATATCGTATTTAAAACTTGTTTTTAAGTAAATTGCAGTCTTAATTTCAATGCACTACGCTTCGATACATACCTAATGAAATTATTAAAAGTATTTTTCTTCACCATTCTATATTGTGTCTTCAACGGACTGGTTTGGATATGGTTTGCTTTTGCGCCAGAAGAATTGTATTATACCAATGTAATATATGGCTACGATTTTATAAATAGTAGCATTTTTTTATTCGTCTTAACTATAATTTTTACAGTTTGCAAGCGTAAAGATGTGTTGGAATTTCATAAAACAAAACCCAAGTTTTATATTTTAGCAATATTCCTTGGCATCGGATTTGTGTTCTTTCAAGCATTTTTAAATTTAATTTATCATTTCAAACTCTCGTATCTTTTTGTAGACTACAACTTTTCACTTTCGGACTTGCAATCTTTCAATGCATTGGCATACACATGTATTATTCCAATTACTGAAGAACTCTTTTTTAGAAATTATATTCAGCGTGAACTAACTCAAAAATACCATCCGTATTTGGCGATAACATTGGCTTCGCTGTTGTTTGCGTTCATACATCTTCAAATTATCATCTATTTATTTCACTATCCATTTATCGATTGGCATCATGCCTATATTACTTTATTTGGCGGACTTATTTCGGGTGTGCTTTTATATAAATCGAAATCCATTGTACCTTCTATCCTATTTCACATATGTTGGAACATTACTGTTTCTGTGGTGTGACTTTTTTTAACCTAAATCTTTAATTCATAAAAAACTTATAAGAAATACCTATATTTACTTACAGAAGTAATTTAAACTTTTTGTTTTGAAGCAAAAATTATAGATTTTTTGGACTGATGAAACTTTTTTGAGTAACATAATCTTAGCTACATTAAAACTAGTCTGCAGTTTGGTTGGGAAACTAAAAGTCAAAATTAGGACGAAATAAGATAAATTTGCAGCCAGAAGAAAAAGTTGAAATCACTTCATAATCAACTACCTCAATGCAAGTCCTCTAAGCATTGAAAGGAAAATGATAAAAATATTTCGCACAAACGTCAGCACATATAAAATCTCAATTATTAAGTAAAATTAACAGATTCTTATGCCAACTATACTATTCAAAAAAAAAATTATTACGCTACTATCCTATATTTTTTTAACAACTTTTTTTTCATGTAAACCACCGACATGTCCAAAAGTTGAACAAGAAATTCACACCTTCGGAAATGTTGCTTATTTTTCGATGTTTGAATGTGGCGCCATGGAGCCTTTATTTGATTTGGATATTACTTTGGATGTTACTACAAATCCTTACGATTCACTTGATACAAAAAAATATATTCATATTCCAAAAGAAAATATAGACTTCAAGAAATACAAAGATTACAATTACGAAATTATAACAGATCGAGTATTTGACGGGGATGTAATTAGACTGATCATATACATAAGTCCAGGTAATCATGTGTTGTACGAAGGGACAAAATTTATTCCAAAAGAAAATCAAAATAATGGTTTTGTGTCAGCTTCTTTCAGCGCAGCTGGTTTTCTTATTTCATTATCATATGAAATATATATCCGAGAAACTGATGGAAAAGTGACTGAAGTATTAATTTACAGTGAAGACTCTAATAAACGAGTACTAGAATCATTTAAAAATTACACAGGTGGATTTAACAAAAAGTACAGTGACAAATTTTCAATAAAACAACGTTCAAACTAAAACGTTTGCGCTCACAAACAACTAAAAATGAAGGCTCAACTACACAAAAACTCATGACAATTTTATTACATTTGTGAATCAAACAAAAAAACCAAAGACGATGAGTCATAATATCAAACCAGGAGTTGCAACTGGAGACGAAGTACAAGAAATATTCAAACTGGCCAAAGAAAAAGGATTTGCCTTACCAGCTGTAAATGTAGTTGGAACAAATTCTATCAACGGAGTGCTAGAAACTGCTGCAGAGTTGAATTCTCCTGTCATCATACAATTTTCAAATGGAGGTGCACAATTTAACGCAGGAAAAGGATTGAGCAATGAAGGACAAAAAGCAGCGATTGCGGGTGCCATTGCGGGTGCAAAACACGTGCACGAAATGTCAGTTGCGTATGGCGTTCCCGTCATTTTACATACCGATCACTGTGCAAAGAAATTATTGCCTTGGATTGATGGTTTGTTAGAAGCAAGCGAAAAACACTTTGCCGAAACTGGAAAATCATTATACAGCTCACACATGATCGATCTTTCGGAAGAACCCATCGAAGAAAACATCGAAATCTGTAAAGAATACTTAGCGCGCATGAGCAAAATGGGCATGACGCTAGAAATCGAATTAGGAATTACAGGTGGTGAAGAAGATGGCGTTGACAATAGCGATGTAGATGATTCAAAATTATACACGCAGCCAGAAGAAGTTGCCTACGCATATGAAGAGTTGATGAAGGTAAGTCCTAAGTTTACAGTGGCGGCAGCTTTCGGAAACGTACACGGCGTATACAAGCCTGGGAACGTAAAATTGACACCAAAAATCTTGAAAAACTCACAAGAATATATTTCAGAAAAATACAATGTAGGTCACAATCATATCGACTTCGTATTCCACGGCGGATCTGGTTCTACGCTAGAAGAAATCAGAGAAGCAATCGGCTACGGAGTCATCAAAATGAACATTGACACGGACTTACAATTTGCGTTCATGTCTGGAATTCGCGATTATATGATCGGGAAACAAGACTATTTGATGCAGCAAATTGGAAATCCTGATGGAGACGATATTCCAAACAAAAAGACCTACGATCCGAGAAAATGGTTGCGCGAAGGTGAGTTGACATTCAAAACACGTTTAAAGCAAGCGTTTGAAGATTTAAATAATGTAAATACGTTGTAATAGTATTTGGGCGTTTCCCTTTGGGTCGGGCTTTCGGCAGTCGCTCTCTTCGAGGAGCTCCAACAAAGCCTCAATCCCTAACGCGGAACTTCCTACAAAAATAAGAACTCATAAATAAACCTCGTTAACATTGAAAAACAACAAGTTATCGAGGTTTTTTATGTTAAAAAATTACAATTCCATAGTTAGCCAAATCAAATTTTGAGTTTCAATAATAAAAACAGTAATTTTGTCCACTAACTCAAAAATAAAACTAACTAATTTGATCGTACGATACAGACAGTTGCAAACCGTCTGACATTGTAAATCGTAATTCACAAATCATTATGGCTTGGTTTAAAAGAAAAGAAAAAGGTATCCAAACCTCCACTGAGGAAAAAAGAGATACACCCAAAGGACTTTGGTATAAATCCCCAACAGGAAAAATAGTTGATTCGGAAGAATTAATGAAAAACTTTTACGTGAGTCCAGAAGACGGATACCACGTTCGCATTGGAAGCAAAGAATACTTTGAAATCTTATTTGACGATAACGAATTCAAAGAACTCGATAAAAACTTAACCTCAAAAGATCCACTAAAATTTGAGGACAACAAGAAGTATACAGATCGTTTAAAAGACGCAAAAGAAAAAACAGGTTTGAAAGATGCAGTTCGTACTGCCGTTGGAAAATCAAAAGGAAAAGACTTGGTCATTGCCTGTATGGACTTTAAATTTATTGGAGGTTCTATGGGAAGCGTTGTAGGAGAAAAAATTGCACGTGCGGCAGAGTATTCGCTTAAAAACAACATTCCATTCATGATCATCTCTAAATCGGGTGGTGCGCGTATGATGGAAGCAGCATTGTCATTAATGCAATTAGCAAAAACGTCGGCGAAATTAGCACAATTAGCAGAAGCGGGCATTCCATATATTTCTTTATGTACAGATCCAACTACGGGAGGAACTACCGCATCATTCGCCATGTTAGGAGATATCAATATCGCTGAACCAGGCGCCTTAATCGGATTCGCAGGACCACGTGTTGTACGTGATACCACAGGAAAAGATTTACCAGAAGGTTTCCAAACGTCAGAATTCTTATTAGAACACGGATTCCTTGATTTTATCTCACACAGAAAAGAACTCAAAAACAAAATCAACTTGTATATTGACTTGATTCAGAATCAGCCAATACGCGCGTAATTTTTGTTTAAAATACTATCTATAGAAAAAGGCTTCCAAGTAGGGAGCTTTTTTTATGAATTGTCATCTCCAAATTGAGGAGTATTGGCATAACTTTCATATAAATCTATTAAATTAGTCAACAAACTTTAGGAACAAACAAAAATAAATCCAATACATAGGCATGACTTACTCCGTAATGATAAAAAACAATAGTGACGAAATAAGAGATTTTTGCATTTTTCAAACCAATGCCAACATCAAAGATCCGTATATTAAATCACTAGCATGGCAAGTACTTAAATTGACACCGAATGCCATGGGACGAATTATGTGGACAATGGATTATAATTTTGTTTGGGCGCAAACGGGACATTTACAAGCGGGTGGTCTATTTAAAACTGCTGAAATGAGTAAAGCAACTCCTTTTGAAAATAACGCCATCACGTTCACAAAAAAAGAGCAATCCTATCAATTTATCGACTTAACAACCGATAGAAATTATACAGGTTTGCTTCATGTAAAAAACGACCCAACAATTGCGCTACAGGAAGTTTCTGTGGGTAGTGGCATGTCAAATGCAGCTGTATTTGCCCGTCAAGCGGAACCTAATATGAGCATCAACTTTCCCACACAAAACGAATATGTGATTACATTTGGATATTTTACAAAAGGAGAAGTGCTAGATACCAATCAAATTTCGAATAGCGCTGTGATCAAATTTCCTCCAAATGTGTACGAAGTAACCGCAATATTAAATCCTGATAACACATGGAGTTTGCAAACTAATGAGTAATGACAAAAAAAGGCTTCCAAATTGGAAACCTTTTTAATTGTCTAAAACTACTCTATTGAATACTAATCTAAAAAGATCGTAATTGTATTTCCATTCGGACCTGTCCAAGTGGCTTCACCGTCGCAACTTCCATCGCCGTAGGTTAAGATTCCTGTGTTGTCGTTACGAGATAATGCTACAACGCCGCTTACAATAAAAGCACACGTTGCTTCTCTACGCAACGCTGTGGTAATGTCTGCTGAATGTGTATTTCCAAGTACGCCTGTTGTGGTACCATTTCCTGTGATAGAAAATACATTGTCGGTCCAGGTGCCATTATTTACACCTTCAATCCATTCGCGAGTGCGTGTTCCTTGACGTGTGTAAGTTGCTCCATTTGGCCACGTCACTTGCATGTCCACTGCCGCGGTCGATTGTGGATTTCCGTTTTCGTTTGATAAGACACGTGTCACGCTACGAGTACCTTCTACCAATACGCCATTACGAGTGAAATTGTTAAAACTTACTTGAATCATTCTACTTGCTAATTGCGCATTTACATCTTGAGTCATCATAATAATTCCGCTCACTATATTTCCGTTTGGCAATTGGCAACCATCGCCAAAATCGAGTGTCAATTGACTAAATCCGCCACTTATTTGTGTAGAAATTATGACGCATGGTGGCAAAAAAGACGCTGCTGATTCAGATTCTTGTGCGGCATCATCTACAATGAATCCGATATCATCGGAAATCAAATCAATTTCGGCACTGCGTTGTGCAAGTTCATCGTCTAAGACAACTGTTTCTTCTTCAATAGGTATTTCTTCATTTTCGTTCTGACAAGAAATTAGTACAAAGAGACTCATCAATACCAATAAAATTCCTCGTTGCTTTTTGAATGTGGTTTTCATCTGTTTTTCGTTTTTTAAAGTTTTTTAATGCGATCAGATGGAATTCATCTGTAATGTAATTAGTTTGGTACCAACCAATTGCTGTAGCTAATTTTGTTATTAACGTTTTTTAACATTTTATGTACCTAAGACTTAGCCCTCTCAAAAAGGTTTAATTACACCTTAAAAATTCTTCGCATCTATCTAAAAATTACAGCGACAACCTTTCTCATTTTTCTATTGAAATAATAATTTGGATTCTAAAAAATAGTAGTATATTTGCGGCTTGATATGATAGTCGTATCGATACATAAAAATTATTAAAATAATATTGGCATGTACTTAACTAAAGAAGTTAAAGAAGAGATCTTCGCAAAACACGGAAAATCTGGACAAGATACAGGTTCTTCAGAAGGTCAAATTGCGTTATTCACGTACAGAATTAATCACTTAACGGAGCACTTAAAGAAAAATCGTAAAGATTTTAACACAGAGCGTTCGCTTGTAAAGTTGGTAGGTAAAAGAAGAAGTCTTCTTGACTACCTAAAAAAGAAAGATATCAACAGATATCGTGCAATCGTAAAAGAATTAGGATTAAGAAAATAACAGAAAGAGGCTTCGTGCCTCTTTTTTTAATTGAATTTGTGTCCTTTTTAAAGTTGAAACGAATTCACATATAAACACACTTTTTGTATTTTGCAAGAAGTTATAAAAAGCTATAATTACTGGTTTTTCATTGGGTCACACAACAACTACACACAACAACACAACGACCTTTGTTTAATTAGAATTAAAGAAAATTTATGATTCCAAAAGTTTTTAAAGAGGTCATTGACCTTGGTGACGGAAGAGAAATCTCTCTCGAAACCGGAAAATTAGCGAAACAAGCACATGGTAGCGTTGTTGTACAGTCAGGAAAATGTATGCTATTATGTACGGTTGTTTCTAACTATCACCAATCAGACGTTGATTTCTTACCCTTAACTGTTGATTACCGTGAAAAATTTGCTGCGGCAGGTCGTTATCCAGGCGGTTTCTTTAAAAGAGAAGCAAGACCTAGTGACGGTGAAGTGTTAACGATGCGTTTAGTGGATCGTGTATTGCGTCCATTATTTCCAAAAGATTATCACGCGGAAACTCAGGTAATGATTCAGTTAATGTCTCATGATCCAGATGTCATGCCAGATGCAATGGCTGGATTGGCTGCATCAGCGGCAATTCAGTTGTCGGATATTCCTTTTGAAACTGCCATTTCGGAAGTACGCGTTGGACGTATTGATGGTGAATTTATCATCAACCCAACCTTAGCACAGTTAGCAGAATCTGATATTGATATGGTGATTGGAGCTTCGGCGGATTCTGTAATGATGGTAGAAGGTGAAATGAAAGAGATTTCAGAAGAAGAAATGACAGAAGCGATCAAAGCAGCACACGAAGCGATTAAAGTTCAATGTGCAGCACAAATACGTTTAGCAGAAGCATTCGGAAAGAAAGAAACACGTGAATACGATCCAGAAGATGCAGATGAAGAATTAGCAGCGAAGATTCACGATATGGTATACGACAAAACGTATGCAATTGCCAAAGCTGGTTCATCAAAACATGAGCGCGGACAAGCATTGAGTGATTTAAAAGAAGAAGTATTTGAATCGTTTACAGAAGAAGAACAAGAAGAATTAGGAAAACTAATTCACAAATATGTAGCAAAAGCACAAAAATCTGCCATCAGAAACTTAACTTTAGATGAAGGATTGCGTTTGGATGGTCGTACTACAACTGACATTCGTCCAATTTGGTGTGAGGTAGATTACTTACCATCTACACACGGTTCGGCAATTTTTACACGTGGAGAAACACAAGCATTGGCTACGGTAACTTTAGGAACTTCGAGAGAAGCAAATATTGTAGACATGCCATCATACGAAGGTGAAGAGCGTTTCTACTTACACTACAACTTCCCTCCTTTTTCAACAGGAGAAGCGCGTCCATTACGTGGAACATCGCGTCGTGAAGTTGGACACGGAAACTTAGCACAACGCGCCTTAAAAGGAATGATTCCAGAGGATTGCCCATATACAGTTCGTGTAGTTTCTGAAGTATTAGAATCCAACGGTTCATCTTCTATGGCAACCGTATGTTCAGGAACGATGGCATTGATGGATGCAGGTGTACAAATGGTAAAGCCAGTTTCTGGAATTGCCATGGGATTGATTTCTGATGCAGATACTGGAAAATATGCAGTGCTATCAGATATTTTAGGTGATGAAGATCACTTAGGAGATATGGACTTCAAAGTAACAGGAACGGCAGATGGTATTACAGCGTGTCAGATGGACATCAAAATCAAAGGATTGTCGTACGAAGTATTGGTACAAGCATTGCAACAAGCGCGTGACGGACGTTTACATATCTTAAGTAAATTAACAGATACGATTGAAACGCCAAACGAAAACGTAAAAGCACATGCGCCAAAAATCATTACGCGTATCATTCCTGGAGAATACATTGGTGCATTGATTGGTCCTGGTGGAAAAGTGATTCAAGAATTACAGAAAGAAACCAACACAACGATTGTCATCAATGAAGATCCTGTAACGGAAGAAGGAATCGTAGAGATTTTAGGAACGGATCAAGATGGAATTGATGGTGTTTTAGCTAAAATTCAAGCGATTACTTTCAAACCAGAAAAAGGAAGCATTTACGAAGTGAAAGTAGTAAAAATGCTAGATTTCGGAGCCGTTGTAGAATATACAGAAGCACCAGGAAACGAAGTATTGTTACACATTTCTGAATTGGCTTGGGAACGTACCAACAATGTAAGTGACGTTGTAAAAATGGGTGATATCTTAGATGTGAAGTATTTCGGAGTCGATCCAAAAACACGCAAAGAAAAAGTATCGCGCAAAGCGTTGTTAAAGCGTCCACCAAGAGAAGAGCGTAAACCGCGTGAAGATCGCAAACCTAGAGAAGAGAAGAAATAATCTTTCTTACATATATTTAAAAAACGCCTCAACATTTAGAGGCGTTTTTTTATAAACTAGTCTACAGGCTACATCGTAAAATAACGTGAGTTCGACATAACTATTTCGCTAAATGTATAGTAGTTAATAACTTACGTAAATTGTCAAATCGAGCATTATCGAAATTAAAATATATTTTAATTGAAGATACCTAGCGAAGCCATCGAGATTCAATCGAATTTTTAACTTTTATAGTGTTCTCATGAGCTTCACTCGGTGCTTTCAGCAATGCTCGAACTGACAAATATTTATTTTTCAGTCAATTACGAGTAATTTGATGATTTCTAATGTAGAACTCACGTTAAAATAGATTTGATATTAGTATTACACAGACAATCCAACAAGTATCGTTCCTACCATAAGTGAAAGTACACCAACTCCCGTAACCACAACAGTGGCAATTATTGAAAATGTTCTATTTTTCAATCGAATCAGCTTAATCGTGGAAGGATTAATTTGTAAAGTATCCTTTTTGATGATGCCATAATAGTTATCTCCTTGTTGTATTATCCTTTTATAACTCACTTTTGCACCAGATTTTAAGTATACCTTTGCCCTTCGTTTGCTTTCCACGGCTTGTTCTAGTGTTGAAGGTGCTTTCATGTAAATTGTGCAGCTTTGGAATAAAAGCATCACTATAAAAATCATGGCTCCTATTTTTGAATGTTTTAGTACTGATTTCATAATCGTATGTTTTAAATTGATATGAAACGAATGTAGTCTGGCTAGCAAACTTTACTATCCGAAATATAGTTTTGTGAAGATATTCGGATGTTTTTTATGTGATCTTTTTTTGGGAACAAATTGTTAACGTTTCAAACAAAAAATAATACAAATGCTAGAAAATATACTGATTCACCGAGAAAAGAGAAGAGAATTCACTTTGTGTTTTTTTGAAGAAAAATAGTTGTAAGATGTTTGTTCAGTATCATTTTTTGCAATGTCCGAAATCTTATTTGAGTGAAAATTCAGGACATTTTGTGATGTTTAATTTGAGATCAATGTGTTTTTCGATACTCGGAAGGTGTGAGATCAGTAAATTTTTTGAACGCTGTGTAAAAGGTAGAACGCGAATTGAAACCACATTCCAATCCGATAGCAACAATGGTGTAATTATCAAAATCGTCATCTTTGAGCAAGGCTTTGGCCTGTGCCACACGCAACGAATTGATATAATCTGAAAAGTTATATTCGCTGTAGGTATTGATCAATTTTGACAAATGTCCCGCGCTCATATTGAGTTCGTCAGACAATTGTTCTAAGCTCAATTTCGCATCTAAAAATCGCTGTTCGGAAAGAATATAATTCGCAATGGTTTCAAACTCTTGTTGATGCTTTTCGGATAAATCGTTTTTAGCTTCTGTTTTTACTTTGTTCTTATTTTCAGGTTTCAATGCAGCCAATTTTCCACGCAACATGATTCGGTCATGCAATAAGGTATATCGTGAAGTTCCTTGATATCCAATCCAATATAACAAAACTGAAGTCGCCAATCGCAACGGATAATACGCACGCGCATCCGTAAAATATGTATTCAACGCAATGGCTAAGACCCAAAATCCTAAGACAAATCCGCCTAAAATCAAGAAGATTTTTAACCATTTAATATCGTCATAATTCGCAATAAAATCGAGCAGTTTGCTTTTCTCAAATACAATTCGAACACATTTATAAAACAGAAAAATAGAAAAGGCTGCATTCACAATCTCTTCTACCATAGTATACATTTTAATGGAAGCTACATCCGTTTCGGAAGCATTCAGAATAAACACACTTCGCACCATAAGTTCTATCACGAACAAAATGATTGCAAATGTTAAAAAACTTCGGACTTTGTCTTGAATCTTCAAATAATGAATCAAAAACATGTAAAACATTGGCATGATGAACATGTACCAAGGCACTAAAAACTGTCGTAAAAAGAAGAGATCGAAGCGAAACTCTTTCGCTATCAGCCACGCTTGCAGGTTGTTGAGTGACAAAAAGAAAACCGTCAGATTCAAAAAAATGATTACCTTATCTACTTTCTTTTTAGAGAATAATGTAAATCCATTGAAGATAAAGCCTTGCACAGCTCCAGCAATCAATAAAAAATTAAAAAAATTCGAATCCATTAATTTTTCTTTGTGGTGAAAGTAGGAAACTCAAACCAAACTTGAAATATTTTTTGCTTTTATTTCACATCCAATTTTACCATAAATTTCACCATAAAGTTACAAAGTCTTGGTTTTGTTACCTTATTTTTGAATTCGATTTATTTTGGATGACACTCACGTTTGAATACATACTTTTTCAAAAACACCAAACTGATCAGCGCTGTCAAAAGCAAACAAATTCCCCAAACCAATCGATGATGCAAACCTAACATTTCAGCCAAAAACCAATGCAGTCCAGTACTAAAAAGCAACGCGCCAATATCCACCACATACGCTCTATATAAACTCTTCAAATACGATCCTTTGTGCAAAAAAGTAAACCGTCGATGCAATGCATGTTGACGCGCCACACCAATCAAAAATGCCAAAACCCAACTCACTGTAGCTTTAGGCGAAAACGGATTCAGATAATACACGATTTCATAGGTAATAAATCCCAACAAAACGCCAAGTAAAGCGATGATGAGCATTCTGATGGTTTCGAGTTTGTTCATGGTTTTGGGTTTTGGGTTTTGGTAAAAATCGTTCATAATGAACGGCATTACGAAGAAGCATGACGAAGTAATCTGCCTGTATCATAACAAAATTATCTTTTGAAAGAAACAGATTGCCACTCTCCAATTACTTGGAGATCGTAATGACGTATCAAAGTTTCTTCATAACTCAATCCTACTTCAAAATCCAATACAATCCACGAGCATCCGTTTTCATTTCCTTAGAAACAAACAAAATAATCAGTTCTTCTATGTGAGAAATGTATCCGATGGTCATGGCTGCATAAAACAAATATTCGTTGTAACTCCACGCAAACAGTACAAAAATGAAGAAACCTTGAACATAGCCACCAATTTTTGTGGTGTATAAATGTAGACTCGGATATTGCTTGAATTTGACAAACGAAACGATCAAACCTGAAATAAAGAAGCCAATGAAAAGCCAAAGCATCCAAATATCAGCTGCCATTTCATTCAGTTTAAAGGTGAAAATTCCAATGAACGCAGCGATGAATGTTCCGTTGTCTGCCAAAGAATCAAGTTTTGCTCCGAATTTGGTTTGCAAATTGAAACTTCGTGCGATCAATCCGTCTAGAATGTCTGTGACAAGATTTACACATAAAAAAATGGCAAACAACTGTTCTTTTCCAGCATAAATAAACCACAAAATCAGTGGAAACGTCAGCAATCTGTAGAAACTTAAAAAGTTGGGAATATTGTATATATTTTCTGTTTTTTGCATGTTAAAAAGATTTTTTGAGTTGTAATTGAACTAAAAGTTGACTGATCAAAATATGAGTCCCACTACTGGCTACAAAGAGTAAAAGTGCGTTTTGTAAAGAGATGAATCCCAAGAAAAAATAAACGAGATTCACACCAAAAGCAGAATCCATTTTATCTATTAGCATAAAAAGTGCTTTGTAAGAAGTTGCCTGTCCGCCTGACGGAATTCCAAGTCTTCGTTTTAGATACGAATTTGGCAATTCAAACCACATGTATGCAACTCCTAACAAAAAGCCGAGACCAAAAGCTTGTGACAGTTGAAAATCAAAGATCAAATTCAGCAAATACAGCACGATTCCATTCACCAAAGGCACACATACAAAACCTCTCCATGTTTTATTTACGCCAAATAGTGATGTAGAAATTGGTTGTGTCAATTGTGGAAATACATCTTTTTTGATCACAATCATGTGCAACACATTCGAGACAATCAACGGTAGCAACACAATGCCGATATGTTGTAAAAAACTATACATCTTCTTCTAAATAATTGAGCATTTGCAATGCAGTTCTCAAGACACGTTTTGAGAAATCATACGCAACCAATATTCCCGAGACTTCGTAGAAAGAAAGTCGCGTAATAATGTAGACTTTCAGTGCATAGCGATACGCTTCTAACCAATCATTCCAATCTATATCTGTGTATAATAAATAATGCGTTTTGATATAAAAATAGAGTTCATCTTTTTTGAAATTTGGTAGTAAAACAAAACTTAAAAACTCAACTACATCACGCTGCGGAAGATCAATGACTGCCAATTCCCAATCGTAAATCGCAGGTTGTCCATTGTTGCGAATGGCAATATTTCTCGGATTAAAATCGTTATGAATAATCGTTTTTTCTATAGAAATTGTACTTGCCTGATTTTCCAAATTGTCAATTTCAGCATGTAATTGTTGTAACACAGATTGATCTTTTTGATCAGCACATTCCGAAATCAAAATCTGCATCATTTTTTTATACAATGTGCTCGCTTTCCACGGTTGAAATTCGTGTACATGTGAAAAATCTGCTGTTTTTGCCTTTTGGTGAAATTGTGTAATTGCAGCAATCACCGCAGCAATTGTTGCAGGTTTCCAATATTCAGGATGATTCTCTGCGTTGATAATTTTCATGTCGTCAGTTGGCAGAAACTCTTGAATCAACATAAAAATCTCGCGTTTCGGATTGACATGCTTTCCAAAATATTTTGGCATGTATTCAAATCCGCTTTTGTGCAAATACGAATATACTTCTATTTCTTTCAAATGACAATTATGATATTCCAAATGTCGTTTGGATTGTTTCAAAATATCTGACAATTCCGGATCGATGGAAGCTGCGATTGTATGCAATCCTTTGATGACTTCATCATCCAACGGTTTGGATTTGATCAACACATCTTTGGTTTTCGTTTGACCATTTTGTTGTGTATACTCAATTTGAAAAGGTAAAAAACCTATGATTTTCTTATTGACTTTGGAAGCGATGTTTGTGAGAATTCCGTTCTCCAACAACGCATGCGAGGTAGGTTGTATGTCTTGAATCTGCTTGTCTTCAAAAAAACCATTCAAACTCGATTGCACAAAATTCGAAGTCAATTCAGAAGGCAACAACCATTGTACAGGCTTATTTCGTCCTAATTTTTCATGTGCTTTCGCGAATTCGCCACTCACAATCGCTGCGTAGGTTGAAATTTCTAGACCTAAGGCAAATCCTGCAATCAGTTTAGCAAATCGTTCCACTTTTCCACTTCCATGACAATCCATAATTTCCAAGGCTTGTGCTTGTCGTGGCAAAGAAGTTCCGCCGCCAACTGTTCCGATGACTAAATTTGGTAAGGTCAACTGAATGTACAAACCATTGTCTTTTTTGGCTAAATGCAACATTCCGACACTCGATTCGTGAATGGAAGCCAAATCCTGTCCAGTAGCTACAAAAATCGCAGCAATCGCATTGGCAACATTGATATTGTAACCAACCATTCCGTCGTTTGTTGCCAGTTTTTTGGAAGGATGATAACAACGCAACAATTTATCAGAAGTCGTTCGCAATACTTTTTGAATAATTTCTTCTGGAATCGTACATTCGGCAACTACATGAATTCCGCGTCCTGAGTATATATTGTATTGTGATACTTTTTTATCGCACGCGCCGTTTCCTTCAATCACAAAATCTGTCGGTACAATTCCTGTGGCTTTTTTGAAAGCTTCTACCAAGTACAACATGGAATGCCATGTACAGGTTGTCGTCATATTTTGTCCCGAAGCATCGCCTGTTTGATAGGTAAA
This sequence comes from Bacteroidota bacterium, assembly GCA_039026955.1. Lineage (GTDB taxonomy): Bacteria > Bacteroidota > Bacteroidia > Flavobacteriales > Flavobacteriaceae > Kordia. Next base: position 55,851 of record JBCCLH010000002.1, read on the forward strand.
TTTTAAATGTACTACGTTTGCTTGTTGAATGCTTTCAATCTGTAGCAATTCTCCGTGATTTGTATGTGCTTCTGCAGCTTGTTTGATGTCTGAAAAAGTATTTTTTACAAATTGTTTGAAAGTAGAAGCTTCGGTTTCTTCCTTAAAAATAAACATCGGCGAACGCGTCATTTTTTGCCATTTTACTTCGGCAGAAAAACCATTACTTTTGCTAATCACTTTTGCACCACGATTCATACTGGCAATGAGTGCACCTTCCAACGTTCCCGCGGGACAGTAGACTAATTCTTGCATTTCGTTCTCGTTAAAAAGTAACGGTCCCACAATGCCCAACGGAATTTCTGTGCTTCCGATATAGGATTCTATATTTCCGCGAATGTCTTGATACTCCAATCGCGATTGTGAAATAACATCTGTTTTGATGGCATTTGCGTCTAAAAAGTCTAAACGTAAATTGGTAGCTGTACTGGTAACAAGTCCTCTACCCGGTATAATCGGTATTTCCATAATTGCTAAGTTTTACTTCTACTCAAAAGTATTGCAATAATCACATTCAAATTTCCATAGAACACAAACTAAAAAACTATTTTTTGCGATTTTCACAAAAAATCAATCAAATCATATTCAATTCACCATAGTTTTGTGTCTCCAAGCAGAATGCGTTAATTTTGCAAACTACTTTTTAATTCGTGTGTATGATCAAATTGAAAATTGCAAATCTTGACGGCAAACCTGAAATTTTTCACTCCATTCAAGGAGAAGGAAAAAACATGGGACAACCGAGCGTGTTTATCCGAACATCGCTGTGCAATTTGCATTGTATTTGGTGCGATACCGATTATACATGGAATTGGGAGAAAACGCGATTTGCGCATGTAAAAGATTCCGACCCGACGTACAAGAAGTATAAAATGAATGAAATGATTATTTCGCTTACGCTGGAAGAAATCTACGAAGAAGTCGCGAAAAGTGGTTGTAAAAATATTGTCTTGACTGGTGGCGAACCGATGATGCAGCTGCAAGAACTTTCTGCCTTAATCGAATTTTTCAATACAAAAGCGGATGATTATTTTTTTGAGATTGAAACCAACGGTACCTTAGTACCTGATGCTACTTTTGAAGCTTTAGTCGATCAATATAATGTATCACCCAAATTGGCAAACTCAAATAATCCCAAGAAATTACGAGAAAAACCAGCAGCTTACAAGTACTTTTCTACGAACGAAAAAGCTATTTTTAAGTTTGTAATTGCCTCAGAGAACGATCTCACGGAAGTGTTAAACCTCTGCCAAACCTATCAAATTCCCAATGAGAAAGTATATTTAATGCCCGAAGGAACCAATCCTAAAGCATTAAGAAATAAGCAACAATGGCTCATTGAAGTCTGTAAAAAGCACCAATTTCATTACACGGATCGCTTGCACGTACATATTTACGGTGATAAAAGAGGTGTGTAATCCATTAATTATAAGCAAATTACATTTTCTCACAAACTTTATTTAAAATATTTTTTACCTTTTTGTAACATTTATGGCGATTTCTACGTATAATTAGTAGCGTATGCACAAAGATTAAAATCCCAAGTATATTACATGAGACAACTTAAAATTACCAAGCAGGTTACCAATAGGGAAACCGCGTCACTAGACAAATATCTTCAAGAAATCGGTAAAGTTGACCTTATTACAGCAGACGAAGAAGTAGAATTAGCACAAAGAATTAAGGCTGGCGATCAAATTGCGCTAGAAAAATTGACAAAAGCTAACCTTCGTTTCGTAGTTTCGGTTGCAAAGCAGTATCAAAATCAAGGATTGACACTTCCTGATTTGATTAATGAAGGTAATTTGGGACTTATTAAAGCCGCGCAGCGTTTTGACGAAACGCGTGGTTTTAAGTTTATTTCGTATGCGGTATGGTGGATTAGACAGTCTATCTTACAAGCATTGGCAGAACAATCACGTATTGTGCGCTTACCATTGAATAAAATTGGTTCGATTAATAAAATTAATAAAACTTTTGCGTATCTTGAGCAAAGTCATGAAAGAATCCCTTCAGCAGAGGAAATTGCGAAGGAATTAGATATGACTGTGAACGATGTAAAAGAATCGATGAAAAACTCTGGACGCCACGTATCTATGGATGCGCCGTTGGTAGAAGGAGAAGATTCGAATTTATATGACGTATTGAATTCTGGTGAATCGCCAAATCCTGATAAAGAATTATTACATGAATCTTTAAAGACAGAGATTGAACGTGCACTAGAAACATTAACGCCGAGAGAAGCCGACGTAATTCGTTTGTATTTCGGATTAGGAAACCAACATCCTATGACGTTGGAAGAAATTGGAGAAACTTTCGACTTAACTCGTGAGCGTGTACGTCAAATTAAGGAAAAAGCGATTCGTCGCTTAAAGCACACATCACGAAGTAAAATATTAAAGACATATTTAGGATAAAGTTCCTATAAACCGTACAGCAGTTTAGTTTTTATAACATAACTGTTCGTTTTTTGATTGATGAATGACGCTCTCGCATTGCGAGAGCGTTTATTTTATAGTACTTTCGCAGCTAGAAACAACACACAAATTATTTAGTATGTCTACAAAACGAATTGCGCCATCAATCTTGGCGGCTGATTTTGCCAATTTACAACGCGATATAGAAATGGTGAATCAAAGTGAAGCTGACTGGTTTCACATTGATATTATGGACGGTGTTTTTGTGCCGAATATTTCTTTTGGAATGCCAGTGTTAAAAGCAATTAGCAAACACGCCACCAAAACCATTGATGTCCATTTAATGATCGTAGATCCAGATCGTTATATTCAAACATTTGCAGATTTAGGCGCTGATGTCTTAACCGTTCATTACGAAGCTTGTACACACTTACACAGAACGCTACAAGCCATCAAAGCCGCGGGAATGAAAGCTGGTGTAGCCTTGAATCCTCATACCAATATAAATCTCTTAGAAGACGTTATTCAAGATATTGATTTGGTATGTTTGATGAGTGTTAACCCTGGCTTTGGCGGACAATCTTTTATTGAGAATACGTATGCTAAAGTCAAAAAACTAAAAGCATTGATTACCGAAAAAGGCGCTTCAACCGAAATTGAAATTGATGGCGGCGTGAATGATAAAAACGCGAAAGCTTTAGTAGATGCAGGAGCTGATGTTTTGGTGGCAGGAAGCTTTGTTTTTCGTTCGGAAAACCCAACACAAACCATTCAAAATTTAAAAAATATTGTTTTGTAAGACGCTATTTTTTCCATTATACAAGACCAAAAGCTGTCGGAAACGATGGCTTTTTTCAGCTAAAATTTTAAAGAATTATAGACTTCCCATACGTTATATTTTAGACAATTTTACCAACAATTCTTCTTTTCTTACGTACTTTTTCAAAAAATAAAACTCAAAAAGTATCATTTTTTTAACATAAAAAAGACCTGAAAATGACAATTCAGTAAATTATAGTCAATTTATTATTTTCTTAACAAATAAAACATAACTAATTTATTTTCAAATAATTAACACTCCAAACACAATTCGATTTTCCGTGAATATAGAGTCCTGTTTCGTGAAATGAGACATTATCCTGTTGTCTTTTGCCTGTAACAATCGTAGTTTTACATATACCAATTTTACAGTTACCCCTATACCCCTAAAAGCCAACTTCAAATATGTTAACTAAAAAAATTGTTACTGAATGTCATCAAATGAATTATCGTTACGATATGATCTTTTGAATTCTCAAATGAATCCGCATTTTATCAACAATGCCATCCAAAGTATCTGTAACGCTATTACTAAAGGAAATGTGAATCAGTCGATCAATTGGCTAAACAGACTGTCACATTTGTACCGACTCGTTCAAAAATCGACCAAAAGTAAATTGATCGATTTGCAAGACGAGATTGAAATTTCGACCTTATACATTGAATTGCAACGCGACCTTTTCGAGAAAGGGTTTTCATATCAAATTGCAATTGATGATGCACTGAAAGAAGATTTAGAATTTACCAAAGTTCCGCCACTTATTTTTCAACCTTTGATTGAGAACGCCATTATTCATGGTTTGAAAGGAATGAAACGTAATGGAAAGGGAAATTTGAAGATTTCCATCAAGTTAGAAGATGAAATGTTGTATGTATGCATTACCGACAACGGCAATGGCATTACCAAAACAGAAAAAGAATTGAATGAAAGTTCAGGGATTTCCTTAGAAAATATCAACGAACGCTTAAAGATTATTAATGGCGAAACACGTGAAAAGAAACTCTTAGACGTACGAACTTTACGTAGCGAAACAGGAATTATTGGAACGCAAAGTTGTCTTCGGATTCCGTTGATTCAAATTTAAAAACCCGCTACATTCATATTCAACATGAGTTTGACTCTGTTGTAAATATTCGGCAGTTTTGCTCGGAATTCGTCGGGCGTTTCAAAGAAATGTTCTATCAAAACGGATAAAAATTCATATTGATTTTCAAAGGCATAATCGCGCAAATAATTTATTCGTATCAAGCGCTTTTGAGCATCTTTATCTGTCAAAGAAGCGAGCAGCAATTTATAATGTCGTATAAACATACGAGCTGTATAACTGCTTTCCGTTAAAAAACTAAAGTGCACTGCATGCGCAAGTTCGTGAATACCAAGATTTAGATTATCGTCTTCAATTTTAATACCTTCCTCAAAATCTTCCCAAGAAAACACCAAGGTTTTGTATTTTGGATTGGCTTCTCCTTTGTGATATTGTTGCGTAATATTTGAAAAATAATGTTGCGGATAGACTAAAATCGTTTCAAATCGTGATAATAAATACCGTTTAAATCCAAAAGTAATCATCACTGCCGTAGAAGAAATAAGCAATTGCATGCGTTCGGTCACCAATAAATCTTCTCGACCAACAAAGGTGTGACAGCGAATGAATTGCAATACTCTATGTTCAAAATAGCACTTTTCTTTGGCGGTCAATTTTCTGTAAAAGGACATTTCCTTTGAGACTAATGTGCGTTGCCTTTCGGTAAATTTCTTTGGGAATAACACAAAACGATGCAGATTGGTGCTTCGGTATAAAAATCCTTTAATATAATCTAATAGCAATGTCAGTAATTTAAGGAATACTTGAAGTTTTGGTACTTTCGGTATTATTTGTAATTCAATTCGCTCGCTAAAATAGGGATTCTAATCTGATAAAAACAACTTCCCTTGAATATTTATTCATTCATTTTCTCCCAAAAAACATACAAAAAATCACGAAAAATGAGCTAGAAAAGCTAAAAACAGCTTTAAAACGGTAAAAAAAGACAAAAACTTATACATTTTGGCAGTGAAATTATTTTAGAATTCTATATTTTTAACCTACAAATTTAGCAATGATGAAACTTATACCTACTTTAAGATATGTAGCTTGCGCCTTACTATTTTCCTTTGCAAGCTGCAGCGATGACGACACGAATATTAGTGTACCAGAAACTGCAAATCCCAATCCGAATCCAAATCCTGTAGTTTTAGAACCCGAAGTAGAAGTTTATGATGCCGAAAAAATCCATAACAACTTCACATTTGTTGTGAATGCAGGAAAAGATTTTGCCTTTATCTTAGACAAAACAGGAAATAAAGTACATGAATTTACTTTTGATACTGCTTTAGGAAACGATTTAGAAATACTTCCTAATGGAAAAATGTTAGGAATTTTTAAAGCCCCAAATGCACAAATTCAATTTGGAGGATATGGTGGAACCGCAAAAATTATGGACATTAATGGCAATGTGCAATGGGAATATACCTTAAGCAATGAAAATTTCATATTGCATCACGATGTGGAGATGTTGCCAAACGGAAATGTGTTATTATTAGTTTGGGAACGCATTCCTGAAGCAGACGCAGCAGCACAAGGTTCTACGAATCCGGGTGATATTTATCCAGAAACCTTGATGGAAATTGATATCAACACGAATAATGTGGTGTGGCAATGGAGAAGTTATGATCATATTATTCAAGATGCTGATGCTAGTCTTCCTAATTATGGAATTGTAGCAGATAATCCACACAAAATTAATGTAAACTACAACCCAATTCCCAATGGCGATATCATGCACGCCAACGGTTTTGATTACGATGCGGCAAAAGATATTATTTACTTAAGTGTGAACTTTTTTAGTGAAGTTTGGGTGATTGATCACAGTACCACTACCGCAGAAGCTGCTACAGATTCAGGTGGAAATTATGGAAAAGGTGGCGATTTACTCTATCGATTTGGAAATCCGCGCGCGTATGACAATATGACGGGAGAAGTTCGTGGCGATCGCAATCACTATCCGAATTTATTGGAAAATGGCGTACCAGGCGCAGGAAATATGTTATTGTATGTAAACGGTTTTGCCGAAGGTGTTTCTACGGTATACGAATTTGAAATGCCAGCTACGTTCTCGTTATTGCCGAATACGGACAACGAACCAAACGTGGTTTGGTCTTATAAAAACGATGCTATTTTCTCAAGTAAAATCTCTGGAGCAGAACGTTTAGACAATGGAAATACATTAATCTGCGAAGGTGATTTCGGTTTGTGGGAAGTCACACCAGAAAAAGAGCTTGTTTGGCGCTATAACGGAGGCAACGGTTCGTTCTTTTGGAGAGCTTATGATTACGAAGTAGATGATCCTGCATTAGCAAGTTTTGGATTCTAAATAGAAAAAGACTTATAGACAAAAGAGGCTGTCTAAAAAGTAAAGATTTCGTCAAACCGAACTTGATTATTCACGTATATTTATTTAATAATTCGGTATTCATGAATGCAAGCATTTCGGTTTCTCATAACAGTTGAAAATCAGAGTAATGAGATTCTAAGCCTGTGCTGAATTTATTTCAGTATCAAGCTCAGAATGACGTCTATGGGAACTTTTTAGACAGCCTATTTTCTATTCTATTATTTTGATTAAAAAAACTCGTTATTTCCTGTAACAAATATGACCGAATTGAGTCCAATTGGCGAAGCCAACTCAAAACAATTCGATATGCAAACACTATTCAATTTCCCACAACGTTTTGCAAAGTTTTTAATTCCACTCGCACTTTTTACAACGATTTACTTTTTCACCAAATCACCGTACTTTTTAGAAAATTCAAGTCAGCTTAGTTGGGCAGTTTCTGCGGATTTATTGCTCTTTATACCGATTGTTTATTTTCTACTGATTCGAAAAAGCAGCATTCCAAAAACAACAGTAGTTCCTGTAATGCTGATTGGTTTGCTTGTCGGTTTTTATGTGTTACCAGAAGAAAATCAGTACTATTTACAACTTTTTAAAACCTGGTTTGTTCCTGTGATTGAAATCGGAGTCGCGTCATTCATCATTTATAAAGTTCGAAAAGCGGTGTTGTTTCATAAAAGACAAAACAATACTTCGGTAGACTTTTTTACAGCCTTAAAGAAAACCTGTGCAGAAGTTTTACCAAAACCTGTTGTAGCACCATTTGCCACTGAAATTTCAGTGTTTTACTATGGATTTGTCTATTGGAAACGCAGAAAATTGGCCGAAAACGAATTCAGTTATCACAAAGAAAGCGGCGCTGTTGCCTTATATTTTGTGTTGATCCTGATTGTTGCGATAGAAATTGTACCAATTCACATGCTTTTAGCAAAATGGAGTGAAATTGCTGCTTGGATTCTTACGATTTTGAGTGCTTATTCTGGATTGCAAATTTTTGGATATGCCAAATCACTCATGAAACGTCCGATTGCAGTAGAAAATGGAGTTTTACATCTACGCTATGGAATTATGCAGGAAGTGGAAATTCCAATTGATGATATTAAAGAAATTACGCTATCAAGTAAGGATTTAGACAAAGAAGATACGATCGTAAAACTATCTTTACTAGGTGAACTCGAAAGTCACAATGTGATTATTGAAACTAACGGCGAACATACTTTGCGTGGTTTATTCGGTTGTAAAAAGACATTTACGAAGATTGCTTTGCACGTGGATACGCCTAGTGAATTTAAACTATATATCAAGGATTCAATTGAATAAAAACACTATCTATAAGAAGCAGAATTCCCGTCAAACCAAACTTGATTCGGTTTCTCATAACGAGCGTAATGATCAATTTTATGAGATGCTGAATCAAGTTCAGCATGACGTATTTGATTCCTATTCTTGACTGTGTTGACAAAAACGTCAGTTCGAGTGTTTTTTACGAAGTAAAACGCAGTAAAAAATGTATCGAGAACAGGTATGAAATCTAAGTACTCTCCATACAAATTTGTTACATTTCGACTGCGTTCAATGTGACACAAATTCACTCGAAGTGACGTTTTTTTAGTGTAACGATTTGATAATTTGAAAATGTATCAATGGCGATTTTGCTTCTATCACAAATATTATAATAATTTACACTTTTAGATTCCTAAACCAAAATCAAAACTTTTCTGTAAAATCATTTGCTTTTGTCATAGAAATCGAAGTGACGATTGGAGTTTCAATGTTACTTAACCTTTACAGAACTGACGGTAAGTGTTTTTTCGTAGAAAAAAAGTATCGAGAAGTACTTCGAAATAATTAACTTCATGAGATGCTGAATCAAGTTCAGCATGACGTTCTTGATTCCTAGTATTGACTGTCTTTTCAAAATCGTCAGTTCGAGTGTTTTTTACGAAGTAAAACGCAATAAAAAATGTATCGAGAACAGGTATGAAATCCAAGTACTTCTCGACACATTTTTTTCGTTCCTCAAAATCACTCGAAGTGAAGTTTTTATATCATAAAGTTCATTACGAGTAAAGTAAACTGTTTAAATAGAAACAACGCTGACCTTTGAAAAAAATTAACACATTTTCAAATCATCAAATCAATTCATTAAAAATCATTCCTCCACAATCTCCCACATTTTATCAGCATTCAAACGAAAGGTATTGACATAATCAAAATTGCACTGTGTTGGTGCAATGATCGATAGAAACGGTTGCTGATGCTTGTCGCGATATAAATGGTAAATTTCACCGACAATCGGTTCAAAGTTGAATTTTGCACTGTAAATCAAATTGTTGTATTCAAACTTTTCCATCAAGGCATCGTATTCCGCTTTGAGTTCGTCATAACGCGCTTTGACTTGCTTGTTGACTTTATCAATATTTACATTTTTCCAAGTAATCGTATCTGGTGTTGTAATGACTGGTGCGCCAACATTAGTCGCATATGGTGTTAACGCCGCATTATAACTGTTGGTTTCTTCGTCAAAAACGACATTATCTGGTTTTTTATCTTCTTCTTGCATAACTTCAGTTTCTTCGTTTCTTTAAAAATTATCAGGATTCGCAATGACTGCTGCTGCCCTGTTTTTTAGCGCTGCTAATTTATCTTTATCCATTTTATTCAACAAATTCATCATCATGGACATGCGATTATTTCCTTTAAAATATTCACGCTTATCATCTAAAAAGTTCCAATACAACGCGTTAAATGGACAGGCATCTTCCGTCTCTTTTTTGGCTACTTTATAGACACAATCTTTACAATAATTGCTCATTTTATTGATGTAGCTTCCGCTGGAAACATATGGTTTTGTCGCTACCAATCCGCCATCAGCAAATTGACTCATGCCACGAGTATTCGTAATTTCAACCCATTCAATCGCATCAATATAAATTCCTAAATACCATTCGTCAACCACATCCGGATGCATTTGTGTGAGCAAGGCAAAATTTCCTGTCACCATCAAACGTTGAATATGATGTGCATACGCGTGATCCAAACTTTGCGAAATGGCATGTTTCAAACAATTCATTTTCGTATTTCCCGTCCAGAAAAAGTCGGGAAGCGAATTCGTATTGTCTAATTTGTTCAAAGTTCTGTAATTTGGCATTTCTTTCCAATACATTCCGCGCATATATTCGCGCCAACCTAAAATTTGTCGCACAAAACCTTCTACTTGTGAAATATCAATCTCACTTTTATGTGTTCGCCAATAGGAAATCACGGTTTCTATCACTTCTTTCGGATGCAACATTTTGGAGTTCATCGCAAATGACAAACGACTGTGAAATAGAAAATGTTCTTCCGTGTGCATGGCGTCTTGATAATCGCCAAAATGTACTAGTAGATTCTCGCAGAAATAATTCAACACGTCCAAACAAGTAGCACGATCTGTCGGCCAATGAAAATTGTCCACATCTATATTTCCAATCGTTTCCACCTTGGCATTTTGAATCATTTTATAGATTTCTGCTACAGAATTCTGAACTTGCTTTTCCACTGGAATTTCTGGCGCACCTTTCCACTTTTTACGATTGCTTTGATCAAAATTCCACTTACCGCCTTCCGGATTTTTCGCATCCAACATCATAATGTCATAACGCTTTCGCATGTTGCGATAAAAGAATTCCATTACCATTTGCTTCTTTCCTTCAAAGAAATCAGCAAAATCCGTTCGGGAGGTTAAAAAGTGTTCCGTATCAAACGCTTCTGTTTCAATCTCCAATTCGTCACAAAAAGCCTTTAATTGTTCATCCAAACGGTATTCATCAGGCAATTGGTATTCAAATTTTTGGATATTGTGTTCGGAGATTAATTGCTTCAAATTCACTACTAAATCGTGCTGATTGCGCGCATCATCTAAATTATAATACACAACGTTGTTCTGCTCACGTTGCAACCAATCCGAAAACGAGCGCATGCTTTTAAAAAACGCCACAACTTTCTGAATATGATGTCGCACATAATCTGTTTCCTGTCGCATTTCCGCCATAAAATAAATGACGTTTTCATTGGTATCTTCATACCAAGAATGCTGCTGATTCAGTTGATCTCCTAATACTAATCGTACTGTTTTCATTTAAAATAAACTCGTTTGTAACCACAAATTTTGAAACTTATTGTTGGCATCATAACGTTCGGCTTGCAGTTGCACATTAAACGTTCGATTGCGCGGGTCATTTCCAACACCCGAAACATACAACCAATTTCCGTAGTTGCTATGCACGTCATAATCAAGTAAAAGCGACTCAAAATACGCGGCGCCAATACGCCAATCAAGCTCCAACGTTCTGGCAAAATACGAAGCTACGTTTTGGCGACCGCGGTTGCTCATCCATCCGGTATGTTTGAGTTCGAGCATGTTTGCATTTACAAACGGTTCGGACGTTTCGCCATCAATCCACTGTTGAATCAATCGCTCATCACTGCTCCATTCGTACGGTTTGTGCAAAATACCTTCTAACTTGAAGATATCGTTTCCGTGTTTTAGGGAAATGTATTTGAAAAAGTCGCGCCAAATCAACTCAAAAATCATCCAATACGTCGATTGATTCTTAGTGATTTTGGACTCGTATTTTTTAACTTCATGGTATATTTTTCGTGGCGATAGACTTCCATTTGCCAACCACGCAGAAAATTTAGAACTGTAATCTTTACCGACCAATCCGTTGCGTGTTTTTTTGTAATAAGATAACTTTTTGGTATTCCATGCATACTCTTGTATACGCTGTAATCCAGCAGTTTCTCCGCCTTTGAATGGAAAAGCGGTTCGCGAATCATATTCGACATTTTCCAGTCCTAAGTCTTGTAATGTTGGAACTTTCGTCAGATGCGGAATTCGGTTTACTTCTGGCATTCTGGAAATTGTTTCTAATTCGCGAATGCTAGCATATTTTTCACATTTCTTTCGAAAAACAGTAAACACTTGCGGAATACTGTCAATCGTCATCGGAATGTCTTCTGGATGGTATAAAAACTGATCGTACGTTTCCACCCAATTCACTGCCGCTGGAAGTGCTTTTTTAACACTTGAAGATACTTTCACTTCTTCGGAAGTCCATTCTTTTTGACAATAGATAGAAGTGACGTTGTGAATATGTGTATATTTTGGGATTACATTTTCAGGCGTATCCAAATGCACAAATAATGAAATATTCAAGTCATTTAATTGTTGCTGTAAATCTTGAACCGTTTCAATTAAAAATTGTGCGCGGTAGTTACCTGTTTTTACAAATCCGAAACGATCTTTTTCAAAATGACGCGGATCAAAACAATACACTGCCATCACAGCATTATTCTCTTTTGCGGCTTTCACCAACGATGCCTGATCGTGAACACGTAAATCGTTTCGAAACCAAACCAATCCTGTTTTAGTCATGCTTTCTATTTTTATTTCTGCGACAACGTTCACTGCAATATTGAACTTCGTCCCAAACACGTTCCCACTTTTTACGCCATGTAAACGGTCGCTCACAGACTTTGCATATTTTAGTTGGGAGATGTGCCTTTTTCATAGTTAGTTTTTGTTTAACAAATATACAAAATGATTGAACAAAAAAGTTTTTATGCTTCAAAATTGTATCTTTAATCGCTAATTTGAAATGATTATGAATATTAAATATACGCTTGGCGCGATCGTATCCATTCCATTGTTACCTATACTCTATTTTCAGGGAAAGCGAATTCGCAAAACCATTCCGAAATTGCCAGAAGCAAGTGGAATTGAAGGCGTTTTTGAAAATGGAAGTCAAACATCATTTCAATTGATTACTGTTGGCGAAAGTACTATTGCTGGTGTAGGAGCGAAATTTCACAAAACCGCATTTACAGGCACACTTGCGGAGGAATTGGCCAAACAAATTTCTGCGAATATTTCATGGAAAGTCTATGCAAAAAGTGGTTACAACGCGCAGCAAGTGACGAATAAAATCGTGAAGCATATTGTAGAAAAGCCTGTGGATTTAATTGTGATTGGTCTCGGCGGAAATGATAGTTTTGAACTCCATTCGCCCAAACGTTGGAATAAAGACATTAGAGCGTTAATTGCCCGCATTCGCGAAAGTTATCCTACATCGCCGATTGTATTCATTAACATGCCACCGATCAAAGAGTTTACCGCATTTACAGGTGCGATTAAGTTTGTGATTGGAAATTTAGTACTGCATCTCGGAAAAGAATTGGAAAAAGTCGTGAAAGATTATAAAAACGTGCATTATTACGCCAAAGCCTTGCAATATGACGATATGATTTCACGTCTAAACGTAGATGCCAAACCTTCAGATTTTTTCAGTGATGGCGTGCATCCATCCGAATTGGCGTATCAAATATGGGCAAAAGATGTGGCGGAGTTTATTCAAAGAGAAAACATTTTAACTAAAGCATGACAGAGAAAAAACTAGAAGAAATTATTCTTCATTACAAACAACATAGAGCCGCAAATCCTGAGACTTGGCTGCTACACTGCGCACAGCAAGATTCGCTTGAAGAAGCCATTTTCGCCGCAGCAACCGCTAAAAATCATGAAGGAAAAAAGAACAAACATCAATGGCGTTTAAAGAATATTGATCTTGAAAAATTTGCCGTACAATTGATAGACAAAATTTCAGAAATTAAAAAATGTACTTCTTTTGATGAGTTGTTAGACAAGGTGGAGCTTTATAAAATAAAAGGTATTGGTGTTTTGACTGTATACGACACCGCCGAGCGAATTGGCAGTTATTTGAATATACATCCTGATAAAATTTACCTGCACGCTGGTGTCAAAGTAGGTGCTGAAAAGATTTTAGGAAAACAACTCAGCGAAAAGTTCATTCTTAAAAAAGACTTACCCGAAGCATTCCAACAAAACGATTTGCATTGTGGCGCTATAGAAGATATTTTATGTATGTACAAAGACAGTTTTGACGATGAAAACGAATCTTTTATTCCGAAGTTTTTCCCGCATAGTGGATTTAAAAAGAAAAAGCCTTCCTGCTGACGAAAATAAATACACAATTTTATAGCATAGCTTTACAAAGTTTCCTACTTTAGAAAACTCTAAAAATTACTCCATGAACCTGAAATATTTTTTTATGCTTGTCTTTTCTGCACTGTTAATTACATCGTGTGCAGATAAAGCTAAAGACGATTCCAAAGAAACACAAAATGCTGCAACCGCAAGTAAGAATGATGCTCAAAAAAGTACCGATGCGACTACCGCAGCTAAAAAAGATGCAGTTCATATTGAAAATGTCACGTTTATAAAATCGTTTGTAGAAGCTCGAAATAGTTACGATGCTGAAAAATTACGCGCCATCACAACGGAAGACTATCAAGAAGTTTTTAAAAATGATTTTGTAGAAGTAAATAGTCAAAAAGAATTTTTATCCAACCTTGAATGGGCAGAGGAGTTGAGTGCTAAAACTACAATAAAAGAAGTAATTTCCGCGAATGATACAACCGTGGTTGCGATTGAAAAAACTACAAATTATATTGATGAAGCGCTCAAAAGAACACCTCGAAATTTTAAAACGACTTATTTTATAAACGATGGAAAAATAGTCAAACAAAATTTTGAGAATGCACCTGGCGACAAATTTGATCAAAAAGCAGATGATTTGTTGTATGGAGATTTTGAACGCTTTTGCGAAGTCCGTAAAATTCCTTTTTCGTGGGCACCTACCAAAGAAGAAGGTAAAATATTGAGAAAAGCATTAGAACAGTACGCAAATCGCCAAGAATAGTTACAGGTCTACATTGCTTGTAAAACGGGCAGTTTCACGAGTATTTTCATACTCAGAAAAAAATAATTAAAAAAAGTGTCCTCTTTTGTCTTTTGTAAAACGTCTTTAAGATATAACAACATTTAATTACACTATTATGAAAGAATTTATGATGATTTTCGTTGGAGCAGATTATGCTGATTTAGGGCTTTCGCCAGAAGAATTACAACACCGAATGGGCAAATGGTTTGCCTGGGGCAACAAAATGGAAGCTGCGGGAATTTTACGCGGTGGCAATGCGTTGAATCCTCAAATTCGTCGTATTGTTGGTGAAAATCGTACCGTAACTGATTTGACTTCTGCGGAAGTAAAAGAAATCGTGGGTGGCTATTATTTAGTCATGGCAAAAGATTTTGACGCTGTCGAAGAAATTGCACAAGATTTCCCAGATTACGATTTAGGCGGAACTGTTGAGATTAGAGAAATCACTGTTTTTGAAGATCACAACTAATGGAACACAAACTCATAGATCATTTATTCCGCTATCACAGCGGAAAAATGGTCTCTGTGTTGACTCGAATTTTTGGGCTTTCGCATCTGGAAACTATTGAAGATGCGGTACAAGACACTTTTATCAAAGCTAGTATTGCGTGGCGAAAACAACAACCTGACAATCCCGAAGCTTGGCTGACCAAAGCTGCGAAAAATCGAGTGTTGGATATTTTCCGAAAACTGAAAGCCGAGAAAAAATTACTTCCAAATCTGCAACAAAGTCGAGATTTTATTGCCGTTAACGAACTGTTTTTAGATGCTGAAATTGAAGATGCACAACTGCGCATGATTTTTACGGCTTGTCATCCCGATTTAGATCCGCGCGATCGAATTTCATTTGCCTTAAAAACTGTTTCTGGATTTAGTATCAAAGAAATCGCTTCTGCCCTATTGACCAAAGAAGAAACGGTGAAAAAGCGTTTGTTTCGCGCTCGAAAAACCATTCAAAAAGGAACGATACAATTTCACATTCCGCAAGGAAAAGACCTGCCGCAACGACTGGAAAGCGTCATGGAAGTTTTGTATTTGATCTTTAACGAAGGTTTTCATTCCAATCAACAACAACACCTCATCCGAAAAGATCTGTGCGGAGAAGCCATGCGTTTGTGTAAAATGCTATTGAAAAACGAACTTACGCGCAGTTCGGCTGTGTATGCTTTGTTTGCGTTGATGTGTTTTCATTCGGCACGTTTGGATGCGAAAATTAATTCTTCAAATGAAATTCTCGATTTAAAACAACAAGATCGCAGTTTGTGGCATTTTCCGTTGATTGAACTTGGCAATACCATGATGTACAAAGCTGTGGCAGATACCGAATATTCTTGCTATCATTTTGAAGCTGCGATTGCCGCAGAACATTTACGCGCGAGTCATTTTGATGATACCGATTGGACCAAAATTCTCTATTGGTATGAATGTTTGTATGCGATGCAACCAATTCCGATTCACGTATTAACAATGGCAGTAGTATGCTTACAAAACTTAGATTTTGCCAAAGCCAAAGACTATTTAGATCAACTGAAAGCAAGCGATTTAGAACAACGCAGTTATCTGTATTACGGTACACTTTCCGACTATTATTACGCGACAAAGCAGCTTGAGAAAGCAATTACACATATTGATACAGCGCTGGAAACCGTGAACAATTCGCTGGAAAAAGAGCATTTGCAGAAAAAAAGAGCGCGTTTGTTAAAACAAATACAGGAACGTTCTTGAGAATTCAAAAGAAAATTGTAGGTTTACTTTCAACTTAATAATATTACTGATGAAATTCTCACAAATAGTACTTCCCTTACTTCTTATTGCAAATATCTATTTCGTAAAAGCGCAACAAGCAAATGATACCAAAGCGCCCAAAACAAATTTTGTGGTCACTATCAATGGACGAGATTACAAAGTTTCGGAAGGAGAAAAAATACAAAAGGACGGCAATACCATTTCTGTAAAGGTTTCAGAATTTAAAACCTTCGACAACGGCAGCATTAGTTATGAGTATCCGACTCATTTTGGATTTGAGTATGAATCTTCTTTTGGGTATAAAAATTGGACTTTTGATGGCAATAATTTTGTCATTATGAATTTTGAAATTGTTGCGGGAACCTTAGATCTTTTTGTAGATGAAATTGTTGGACGATTTGGAAAAAGCAATTGTACGATTAAAAGAACCTCCATGAAACTTGGAAGTCGCACCCTAAAGGGAAAACGCATCAATGTGGAATTGATGGGTGAAAAATTGACTTTAGATATGTTAGAAATCAAAATGGGTGATGGAAAAACGCGCATTATTGCCTTCCAAGATTCCTTAAACGAATACGGAACGCCTACAGAGGAAGGAGAAAAGGCTATTGATAAAATTAACGAAACTATTACGTATAAAAAGGAATAATCAGTTAAACTGAGGAACTCAAAATGTAATCATGGTTAGAAAACCAATTTTTCTAACCATGATCTTACAGTTAATTTTAGAGATTACATAATCATTTCATCCGGAATTACTACGGAAGAATAATTTGCATCTGCATATCCTCCTTTTACCGCATCAAGATTTTGAACTTTCTTGAACGAATTAAATCCTGTGATAGACTTTTTGTTTAGTCGTAATGAATTTGAATTTGTTGTTTTCATAAAATTTGGTTTTAATGTTACTAATGATTCAAAACTAAAATCACAAAAACCAAAAAACAAATAGCATTGCCTTCGTTTTATAAAATAAAGGCTTCTCAAAAGTGACTTTGAAAAGATAAACTCTTCTTTGAATTTGAAACAAATACGTCTATTTTTAGTATATGAAAATTTCGCAGAAACGACTAGTATCCATTCTAACTTTTCTAGTGTTACTCTTGATAGGTATTGAAAGTAGTATTGACGCATTTCAGATCGAGAATCTATTTAGTGTTCTCTATGGTCTGCCGATACTTTTGTGTATGTTTCTATTACAGTATTCCTTAAAAAAAGAACATTCTCATATCATCTCCATCATTGCTTATCTCGTAATTTTATTGGTGACAATACAGTCGCTTCTTCACCTTTTGGTGTTGGGATTTTTGGACACAGATATTCCTGCAATAGAAATTTTTGCCGTTTTTCTGAATGTACTCATGATGAGTTTTGCCATTTTGCAATTTAGAACACATACAAAATGGCAAAAGTCACTATCTGAGAAGAGTTAACCTGCCAAATTATAGGCAATTCCTTTAAAGTTTCGTTTTAGCAATTGTTCCGATATTTTTTCTTGATGTAATATTTTTTCGCGTTCCACAAACAAGGTTTCTACCATTTGATGAATGTCCGCCATTTCAAGCCAATTGGTCAATGTCAAACGCACGCCGCCACTGTTGTACGGAACGCTTGGATATACTGCTGAACTTTGATAAAATCCGCAATCCATCAAACATTTGGATAACTGAAATGTAGTATCTGGATTTCCTGAAGGAATAAAAAATATCGGCGTATTTCCTTCTCCCAAAATTGGAAGATTTATGTCGAAAGCGAGTTGTTTGAAATACTTGATTTTGTTAAGTAAATCCGTTTGTAAGGTATTGATTTCTGGTGAAAGATGAATGTCGGCAGAAGCAATTGACGCTCCGATCACTGACGGCGGTACAGGACTCGAAAATATAAACGAACTTCCGCAAGCTTTGATAGTTTTCTTGATCTCAGGATTGTTACAAACCAACACGCCACCAATAGAACCAAAGGCTTTTCCTAGCGAGGTACTCAACACCATTCGCGGATGCAATTCTCCTTGACTCAACACATAGCCTTTTCCGTTTTCGCCTGTCCAACTCATTCCATGTGCATCATCAATATATACGTGGAAGTTTTCATAGGTATTCAACAAACGAATCAATTCTTTAATCGGCGCTTTGTCTCCGTACATAGAATAAATTCCATCTGCAAAATACCATACATTTCGGCTGGTTTTACTATGCGAATGAATCTTTTCTTCCAAAGTTTCTATCGCATTGTGACGTACTACATCGGCTACGCAACCTTTTGCACGCACAATTTCCGATGCTACACGCACACTTGTATGCACTTGATGATCGCAAATAAATACATCTTTTTCGTTGATAAACAGCGGCAAAAAAGCCGCATGTGCCAACGAAGTGGAAGTCGTCACAATACAACTGTGTCCGAATAATTGTTCTAGTTTACTTTCAAGTTCTTCCAAATAGCCTAAAGTAACAAACGAACGAGACGTTGGAAAACTGGTTCCAAAACGTTTTACGCCGTCAATCGCACCATTGATGACACGTTCATCAAGTGCCAAGCCTAAATAACTACAGGAGGAAAAATTTAAATGTTTCTTTCCGTGAATGGTAATTTCTCTACCATTATACGATTCTTCTTTTGAGGACAAATGTGCAACGCCTACCGCGGTTGCCTTTTCAGCGACATCGTATATTTTTGTCAACTGAGATACTAAGTTTTCTGGTTTCATGCAATTTATTATTAGATAATTAGTTTTCTTCGGGATGCTTCCATTAAAAATTCAACAGAAATGACTTATAAGTTTTCAGTATACTACCAATTAGAGAAGCTTTTTTACATAAAAATACTGCAAGAATGATCATTCGTCTTGTTAATTGTATCGTTAGCTGCAAAAACTGTAAGTATTTAAATTACTCATCAAAAATTGGTAAGATTCCTTTTTACAAATTGTATGTGATTGTTGTTTACTTATTTATTGGCAAAAGTAGATTGCAACCAAAGTGTACAAAAGAGGTAAAACAATGTTTATAAAAAGGGAAAATTCCCTTTTTTAAAGGAAAAAAGCTACAGCGACACACGATTTCATTTTATATTGAATTGGCGTTGTATTATTTCTTAAATTGAAAATTGTTAACTATGAATCAAAATAGATTTCTCTTTTTAAAAACTGCCATGAACATAGACGATTTACAATTTGAAAAACTGGATTTAAATGGTGTAAAAACCTTAGTCGATTGGGCGCGAAAAGAAGGTTGGAATCCTGGACCACACGATGCAGAAGCTTTTTATGAAACTGATCCTAAGGGTTTTTACGGTTTTCATTATGAAGGCAAACTGATTGCTGGCGGCTCCATTGTTTCTTACAATGGCGACTTTGGCTTTATGGGCTTTTTTATTGTGAAACCTGAATACAGAGATCAAGGCATTGGTAGAAAATTGTGGTATTTGCGAAGAGACACTTTACGTTCCCGATTGCAAGAAAACGCAGCTATTGGAATGGATGGCGTGGTAGACATGCAACCTTTTTATCAAGAAGGTGGTTTTGAAATTGCTTTTAGAGATGTCCGCTACGAGCGAAAAGGAGCTGATTTTACTGTTGATTCGAACATTTCTCCAATTGAAAAAGAAGATTTTGACAGGATTTTAGCGTACGATCAGCAATGTTTTGGATTTTCGCGACCGCAGTTTTTAAGACCGTGGTTAGCGCTTCCTGAGAATAAAACGTTTAAATATGTAGAAAATGATGAGTTAAAAGGCTTTGCGATTGTTCGAAAAGCAACCACAGGATATAAGGTGTGTCCGCTTTTTGCTAATGATTCTGCCATTGCAGAAACGTTATACAAAGCCTGTTTGAATGCGGTAAAAGATGAATCCCTGTTCTTAGACATTCCGATGGTGAATGATGCTGCCAAAAAACTAGTGGCAACTTACGAAGCAACGTATGTTTTTGAATGTGCGCGCATGTATTATGGAAATCCGCCTACGGTGGCACTTGATAAAATATTTGGAATTACCACTTTTGAATTGGGGTAATTGCATCAAACACAAAAAACACATGGATTATACAAAATTAGAAGAAGCGTACAACGAAACATTCGGCGGACTTACAATGTATTACAGAGATTGTGAACTGAATCCTGATTTCATTTCGAAATACAAGAAAAATCAAATTTTGCTGGAAAGAGGCTTTACAGATGTTTCTTCGTTAGCAGAAGGTTTGGGGACAAATTTGCGCTATGCGATTGCTTCCAATAAAGCAGTAAATATGGCACAAATAAATCCTGATGTGGCAAAATATCGCTTTCATTTGATTTCTGCATCCGCGTATTATAAAGTATTGGATGTGTACACCGTAGGAGACAAAACACAAATTCTGCTATTACATTTCGATCAAAAATTCATGTCAATTTTCAGCACAGCAATTTCTAATATTGAAGAAAATGTCATTGCTAAAGGACGCAAAAGTTTGGAGACAAAACTACAAATACCGCCCAACAACTTTCTCTACGAAAACGAATGGTTGCAGCGCACTCAATTTCCAATTGGCATGTCGGATACAGGCAAATTCTTTCCACTTTCGGCACCTAAAGTTGTTCAAAAAGATACAAACCCGACCACAAATACAACCACACAAACAGCTTCCACAGTTAAAAGCGAAGAGCCTAAAAAGAGCTTTTGGAAGAAACTTTTTGAGAAATAAAAGATGTGATAAAATCATTTATCATACACGCACTGACATTTTTTTGTTATCTTTTCTTACTAATAACCTAAGATCTACAATTTATGTCTACATCTAGAAAATGTATCGTTACCAAAGTTTTGTTTGCGCTACTTTTCGGATTGATTGTGTGTTTTTATAGTTGGTCTAATTTGTTCATTACTTCCTTGCTTTTACTCGTATTTGCAGACTGTATCAGCACACAATATGGATATCAGTTTCTAAAAAGAAAAGTATCCCAAAGCGTCTATTCCTTTGTGAAATACACAAGCTATTTTATGTTTGCGATCGGATTGGCTATTTTTTGTAGAGTGTTCATTTTTGAAATCTACTCCATTCCTTCTAGCTCAATGGAAAACACTTTGTCAGAAGGCGATTTGATTGTGATTAATAAATTACGATACGGTCCAAAAATGCCAAACTCCGTTGAAGAAGTGCCGTTTGGCAGACTTGTTTCGTGGCTTGCTTCTTCTGAAGGATCAAAAAATCCAATTGCCTATACACGTTTATCAGGTTTCCATACGATACAACGCAACGACATCATTGTCTTTAAAAGTTTTAAAAACAATAGTGAAAAAAAATTCATTAAACGTATTATTGGGTTGCCAGGCGAAACCCTTCAAATTTCAGCTAGTAAGGTTTCTGTAGATGGCACATTGTTAGAAGAACTTCCAAATTATGTCTTCAACTATGTTTCAAAAAATAACAAGGAGAATAGCTTCGGAAAAACCTATTCCAATACTGCTTTTGAAAAGCTTCCTTCGGAGACTCAAAAAAATATCGAAAGAGACATTCATCAACCCAACACGAAAGTGGACGATGTGTTTCCAAAAGAAAAAGTATTTGAGTGGAATCGGGATTATTACGGTCCTGTAACCATTCCTAAAAAAGAAATCACCGTAGAACTGAATCCAGAGAATGCTATTTTTTATAAGGAGTCAATCGCTTTAGAAACCCAGCAAAAAGTGACCATTCAACACCAAAATATATACATTTCCGATTCGCTTGTTCACAAATACACCTTTCAACACAATTACTTTTTTGTCATGGGCGACAACCGACATTTCTCTCGCGATTCCAGAGCGATTGGCTTTGTGCCTGAATATACAATTCAGGGAAAATTATGGTTTCGTTTTTGATCAATTATCATGTAATAGATTCTTTATCAATTATTTACATTCATCCCGAACGCTATCTAATTTTAATGGAAAACACCTACCAAAACTATTGCTTTCACATAAAAAACTACTGACTATCAATTATTTAACATTAAATACATTTTTAAATTGAAGGTTTTTACTTAATTTTCATATAAGACGAAACACATATTTCATTTAAACACCTACACATCAATCCAATATTAATCGCCAAAAAACCTTTACACCATGAAAAAAACAGTAATTACAACCATAGTATCGAGTCTATTTAT
Organism: Bacteroidota bacterium; assembly: GCA_039026955.1. Lineage (GTDB taxonomy): Bacteria > Bacteroidota > Bacteroidia > Flavobacteriales > Flavobacteriaceae > Kordia. The sequence goes on from JBCCLH010000002.1 coordinate 78,216, forward strand.
GCTATCCTTATTCGTAAACTTACAAAGTAAAAACAATGCTGCATTAGAAAAAGCATTTGCTGCTGGCTCTTGTTGTCCTGAGCTTGGGTCTGTTTGTATTTTTGAAGATGTAATTATATGGGACACGTATTTGAGTCCTAGAGACAATTGTTTTCCACTTGATCCAATAATCAAGTAGTATGCATCGTTGATAAATATTTAATATTAATAACCAAAACCTTTACATCATGAAAAGAATAATCATAAGCCTAATTACTTCTGGACTATTTGTAGTAGTCTTGGTATTGAACTTGAACACTTCAAAAACTACTTTTACAGAAGAAGCCTTTGCAACAAAAGTTACATGCTGTCATGAAGACAGATCTGTATGTGTTATTCACACTACCGTTATCTATAATCACTATTTAGTAAAAAGTGATTGGGGCGATTTAACCCCATGTGATCAAGGACATCTCTAAGTATTTTGAATTATACATGAATTAAATCGCACCAAGCAAATACATACATTACAAGCTTACATCGTGTGATAAAAGTACTTACATAGTTGGCAATTTCAGTAGCACTTAGACGATTAATAACTGAATTAAAATAATTTAGTAGCTAAGACTACCGATCTTCATATGCACGTACATTAAAATAAGTTTTTACATATCAAATGAAATTTCAAATGAAATTATTACGGATTCACCCTACCTAATGTACAGACTTATCATACTAATTATCAATCACTTAAAATTTAACATTACGGTTTTTGTATACATGTTTATTTAACCTACATTTAAGTAAGATAAATAGCAATACACAGCGCGCAATTTTCTGCTATTTTTTACCTATATATAACCAAAAAACTTTAACATTATGAAAAAAGCAATTTTAGCAACAATCGCAGCAGGGTTATTCGTGTTAGCCTTGGTATTTAGTATGAACACTTCAACAGTAACTTTCACAGAACAAGCTTTCGCAGATGGAACTTGCTGTTCTGAATTGACATCTACTTGTATTATTGACGGTATCAAAGTAGACGATTCATATAAAAAAGACGGCGGCGGATCTTGTTTTGGTACTGCGTCTCCAGCAGATGTATTATTCTTAGCTACAAATTAAGAAGCAAAATTTCGATATTGTCTTTCTTTTATAAAGGATAAGACAATATCGAAATTCCAAGCATTTTATAATTCATTCCTCTAGTTAATACATTCAATATCAAAAAAGCACCATAACAAAAACAAATTATTACGGATTCACCCTACCAATTTTATAGACTTATCATATTAATTATCAGTAACTTGAAATTTTAAGATAAGAATTTTTGACAGCTTTTTTATTTATCCTACATTTAAGTAAGACAAATAGTAATACACCGCGCGCACTTTTCTACTATTTGTTGCCTTTATATAACCAAAAAACCATTTAACATTATGAAAAAAGCAATTTTAACAGCCATTGCATCTGGAACATTCATCTTAGCCTTGGTATTTAGCACAAACACTTCAACAGTAACTTTCGGAGAACAAGCTTTTGCAGACGGAACTTGTTGTTCTGAATTAACATCTACTTGTATTATTGACGGTATCAAAGTTGAAGATTCGTATAAAAAAGACAGCGGATCTTGTTTTGAAGTTGTCACTCCAGTTGAACCAATCGGTGTAAGACCAATCGATATCGCTGGTGGTGTTGCAACAACTGCAGAAAGATAATATTAATATATTTTACATGTAAGATATATGACAGGCTGTCTAAAAAGTCTTTGCAGGTGTCATTCTGAGCTCGACTCAGAATCTCATAATACTGATTATCAATTGTTATGGGAAACCGAATCAAGTTCGGTTTGACGAAATCTGTACTTTTTAGACAGCCTCTTTTTTGTGAGCATCACACCTAAGTTATCACTAACATTACTTGTTTAGCAACCCACTCAAAACAGTCTAAAAATGATTAAAAAAATATGCTTAGCAGTACTTTTCATGGCTGTTACTAGCTGTAAAAATGATAAAAATACAACCAACTTTGAAACGCTTGCTATTACAGCAACTCCCAAACCTATACAAGGGGAAAGTTTAGCTTTTGATGCGTTGGTTCTTCCCACTAAAATGGTCTACCAAGAACCCTATCTTTTTTTAGGAGATTCCAGAGCCACAAAGCGAATTCATGTAATTGACATTCCTAACAAGACTTATGTTGCCAATATTGGAACCGCAGGAAAAGGTCCAGGTGAACTGCTGAGTTTATCATGCCTTGATATTTATGATGATAAACTTTGGGGATATGACATTACCATTTCAAAACTCGTCTCTTTTCATCTAGATTCTGTAGCTTCTCCGACGTATACGCACGATAGTGAAATCTATTTTCAAGGAAGAGCCAATCAAAACTTCAATCCAAATTGGATCGCAGATACAAATACAATTGTCAGTACGACATTTTCAGAATCGGAAAACCGATTGATGTTCACAAATACAGATGGTACGGTTGTGGAAGAAAAATTTCCAATGTTTGCGCCGCCTTCAAGTACAATTCCGCAAACCATTCACAACATATCGTATCAAGGGACATTGACTGTAAAACCCGATCAGTCAAAAGTAGCAGCAGTGAGTAGATATGCAGATTTGCTCGAAATTTTTGATCTAAAAAGTAATACTGGAAAACGCATTAAAACACATACCAACTTTAGTCCAATATACAAAGTGGTTAATGTAGATGGCAATGCAACTATGGGACAAGGAGAAGACACGCGTTTTGGACATATCTACATAGCAGCTTCTGATGCTAAAATTTACACACTGTATTCTGGTAGAACCCGCGGCGAAGGGAAAGCAAATTTCGCTGAGGTCGTTTGTGTTTTTGATTGGAATGGAAACTTTATCACTTCATACCAACTGGAAAACAGAGCTATTGCCATTGAAGTAAAAGATGATAACGAATTTTTCACGCTTGAATTGGGACCACAAGGAAAATCAGTCCTAAAAAAATACACCATCAATGAATAAGAAGCTACTATACATAGTATTGGGAATTTTATTTTTGGGAGGAACTTCTTTTGTTGTATACAATACCATCAGCAAAAATAAAGCGGCAACGGCGAAACAAAAACTGTATGAAGAAGCACACAACAAAATTCAAAAAGCTTGGAAAGGCAAAAGCTTGCAATTTCCTTTTGAGTTGTACAATACGATGACCAATGAAAAGGTGGATTTAATCGCACAATTCCAGAACAGTACTAAAAAATATTCGCTTGTCTCCTATTTGGATGGTGAATGCTCTACTTGTGTGAGTGAACTGAAAAAATGGGAAGCTTTTATCAATACACATCCTGAATTTAAAGAAAAATTAAACATCGAATTCCTTGTAAAAAGTGGAGACATTGAGTTGCTAAAATACCAAGTATACGATCAGGCGAAATCGAGTTTTATCTTTTTGTGGGATAAGGAAAATAAGTTCAAACCTAAAAATAATATCAGTGACTTAAAAGCTTATCAAACATTTCTCATAAAAGATAATAAAATTGTATTCGTTGGCTCGCCTATTCGTGGGGAATTCTATATCGAAAAGCTTAAAGAAATTATTGATTAATTCATTTTAAACTCCTGTAGTATTGCAATTGAAACTCAAACAAAAACACACCATATTTGTATACTATTTAGTATTCACGGGAATACTTTGTTTTTCCTGTACTGACAAAACAGAAACTCTAAAAACTGCCGTAAAACCTTCGGAAGTACCCAAAGAATTTATAGAAAAAGTAACCTATGACACCATTCAAAAAGGCGATTTCAATCTGGAACTGAAAACGTCAGGAAAAGCTTTTGCCAAACAAAAAGCGGAAGTTAAATTCATTCTGAATGAAAAAATCAATTCGATTCATGTAAAAAACGGGCAAAAAGTAAGCAAAGGACACATCATTGCACAACAAGCCAATGAAACTTATCGCAATAAAGTCATCAAAGCGAAAGAACAATTAGAACGCGCTAAGATTGATGTAGAAGATATTTTAATTGGATTTAATTACAGCTTAAAAGATTCTGCTAGCATTCCAAAAACGACGCTGAACATGGCAAAGAATCGAAGCAATTACAACACGGCGATTTCTGACGTAAACAATGCACAAACCGAACTGGCTTCAACCACTTTAAGAGCTCCGATTAGTGGTGTTGTCGCTAATTTAGACAGCAAAAAATACAGTTATCCAGATACGACGCAACCTTTTTGCACCATCATCAACAACACAGTATTTGAAGTGGAATTCAATGTGTTAGAAGAGAACTTTATCTTTTTGCAAAAAGGACAAGCTATCGAAATTTCGACCAATTTTTCGGAGACTACCTTTAATGGCCAAATCACAGAAATCAATCCGACAGTCGATGAAAACGGACTCATCAAAGTACGCGGAACTTTTGACAACAGCGACGCCAAAATTCTGGACGGAATGAATGTGAATGTCACCATCAAAAAAGTAGTGCCCAACAAACTATTTGTCCCAAAAGAAAGTGTGGTATTGCGCGATAATAAAAAAGTGGTATTTACCTATAAAAACGAAAAAGCCATTTGGAATTATGTAGAAACCTCATTCGAAAATACGACGCATATTGTCATTGAAAAAGGTCTCAAAAAAGGAGTGCTAGTTATTCATGAAGGCAATACTAACTTAGCACACAATGCTTCGGTAATCAAAGCAGAATAACATGAATGGCGACAAAAAAATACTGTCTTCATTTACAAAAATCATCATTTTTGTATTGCTCGGTATTGTAGGTTTGGTAAGTATTTTTTCAATATCCATTCGGCTGAAACCGAAACAGCACATTCCTATCATTTCCATAGAATTTACTTGGCAAGACACCAATCCAAGAATTTTGGAAAGTCAGGTCACCAATCCCATCGAACAATCACTTTCCGCCTTGAATGGATTGCTGAATATCAATTCGGTTTCTTCAAAAGGTTCAGGGAGAATTGATCTAGAATTTGCTGAAAACACCAATCTCGATAAAACGAGTGTCTATATCAACGCCATCATGCGACAATTATATGCCGATTTCCCCGAAGGTGTTTCCTATCCGAAAGTCACGCCACAAGGAATTGACAACGAACGTGCATCAGTTTTACTGACTTTAGCGTTGAGCAGTGACGAATCGGTAGCGAGTTTGCATCAAAAAACAAAAGAAATCATTCAACCGAAACTGGCGCGCATCAGAGGAATCAACAATGTGCAATTAGTCGGTGTTCCAAGGTACAAATATGTCATTATCTGCGATGATACAAAATTGAGCAAATACAAAGTCACACGCGAAGCCGTAACATCCGCCATCCGTTCTGCGTTGACGATACACAGTTTTGGCACGACGCAAATCAACGGTTCAAAAACTAATATTGTCTTGTACGCAGACGAAAATAGCTCAATAAAAACCTTGCTATCCAAAACATCGTTGCTGAATACTGAAAACAATAGCATTCCACTAAAAAACCTCATCAGCATTTCACGCGAAGCAACACAAATACAAGGCTACAAACGCTTCAATGGTTCCAATGCAGTTTCTGTGATCATTGCTGCCGAAAAAGAGGAAAATCAACTAGACATCATTCAAAAAGTCTATAAAACCATTGCCGAGTTACAACAAACCAACGGCTTACAAAGCATTCGCATGAACACCTTGTACGATGCTACTGTAAAACTCAAAGAAGAACTGCTCAAAGTATCGTACAGAGTGCTCTTTTCGGTGGTCGTTTTGTTTGTCTTTATCATGATCATCAGCAGAAGTGTAAAGTATGTATTGTTGATTTTTATCTCGCTGTTGCTGAATGTACTCTTGGCGGTTATTTTCTATCACGCTTTTTCGGTCGATTTACACATTTACTCCTTTGCAGGATTGACCATTTCCTTAGGAATCATCATGGACAATTCCATTATTATGATTGATCATTTACGACATCACAACAACAAAAAAGTCTTCATTTCCATCTTGGCGGCTACGTTGACAACCATCGGTTCGCTGACTATTATTTTCTTTATCAAACGTGAATATCAGTTGTATTTGTTAGACTTTTCATGGATCATCATTATCAATCTAAGTGTTTCGCTTTTTATTACGTTCTTCCTGATTCCTGCCTTGAATGACAAATTGAAATTTTCAAGTACGATCAAAACAATTTCCATCAAAAGAAGACGCGGTATTGTGATGTTTTCCAGAATCTATTACCGAATCTTACGACTGTTCATCCGGCGAAAAAAGTGGATATTTTTTCTATTTATCATGCTCTTTGGATTGCCACTCTTCCTCATTCCTAAAAAAGCAACAGGCGATTTTGTCGGGAAAGAATTCATCAATGCTATCTTAGAAAGTGAATTCTACACCGAAAACATTCAACCGACATTTGAGTATGTGGGCGGATCACTACAATCGTTTTTAAAAAGTATTGAAAAAGGGTCATTTATTAGCAGTCCTGAACGTATTTCACTCAAAGTTCGCTTGTTCAATCCAGAAGGTGCCACCATACAACAACTTGATGCAACGGTTCAAAATTTTGAACGTTTTTTGCAAAACAGAAAAGATGTGGACATGTTTCACTCCGAAATTTTCAACGCCAATAACGGTCTGATTCAAATTTACTTCACCGAAGCAAGTGAAACTTCCGATGCACCATACACACTCAAAGCGCAATTGGAATCGTTAGCAACAAAAATCGGCGGAATTGATTGTGCCATTACAGGCGTAGGACAAGGTTTTAGCAATAGCGGAAATGTCATTTCGGATGCTTCTATAAAATTAAAAGGATACAATTTGGACGAATTGTTAACGCATGCTGCCACTGTTCGCAAAGACATTTTAGAACAACATCCTAAAATTTCCAACGTCAAAATAAACAGTGAGCGTTCGTGGATTTTGAAAGATAAATTTGAATACGCATTGCAAATTGAAAACAGTGCTGCACTTGCCAATATTGGCAAATTTCAGTTGCTTGATAAAGTCCAGTGGTTGTCAGGAAATGAAAATCCAGTGACCTATTTCCAAACATTGCCTGTTGTGGTAAAAGCGCAGGAAGAAGTACAAAACGAGTGGGATTTACAACATCAAAAAATTGAAATTGACAGTACTCATCTCGCCATAAATCAAATCCTATCAATTAAAAAACAACGCGTATTCAATGCTGTTGTGCGAAAAAATAGTGAATACGAATTGTTCCTAGATTACAGCTTTGCCGGAACTTTTGAATACAATAAAATCGTTTTAAAAGAATTGCTACAGAAAATCAATTCGCAGTTGCCCGTAGGTTTTCGCGCCATGCATCCCGATGCGGATTATGAGTATGAAAAAGAAGACTATTTGGTGGTGAAAATTGCCTTCATCATCATGTTGATCATTTATTTCATCTGCGCCATTTTGTTTGAATCGCTACTACAACCTATTGCTGTAATTGTGATGATTCCTGCTTCGTTCATCGGCATCTTTCTCACCTTTAGTTGGTTTGATCTTGCTTTTGATCAAGGCGGATTGGCGTCGTTTATCATGTTGAGCGGAATTGTAGTCAATGCAGCGATTTACATCATTAATCAATACAACAATCAAGAAACTACACACTGCGATCGTTTGCGACGCTACATTAAGTCTTTTAATGCGAAAATCATTCCGATCATCTTGACGATTTTGTCTACCATTTTAGGATTGTTGCCGTTTGTAGTCGTTTCCGGAAATGACTTTTTCTGGACGTCTTTTGCCTGCGGAAATATTGGCGGATTGCTGTTTTCAATGCTTGTGCTCGTTTTTCTGCTTCCTTTGTGTCTTCCACTAAAACCAAAACGCCATGGTTGAATTTTTAGTGAAACGTCCAATAGCAGTTTTTATGACCTTCTTAGCTTTTGTGCTACTAGGCATTACGTCTTTGCGTTTGATGCCCGTTTCGTTGATGCCAGAGATTGAAATTCCATATTTAAAAGTACAAATTGACGAACCAAATTACACCGCAAACGAACTTGAAAAGTTGGTAGTCCAACCGATTCGCAGACAACTCTTACAAGTAGGAAAACTAAAAGACATTCAAAGCACGACACAAAATGGAAATGCTGCGATTGACTTGTATTTTGAATATGGCACTGATGTGGATTATGCCTTTATTAAAGTCAATGAAAAGATAGATCGCATGCTGTCTTCTTTGCCTAAAGAGATACAACGTCCGAAGTTGATCAAATCGAATCCTTCGGACATTCCGTTGTGTTATGTGCACATTCCGTATCCCAAAAACAGTTCGCAAATTGAGTTTTCAAACTATATAAAAAATACCGTCCGAAAACGCTTGGAACAAAACGAAGCCATTGCTTTTGTAGACATGACCGGAAAAGTTTCTCCTGAAATCAGCATCAAAATGAATTCGAACAAACTTGCACAATTACAATTGAGCATTTCAGACATCGAAAACGTCATCACTAGCAACAATACACAAATCGGAAACTTTAAAATTAAAAACGGACATTATGTCTACGATGTGTTGTTTGAACCCTCACTACAAAACGTTGATGATATTAAAAATCTGTACCTAAAAGCAAACGACACGCGTATTCAAATCAAAGATTTAGCGGAAGTTAGTTTGGTACAAAAAGAACCCAAAGGAATCTTTGTAAATCAAGGAAAAACTGCCATTAGTTTGGCAATTATTAGCAAAGCCAACACCAAAGTTTCAAAGGTCAAAACTGCGATTGTAAGCTACCTGAATCAACTACAACTAAGCAATCCTGATTTTTCGTATGCCATTCAACAAGATCAATCAAATTTATTGAATATCGCCATTAACAACTTGCAAAACAGTCTGATTATTGGCGCATTGCTTGCCATTTTGATGGTGTATTTGTTCATCCGAAATTACAAAGTCGCGTTTATCATTGCGTTGGTGATTCCGTTTTCGTTGATTATTAGTTTTTTATTTTTATATCTCTTAGGCATTTCTATCAATATTGTATCGCTTTCCGGATTAATTGTCGGAATTGGAATGATGATTGACAACTCAATTATCGTGATTGATAATATTTCACAATATCGGATCAAAGGTGAAGATTTGATCATTGCTTGCGCCAAAGGAACTTATGAAATTTTACGTCCGTTATTATCTTCTTTACTCACGACTTGTGCAGTATTCATTCCGCTAATTTACCTCAGCGGCATTGCAGGAATTCTGTTCTTTGATCAAGCTTTGGCGATTATTATCAGCTTAACGATTTCCTATATTGTTTCCATCATTTTATTGCCAACGCTTTATGTTGCATTAAAGATTAAAGTCAACAAAAAATCACAAGAAACGACGCTTACCAAAATCTATTCGCGTTCGTTTGACTTCTTCTTTTCTCAAAAAATAATTGTCACCATCTTGGGAATTTTGTGCGTGATTGTCGGTGGATTCATCTTTACAAAAATAGACAAAGAGAAACTACCCGAAATTCGCTACAATGATTTCAATTTCGTCATTAATTGGAATGAAAACATCGCTGTGGCGGAAAGTGAACACAGAATTCAAAAGATAGCTCAACAACTTGAAAACACCAACTACAGTGCGTTTATCGGCGAACAAGATTTTTTAGTCTCCAAACGAAATATTGCTGCTACCAACGTGAAAATCTATGTACAAACAACAAATTTAGTTGAAGCGGAAAATTACAAACAATTGCTTTGCTCCTACGTGGCGCAACAATTTCCAACAGCAACTTTTACAGTAGAAAAATCAGAGAATTTGTTTGAGCAATTATTTTCAGCGACCAAAGTGGATTTCTTTTTAAAAATTCCTCAAAAGCAAGTAAAAGAAATTCAAACCATCACTGAACAACTTAGCGCAAATTTCCCAAACAGTTTCATCAATGTAGAACGACAAAAGCAAGTGCTGCAACTCGAAATTGATCAACGTAAATTAGCCACATATAAAATTGAATACCAAGACATTATTCGCAAATTAAAATCACTTTTCAACTCCAACAACATCAGCATTTTAAAAGGCACAAATACGTACATTCCGATTGTCTTTCAAAAAACTACCGAAGATTTTTCAACTCTAATCAACAAATCATTCATCACTAATAAAGACAACATCCAAATTCCGATTGCCAATCTCATCACCACAAAGAACACGAGCGATTTCGATAACATTTACGCAGATATTGACGAAAATTACATTCCAATCCAAATAGAAACCAACCAACACGAAGCGATTATCGATTTTGTAAATTCCAATACTTCTGGCGAAATCAAATTTGACGGTACATATTTCGAAGAAAAAAACTTTGTCAACGAATTGCTGATCATCATGCTGATTGTAGTGTTGCTATTGTATTTTGTCTTAGCAGCACAATTTGAATCCTTACTACAACCGCTGATTATCCTGTGCGAAATTCCGATTACCGTTGGCGGCACACTGCTTGTTATGTATGGTTTTGACATTTCGCTCAACATCATGTCTATGATCGGAATGATTATCATGCTGGGAATTGTCATCAACGATTCCATTTTAAAAATAGACACGATCAATAAAATAAGAGATCAAAAACATACCACACTTTTACAAGCCATTCACCAAGCGGGAAATCGACGACTGAACGCCATTTTAATGACAAGTTTCACCACAATTTTGGCAATGGTTCCGGTACTTTTTACGGCTGGAATCGGCGCAGATTTACAAAAACCCTTAGCCTTTGTCGTCATTATTGCGATGTGTATTGGAACTTTTGTAAGTCTGTACCTAGTTCCAATTTTGTATTGGTGGCTCACAAAACATAAAGCATCATGAAGAAATATTCGTCATATATCATCTGTCTCTGTGCGTGTTGGCAACTTCTGGCACAGCAAACTACAAGCATCGACAAAATAGTGCTTACGCTGGAAGATGCGATTGAATTGTCGAAAAGCAAATCGATTGATTATTTAACGGCAAAAAACAACGCGGAAGTCAACTATTGGGAATTTCAATCGTATGAAGCTGGATTTTTCCCGTCGCTCAATATCAATGGAATTTTACCGAATTATCAGCGTTCTATCAACCGAATTACTGCCGATGATGGAACGGATATTTTTATTGGACAGAATCAGGCATTTTCTTCTATTTCTTTAGACGTGAATCAGATTGTGCCATTTACGGGTGGGGAATTTAGCGTGTCGTCTTCACTGAATCGAATTGACATTTTTTCCAATCCGAATTTCACTACCTATTCCTCTACGCCTTTGACGATCAGCTATTTTCAAGAATCGTTGTTTTACAATCCTTTTCGATGGGAACGTAAGATTCAACCGCTGATTTTTGAAGAATCCAAACGTGAATTGGTAGAACAATTGGAAGATATTTCATTCAACACAACAACTCGTTTTTTCGATTATATTCTGGCAAAAATCAAATCGGATAATGCGACGATCAACAAAAAAAGTCAAGATACTATTTATAAGATTTCACAAGGTCGTTTCAATATTGGAAAACTCTATGAAAACGATGTTTTACAATCAGAATTAAGTTTATTAAACGCTGAAAAAGAATTGATCATTTCCAAAAACGAACTCAAACTTACCAAGCAAGCGTTGTTGGACCAATTGGGCATTCAGGGTGAATCTGATATTGAATTGATCATTCCTGAACAACTTATTTTTGTCAAAATTGACTCGGTACAACTTTTTGAAAAAGCGTTTGAAAACCGAAAATTACGCATTGAACATCAACGAAAAATCGCAGAAGCGGAAGAAGCTATTGCCAAAACTAGAAGCGAAGGTTTTACCTTGGGAATCACAGGAAACTTTGGATTGACACAGCAAGATGAATTGTTACGTCGCGTATATTCAGATTTGTTAGTGCAACAAAACTTTTCACTCACATTCAGCGCGCCGATATTTTCTTGGGGAAAACGAAAAGCTGAGCGTAAAATCGCGAAAGCTAATTTGGACTTAATCCGAAGTTCAAATGAGCAAGAATTGCAAACTGCACGACGTGAATTGAGCTTGAAATATTTGGAATGGCAACAAATTGAACTCTCGGTAAAAATCACCAAAAAAGCTTCCGAAATTGCCGTCAAACGTTACAATGCTTCGAAAAGACGTTTTGCGATTGGGAAAGTTTCCATCACTGATTTAAACATCGCGCAAAGCGAAAAAGATACTGCTATTTACAACTATTACCAAAGTCTGCGCGAATATTGGGAACTCTATTATGAACTGCGAAAACTTACCTTGTACGACTTTATTAAAGATGAAAATATCATCAAAAAAGATGCTGAATAATATATTTTAAAAACACAGCTTCACATAATTTTCACTATCTTTTCAGAACTTTAATTCGCTAACCAAAACTGTTGTATGAAACGACTCATTTCTGAGATTTTTCAAATCATAATTGGAATTCTGCTGGCAAGTATTGGCTTAAAAATGTTTCTCTTACCCAACGGTTTTTTAGATGGTGGCGCTACGGGAATTGCCATTTTATTGAGTGAACTATTTCCTGTAAACATTTCCGTAGTTTTACTCATTGTGAGTGTTCCTTTCTTAGCATTGGCTTGGTTTACCTTAACGAAACGGATTTTTCTCAAATCTATTTTTGCCATTATTGGATTGGCGATTTTTATTCACTTTGAGAACTTTTCTGCCGTGACGGAAGACAAACTATTAATTGCCATTTTCGGCGGATTATCGCTTGGCGCGGGAATTGGACTCAGTATTAAAAACGGTGCGGTATTAGATGGTTCCGAAATTTTAGGAATCTTTATCAACGAACGTTTGGGTATCAGTATTGGAAAGGTGATTTTAGCTTTCAATGCGATTCTGTTCAGCGCAACCGCTTTGCTCCTTTCGGTAGAAATTGCCATGTATTCGATCTTAACTTTTTTAGTCACCGGAAAAGTAATCGACTTAATGATCGAAGGTTTTGAAGATTTTGTCGGCTTAATGATTGTCTCAGAAAATTATATAGAAATCGAAGAAGAACTCATCAAAGTCGTTGGGACAGGAATGACGCTTTACAAATCGGCACGTGGTTACGGAAAACGAGGCTCGCAAACCGAAAAAGATATCATTCACACGGTTGTGAACCGAATTGATATTCGCCGAACTTACAATCTTATTGACAAAATTGATCCTGATGCGTTCATTATTGAGTTTGACGTCAACAACATCAAAGGCGGAATTTTAACCAAATATTTAACGACAGAAGGTTTTAAAAAACTATCACCTGCCTTATACAATCAGCAAGAAAAAAATACCAAAAAGAAAACCAACGATTCCAAAAAGGAAGACAAACATGACGACAATCCAAGTTAAAAAAGGAGCCATCATTCAGCAGGCTGGTGCGCTGAATTCTAAAATTTACTTTGTAAAACAAGGATTATTGCGTGGCTACACGATCGATCAAAAAGGCAAGGAACATATCTTTATTTTTGCTCCTGAAAACTGGACGATTGCCGATTCAAATCCTCCAGAAATTCATTGTGAATTGTTCATTGATGCATTGGAAGATTCAACAATTATCATCATACCAAAAGACGAAGAAGCGGAAAAAGAAAATGTAAAACCGATTTTAAAACGCTTGGCAGTTTTGCAAAAAAGAGTCATCATGCTCATGAGTTATTCTGCCAAAGAACGCTACGAACATTTTATAGAAACTTATCCAAACATCTTAAAAAGAGTGCCGCAAAAAATGATTGCTTCCTATTTGGGAATCACGCCACAAGCTTTGAGTACGATAAAAAATCAAAAATAATATCTATTTAATTTCAGTTCAATATAACTATTCCATTAAATGCATAATAGTCAATAATTTACATAAATTGTCAAATCGAGCGCAGTCGAGATTCAATCGAAATCTTGACTTTTTTTAGTGTTCTCGACTGCGCTCGAACTGACAAGTGTTTAATTTTTAGCGAATTACAAGTAATCTAATGATTTCTTATTTCGAACTCACGTTATTTAATAATATTTTGATTGAGTAAATCAATTTTTAGTTTGAATAAAATTTATGCCGAATTGACTTTATTTAATCACTCTTCATCTATATGAATGCATAACTAATTTTCGTTTTTCATTTTTGCTTATTAAAACAACAATAATGAAAAACACAACTATTTTATTGAAAATTGCTGCTATTTTATGGATCATTTGGGGATTGGTTCATGTATTTGCAGGCGGAATCACAATGTACTTTATCATTACAGGAGATATTTCAGGCTCTATTTCTGGAATTGCCGATGCGATTGATCCTGCTTCGATTCAGATGGATTATCCTGCTGCAGCTGGTGCCATTATCGGACAACACGGATTCAATCTATTATGGATTGGACTCACCACATTTATCTGCGCTTTTTACATTTGGAAAGGCAACAAAAACGCCATTTTCCTAGCGGCGTTGACAGGTGGCTTAGCAGATATGGGCTATTTTATCTTTTTAGATTTGGGCGGATTTGTCAAATTTATGCCAGGAACCTTGATGACCATCTTTTCGTATTCAGCGATCGCTTTAACTTTTTACGTATATTTTACAACGAAAAACAAAAGCAATACTCTTGATACTTCACCGTAAAAAATTCATCACCACAGAAAATAAAAACGGACTTTCCTCTGACGAAACCATCTTTGCTTATCTCCAAGAAGGCACTACCATTACAGGTACGTACAAAGGCGGCGCTATCAAAGAAGGTTTTGTGGTAGGAAAACAAATTTCTGACACTGAAATTGAATTAGTATTTCAGTGCATCACCAATACTGGCGAGTTAAAAGCTGGAAGCTCAAAAGGAATCATTTCTAAAAATGCGGAAGGTAAATTATTACTCAATTTTACTTGGAAATGGCTGAATGGAGATCAATCTGGTGGAACGTCTTCGTATATTGAATTGAGTGATGAATCGCGATAAAAAACCATATTCAGTACGCTAACCTCATGAAATACACTACATTTGCGCAAAATTTATGGGCTTATGGCAACTTTTCAGGATTTTGACTTATCAAATCAATTGCACTACGCGATTGAAGATTTGGGTTTTACGACACCAACTCCCATTCAGGAGCAATCTTTTTCTGTGATTCGTTCTGGAAAAGATGTCGTAGGAATTGCACAAACCGGAACAGGAAAAACCTTTGCCTACATGTTGCCGCTGTTGCGTGATTTGAAATTCTCAAAGCAAGTCAATCCGCGTATTTTAGTCTTGGTTCCTACACGCGAATTGGTGATTCAAGTAGTAGAACAAATTGAATTGTTTGCCAAATACATCAACGTGCGCATTGTCGGTGTGTATGGTGGCGTAAATATGAATACACAAGCACAAAGTTTACAACAAGGTGCAGACATTGTTGTCGCGACGCCAGGGCGTTTGTACGATTTGGTATTAAGCAGAGCGTTACAACTAAAAGCGATCAAAAAGTTAGTGATTGATGAAGTAGATGTGATGTTGGATTTAGGATTCCGTTATCAGATTACCAATATCTTTGAATTATTGCCAGAACAACGACAAAACATCATGTTTTCAGCAACGATGACCGACGATGTAAAAGCGTTGATTGATGATTTCTTTGTGTCGCCACATACCATTTCGATTGCAGTCAGTGGAACACCGTTGGAAAATATTTCACAAAGTTGTTACTCGGTTCCGAACTTTTACACGAAAGTCAATCTGTTAACTCATTTATTGAAAGATGCAGAAACCTTCAGTAAAGTCTTGGTATTTATCACAAATAAGCGTTTGGCAGATCGTTTGTTTGAATCGCTACAGCGTGATTTTGGCGAAGATGTCGCAGTGATTCATTCCAACAAAACACAAAATTACCGAATTCGTTCTATTGAAAATTTCAACGCAGGCGAAAACCGAATTTTAGTCGCAACCGATGTGATGGCGCGTGGATTGGATTTGGATCGAATCACACATGTATTCAACTTTAACACGCCAAACTATCCTGAAAATTACATGCATCGAATTGGTCGTGCAGGTCGTGCCAAAGCCAAAGGAAACGCTATTTTATTCTACACTGAAAAAGAAAAGGAATTCAAAGAAGCGATTGAAAATTTAATGCATTACGAAATTCCACAAGTCGAATTTCCACAAGAAGTCTTTATCTCATCCGAATTAGCGCCTGAAGAACAAACTCGTATTCGCGAACGCAACAATCCATCCAAAACAGAAGGTTTAGCTACAGGTTTTCACGAAAAGAAAGACAAAAACAAGAAAACCAATCAAGGTGGTTCGTATCGAAGAGAAATCGCAAAAAAATATAAAAAACCAAAAACGAGAGGCGATAAAAATTACAACCGTCGGAATAAGAAGAAGCGTAGGTAGGGTTGAATTGTTGATTTGTTTATTTGTTGGTTTGTTTATTTGTTGATTCGTTAATTTGGTGATTTGGTGATTCGTTAATTTAGTGATTTGGTGATGTATCAAATGGTTTTTAATGAGCTGATTTGTTAATATATGATTCGGAAAACATACTAATCTAATGATTGCTTTGTTGATTTTCGAATTGACATACTTCAAAGTAACCAATTGTTTCATTAAAAATTACTATCTTTTTTATTATGAAAAAAATCATCTTCCTTATCGCTGTTTTTACCATTAGTATCAATTACGCGCAACAAACTGCAGCAACAATTGAAAGTGAGAATCGAGAATGTCTTGAAAATACAACGCCAGCTACGATTAGTACCGTAGAATGTGAAAACCGAGCGAAGGTTGCTTGGGAAAATCTTATGAACGAATTGTATCTTCAATTAAAAGAACATCCACGACAAGCGTCTGCAAGTTTACTATTTGATTCTCAGACACATTGGGTACGATTTCAGCAGGCAGATTTAGCGTATTATAGAGTTTTCTACCACAACTTA
The DNA here is from genome assembly GCA_039026955.1 of Bacteroidota bacterium. GTDB lineage: Bacteria > Bacteroidota > Bacteroidia > Flavobacteriales > Flavobacteriaceae > Kordia. Next base: position 95,019 of record JBCCLH010000002.1, read on the forward strand.
TACGAAGGTGGCACCATGACCTTGGCAGCAGTTGCATCACATGAAAAAAATCAATTCCGCGAGCGTGCCTTGTATTTATTAGCTTTCCTTGAAGAATTACAAGAAGAATGATATTGTTTCAATACATCAATTTGATGATTTGAAAATGTACTAATTGATTTTTGATGTACAATTTTAGATTTGAAAATTGTTTGAAACACACAACGTCAGTTCGATTTCTATGACAAAAGCAAGGGATTTTGATAAATTTTTTGATTCGTCATTGCGAGACGGAGTCGTGGCAATCTGTCAAAATCAAAGTAGGATTAGTCTTTGAAATCACTATTGATACATTTTCAAATTATCAAATTAATACATTAAAAAAAGCATCAGTTCGAGTGTTTTTACACAGCGAAGCGAAATAAAAATGTATCGAGAACAGCTATGAATTCTTCTAGTTTATAAGTTTATGAATTGAGAAGTTTACTTGGAAACAATTCAATAGTTGGCATTCAAAATTTTCGTTTCCAAGTACTTCTCAATACAAATTTGTTTCACAAATTCACTCGAAGTGACGCTTTGTATTCTTAAGAATAATTCGCGTATTCGTAATAAAAAAGAAAAACGAGCCAAAGCTCGTTTATCAGTTTTTAAGGTTGCGTATCTTCGTCTTTACTCCAACACCAGCAATCTGAATACGGCAAGGATAAATACGTTGGATACGCTCTTCCGCCTTTTGCAAGTTCACTGATTTTCGAAACTAATTTTTTGTTTAGGCTTAGTGCCTTTAGGGTTTTCTTTTTCATAATGAAATAATTTTGTGATTAACAATGTCGTGAAATTAAAACAGTAAATCGCTGAAAACAAGAAACATAACCTTCGTTTTATAAAATATAGGTATGTAAAAACCTGTAGTTTCCTCACACGACTTCCATTTGTAGCAACAATTACTTATATTTGTAGTAATGTAGATTTTAAACGCAGTCGTAATGAAGAATATTCAGAAGAACATCAAGCATTTGAGGTCGTTGAAAGGTTATTCACAGGAACGTTTTGCGGAAGCTTTAGGTTGGTCGCGTTCCATGGTAGGTTCATATGAAGAAGGCCGTTCGGAGCCGCCGATTGATCGTTTAATTGATTTATCTGATTATTTTAAATTGCCGATTGATATTTTGGTCAAAAATGATTTGACACATGCCAAAAACAGTTCGTTCATGCAAGTGGGAAATCAGCGTTTACTCTTTCCGATCACGGTCAATGAAGAGAATGAAGAGTTGATCGAAATCATTCCTACACAAGCTTCTGCAGGGTATTTAGCAGGTTATGCCGATCCGGAATATATTGAGCAATTACAGAAAATAAAGTTGCCTTTTTTACCTACCGGAACGCACAGAGCATTTCCAATCAAAGGTGATTCTATGTTGCCTGTAAAAGATGGCTCCTATATCGTGGCGAAGTTTGTGGACGATATTAATGACGTAAAAGACGGTCGTACATATATTGTGTTGACTAAAAATGATGGTTTAGTCTACAAACGTGTTTCTCGACATTTTACAGGGCAAGGTTTGTTATTGAGTAGTGATAACAAAGCGTATGCACCTTTCACAGTTCAGAATGAAGATGTGTTGGAACTTTGGGAATTTACCTGCTGCATCAACACGCAAGAATATGACGAAAAAGAGTTGAAACTAAGCAGTATTATGGCGATGTTTCGCGAATTACAAGTCGAATTGGAAGCTGTTAAACGAATGTATTGATCATGCCAAACAACCAAATCTACACCATTATCGACGTCGAAACGACTGGACGAACCAATAAAATCACAGAGATTTCTATTTTTCGTTTGGATGGAAATACCATTGTAGATGAATTCACCTCATTGGTAAATCCGAATGCACTGATTCCGACACATATTACCGCATTGACAGGTATTGACAATGCAATGGTTGCAGATGCACCAACGTTTGAGGAAATTGCCGAAGATGTCTACAATATTACGAAAGACAGCATTTTTGTGGCGCATAATGTCAACTTTGACTACAACGTAATTCGCAATGAATTTAAAGCACTTGACATCGACTTTCGTCGGAAGAAACTCTGTTCAGTGCGTTTGTCACGTGCATTGATTCCTGGTTTGCCATCGTACAGTTTGGGGAAATTGTGTAAATCGCTCAATATTCATATTTCAGATCGACATCGGGCACGCGGAGATGCAGCTGCAACCGTAGTTTTATTTCAGTTATTACTTTCGAAAGAAGCTGCCGAAGCTACTTTTAAACAATTTTTAAAGAAAGCATCTAAAGAAGCGACACTGCCACCACATTTGCCAAGTAAGATTTTTGACGAATTACCCAACAAACCTGGTATTTATTATTTTAAGAACAAACGCGGTAAAGTGATCTATGTTGGGAAGGCAAAAAACATTCAAAAACGTGTGTTGGGACATTTTTACAACAAGTCCAAAAAAGAACTCGATTTATGTCGTGAAACTGCGGATATTGATCACGAATTGTCAGGAAGCGAACTCATTGCTTTGTTGATGGAAGATGCTGCCATTAAGCATTATTATCCACGTTACAATGTCGCTTCCAAACGCATGCCAAAACGTTTTGCCATTTTTGAATATTCGGATCTTCGTGGAGTACGCCATTTGGCGATCAATGATGCGAAAATTATTCAGAATCCACTGATCATTTTTTATAATATTCGTGATTGCAGAACCTATTTGGAACGACTCTGTATGCAGTTTGATTTGTGTCCGAAATACTGTCATTTACAGGAAAACGTCAATGAATGTTCACACTTTATGATTCAATCCTGTAAAGGTATTTGCAAGAACGAAGAAGCTATCGAAAATTACAACAAGCGTGTACAACAAGCCATCGAATATACACAAGAATCTTCTCAAAATATTGTGATTAAACAAAAAGGAAGAAACGTGCATGAAGAAGCTTTTATTATGGTGAAAAACGGCTTGTATTTAGGCTACGGATTTATTGATAATGAGCTACAAATCAGTCACACTGACGAACTCGAACATCATTTGATCAAACAAAAAGATAATGTAGATGTACAGCGTATTTTGCGAAAAGTATTGTTGGATGCGAGTGTGCGATCGAATGTTTTGTAAAGTCGGGAGACTTTACAAAACATCTTTATAATTTCAAACTGTTTTGTAGAAAACAAAACGCGCCAAGTAAAGTCTGCCGACTTTACGTCCAACTTTACAAAAGACTTTACTGTAGCTTCTACTGCTCAATCTCCTTATTCAACAACTTATCAATTTCCACTGAAATCTCTTTCGGACGATCGGCTCTAGCATCGACAATAGTTCCTTGCTGATCAATTAACACATACGTTGGCGCAAAATTGAGTTTGTAAGGTGCAATTTCTTTATTATTAAATTGCTTTCGTGCCACTACATGCACACCTGGAAAAGGCTTGTCCAAATATTTTTGAAAACGTTCATCTTTTCCTTGAATGAAATTCTTCCAATTATCTACATTTTCTTGATCGTATTCCAACGCCACATACAGAAAAACAACTGGATCATCTTTGTATTTTTCTTGAAGTTTCATAGCTTCTGGAATCTCTTGAATACATGGTGAGCACCATGTCCCCCAAAAATCGATATAGACTACTTTTCCTTTATAATCACTTAACTTCACAGGATTCCCTTGAGCGTCTTCTAATTGAAAATTTGGTGCTTTTTCACCAGGCTCTAACCGCAAATAGTCTTTGCTATTCATGGCGTAAAGCTTTTTATTTTTTTCTTGCTTGAAGGTGAATGACTTTTGAAAATCGGTAAATTCTTCAAAGAAATCCTTTTCCATTAAATCCATTGAATAATTCTTGACTGTACTCAGCGCCAAGATATCAGTCCATTCCGTTTTATCCAATGATTCTATGTAATTAAACTTCCATGCCAATTGCTGTTTGTACCACAATTCCTTTAAATCTTGCAATGCTATGCGCGTTTTGTGTTGCAAATAAGTGCCTGCAAAACTTTTGTAGTGTGTACTTTCTATATTTTGATGTTTTAAATCAATTTTATCAAGAAATTTCATGTATTCATCTGATGGAAAATGATAGGTAAACTCTTGATTCATGGTGTAATTTCGTCGTTCTAAATGACTCAATAATAATTCTGCATGCTGCACCAAAATATCATTTTTGAAATCTGCTTTAATTTCTTTGTTGAGTTGGGTATTTGCTTCCAAAGTCTGCAAACGCAAGGTTTGAATACTATCTAAAAACGACTTAAAAGTCAGCGCCGTTTCAAACTTTCCTCTTTTAATTTTTCTTAATAATTTGTCAATTGGAAATACTTCATAATCTTTTGTCAAATGCTGTAAATTTTCAGCGCCAAGCCCTGTAATAGTTATTTTTTGATCTTCCGTATCGTAGGCATCTTTTTTGATATGAATGGAATCGCCGTGATTCACAAAGAAATCATACGGACTTCTTGGAAACTTTCCAACTACAATCTGATAGTAATCAGGTGTCAAATCTTTGATGGGAAATAAAAAATTCCCTTGCGCATCGGTCATCGTTTCAGCAACAGTTTTATTGGTTTTCAATCCTGGAAAATAGTCACTTACACGAACAAGCTTCACTGCAGCGTCATTATAATCTGGAAGTTGTCCACTGACAAATGTAGGTTTTGGCGGTTCTTCTTTTTTACAAGATTGAACTATAAAAAGATTGAAAAGTACGAGGACTACAAAGAAGTTTTTAATTGTATGCATGGTTGGTCATTTTATTGAATGGATAGTAAGTTACGAAGTATGTGGATTTGTTACAGAATTATTTTGAAAAAATGTATGTATAAAGTCGGGAGACTTTATACAGCTTCAATTTCTGTTTTAAGCAAAAACTCGCTCCAAGTAAAGTCTCCCGACTTTACGATAGCCTTTATAACTGACTTTACGAAAAAAATCCCGCTATGCAGCGGGATTCTTCAACTATAAGATTGTTGTTGCTATAAAGCGTTATCCATAATGTCTTGCACTACTTCTGGATTCAACAATGTACTTGTATCGCCTAAATTGCTGGTATCTTTTCCTGCAATTTTTCTCAATATACGACGCATGATTTTCCCCGAACGTGTCTTCGGCAATCCGTCTGTAAATTGTATTTTATTGAGTTTCGCAATAGGTCCAATTTGTTCTGTAATAATTTGATTGATTTCTTTGCGAAGATTGTCTTGATTTCTTCCTTCTCCTGTTTCTTTGAGAGTTACATAACCGTACAAAGCATTTCCTTTGATTTCATGCGGATACCCAACAATTGCCGATTCTGCTACCGCTGGATGTTCGTTAATCGCATCTTCAATTGGAGCAGTTCCTAAGTTATGCCCAGATACAATGATCACATCATCTACACGACCTGTAATTCGGTAATACCCGACTTCATCACGCAAGGCACCATCTCCTGTAAAATATTTGTTTTCATAGGCAGAGAAATATGTGTCTTTGTATCGCTGATGATTTCCCCAAATAGTTCGTGCCATACTTGGCCATGGAAACTTGATACACAATCGTCCATCTACTTGATTTCCTTTGATTTCTTGACCGTTTTCGTCCATCAACGCAGGTTGAATTCCAATAAAAGGCAAGGTTGCATAGGTTGGTTTGGTTGGCGTTGCGTACGGAATTGGCGTAATCATGATACCACCCGTTTCTGTTTGCCACCACGTATCGACAATCGGAGCTTTGCGTTTTCCAACATTATCATCATACCAGTGCCATGCTTCTTCATTGATTGGCTCTCCTACCGTTCCCAACACGCGTAAGGATGATAAATCGTGCTTTTCTAAATGATCCACGCCTTCTTTTGCCAAGGCACGAATCGCAGTTGGTGCGGTATAAAATTGATTGACTTTGTGCTTTTCAACAATTTGCCAAAAACGAGCAAAATCTGGATAACTTGGTACACCTTCAAACATAATTGTCGTTGCTCCATTACACAACGGACCGTACACAATGTAACTATGTCCTGTAATCCAACCGATATCTGCCGTACACCAATACACATCTTTTTCGTGGTATTGGAAGACATTTTTAAACGTGTAGGCACTGTACACCATATATCCTGCGGTGGTATGTACCATTCCTTTTGGTTTTCCTGTAGAACCTGACGTGTACAAGATAAATAATGGATCTTCCGCATTCATCACTTCTGGAGCACAGTCGTTATACGCATCATCTAATAACGGTTGCAACCAATGATCGCGTCCTTCTTCCATATGGATTTCTGTGTTGATTCTTTTCGCGACCAAAACCGTTTCCACGCAGTCACAATCTTTCAAAGCTTCATCTACAATGCCTTTTAAGTCAATTGTTTTGGCACCACGATACGAACCATCGCTTGTGATTACCATTTTACAAGTGGCATCGTTAATTCTCGTTGCTAATGCTGTAGAAGAGAATCCTGCAAATACTACGGAATGAATCGCGCCAATACGTGCACACGCTAAGACTGAAATCGCCAACTCAGGAATCATCGGTAAATAAATACATACACGATCGCCTTTTTGTACACCTTGATCTTTCAAGACATTGGCAAAACGACATACTTTTTCGTGTAATTGACGATAGGAAATATGTTGTGCTTCTTCTGACGGATCGTTAGGCTCAAATATAATCGCCGTTTTATCGCCACGAATGTGTAAGTGACGGTCAATACAGTTTTCCGTGATATTTAATTGTGCGCCTTCAAACCATTTCACTTCTGGTTTTGTAAAGTCCCAACTCAATACCTTATCCCACTTTTTACGCCACATAAAGTGTTCTTCGGCAATTTCTTCCCAGAACACTTCGGGATTTCGGACAGATTTTCGATATACTTGGTAATATTCTTCTAAGTGTTTTATGTGATAATTACTCATGGTTGCTTAATTTTTATTTGTAAATGCCAATTTGGTGATTTTTATAGATGGCTTTTATTTCGTTGATTATGCTTGTATCGTCAATAGTTGACGGAATTTTATATTCGTTTTTGTCTGCAATATTTCGCAGTAATTTACGCAGAATTTTTCCACTACGTGTCTTAGGCAAACGTTTTACAACCAAGACTTCTTTGAACGAAGCGACCGCGCCAATTTCTTGACGTACATCTTGTACAATTTCTTTTTGAATATGTGTTTCTTCCACTTTCGATCCAGACTTTAAAACGACCAATCCTAATGGTTTTTGTCCTTTGATTTCGCAGTGTACACCAAACACAGCACATTCTGCTACGGATTGATGCGAAGCGACAACCTCTTCCATTTCCGCAGTGGACAATCGATGACCTGCCACATTGATGATATCATCGACGCGACCTGTGATAAAGACATAACCATCTTCATCTTTGTATCCGCCATCACCCGAAAAATAATAGCCTGGAAAACGTTCTAAGTAGCCTTTTTGAAAACGTTCTGGATTTTCCCAAAGATTCTGAAGTGTTCCTGGCGGCAATGGCAATTTGGCAACTACATAGCCTTCGGTATTGGCAGTTGTGTTTTCACCTTCTTCATTTACGATTTGAATGTCATATCCGCACACGGGAAAACTTGCCGAACCTGCTTTTATTTCTTGTAATTCAACTCCTGTCATATTCGCTAACATTGGCCAGCCACTTTCGGTTTGCCACCAATGATCGATTACTGGAACATTTAGTTTGTCTTTTGTCCAATTGAGTGTTGCTACATCACAACGCTCTCCTGCAAGGAATTGATATTTTAGGCAAGATAGATCAAATTGCTCCAATAATTTTCCTTCTGGATCTTCTTTTTTGATGGCTCTGATGGCTGTTGGTGCCGTGAACATTACTTTGACATTATGTTCACTGATCACACGCCAAAATGTAGAAGCGTCGGGTGTTTTGATAGGTTTTCCTTCAAACAAAATTGAAGTGTTTCTATTCAATAACGGACCGTACGCAATGTAACTATGTCCCACAACCCAACCTACATCACTGGCTGCCCAATACGTATCGCCTTCATCTACTCCATACACATATTTCATGGAGAATTTTAAAGCAGTTGCATAGCCGCCAGTATCACGGATAATTCCTTTCGGAGTTCCCGTGGTTCCTGAGGTGTAAAGTATGTATGACGGATGTGTAGATGCTACAGGAACTGCCTCAATTGGCGATGCGTTTTCTACAAACGAAGTATAGTCAATATCGTAGTCTTTTTGCGGAATTTTTACGCCTAATTTTCTATCAAAAACGATCACGTGTTCCGGTTTATTTTTTGCTTTTTCAATAGCTTCATCCACAAAAGGTTTGTATGGAATGATGCGTTGAATTTCAATTCCGTTCGAAGCAGTAATGATCGCTTTTGGTTTGCAATCATCAATGCGAATTGCGAGTTCATGTGGTGCAAATCCTCCAAAAACTACCGAGTGAATCACACCTATTCGTACGCAAGCCAACATGGCATAAATTGCTTGCGGAATCATTGGCATGTAAATGATACACGTATCGCCTTTTTGGAGTCCCAATTGTTGCAAAGCACCTGCTAATTTAGATACTTCTGTGTGCAATTCGTTGAAGGTTATGTACTGTTTTTTTCCTGTTACTGGCGAATCATAAATAATCGCATTTTGATCTCCAAAACCATCGTGAATATGTTTGTCAATACACAAATAACTTAGGTTGAGTTTTCCATCTGCAAACCATTGCGGATAGTCATATTTATCTTTGGAAAGTATATTTTTTGGTGGTGTGTGCCAGTCCAAATTGTTGGCTTGTTCTTGCCAAAAAACTTCAGGTTGCGCTATGCTTTTTTGATAGAATTCTTGATAATTCATGACTTAGATCTTTTGGGATTGAATAGTCCGAACCAATTCGGATTGAGCACTTTAAGCTTTATTAAAGCCCAAATAATCACTACAAAACAAATGCCCATTACCAAAGAATTCATGGTGCTAACATCAGCTTCGTTTTCAAACTTAAATCGAAGGTATAGTGTCACGAAAGCGTAGAGTGTAATAATGATGTCTGACGCTAATGGGTTGATACGTAATTTCATGTCTTCAAAATTTTAATTAAATATGGTTAGTTTGCACACAAAACCAATATTTAATAAGACTTAGAAGACTGTTTCTAAGTAACTAATTCCAGTATTTCTGAAATTATTTTTTTTACTGAAAAAGGTTTTGTTAAATATTTATCTGCTCCAAGTTCTAATCCTTTTTCAATATCTGAAGCTTTATTTTTAGCAGTTAGAAACACCACTTTTGTGTGTTGCAAACTGTTGTTTTCTCTAATCTTTGTCAACGTTTGATATCCATCTACATTTGGCATCATGATATCGAGCAATACTACATCTGGAATTTGATGTTGTAAAATCTCCAAGGCTTCACTTCCATCTCGTGCGATAAACACCTCAAATTGTTGCTTTTTGAAAGCATACTCCAACGACATTACGATGTTTGGTTCATCGTCAACAATTAAAATTTTCTTCATTATTTTATAACTGACACCAATTTAGGCAAAAGGTAGCGTAAAAACAAGCGTTGCGCCATTTTTTCTCCCTTTTTTTGCCCATATTTTTCCACCGTGTTTTTCTACAATTTGTTTCGTAATGGCAAGTCCCAATCCGCTCCCTTGCGGTTTGATGGTATTTTGGTGTTTTGACTGGTAAAATTTATCAAAAATATAGTCGTGATCTTCGGCCGGAATTCCTTTGCCATTGTCCCTTATCATGATCTCAACTTCCCCATTTCCGCGCTTTAAATCTATGGTAACATTGCCTTCCGTTTTAGGACAAAATTTGATGGCATTTGACAATAAATTGGTCAAGACTTGCAGAATGCGATCTTCATCGTATGGAAGAATAATAGTATGTACCGTTTTGTTGTGAATTTTTATATTTTTTTTCGCAGCAATGTGTTCAATACTACTCACCGCTTTTTGAATGGTTTTTTGTAAATCTTTTGCGTGAAGATCTAAATGCAAACGACCAGTTTCTAGCTTTTCAAAATCCAGAATATTGTTGATCAATCGCGCCAAGCGATCAGAGTCTTGGAGAATATTTTTAAGGAACTGATTTTTCATCTCTTTCGGCATGTCATCATCGTCGTCCATCAAAAGTTCTGTAGCAGCGCGAATTCCTGTGATGGGTGTTTTTAATTCGTGTGCAACCGTATCTAAAAATTCATCTTTTTGTTTGTCTTTGGTGATGAGTTCTTCATTGGCTGTTTTTAGTTTGGACGAAAGTTGTGAGAGTTCTTCCGACTTTTCACGCAGCACTTTGTTATTGACTATGTTTTCTTTGGATTCTTCTAAAATCTTCAACACTTCTACCAAACTGATTTGTTCTTCCTTCACCACACTCGCAATAAGTATTTTCGCGGAAGCGCCACCAATACTTCCTGTTAGGAGTTTTTCAGAAAAGTTGATCAATCGCGCATCGGCTAATTGTGTATTGGGTGATAGATTGTATTTGGTAAAAAATATTTTTAATGCACGTGTCGCCCGTTGTTCGCCCAAGAAACGTACCAACACATTTTTAATGTCTGCTACATAGGCTTCACCTTTCCAAACCAAGGCACTGTCTTGCAAGGTAGAAAAGTTACGACTGTCCACAAACATTTCTGCATAGTTACGTTCGCGGTAATTTCCTTTCGCGATTAACGAAAAGACCAAATAACACAAAATGTTACAACTCATACTCCAAAAGAAGGCATGTGCTGGCGGACTTAAAAAGTCAATTCCGAATAATTCATAGGGTTTTAACCAAGAAATTCCGTTGAGTCCGTATTGAATAAAATCGTCCGTTCCTGTGTAAGCTTGTACGATGAATGGTAAAATGAGTGTGTATACTGTGATCAACGTTCCTACTAGGATTCCGATGATTGCTGCTTTTGAAGCACCACGATTCCAGAACAATCCTATGAAAAAGGAAGGTGCTAATTGTGAGATGATGACAAACGAAATCAATCCGATCGAATACAGTGATAGTTCTTTGGAAAAGGAGACATAGAAAAAATAGGCACCTATGATGATTAAGAAGATCGAAATTCTACGAATGTTTTTGATGTATTTTGAATTGCGTTCGGTTTGATTTTGGCTGAATTTATCTAAAAAACCATACGGAATGATCAGGTTGTTACTCACCATCGTAGATAACGCCAAAGTAGACACAATCACCATGGAAATGACAGCCGAGAATCCTCCCAAAAAGACCAAAGTCGCTAAAAACGAATTGCCATTTTCCAGCGGAAGCAACAAGGTATAATATTCTGCATTTTGCGTACTTCCAAAAGTTAGTTTTCCTGCCCACGCAATAAAAATCACGAAAAAGTTAAAGAGCAATAAGTAGAGTGGAAATAACCAAATTGCTTTTTTTAAATGTTTTTCCCGAGAATTTTCTAATACAGATACTTGAAATTGTCTCGGCAATAGAAAGATTGCAATGAATGCTAGTGATATCATGAAAAACCAATCAAAACCGTTTTCTACACTTCCCAATGTGATGAGTTCTTTGAAGTTTTCCATACTGGCGGACATTTGGTTGTAGATATCTGTGGTTCCATCAAACAGATAAAAAGTAATATACACACCAATAATCAGGAAGAAAACTAGTTTGATGATCGATTCAAACGCTACGGAGGCAATGATTCCGCGGTGTTTTTCAGAAGCATCTGTGTTTTGTGTCCCGAAAAAAGTTGCAAATATCGCCAAGAGCAATGCTACATAAAACGTAGAATGGTCAAATACAGACGTAGAAATATAACTGGTTTCATCTGCCATGATTTCAAAGGTTTCTGAAACCGCTTTGAGCTGAAGCGAAATATACGGAAGCGTTCCGAGTAAACACACAATGGTGACGAGTGCACCTAAAAATCGATTGTTTCCGTAACGAAGTGAAATGAAATCTGCAATGGAAGATATTTTATGCTGCTTCGAAATCCGGATAATTTTCCGTAGCACAATAATCCACAACGGTGCTGCAATGACTGGTCCGAGGTAAATCGGTAAAAAGTTAATTCCTGAATTAGCTGCAATTCCGATACTTCCATAATACGTCCACGCGGAACAATATACCGCCAATGAAAATGTGTACACATATGGATTGTTCACCCATTTGCTTTGTCGTCTTTTTTCCGCCAAAAATGCCACGTAAAATAGTACGGCTAAGTAACTTATGATGATAAAAACGAGTGTGTAATTATTCATAATGACGTTTTAATACTATGTATGAGATAATGACCGACAGTAACCACACTGAAAATATGGAAAAGTAAAATGTGGGAATCCCTAAAAAAGCTCCTCCGAGGTTAAAGGTCAGCACAAAAGGCACATTGAATACTAAAAACAACGCAATGGCGAGCACCACTAGTTTTTGTTCGTGTCGTTTTTTCATGCGTTTGTGTATCGTTTTAAAAAATTATCCGCTTTAGGCTAATATACCTAAAAATTTAAAAATTGTGAATGTTTCTAATCTTCGTACGTGTATTTATCATTTTTACAAACAAAACTAAAATTTCGATAGAAGCTTGTGAACCTGAGTTCGATTTATAATTTAATTCACAACTCTGATTTTCATAAAGTTACGTTAATGTCAAATCGAGCGCAGTCGAGATTACTTTGAAGTTATCAATTCTTAGCTGTTCTCGACTGCGCTCGAACTGACAATAGTTTTTTTATTAATCGAACTCAGGTTGTGAGTTACGCTCGGTAGCTACACTAAGACCAAATCAATCATAAAAAAAGGATCGTTTGAGACAACGATCCTTTTCTCCTATTAAACTTATTCCTTAATCTCACAAAAGTGAAATGACTGAAATATTTGATTAATGCGCTACAGCTTCTCCGGCTCCAGAAGGGATTCTGATATTTTCTACCATTTCCTGTACATCTTGTGGTGGTGGTGCCGTCATTCTTGAAACGATTACTGAAACGACTACGTTTACAAGCATTGCGATAGTTCCGAATCCTTCTGGTGAAGTTCCAAACCACCATTCGCTTTTTGGCAGTGGCTCCATCACACCAATTAATCCTGTTTTGTATACGATCATGTAAATCAACATTAACGAAATTCCCACAATCATTCCTGCAATCGCACCTTGTTTGTTCATTCGTTTGTCAAAGATTCCCAAAATGATGGCTGGGAAGAATGACGCGGCGGCAAGCCCGAATGCCAAGGCGACGACGGCGGCGACAAATCCTGGTGGATAGATTCCGAAGAGTCCTGCGATTACTACTGCAAAAACGATAGAGATTCTCGCCCACTTTAATTCACCTTTGTCAGAAATATTTGGGTTGATTTGTTTTTTGATTAAATCGTGAGAGATGGATGTTGAGATTACCAATAACAATCCTGCTGCGGTTGATAATGCTGCTGCCAATCCTCCGGCGGCTACTAAGGCAATGACCCAATTTGGCAACTTCGCAATTTCCGGATTTGCCAATACCATGATGTCTCTATCCACATATAATTCGTTCATTTCTGTTGCTTTTGCATTCGATACTAAACGTTCTCCGTGTGCACCTCTTTCATTGGTATATTTTGGTTTTCCATCTAATGCTGATCCTGCAACATATTGAATTTTTCCATCACCATTTTTATCTGCCCAAGCGATTAATCCCGTGTTTTCCCAGTTTTTAAACCATTCTGGAATTTCTGAATATTGTTTTTCGCTTACTGTTTCAATTAAGTTCGTTCTAGAGAATACAGCAATTGCAGGTGCTGTGGTGTATAAAATAGCGATCAATAATAATGCATATCCTGCAGATTTACGTGCATCTTTTACTTTTGGTACTGTGAAGAAACGTACGATTACGTGTGGCAATCCTGCAGTTCCTACCATTAATGCCAAGGTAATGGCAAATACGTCCCAAGTAGATTTGGTTCCGCTGGTATATTCGTTAAATCCGAGTTTGGTGTGTAATTGATCTAAGTGATCCAATAAAGGAACTCCTTCTGCGATTTCTCCTCCCATTCCGATTTGTGGAATGATGTTTCCTGTCATTTGCATAGAGATAAAGAAAGCTGGCACCATAAACGCGAAGATTAACACACAGTATTGTGCTACTTGCGTATACGTGATTCCTTTCATTCCTCCCAAAAAGGCAAAAGTTAATACCACTGCCATTCCGATGATTACTCCCAGATTGATATCTACTTGTAAGAATTGCGAGAATACAATTCCCACACCACGCATTTGTCCTGCTACATAGGTAAACGAAACAATTAATGCGCAGATTACGGCAACCGTTCTAGCGGTGTTTGAGTAATACCGATCTCCAATGAAATCAGGTACTGTAAATTTTCCAAATTTTCGTAGATACGGTGCTAAGAGAAGTGCCAAGAGTACGTATCCTCCAGTCCATCCCATTAAGAATACAGAACCGTCATATCCCATAAAAGAGATCAATCCTGCCATGGAGATGAATGACGCTGCACTCATCCAATCGGCTGCTGTTGCCATCCCGTTTGCCAATGGAGAAACGCCTCCACCTGCTACGTAAAAGTCTTTTGTTGAACCTGCTCTGGCCCAAATTGCTATTCCAAAATATAGGGCGAACGTTATCCCTACTAATATCCAAGTCCACGTTTGTACACTCATGTTTTTCTATTTTTAAAGTTAGTTAGGGTTACTCGTCGAAACCGTATTTTTTGTCTAATTTGTTCATTAATCGCACGTACACGAAGATGAGAATTACGAATACGTAGATAGATCCTTGTTGTGCAAACCAGAAACCTAGTTTGAATCCGCCAAGTTTAAATTCGTTCAATGCTTCTCTGAATAGAATCCCACAGCCGTAGGATACTATAAACCATATGGATAATAGGATGAGAAGATATCTGAGATTTTCTTTCCAGTACGCTTTTGCGCGTTGTTGTTTATCGGTCATAATTGGTACGTTTTTATAGGTAAATCATGGCTTGTAGCGTAAGTGTCCCTACTGCATCCGCATTACCATATTTTGTATTGAAATATTCTAAACTTAGTTTTGAGTGGTGTCCGCTCATGTATGCATTTATTCCAATTCCAAAAGAAGTTGCATTGTCATCAATGGCGTCTACTTGTCTTGTATCAAATTGCACATACGGTTGGAATTTTGTTGCCTTTTCAGTAGCTAACATATATCCAACATGTCCGTGAAGTAGCGAACCTGTTTCATACGTTCTTCCTAAAGTGAAGTTTTCTCCGTAATCGCTGAATTGTGCGAGTGCGTATGCTGTAATTGCTGCGCCTTTTCCTCCAATTGGTGCATCGTAAAAAGCATCAACGGCAAAGATTGATACATCTTCTCCTGATAATTGTCCCGCCGAATCTGCAATTACAGAACCTTTTGGATGGAAGAAGAACCCTGCTCCAACATTGAAGACTTTTTTACCTCCTAAATAACTTCCCACTTTGTATGGTAAAAAGTTTGATTCCTGATCTAAGAAGTTGAAGTCGAAGTATCCTGCGTAGGTTCTTCCTGCATCTTTTGAACCTAGTAAACGTCTTCCTGCGTATACTGCTGGACCTCCGTTTGTAGGAGTTACACTTTCTTGTAAGTTGTTAGTAACCGCATCGTTGATAGAAACGCGGTATTGTAATTTTCCAAATTTACCTTTTAGATATACTCCCATGTGACGTGCAAATTGATCGGAAAGTCCAATCGTAGCCCAAGCTTGACGCTGGTTGTCGAGTGTCATCATGTTTAATGTACTTTGATTGTTGGCTCTTGAAATACCGTTCCAATAGTGTAAACCACCACCAATTGCGTGATCTTTAGTAAGAGTGAATTGTCCCCAAACATCGTGGAAGAAGAGTTGCGAACTGTCGCCTTTTCCAGTTGGTGATAGATTGTCTCCATTCAGACTGTTGAGTCCAAAGTGTGTAAGAATTAAGAAGCGTTTGTTGATTTGCGCATACATAAGTACACGTGCTCTTCGCAGACTAAAGTTTAGATCGCTTTGTTCGTTTCCGTTGGCGTCTAAAGGTCTGTCTGAATTGTGTTGTGCCCAAATCTGTGCCCAAGAGATGATGCGGAAGTATTTAGAACCGTCTTCGTTCAATTTTACTTTCATTCCGCCGGTGTAATCTGGCGCTCCTTGAGCGTTTGAGTATTGGAAAGAGATGAAAAATAATCCTACCAATAATAGCGTTAGTTTTCTCATTGTTGTTAAAAGGGTTAGTTAATGTTACATTGGTTTTGTGTGCAGCACTAAACTCTGAAAAACAATGAGATAATGAAAAATAACTATATTTTTTTGCTAATTTACTATACTAGTCTTTGAAACGCTCCCATTTTATCAACATAAACTTATCCCCCAATTCTGTTACAATTACACCTGCACCTTTAATGTTTTCCGCATTTTGAAAGTAGGTTCCTAACTCGTCTGCGTTCAAAATTTTGTATGTAGGATGATAACTAGAGTTGTACGGGCGTTTGACATTGTACTTCTTCACCCAATTCATGATACTCACATGCGATATTCCTAAAATACGCTCGATTTCACGATAGGTTAACCCTTCTAAATATAACTGAAGTGACTTGTTGACATAGTAATCATCAATCTTCTTTCCTAGTTTGTTTACCGAGAAAAAATACCCGCATTTTTTACATTTGTATCGTTGACGATTGTTTACGATGCCACTTTTTATATATTGATCTGAACCACAGTTGGGACATAAGTCTATTTTCATATATAGTAATTTAGCATAAATATATTAATTTAGCAACAAAAGCGAAAAATTATATAGTATATTAATCAAAAAGTAGTCTATTTTAACATATTTCTGCAAGATTTTGAGAATCCAAAATTGTATACAATAGCATTGAAAAAAAGTAGTTAGTAATATAAGTGTATCTTGTTTTTTATGGAAACCGAACCGTTTGTTGTCAGTATTGGAATTACGATCGTGTTGTTTTTTGCAACCTTATTGCTAACTTCACAAAAGTATAAAAGTCGTCCAAACCGCTTTTTGGCGGCTTCTCTTATTACATTATCACTTTTAATGCTGCGTATTCATTCAGTATTAGAAGGAACTATTTTTAGTGAGCTATTGGATTTTTTACGAATTGAATATGTATTTGCTGTTTTTTTATACATATACATTCTTGAAATTTTGAACGTAAAAATTCCCAAGATCACTTTGATTTTACTGTTTTCTCCTTTCTTATTCTTTTCTTCATTGTATCTTTTTAGTCACGTTTTTGAAGGAACTCTTGAGCATATACTAGAAATCACCGAAGGTTTTGAAACGTATATGGTGATTGGCTTTAATATGTTTGTCATCACCTCAGCAATTGTAAAAGTATATCAAAGCTCCGTAGCCATGCGTTTAAAAAAATGGTTGTATTTGATTTCGGCTAGTTTACTTGCCGTCATGTTATTCTTTTTGATGTTGGAGTTTGCCGAATTGCTATTTGACGTAAATTTTTGGGATTCTTTTGGTATTGTGATGACCTTATTTTTTGTGGGAACTTCGTATGTTGGCATTCAACAGTTACAAATTCAACAAGAACAGGAAGCCATTCAGAAAGTTTACAGAAGTACTAAAAAAAGTGACGTTTCTACCAAAAGTGCGGTCACACTGAATCATTATGCCCAAATGCAGGCATTGATGCTTGATGAACAATTGTTTAGAGAAGCTTCTCTCGACAGAGAAGTTTTTGCAGAAAAATTAGGTCTCAGCGCGAGTTCTGTCACCCGAATTCTTAAAGAAGAAGGACAAACTAACTTTAAAGATTTTATCAATCATTACAGAATTCAGCTTGCTAAAGAAATGCTTATCGACGTACGTTTTCATGTTTTTTCTTTGGAAGCTATTGGCAAAGAAGCTGGTTTTAAGTCGAGAAGTACCTTTTATGAGACGTTTAAAAAAGAAGTAGGTATTTCGCCAGGAGCCTTTAAAAAGAACGCATGTGTCCTATAATCTTTCAGATAGAAGAATCTCGGACATCTAGATTTTTTATAGCATACTAAGCTTATCGAATCTTCGTAATCTTACCATACATTCGTTTAACATTAATTATTTATGAGTATGATTTTTTTCAGAAAGATTTTTCACCTAGTAACTATCGTATCACTAACAAGTCTAGTAATTGCCTGTAGTTCGGACGATAATGGAACGACCAATCCGACGACACCGAATATGCCAAATGGAAGTACGATCAACATTATGCCTTTAGGAGCTTCACGAGTGGCTGGCGCACGACCGTTGTATGAAAGTTACCGATATGAACTTTGGAAGTTATTGCTTGATGGCAATTATAATTTTGATTTTATTGGTACTGAAACAGATTCTGCCGATTATCCGATGTACAATGGACTAAGTTTTGATAGAAATCACGAAGGTCGTGGCGGAATTTCTTCAGGAGGAATTTTAGCAGAACTTGAAATTTGGCTGAATGATTTGACAGCGGTTCCAGATATTGTATTGTTTAGTTCGCCTGGTGGAAATGATGGATTTACTGACTTGGAACAAACCGTTTCAAACGTAAACGCCATTATTGATATATTTCAAGCGCGCAATCCCAATTTAACTATCTTTTTAGAGTTGCCTGCGCCCGCACTTTCCAGTGAACAAACTCCAGAGTTTCTTGCTTTTTATAACATGGCATTGCAACGCATTCCGCAAATAGCAACTGCAAAAACGACGGCAACTTCTTCAGTATTAACCGTAGATATGTCTACCAATTTTATAGATGCTTATTTAGCGGATGATGTACATTACAGTGAAGCAGGAGCAAGTTTTATTGCCAATCGCTACCTTGCTGTTTTAGCGCCTATTTTACAGTAAATTGAATTAGTTACTAAGAAAAGTCAGATATTATGTCTGGCTTTTACTTGTTTTTCAAAATCGTTCGCATGCCTCTTTTGATGATATAAGCCGTTTCTTTGGTGTCAGATTCTTTTTTCCATTGCATGCAGATTGCCGAAACCCAATCGGGTTGTGATTTACTAGCATCGTTGAGCCAATTTCCAACCGAATCGCGCACATATTTTGAAGGATCTGATTTTAGTGGATTTAGAATTAGCAACGCTTTGGCTGGATTTTTTTGAAAGGCTTCTATTTTTTTCGTCCAAACGCCAATCGGTCGCATGGCTTCTACTGCAAAACGGCGAATATTCTCGTCGTCACTCGTGGTCCACTTCGATAGCAATTCTACGGAAGTGTCCAAATCGGCAATCATCCGTTCTTTAGTGGCAAAAATGACCACTTCGCGCACGCCAAAGTGTGTATCTGCTGCGTACGATTGCATTGCTTGTACTAATTCTGAAACCGAATCGTGGTGTGTACTTTGCGCCCAGCACGCCCAACAACGCACTAAATCGGACGTATGCTTTTTTAATTGATTGTAGATGGCTTCATTTGAAGTCAGCAAGCCCAACGTTTCGCCAATAACTTTGGTATTGCTATTTGCCGTTGGTTTTTTCTGCGCATGCACTGCCACTTCAAAATCGGCATACCAATCAGATTTTTCTATAGATTCCAACACCAATTTTAGCAATGCTAGTTGATCCGTTGCCAACCATTCCATTAGGTTTTTTGTTTCTATCAATCCTTTGTTGAGGTATTCAATCACTTCTGGATTGAGATCTTTTAGACTTCTTGCGCCTTTTCTTTTGGTGATGTGTGCTGGAATCATATGCTATTTTCTTAAAGTTTCTAAAGTATAAAATTTATTGAACAAATACTTTATGCTTTCTTTAACTGTGGTGTTGTTTTAGAAAAGGCTTTTCCAAACATCTTTGAGTGCTACTTTAGCTGTTTTTAGTGCCTCTTTCCATGAAAATTTTTCATTTTTTGCTACGTTTTCAGAAATATACGTTTTACGTTCTACTGGTCTGGTTTGCTTTGGTAATTTCATAATCTTCTGTTTTTTTAATTTATTTCAAAAGATACAGCATCTAACTATCAATTAATTATGGTAAAACCGTACTTTAAAAAAAGAGACCGTTACACACTACCCGTGCAACAGTCTCCAAACCTACGTCAAATCTGCCCTACAAACTGACGTTATTATTTACAAGCTTTATCATACTGCAGTACGCTTTTCATCATTTGCGTGAGTACTGTAGGTGTTACAATTGCTATGCGTATGTTTGTCCTAATCTCTATGACACGAACAGTACTCAACAAATGACAACCAATAAAACTTAATCATGATAAAAAAGCTATTTTATACCAAATAAACTTTAAGATGCAACATATAAGCTTGTTCATCTGGCATCCTAGTTTCTTGCGACTATTTTCCATAGCTAAGGCTATGCAAAACATTCACAGCGTCCTAGGCTACCAAAGTAACTTCGCTTCTAAAGTCGCAGCTTAAAGTTTATTTGGTAGTATAATTTTTTCTGAGATAGGTGATTCTTGATTTGTTTTTATGATTTGATGTATTTTCCAATTGATTGCCATGACAAATGCTGCCAATTCTGAAGTCAACAAATTGTCTACTAAAATGATGTTTGGAAATGTTGTGTTGGAAATTTTTGGATATACCAAACTCGGTAATTGCTGATTGGCTTCATTTGCTAATTCTTTGATGCTAGATGCAGTACCAAAGAAACACATAGAAGCTTGAAATGTATTTTGTTTTAACGTCCACGGCAATAAAAAGTACGCTAGAGATTGCGTCTTCATTTTTTCAAATTGATCCGCAGCCATTTTTGCAATGTTGTTGGTATTTGTGTATTGATATTTAATATGGAAGCTAGATGGCTTGAAAAATCCTTTTCCCCAATAGCTTCCCAAATCGATCGTATCGTTTATGATGATTAACACTGCTGCTTTTTGTGAAATGTATTCGTTGAGTGTTTTTACAGATAAATCCATGCTTCGCAATGCATGAAATCGATGGTTGATCTTGGAGAGCAGCTTCAGCAAACGATGCCATTCGGTTGTATTGAAAGATCGATACATGGAGTCTTCTACATCAGTATTTAGCGAATTTGACAGATTGAGAATAACCAATTCTTGTCGTACCAAAGTAAAGGCATTGATGTCTTCTATAATATGTTCTATAGATTGTCCTGTTGCACCTTGCCACGCGTAAATGGCTTCAATTTTACGGTAATTCCCTGCAAAATAATAACCTTCTTTTAAAACAGGCGAAATGTCTAAATATCGTACGCCCAATTGAAGTTGTTCTCTAACATTTCTGGTTTGCGTCAATACATTACATGCGGTAGCTCCAAAGGTGTTGCTTGTTTTCACATTCATTCCTGCATGGTGTGTGCCAGGAATACATAGTTCGCTTAATTCTTTGGTTCCTAAGAGTGCCAAATTATCGCGCATCCATGAAGAACCGTTTAAATTTGAAGACGAATACTGTCCTTTAGTTCCCGAAAGTATAAAAGATACTGTTCCTTTTGGATTCCAACCTAAAGAAAATAACGCTTCATTTTGATTGGAATGTGTTTTTAAATGCAAGAAATAGACTTTTAAGTCAAATCCGCTAGTAGCATTTGCTTGAATTTCAAAGGAATCATTGGTATCACCTAAAGCATATACCACTTCACCTGCATCATCCGAAGCATTATTAAAAAAGTGTTGATTCCATTCAACATATATGCTAACACACGTTTGTGCATCAACAACATTTGGAAAATTCCACACATTCATTTGATACGAATGCTGGTAAGTCTTTCGCCAAATAGTGTCTGTGCTGTTGACTAAAGTAAGATATCCGCCTTGTCCCATAAAAATTGATGATTAGTTTAGATAATTTAGAGCGATAAAAGAGACTGCTGTTAATGGATACAACAGTCTCAAACCAACGTCGAATCTGCCCTACAAATTCACACTTGGTCATAGTTAACCTAGAATAAAAGTGCTACATTTTAAAAGCCCATTCCTGGGAATAGTGTTCTAGCAATCATTGGTGTAAGCGCTGCAGAAGCATTTGCGCCTACTGTTACTGCATTTGCATTATACGTTTTACGTTCTACTGCTTTTGTTTGGTGTGGTAATTTCATACTAAAAGAATTAAAAATTAATAACTAAATGATAAGTTGGAATAGAAATTCACTCTTTCTATTCCAACTAAAAGGCTACAAACTATCCGTTAAGAAAACTATTTGCAAGACCTATTCCTTTACTTAATAAACTCCCCCAAAACGAGGCATTTACTCCTTCAGTAACAGCATTTGAGTTATACGTTTTATGCTCTACTGCTTTTGTTTGAACTGGTAATTTCATAATAAAAAAATTAGATGATTAAATAATAAAATTTGTCTTTCGTCTTATCAATTATCCGTTAAGGAATTTATTAGCAAGACCAACACCTGTTCCTAATAAGCCACGCCAGTTAAATGAAACATTCACTCCTTCAGTAACAGCATTTGGATTATACGTTTTATGTTCTACAGACTTTGTTTGAACTGGTAATTTCATAATAAAAAAATTTAAAGATTAATAATTAATTGTTTGTTGGAATACTATTCCATGTGATTCTCTTTAATGAAAGTTAAAAGCACTCTTTATTTTTTAATAGCAATCAGTGCTATGGCTTTAGCTCAACTCAGTAAAGATTTTTATTAAGTCAGAGAAACAATCCTAGGATATAGCATGTTTTATTCAGATGCTACTTATCTCTTTGACTTAATGTTTTATGTATTTTATATAGGAAAGATTCTAAATATTAGCCCACTGTTGCCACTTTTACTGGTGCATACCATTCTTGAATATCTCCGATCATAATTGGGGTTACACCACTTACATCCACTTGCATAGAATAAGTTCTCGCTGCTTTATTAGTATCCTCTGGATCAAAGAATGTTAATTGTACTTCTCTAATAATTGAGTTTTGACGTTCTATTTTTGATGGTACTACCTGATATCCACTTAATTGAAGTTTTTTGTCTGTTGCTTTCTTTACAATATCTGACAATTCTAAAATATTGTACAGTGAGTAGTTTAGGGCGCGATCTTCGGGAGTTTTACCCATGTTCAATGTAGTCACATATAATCGATTCAAAATAGAAATTAGTTGTTTTCTAAATTTAGTCTTTTTAGTGTCTTTAGCTTTATCAGTATTATCAGCTTCGTTAATTTTGTCAGTATCTTTAGTATTGTCAGGTTTATCATGAATACCCATAGAATCTAATAACGCCTTTAATGTCCAATCTTTTAATCCGTACGCTACTGGTGTTACAGCTTCTACATAATTGGCATTGATTAATTTTGATCTACCAGATACATATCCTGGGAGTACCATACGCATGACATCATCCTTATCTTTATCTTTTACAAAGAGGTTTTTTGGTAATGGTGGATCATAATTAGGCGTAAACTGTTGTGTATACTTCATGTAGACGTCATAATTGATTCCTACATTATCTGCTAAAAAGTGCGCCATAATAATATAAATAGGATCGCTAAAAGTGGCTAACTTCGGACTAATGGCATACACAGGTGTTGCGTTCAAGTTTAATAACCAAATTAACTGACTTGTCATAAATATATTAGGCTGTACATTTACTGGCTCTGTAAACAATAAAAATGCTGCCATGCTTTTATGATCATGTGGAGAATCGGTCAATTCTTTGGCTAGGGCACGCTGCTTAGTTACAGGTTTATTATTTTCTTCTACTTCATATGATAAACCTTCGTACCAAGATTTCATTAATGCAGTAAACGTATCTAAGTTATTTCGCATACCGAAATCATATGATGGTTGTCCTATGGCATTTACCAATTGCGTATTTCTAAATGTAGGATAGCCTCCTGGGTTGATGGCAGGATTAAAAGATGAGTTCGCTTCAGAGGGAAGCACATTTGAAGTACATCCACAGGATGAAGGCACTACTTGTGCGGGTGCTACCGTTTCAACGACAGCTTGTGTGGTAGCAGATGGTATTACTTGTTGTGGAGGTGTCACTACCTCTTGCGCAGTAACCGCGTCTGCTTGTGGTTCATTGGGTGCCGATAACGGCGTAACTTCTGTTTGGTTTTCCATGTTTGTATTATTTAGAGTTAAAAAATTTTGCGGGTTCGTTGTTGCAATACTGTTCGCTGTTTTTGGTGATATTGTTGGAGAAACTGTGTCTGTTTCAATTTTGTTAGGAATGACTTTATCTGAATCGGCAGTAGTATTGGTAATCTCTTTCATCGCATTGCCAATATGTAAGCGCCCTGCCATGATAGGCGCACAATCAATTTTTTCATCTACAGTGCATGGAGTTACACTACTCAATAAGATTTGACGAATAGCTAAAAGATCTTTTTTGCTGCCTTGTTGTTTTTGCAGACTCGCCAAAAGTCCTGCTACGCCACTAACTAAAGCGGTAGAAAAACTAGTTCCATTGGAGGTCGCTTTTTGATATGTTTCGCTTGGAATGGCACCCATTATATTTTCGCCAGGTGCCACCAATCCCAATTCTGAAAAAGTGGTTGTCCAGTTGCTAAAATTGGAAGCTTCACCATCTTTTTTAATGGAGCCTACCGCCAATACCGTTGGATAACTGGCAGGTACATGAATTTGATCATTTCCTTCATTTCCTGTAGCTGCTACCACCAAAACACCTTTCTTTTCACACTCTTCCAATGCATTGGCTAATGAAGTAATGATATGATCGCCTTTACTTAGTTGTTCTCCTCCACTAATGTTAATGATATCTGCACCGTGTTCGAGCGCTACACGAATTCCCTGTTCGATCACTGATTGAGAACTGCTGAGTAAGTTGCCATTATCATCTTCTTGATAAATACTTTTTACCAATCCCGAACATTCTGGGGCAATTCCTAAAATACCGCTATGATGATTTGCAAAAATGAGACTGCTCACAAAAGTACCATGCACAGAACGTATCTTCTTTCTTTTAGAAGTGTCTACTGATTGAATGCTCGCTTCTTTCAAGGCTGGATGATTTAGATCGACTGGTCCATCTAATATTGCTATTTTAATCGTTGGATCACCTTTGGTTACTTTCCAAAGCGCATCTATGCCAGATAGCAGGTCGGTTATGGGTGTTTGGTTGTTCATTTTTAGTTTCAATTCTTAACTCAAAAAGAGAATGCTTTTGGATTTCTTCTTGTGATTAATTTTCTGTTGTAAAACTAAAAATGGAAAGCATGGCAAATGAGAAATTTGTAGTGAGTTGCTAGTTTATTGCCGTCAAAAAGTAACTTTATGTTGCAAAACATAAATGATTATTCTTACAATTGTTTAAGAATAATCATCTGAATCAAAAAATGACTTGATTATTTCAAAATAACAAAGTCCTTCAGTATTTTTTTGTACTTCGTTCCCAAAGTCACACTGTGATTCCCTTTTAAAACAATGAGATTGTCTTTGGGGATGATTTGCTCTATAGCAAGACTGTTAATAATGTATTTTCGATGGATTTGCAAAAAAATATTGGTATCTAAAAACTCTTTGATTTTGCCCAATGAAATAAGAATCACATACTTTTCTGTCTCGGTAATGATATTGCAATAGCGATTTTCAACTTCTACATAAACAATATGGTCCAGCAATACTTTATGCAAAGCATTCTTCTTTTTGATGAATAAACTTTTCTTATTCGCAACAATATCCTGATCTTCATGAACAATAGCTGCGGATTCTTGTCGTAGTTTCTCAGAAATATTTTCTAACGTGTATAATATTTCCAACTCATTGAAAGGACTGTGTAAAATTGCAAAAGGTTTGGTCAGTTTTGCACGTTCGTATACATGTCTATTCTCAAAACCTGTTAAGTAAATAAACGGACATATTTTTTTATTGGAAATCAATATATTTTCAATGAATGCAATTCCGTCGGGTTTGCCATCTATAAACATATCTGTGATGATGATATCTATCGATAACTTTTCGTATACGAGTAACGCTTCTTGATAACTAGTCGCAACTCCTATCACATGATAGGAATGTGACTCTAAAAATTCTTTTAAAATTGTTATTTTCTGATTTTTTTCTTTGATCAGAAAGACCTTAGCTGTATTCATTGAGTAGGTTTTGAACAGTCAAAAAATAATAATGGGTCATTTCGATGTCTATAAACATACGTTCTTGTCAAGCTTTATGTTGAAACTAAAAAGTATCAAAATATGTCTCTTGACTAAAAAATGGTTTACTTTTTATAACTCACAAAATTTTCCCTTATATGCCAATATTTATAAATAAAAACATGAGCGTCTCAAAAAATGCTACGAGTGATAAAAAAAGTGTTGTGAACGAATAATATTGATGTATGAAAATTTTACAAAAGGTATATTTAAAAACATTCTTACAATAATTTTAGAACTTAGATTATAATTTTTATCTAAATTTTCCGCTTTTTATCGTTGCATTTGGAATAAATGATATTATACCATAAATTGAATATCTAAACTTCTCAAACTGTTAGGTATGCAAGACACCCAAAACGAAAAAAATCATCTAAAAAATAAGATCAAACATGTAATTGTGGTGATGTTTGAAAACCGCTCTTTTGATCATATGTTAGGCTTTTTATACAAAGATCACGGAAATAAATCACCGTTAGGACACGATTTCGAAGGACTCACAGGTGATGAAACCAATCCTGATAGTCATGGAACAGCACACAAAGTTTTTGAAATTGATAAGAATGATAAGTATGCGTATTATATGCCAAAAATGGACCCAGGAGAAGGCTTTATGAATACTAATTTTCAGTTGTTTGGTGCTTTGAAACATCCGTATCCGAAAGGAATTGCACACAATCAAGGTTTTGTACGCGATTTTGAGAATAAGATTGGCAATAAATATTTTGGCGATCCACCTTACAATGGAAAGAAGAAAACAGCAAACGATACCACAA
Source organism: Bacteroidota bacterium (assembly GCA_039026955.1). Lineage (GTDB taxonomy): Bacteria > Bacteroidota > Bacteroidia > Flavobacteriales > Flavobacteriaceae > Kordia. Next base: position 121,726 of record JBCCLH010000002.1, read on the forward strand.
CAACGAAAAGTACAACCAATGCAAAACCAGCAGACAGTTACGATCATTCCAAAACATACCAAAATGACGATTACAAACATTGGTACACACATCACGCGCCACCAACATCGGGATTGGAAATTGTGAGTAAATTTCCAAGCACAGAACCCAAAGATATCATGGGCATCTACACGCCAGAGTTGCTTCCTATTTTATCAGGCTTAGCCAAAGGATATGCCGTTTGCGATCATTATTATTGTTCTGTTCCTTCGGAAACTTTGCCAAACAGAGCATTTATGCACATGGCGACTTCGGAAGGACATTTGTATGACGAAATTAAATCCTACAGTGCGAAAAGTATCTTTAAAAATCTCTCAGATCATAATCGTACGTGGGGAATTTTTGCCGATAAACTACAAAAACCATACACCTACAGTTTTTGTCAAGATGTAGCTGACAATCCTACGCCTCAAGGTTGTTTTTGGGGAAGTTTTGGAGATTTCAAATTGATGTTAAAAGATAAAACCCTACCTGAATACACCTTTTTAGAACCTTCTTGGGGAAGCTACGGAAACAGTCAGCACCCAAATTATGATGTAGCTGCAGGAGAAGCGTATATGTTGGAAATTTACAATGCAATTAGAGCCTCTGACTATTGGGAAGATACGTTGCTAATCATCAACTATGATGAACACGGAGGTTGCTACGACCACGTAACGCCACCACAAGGCGCTATGCCACCAAGTGCCACGACGCAGAATAAAAATGGTTTCCGATTTGATCGTTTTGGAGTGCGGGTGCCTTGCGTATTAATTTCTCCATGGATTGAAGCAGGAACAGTCTACAGAACGAAAGGAGAAACACCTTTAGATCATACTTCCATTCTAAAAACGATAGAAACACTATTTGATATTCCACCTTTGACAGATCGTGATATGGCAGCTTCCGACATGTTGGATGTGCTGACGCTAGAAACACCTCGAAAGGACAATCCATTGAAAGGTGTGACACCACCAGTAGCAGATCAATCAGTAAAAATTCCGAATCATGCCTCGCAAATTGTTCGTGCACAAGCAGATGCGATTACTGATAAAATCAACCGAGATTCTGGAGCACAAAACCAAACTCCTGCATTTCATTCCGATGAAGAAGCCAACGCATACATTCATCAAGAACATTAAAATACTACCTAAAAACATATATAGTACTGAAAAGGCTCAACAGTAATTTGTTGGGCTTTTTTCATTATGGGCTGTTATGAAAAGGTGGACTGATTAATTAGTCAACTACTTCGGGGCAAGCCCATGAAGCATCCAACGGAAACCATTAAAACATTTCGACGCAAGTGTCGGAACATTTTAAATCTCGATTATCGAGTAAAAAAGGTGTTTACCCCCTAAAAAAAGACACCTAAAGTTCTTATTTTTAAAGTCTTATCATGGCAAACTGTAAAATGATTTTCCAATGAAAGCTACCATAGATTCCAAAAAGACCTCATCTAAAAAAAATAATACTTCCTCTTTTATTGCACGAAAAGGGACCAACAAATCGCTATTCATTCAAGCGAAACTTGCCGTTGGTCAATCGAATGACAAATATGAAAAAGAAGCAGATGCCATGGCGGAAAAAATCGTCACAAAAAGTAAAACGCCTAGGTTTATTTCTCCCACAAACAATGCATTGCCCACAAAAAATAATGCTGCTAGCAATTCCATACAGCGAAAAACTGAAAAGGAAAAAGAGGAAGAAATTAGTGAAGTACAATTGAAACCTTCAAACACTACGCAGACACCATCTTCTTCGTTTGAATCCAAATTGAAAACTTCCCAAGGAAGCGGAAATCCAATGACAACTCCTGTAAAAACAGAAATGGAAGCTGGCTTTGGGCGAAATTTTAGCAATGTCCGAATTCACACAGGAAGCAATGCCATTCAAATGAGCAAAGATATGGGTGCCAAAGCCTTTACCAATGGGAATAATATTTACTTTAACAGCAATCGATACAATCCAAATTCAGCTTCTGGAAAACGTCTGTTAGCCCACGAACTAACGCATGTTGTCCAACAAAAAAGCAACAGCACTGTAATCCAAAAAGATGGCGATCCTGCAGCTGCAACGCCAGCGACAACAACTGCTACACCTACAACAACAAGTTCACCAAATACCGCAGAAACACAAGCAACAGTAGACGCTTTTCGAACGTTGGGCGGACAACTCGTCATGACTTCATCTATGTTATCGACAAAGGTTGGACCGCCGTCACAAAACCAAGATATCTTCTTAATTATTGGTCCGACAACAAAAATTAGTAATATTGGTAGTGTATTATTACCGCTTTGGAATACGGCAACACCATTTACATCAGCAGGATCTACAACGCCAAATATTACCACACCATTAACGGCTGATGAACTGGCAAAAGGATTATTCGTATTTAACCGTTACCAATTGGCAATTCCGCCCGCAGCAAATCCACCAACGATGACCAATTGGAAAATTGGCATGCGTTTCCCATTACCAATTCGCATTGATCATGGAACTACAGAAGGCGTTTTACATCCACTGATTATTAGAAGTATGGCAGGCGGATTTGATACCGCATGGAATGATTTGTTAGATGAATTGCCACAGCTAATAGAAAACACCACACCAGCCGATTTAACACAGCAAACACAAGATTTCATAACAACAAATTCACGTTTTCTTGGATTGGCACTCATGGCAAGAGCTACTCAAAACGCCGTAGCCAATGAACAACTTATTCTAGAAGTATTTCGTCAATCTGGAACGAATGCGTTTAATGTTGCCTTAGACTTTATGTGGAATGCAGTGAATAGAGACATTTCTTTATTGCAAGGTCAAGAATCAGGAGCAAGAATCCTTGGAGCAATTTCAGCCATTCTAAATGCACCTCATACTGCACTTGATGCTACACTGCAATCTAAATTAGATCGAGCACAGCACATGTTAGGTTTGGTAAGTAGCGTAGAACCTGAACGATTGACCCAATGGGAAGCTATCACAAGAGACGAGCGCTCTGTATATGTGATGCGCGTATTGATAGATAATTACAATTTCCCTATAAACGGTGCCGCAGGTTTGGTTGGAAACTTGTACAGTGAATCAGGTATTTTGCCTAACCGAGTGGAAGGAAATCGTGATCTATCAAATCCGATGCGCGCTAGAGATAACCGAGGACGAATGACTGATTTTACACCTGAGCAAATTATGAACAGAGTCTACAGAAGATCCGGTCCAAGACTCCCAGGAATTGGTTTGGCACAGTGGACAAGCGCTAACAGACGTGAAGGTTTATTTCAACACAGCTTTAGAGGACGACAAGATGGCGCTGATATTGTATACAACATGGAAGCGCAAATCGATTATCTTGTGACAGAATTACAAGGTTCTTACAGAAGAGTATATAACGTCATCACTGCCAATGATGTATCAGTACACGATGCGAGTGATGAAGTGATTTATAATTTTGAAATTCCAGGGTCAATTTTATCTGGAGGAAAAAAACTTCCGCGATCCAATGCACAAGTACAAAGGGCTTTTGGACATCGACGAAGCAACGGCGATAGAGCTTTACGCGCGTACAATGAATCGCAAGGAAATACGGAAGATTAAATTTCATCACACTAAAAAGTAATCATATTCTTTAGTAGATTGAATTATACTACACAGATAAAAAGTCGAAAAATTTTTCACATTTAAAAAAAGTATATTTAGACTTTCAATAGTTCTGTATGCACTCGTTACGATTTTCTTTTCTTGCTATTTCTCCGTTTAGAATTTTAGTCGTTGTAGCTATTTTGAATAGTTGTCTGAGTTTTGGTCAATCTAAAAAAATATTCCAAGAAACTTTTACCAAACTAGATGGTTTGTCTTTGGATCATATCAGCACACTATGTTTTGATAATGACGGATTTTTATGGCTAGGCGGAAGTCGTCAAGATAGCAGAGTCATTATTAGTGAACAAAAGAAACTCGCATTACAACGCTTCAACGGACAATCATTTCACAACATTCCACTACCCGATTTTGGATATCCAATTATAGAAGTTGCACAATTATTCAAACGAAACGATGGACAGTTTTATGTATTAGTTCGTTCTTCAAAAGAATCTAAATTGGTACTTTTCAATCCGATCACAACAGTATTTACAAAGATTGAATTTCAAGACACTGCTACAAAAATTTCTCGCGTATATCGTTATCAAAACAACAATTACATTCTCACACAAAAAGAAAAAACCATTACGCTGCAACATATTTCAGACGATTTACAAATTACACCTCTGTTTAGTTTTCGTAATGAAACAAAGCGAATATATACCTTGGATCATGACACACAATTCATACCGCTAAAAGACTATTGTATTATTAGTGATGACAATCTTCCGGTTCAATTTATAGATTGGGAAGGCAATATACTTTCGCATACGGAAGATGCTTCGCTGCAAACAGCAAACAACAAACCCATTATGAAATACTATTTGGATGAGTTTATGTTTGACAATAATATGCTGTACACTTTTGTGGAAAATAATCCGACATTGTATGCCATTGATACACAAGAAAAAAGCATCAACCTGAGTACGCCAAAAGTGCAACTTCTAAGTACACATTTAAAAATATATACCGATCCCAAAGGCAACAATATAACGCTAGCAGCACATAAAAATATGCTTGGTTTGTACACGCTAGGAACAAACGGATTTCAACTCAAATACAAGTTTGCAGTAAATAAAATGACTGCCATTAGAGCAATTTCTAAAAACGTGCAAAAGGATATTTGGATTGCCGCAAATGGAAAACTGCATTATATAAAATTCCCCAATACAAAAGTCACCACGTATTTAGATTCGCTAAGTCTGCGTACCGTGGTTCCACTAGATGCTAAAAATTATCTCGCTGCGACGGAAAGTAGAGGTTGGTTTACTGTCAATACGGAAACAAACGAAGTAAGACCGTATATCGTTACAAAAAAGGGAAAATCTTTTGAGCCTTATTCCTCTCGAAATATTTTTATAGAAGATACTATTATTTGGGCGAATTCGGGGACGAATATTATGAAAGTCAATCCCAAAACACGTGAAACAACACACTTTAAACACTATCCGATTATTTGCTTGGAACGACCAAATGACAGTACGATTGTGTATGGAACGAATGCGTACAATTTGATGGAATTCAACACAAAAACGGAAGTACATTCGCCATTACTCAAAACTGATTCGCTGTATATTTTCGACTTGGAAATTAAAGATAATTTAGTCGTTGCCGGGACCGACAAAGGTTTATTGACTTATCATCTTATCACAAAAGAACATGCTTTTTACGGCAAAGAACAACTGGAAGATCCATTTATTTTAATGCTAGACTATCATGAAGATATAGGCTTTTTGGCAGGCTCACGATCAGGCACTATTGTAGTGTTTGATGCTGACAAAAAAAGCTGTAAAACTGTGTATGAAGACGATTTGAAATCGGGCATTGCCACCATCACTTTTGAAGATTCCAATTGGTGGATTAATACCTTCAATGGTGTTGTGTTGTTCGATCCTAAAACGGGAAGCAAAACGCGTTTTTCTGAAAAAGACGGATTCAGTCATCACGAAGGCAATCGTTACAGTTCGCTCAAAACAAACGACGGAATTTTCACGGGAAGCATTGCTGGACTCAACTATTTCAATCCTAAAGAATTAAACATTACAAAAGATTCGGCATCGCTCACTTTATTGAAAGTTAGAAAGTACAATACACATACCAAAGCTTTCGAAAATCAATTTGACAGAACACAATTCAACAGCAACAACACCATTGTATTGCCTGCTGAAAATAGCGCTTTGGAACTCGATTTTGGATTGAAACATACAAATGCCGTCAACACAAACGCTACCTACGCTTATCGCTTGAATCAAAGTGATTGGATTGAGTTGCGAAATCAGAACAGTTTGCAATTTCCAAACTTGGCAAGTGGCAATTATTTACTAGAAATTGAAGCTTTTGATTATTCGGGAAGTAAAATTGCCAATCCGCTTGCCATTCAAATTGTGAGTCAAAACTTTTTTTACAAAACGTGGTGGTTTCTATTGTTGTTGATTTTGACTGTCGTCGGATTTTTAGTATGGCGACTCAAACAATTACAGACACGAAAAAAGTTGCAAGAACAGTTTGCTTACGGTTTGATTCAATCGCAAGAAAATGAACGAAAACGTATTGCTAAGGAATTGCATGACAGTATCAATCAGCAATTAACATTAATTAAAAAGAAAGCACAAAATTCGCAGCAAACTGAAATTACCGAACTCACGCACAATACCTTAGAAGAAGTAAGAGCAATCTCTAGAAATTTGTATCCACCACTATTGAAACAACTCGGATTGACGGAAAGCATCAAGCAACTCATTCTCGATTTGGATGAAGAACACGCACTTTTCTTTTCGGAAGAAATTGACGAAATTGACACCTATTTTGATGAAGATGCCACGCTAAATTTTTATAGATTTATCCAGGAATGCATCACGAATGTGTTAAAGCATGCAAACGCCAAAGCCATTGCAATTTCTATAGAAAAACAACAACAAGAAATCATCACCACCATCAAAGACAACGGAAGAGGATTTGACGTTTCGGAACAGAAAAAACAAAACAGTTTGGGCTTAAAGACTATTACAGAACGCATCAAAATTATGAAAGGCAGCTTGCAAATTGACAGCGAACTCGGAAAAGGCACGACCATAACCACTATAATTCCAATACAATATGGCAACTAAACTCATCATTGCGGACGATCATCCGATGCTTTTAAAAGGCTTATACGAAGAATTGTTGGCGCACAATTACGAAGTTCTCGCCACAGCAAAAAATGGCGTAGAAGCGTTGGATTGTATCACAAAACATAAAGCAGATATTGCCATTTTAGATATTGAAATGGCACTTTTAAACGGTTTTGAAGTGATCAAAAAGTGTAAAGAACAAGCTATAAAAACAAAATTTATTTTACTCACATCACACAAGGAAGCGCGTTTCATTTACAAAGCCAAAAACCTCAACATTTCGGGTTATTTATTAAAAGATGAACCGTTTGAAGAAATCAAAAAATGCATTGATGCGGTTCAAAATGGCAAAACCTATTTTAGCGCCACGTTCAATACAATTTTTGATACCCAAATCTCTCCCGAACTCAAAAAACTAAAATACCTATCACCTTCCGAGCGCACCATCATTAGATTGATTGCCCAAGGAAAAAACTCTGCTGAAATCTCAGAATCATTATTAATTTCTGTGCGAACCGTTCAAAAACACCGTGCTAATATCTTATCAAAACTAGACATTCCTTCAAGTTCTAATGCATTGACTATTTGGGTGCAGCGGCATTTGGAGTTGGTACTTTCGTTGTGAGTTGGGTGTTGGGTTTTAGGTGTTGGTAGATATTTTTGCATTTAATATTTTGAGTTTTGCATTTTACATTTCGCTTCACTTGTTGTCGGTTGATCGCTGCATTTCGGCGAGCTCAATGTGAACGCTCCATTGTGAGTTGGCTTCGATTTAAAATTCAAAAATTTAGCATTCAACATTTTTATTTAGTTGTTTTGCTGTTGTTAATTTTGTCATTCCTACGGAGGCAGGAATCCAAATATTTAAGAAATTACCAAATAGAATTATGAGCATTGAAGATCATCCTAAAATTGACGCATCTGGAAATTTAAAAATAAATGAGAAGCATCTCATGGTATTTTTACATGCTGATGGATTATTAAATGAAAGATCACTTGATCTTAAAATTTTTGTAACAAAATCATACGAAATAGAAGTGTATTTATCTGCCCTTAAAAAAGGAAATAAGTACGGTGATTTCACCTATGAATATACAACTAAAGAAATTCCAGCAGAAATAATTACTTTTCTTGATGAATTATCCCAACTGGAATCACCTGATTTTGGGTATGTTTACCTTGATGACCTTATCATAGAACATGCGCAAAGACAAGAGATTTTATTCAATCATTACGAAAAAACGCTTGGGTTTTATGTGAGTAGTGGAAAGACTATTGAGGAGAAAAATTTTAAAACTGATTTCGGAAAGCGCTTTTATCATTTTTATGAATTCTTGAACAATTGGAAAGAAGAATTGTACGAGGATTTTAACAAAAGTTAGATTTAAGAAAAAAATAAACCCAAAACACTCACCTACTAAAATACCAAAGCGAAGCGTGACCAAAATACCAAAAGGCGAAAGCCGATACCAATGCAAAGCGTGTCCAACAATCTAACAGCGAAGCGATCTAAATTCTAAAAGCGACAGCGAGTCTAACCATCTACGTAGGCCTACGTATTTTTTGCACTTCCTACGCATTGATTGCCAAATACATATTGAATACTTTGCAGTGTAAAGCATTATTCCCCTAAATCACCTAAGATTCTGATAGTTGAATTTGGGTGACCTAAAATTTCAATATGATGAAGACAAAGTTACTCGCCTTCCTTTTGTGCATTGTTGTATACACAGTAAACGCTCAAACAACATATACGTATAATGGTTCTGGAAACTGGACCAACGCCGCCAATTGGAGTCCGTCGTATCCTGGAACTACGATTGCTGCTGACGCTATTGTGACTGGAAATGGAGGAACTGTCACGATAGATCAAGCACTTGGGATAAATTCAGGAGCAACACTTACGTTTGCTTCAGGAGCCTTCTGGGTCGATCCGTCTTCAGGTTTATTAGACCATTTCATTAACGGACATTGGATTATAGGTACGAATACTACCATGACCTTTACGAATTCAAGAATTTTTAATAATTCCAGCGGAAGCTTTACCAACAACGGAACACTAGATGCAGATGATTTAATCCTTGCCAATAGCGGTTTAGTAATCAATAATGCAACTATAAACCTCCCTAATGGCTTCAGCAGTAGAATTACTAATAATGGTCCCAATGTTAGAGTTATAAACAACGTAACAGGATTTATAAACAACCAAGGTAGTATTTTTAGTGGTGGTGTCGCCGGCGGAGAGCAAATGGTTTTTACGAACTACGGTACTTGGGTAAATAATAACACCCAAAACAGTTCTACCTCAGTCAGTATTAAAGGGACGATACATAATTATGGTTCGATGTCATTTTCAAATAATGCACCATTGAAGAATTCAGGTAACTGGACAAATTATGCAGGAAGTCAATTAAACATTAATACTGGTAGCTCATTAGAGAATACTGTAGGTTCAATGACATTTAATGACGGAGCTACATTCACAGCAAATACGGCAACAATTACCAACAATATACCTATGACACAAAATGCAGGTGCTACATTTCAAGTCACAGGAACTACCACTTTTAACAACAATAACAATATTAATATTTATGGAGCTGCTTCGTTTGGAAATGGTGTCAACTTTACAAATTCAGGAACTGCAAATCTCAGTGTTCAAAATGATAATAGCAATCCAAGTTTTGGTTTAACAGTCGATGGAACGCTCACAAACAATGGTACGATTGAAAATTTTGGACGATTGAATGTAAACGGAATCATCAATCAAAATAGCAATTTTGGAAATCAAGCCAATGCAGAAGTAAACATTACGTCTCAGTTTACAAACTCAGGATTTTTCACGAATGAAATTGATGGAAATATACGCATTACTGGAGCTGGAAACTTTATCAATACAGCAACGTATACTAATCTAGGATTTCTTTCCAATGAAGCTATAATTACAGAGACTTCACCAATCAATTTTGATTTTGACGGAACTGTAAGCGGCGTAGGAACACACTCAGGCAATTCTACACACAGTGGAACAATTGCCCCAGGAACAGCCACAAATCTGTATGTAACGTATAATTTCAACAACAATCTTAACACAAATACATTTACTACGATTGCACTAGATATCAGAGGAACGTCTACAGGTTTTGCACATGATCAAATCAATGTGGCAGGAGCTGCGGTAATCGATGGAACACTCAATGTAAATCTTCCATTAGGCGTAACTCCTGATACAGGTGATTCGTTTACGCTTATCAGTGCAGGAAGTATCTCAGGCACCTTTGAAAATGTAAATCTTCCGCAACTTTCAATAGGACAACAGTGGAATTTAGCGTATGGAGCTACGGCAATTACACTAACGTTAGAGTGTTATTCTGGTGCTCGCATCTATGTAAATACTAATGCTACGGGAGCGAATACAGGCGAAAGTTGGACAGATGCATTTACGTCGTTACAAGATGCTATTGAAGTAGCAAATGCTTGTAATGTCCCTGAAATTTGGGTCGCACAAGGAACTTATTATCCTTCAGCACATCCTAGAGACGTTACGATAGGAACATTAACCGATAGAGACTTCACCTTTCATCTAGTAGATGGCACCAAAATGTACGGAGGTTTTGCAGGAACAGAAACCACACTTTCCGAACGCGATTTTATAAACAACCCAACTATTTTATCAGGCGATATCGGCGTACAAGGAGATACGAGCGATAACACATACCATGTTGTTTCCTCTTTTAGAGATGCCGATACAACAATTTTAGATGGTTTTACGGTGGAAAATGGCGTTGGTGGAACCACATCCATTGGAATTACATCTGAAGGAGTAATTGTAGGAATTTTTTCAGGTGCAGGAATCGTGAACGTAAGTACTGAAACCATGTATGAGAACTTAATCATTCAAAACAATCAAGCCATCAATGGCGGTGGTATTTTTAATCAAAGTTCAAACATAACTGCCAATAACATTGTACTGATAAACAATATGGCAACTTCTGACGGAGGTGCAATGTCTATATTTTTTTCTAGTCCAATATTTCAAAATATCCTCGTAGCAAACAATACAGGTTCCACTGCAAGTGCCATTTCTCATCTTAATACGACGCCTACGTACAACAATGCTACTTTTTATAATAACATCAGTACAGACAGTTCTAATCCACATGCAATTACAAATCTATCTTCCATACCAACATTCAATAACTCCGTTACGTTTGGACAGCCATTTGACTTTTCATTTACAAGCGGTGGTACTGTGCAAGGCTCCAATAATTACACGAGTCAAAATCCAACAGAATATGGTTCTCCTGCAGGATTTACGCATCTTACAACAGATCCGTTTGCAAATAGTACAGATATTGATGGTCCTGACAATATCCTACGAACTGCAGATGATGGTTTAGTAGGTTTGTATAGCAGTGTTTTGCATCAAGCAGGAAACAATACGTTTACAACCTTGGCTACAGACATCACAGAACAACCTAGAATTGTAGAAACTTTAGTAGATATTGGTGCGTATGAACAACAAAATACTGTTATCGTCTCCTATTTTGTAACAACTTGGAAAACGGATAATCCTGGCACTTCAAACAGTACCGAAATTACTATCCCAACACGAAGTGGATTGACGTATAATTACGATGTCGATTGGGATAACGACGGAACGTTTGATGACATCGGTGTCACAGGCGATAGTACACATACCTACGCTTCCGCGGGAACATACACAATTGCCATTCGTGGAACATTTCCGGCGATACTTTTCAACGGAGGCGGCGACAGTCAAAAAATACTTTCGGTAGAACAATGGGGAACTATTCCTTGGCAAAACTTTGACAGCGCCTTTTCAGGTTGTATCAATCTAGTTGACAATAGTGTAGATACGCCAAACTTATCAAACGTTTTTGACATGGGGTTTGCCTTTTCAGGTTGTACTTCTTTTACTTCCAATACTATAAATAATTGGAATGTAAGTAATGTAACCAGATTTCGCGGTATGTTTACAGCATCAAGTTTCAACCAATCCTTAAACAATTGGAATCTTAGCAGTGCAATAGACATGAGTAGTATGTTTTTTGGATCACCGTTTAATCAACCGTTAAGCAATTGGAATATGAATGGTGTGCAAAATATACAAAGCATGTTTAGAGCGACTCCTTTTGATCAAGACATTTCTATGTGGGATACGAGTACGATAAATAACATGGGGCAACTATTTTTTGGCTGTCCATTCAATCAAGATATTAGCGGATGGAATGTAAGCAGTGTAACTTCTATGCTTGAAATGTTTAAATTCAATGGCTTCTTTGATCAAGATATTGGTGGATGGAATGTAAGTAACGTAGTCAGCATGCGCGGTATGTTTCAAAATGCTACGTTTGATCAAGACATTAGTCAATGGAATGTTTCCATGGTTTCAGACATGTTTTTTATGTTTCAAGGCGGCGGATTATCTATTGAAAATTATGATGCTTTACTCATCGCTTGGAGTCAATTGCCGCTACAAAACGATGTTTATTTTAGTGGTGGAAATTCTACCTATTGTTATGGAACGGAAGCACTTGCAGCTATTGCAACAAACTTTAATTGGACCTTTGATGATGGTGGACAAGGAAATTGCCCAGTATTACTTTCGCCAAAAGCATATTTACAAGGCGCATATATCAACCTAAATCCTGGAGCTAATGAAGATTTAATGCGTGATGATTTACGTGCAGCAGGATTAATTCCAACCACAAGTCCATACGCAGATATGTTAACCTGTGAAGCTTCTGTGTTTACGACTACAGGAGCAGATGCCATTGTGGATTGGGTTTGGGTAGAATTACGCGATGCCACCGACAATACTGCTGTCATTACTGGACAATCAGCATTGTTGCAACGCGACGGCGATATTGTAGATGTGGATGGCGATGGCGAATTGTTAATGAATGCGCCTCTTGGAGATTATTTTGTCGTAGTAAAACACCGCAATCACTTGGGTGTCATGTCGGCAAATACACTCACCATCGATTATACGTCCACTTCCGTAGATTTCTCCAATCCGTCAACACCAACTTTTGGAACCAACGCACAAACAACGCCTGATTCGCCTCTGGATGTAGCGGAACTGTGGGCAGGAAATGCCAATGGAGATACACTTATTCAGTACTCTGGAACCGATCCAGATGCACCAAGCATTCTCTCTTTGGTATTGAATGATGCTGGAAACTTCTTAAATTTCCCAACGTATGTCGTAAATGGGTATAGCAATGATGATCTTGATATGAATGGACAAACACAATATTCTGGCACCAATCCTGATACACCGTTTATTTTGCAAAATGTACTAGCGCATCCAGGAAATTTCTTGAATTTTAGTACCTATCAAATTGTAGAACAACTGCCAGAGAATTAATGTATGTTAAATTAATGTGAGTTAGATACAATCATTTCAATTAAATATATAATAGTCAACAACTGACAAATATCAGTTCCTCAGCAAATTAAGAGTGATTTGATTATTTCTTATGTCGAACTCACATTAAATTAATTATTGAAATTCGTATCAATATACATGTCCGAAATCTTAAAACATGTCCCATTTTATCGCTAAATGAGAATTCGAGACACTCGCTAAAAACGATCCAAGTACTTTTAGATTGTTACATTAAAAACTCAGTACTATGGATATTTTTGAGAGAATACAATGCCATAACGGACCGATTGGAGCATTGCAAAATATGATTGAAGGCAAATTTGCATTTCCAAAACTCAAAGGAAAAATTTCAAACCATATTTCCTTTAAAGACAAAGATTTGATCTGTTGGAGTTATAATAACTATTTGGGATTAGCAGGTTCAAAAGAAATAGACGAAATAGATGCGTTTGCTCAGAAAAAATGGGGAATTACCTACCCGATGGGTTCACGAATGATGACGGGCGACACCTTTTTACATGATGAATTTGAAGAAAACATCGCCAATTTTGTCAATATGGAAAAAGCCTTGCTGCTCAATTTCGGCTATCAGGGAATGGTTTCTGTAGTCGATGCTTTATTGTCATCAAATGATGTAGTAATTTCAGATGAACAATGTCACGCCTGTACGATTGACGGCATCCGATTGCATCGCGGAGAAAGGTTAATTTACAAGCACAACGACATTAAAAGTTTAGCAAAACAACTAGAAATCGCAACGAAACTTACAAAACAAACCAGAGGTGGTATTTTGGTGATTACAGAAGGTGTATTTAGCATGTCGGGCGCGCGTGGAAAACTGAAAGAAATCTGTGATTTGAAAACACACTATAACTTTCGATTGCTAGTCGATGATGCACATGGTTTTGGCGTATTGGGATCGAATGGAAACGGAACGATTTGCGAATATAATTTAGAAGACAAAGTAGATTTATACTTTACCACTTTCACAAAATCGATGGCTTCTTTTGGAGCGATTATCGCGGGTAAAAAAGAGGTGATCAATTATTTTAAGTACAATCTGCGTTCACAACTATTTTCAAAATCTTTACCAATGCCGATTGTTTATGGTTTGAACGAACGTCTCAAAATTATTGCTAAAGCAAATAATCGCAGAAAGAAACTATTCGCCATCACAAACCAACTACAACAAGGATTACAAGAACGAAATTTGCTCTCAGCGCATGTGGACAGTCACATTACGCCTGTATATTTTAACATAAAAATGGAAGAAGTTTTCCAGCTACAAACAGAACTCGTGCAGGATTTTGGTGTGTTTTGTTCTGTGATTATTTATCCGGTTGTCCCGAAAGGAACTGTGATTTTCAGGCTTACGCCAACTTGTTTGCATACGGAAGAAGATGTACGTCATACGTTGGAATCGTACGATATGGTGTTTCAAAAAATCATGGTATGAACACAAAAATCACATTTCCAAAAGAGCCCGATTTCTTCTACAAAGAACTCTGCCAAGCAGTACAAAAGTATTTTGACGCGAATGCAGTTTCTAAATATGGAAATGCACGACTTGTAGTAAAATATCTGATGCTAAAAGCGTTGTTGATTGCAACGTATGTATTGATATTTTACACAAAGGAAAGTCCGTTGGTTTTTCTACTTTTTGGTATACTTGGAATTTTAGGAATCATTCTGGCAATCAACGTAGGGCATGACGCGATTCACGGTGTGGCACATTCCAACAAACGGATTAATTCGTATTTTAAAATGCAACTTGATTTCATTGGCGCCAACTCATACACATGGAAAAAACGACATCAATTTGGACATCATACCTTTCCAAACACTTTGGGAAAAGATCCAGATATTACTCAGACTGATATCGTGAAAATCTTACCCGAAGCTGCACACAGATCGTATCATAAATTTCAGCATCTCTATGTGCCGTTTTTGTATAGTTTTTATACCATCAACTGGATTTACATTCGAGATTTTACCGACTTTTTTGCCAAGAATTCATTTCTCAAAAAGATACCTGCTAAAGAATATGCAAAACTTATAATATTTAAAGGAATGTATATCACAATTTTCATCCTGCTTCCGATACTTTTATCATCTCTGACGATTGTGCAAGTGTTGGTTGGACATTTTATCTTACACGCTGCTGGAAGTTACTTTTTGACGATCGCATTAGTGCCGTCACATGTTTCAGAACATTCTGTTTTTGTGACTCCGAATGAGGATGGAAAAATGCCCTATTCATGGTCGCATCACCAACTCATCACGACTACTGATTTTGCTACTGATAGTCAATTGATGACTTGGATATTTGGCGGTTTCAATCATCATGTAGCGCATCATTTGTTTCCAAAAGTTTCACACATTCACTATCCGAATATCACACCGATCATCAAGCAATTGGCGAGCAAATACAACTTACCATATCGCCATGAAAGCAATATTTTTCAAGCGTATCTATCACACTTTCATCTCTTAAAAAACAATGGAAAACAAACAACAACTGTCTAAAGCGGAACAATTGCATTACATAAAACTCATCAGCAATCGTTTCTTGAACAATCCAAGAATGGCGTTATTATTCAACAAAAATAAAAAGAGCTTTCCGCAACATGTTTTTAACGCTGTAAATTATTGCTTTCAGGTAGCTTTACGGAATGATGGTGTCTACATCGCAGAAAATAAAAAAACGATTTTACTGTTTTATGAACAGCAAAAATTGAAAAAGAATTTTCGTGATTTCTGTAGGTATTTGAAAGTTATAAAAGGCATTCCACTAGCAAATATGAAAAAGGTACTACAGAACGAAAAAGAAGTCAAAACCCACAAACTAAACATAGCAAATTATATGTATGTTTGGTTTATTGCGCAAGAAGAAGGCTATGGCAGTTTGGAAGGTTTAAACGAAATTAATAAAATGCTTTTTAAGCTTTCCAATCAACGGAATTTGCCCATACTTTTTGAAACGTCTGACATTCGCTTGCTTCGTTTTTATAAGCATGTCGGTTTTGATGTGTACCACACGCTGAAAAGACAGGATGAAACTATTTATTTTTTTGCGGATAAAAAGACCTTGACATCGCAATAGTAACTGAGGAAATAGGATACACCATTGATCTTATAACCTGAATTCGATTTAAAATTTACATTAATGTCAAATCGAGCGCAGTCGAGATTCCTTTAAAATTATAAATTCTTAGCTGTTCTCGACTGCGCTCGAACTGACAATCTATTGTTTATTGAATTATTAAGAGTGATGAAATGATTTTTATTAATTGAACTCAGGTTTACAGAATTTTTAGCATATCTAATGAATGTCTATTTCTCTAAATACGCCCACACAAAATTTGGATGATGTCCATCTCTACGAACCATTTTCACCCAAAGCAACGTCATATGTTCTAAATGCAACGCTTGATCTAAAGCGCCTGTATCTTTCATTTGATAACCTACATCTTCCACTAAAGGTTCAAAAGCATGTTTAGCTTGACTCGAATTTCCTGCGACTAACATTACAGGTTTTACATTGTAATTAGCAAAAGTAGCATCTTGAAAATTCTCAAAACCATAAATTGTAAAGGCTTTGATTACCTCTGCATTTCCTGCCCATTCTTGTACTTTTTCCGCTCCTGAAATGGTACTTTGCAATCCATGAGAGATTCCTTTTCCAACTGGATTTGTACAATCGATCAAGATTTTATCGTTGAAATCTATGCTTTTTAAGATGGATTCATTCGCCATAAAAGGTGTCGCTAGAAACACAATTTCAGCAGCATCCACTGCGGCTTGAAGCGGCTGTACTTCAAAATTTGAATTTTGTTGCAAAGCTTTTTGTACGCTTTCTGACGCTGGATTGTTGTTTGCTACAATAATATCATGTCCTTTTTTCTGTAGATTGTTCGCTAATGCAAAACCTACATTTCCGATTCCGATAAATGTGAGTTTCATAACTTTTGTTTTAATTTTCTTCAAAGGTATTTCGTATTCGTTTCGATATGACAAATACGTATATTTGTTAGTAACTAACATTGATGTAAGTATGCCTGATTTTTTAAAAGATAACAAACGCTATTACACGCCTGTGGAATATGTTTTTGACAAGATTGGCGGCACGTACAAAATGCCCATTCTCTGGCGTGTAAAAGACAAACCATGGCGCTTTTCCGAATTCAAGAAAAGTATTGCGCATATCTCCGATAGAATGTTGAGTAAAACCTTGAAAGAGCTTGTGGCAGATGATTTTATCCGAAAAGAAATCATTCCAGAAGTGCCTGTAAAAGTGCTGTATCACATTACCGAGAAAGGAAAAACGAGCATTCCGATTATTACGATGCTTCGTGAGTATGGTTTTGCATTGATGTTGATGGATGGGGTTTCGGATAAAGCTAAAAAATAGCACTTTGTTATATTAGCTCGCAACTATTTACTACTACTTTTAATTGATACTTCAGAACTCGTAATGTTAATAATTGATAATATAAAAACTAATATTCTTGTAAAAATATTATTACATTAGAGCTTTCGTTAGCTAATTTGAATGAAAAATCTTATGTGCTACAAGGTTATTTTTATATGTGAAATTAGCTGAATTTCAAGATTCTAATACCATTATTATAAAAGATGAAAAAGAAGTTTTGGAAAACAATTGGTAAGATTGGAAACATATTAACTGTTTTGACAATCTTATCTACTCTTTCTAAAATTGAATCCGTCAATGATCTTTTGGTTTTTTTAGAGAATCTTGGTGAAATGATGGAACGAATTATAAAGTTATTTGGTAGACTAGCTAATTTGATTATTACTCCTTGGGACTTTATTGTAAATAAGTTTTTCTCCTTAATTCCTTGGAAAATACCTGAAGGATGGCAAAACTATGTCATACTTTGCACATTATCAATCAAATATCCAATGTTACTTTTTGGAAAAAGAGTAATCAAATTTTCAAATTCTATTCGCCAAAAAAAGCTTAACTCGCTAATGGAATATTACTCTAATATCGGAGAAGGAGAATTAGACTCAAATTATAAAACTTCCAAAAAAATTATTAGTTCTCTTTTGAAAGACTACAATTTATTCATAATTGGTCCAATATCAGAATATCTTATTATTGTAAGATCTGATATTCCTCTAAAAACTAAGAAAATATATTATGCCTCAGTTGAGAAACACATAACTGGAGTTGACAACATGTTTAAGCATCATGTAAAATTCAAAAAGCGCTTACATAAGATATCCAAAACTCTATTTTATATTTCTCTCACAATTTTAAGTTTATTCGTTTTGGACAAATTTAGAAACGGCTTTTCATTAGACTTTCTAGTTTATGGTCTCAAAGGGATAGTAATTATAATAATTTCAATAATAATTTCAATTTTATTAGCAATTCTATTAACTTTATTTTTTGTATTTCTAGTTTTTTTATTTCAATTTTTATTCTTAAAAGTTTCAAAGAAAAAAGCTATGAAAAAAATCTCAGATCGGATTAAAAGTCATTGGAATAGTTTTAATGATGATAGAGAAAATATGCCAGAGAATATGGGAATAAGTGCAGATGGCAAAAGTATTAATGACCTAGAAAGTTATTTGAAACTTTTAGACAATGATGAATTTAAATATGAAAAAATGGATTTGAGTCCTTATAATTGGAAGGATGAAAACCTAGTTTAATCATTGATAATTGAAAATATAGTGCACTACTTCTTTGATATTTCTCAAGAAATATATAATCATAAACTTCCTATTTAACAAACCATATCTAGAAAACAAGCAACATGAAATTTATACCTACAATCCTTTATATACTGTCCGATTTACTTATTTTTGATCCCACACTTACAAACTGACGAACACATTATGAAAAAGATACTTTTATTGCTCACAATTTTCTTTACCTTTTTTGGAACAACGTATGCACAAGGTCCAGACGAAGATCAACTCGGTGCTTGGTATATGTATTTTTATAATGTAAAACTGAAAGAATCGCGCTGGGGATTTCAAGGGGATTTTCAATACCGTGATTGGCGCGGATTGGGCGATCGGGAGCAGTTGTTATTGCGTTCGGGCGTGACGTACAGACCGAAAGATGCAGGCGTGATGTTTACGTTTGGATATGCCAATATTACGACAGGACAATTTGGAAATGACATTGACAATCCTGTCTCGGAAAGTCGTATTTATCAAGAAGCCTTATTTTCGAATACCATTTTGAAACGATTGTTATTAACACATCGTTTTCGTTACGAGCAACGTTGGGTAGAGAATCAAGATTTTAGAACCCGCTACCGTTACAATTTGTTTGTAAATATTCCTTTCAATAATACCAAACTAGTCAAAAACACCTACTATTTTTCGTTCTACAATGAAATTTTCATCAATGGTCAGCGCGACATTGGAGATGGGAGAAGTGTCCAATTTTTCGATCGTAATCGTACGTATTTAGGATTGGGATATGCGATCAATAATAAACTTAGAGTGCAACTCGGCTGGATGGAACAAACGACGACGAATTGGCAAAAAGGGCAATTGCAGTTTAGTGTGCATCAGAGTTTTTAGGAGAAACTACAAACTCACAATCCTACAAGCTTCAAACTCCACCTCATCAAAACTTTCAACAGTCCACTCGCTAAGCTGACGCAGAATTGGCAACAACGCTTTGCCTGTCTCTGACAAAGAATATTCCACACGCGGCGGTGTTTCCGCAAAACGTTCACGAATAATGACACCATCTTCTTCTAACTCGCGGAGTTGTTCTGTGAGGACTTTTTTGGAAATATTCGGGATGAAAATCAACAACTTCCCAAAACGCAAACTGCCATTTGCCAGTAGATAAATAATGATCGGTTTCCACTTTCCTCCTATAATATTCATTGCATGTACCAAACTGCAATGATTCGGATTGTCAATAATTTTTCGTGCCATAGTTACCTTTTTGTAACCACAAATTTACGCAAAAAATGATTAATAGTCTCTAAAATAAACTATTAAAAGTATCTTTGTGAAACTTTTAAAACTTATTAAAAAACAATCATGAAAAATATATTCATCATTAATAGTCACGAGGAATACGAATTCTCTAAAGGAACGTTGAACAAAAGTTTTGTGGAGCGACTCAAAAATTTACTCCCTGAAGAAGAATTCGCCATCAAAACCACGACCATGAAAGACGATTATCAGATCGACGAAGAAATTGAAAAACACCAATGGGCAGATATTATCATCATACAAATGCCCACAAACTGGATGGCAACACCGTGGAGTTTTAAGAAATATCAAGATTATGTGTATAGTTTCGGAATGGATGGCAGGTTGTGTACTGGCGACGGTCGCTCACGACAAGATGCTACCAAACAATACGGAACTGGCGGAACCTTGACAGGAAAGAAATACATGCTATCCTTGACATTCAACGCACCAAAAATTGCATTTAATGATCCGAGTCAAGTGTTTTTTGCAGGGAAAAGTGTAGACGATTTATTCCTACCAACACATTTAAACTTTAAGTTTTTCGGCATGGAAGCCTTGCCAACATTTGCTTCGTATGACGTGATGAAAAACCCAACGATTGAAGACGATTTTACACGATTTGACGCACATGTTACCAAACACATTTTAAACGCCTAAGCCATGACTTTTGAAGAAAGACTTTTAAATTTAAAGAAAAAAATAGAAGGCGGATTATCCGCAGAAGCCATCAACATTATGCACAGTGCCACCAAAGCACTGCAAGAAACAGGAATTGAAGATAACATTCTAAAAGCAGGTGAAAAAGCACCTGAATTTACTTTACACAATCAAGAAGGAAATTTGGTGAGTAGCAAAGATGTATTGAAAAAAGGACCAATAATCGTTACCTTTTATCGCGGTGTGTGGTGTCCGTATTGCAATTTAGATTTGAGCAATTTAAAACGCCACTTGGATCAGTTTGAAGAAAACAATGCGACATTAGTGAGCATTTCGCCGCAAATCGCGAAATATAATGCACAAATCGTGGAGCGTCAACGTTTGCCTTTTGGTGTATTATCTGATGAAGGAAATCAAGTCGCAGCAAAGTTTGGATTGCGTTGGGAAATGGTTGATCCGCTAAAATCTTTATACAATGATCAATTTCAAATTAGTTTGCCAAAGTATAATGGCGAAGACAGTTGGACTTTACCAATGCCAGCGCGTTATTTGATTGATACGGATGGCATCATTCGCTATGCGGAAGCGAAAGCCGATTATACTAATAGACCGAATCCTGATGAATTGATTGAAGCTTTCTGATTTGATGATTTGATAATTTGAAAATGTGTTAATGAGTTTCAAAGGAAATGATGTGCTTTACTAGAACAGATTGCTGCGTCGTTTTCTCCTCAATAAATGTATGATACCAAATCGTCACTTCGATTTCTATAACAAAAGCTAGGGATTTTGATAAAATTTTTGATTCGTCATTGCGAGACGGAGTCGTGGCAATCTGTCAAAATCAAAGTAGGATTCCTCTTTGAAATAAGCATTAGTACATTTTCAAATTATCAAATTGATACATTAAAAAAAACATCACTTCGATTTCTATGACAAAAGCAAGGGATTTTAATAAAATTTTTGATTCGTCATTGCGAGACGGAGTCGTGGCAATCTGTCAAAATCAAAGTAGGATTAGTCTTTGAAATGACCATTGACACATTTTCAAATTATCAAATTGCCACATTAAAAAAGCCATCACTTCGATTTCTATGACAAAAGCAAGCGATTTTACAGAAAAGTTTTGATTTTTGGTTTAGAAATCTGAAAGTGTAAATTATTACAATAGTTGTTATAGAAGCAAAATCGCCATTGGTAAATTTTCAAATCATCAAATTGTTACATTAAAATAAACGTCACTTCGAGTGTTTTTTGAGGAACGAAAAAAATGTATCGAGAAGTACTCTGACTTCATAGCTGTTCTCGATACATTTTTATGTCGCTTCACTGCATAAAAACACTCGAACAGACGTTATGTATTACCAATCTAAAATCGTAAATCATAAATCGTAAATCCAAAATACGTATCTTGTGAACTATGGAACAGTATTTACAATCTACTTTTTATTTTGATTACGAAAGTCCTGAAATTCAACAATTGATTTCAGACTTCCAACACCTTTCTAATCAAGAAAAAATTACACAATTATATACACATGTGCGCGATCATTGGCGCTACAATCCTTATAAAATTGGATTGACTGCCCATCATTTCAAAGCCAGTACTATTTTCAACAAATCGCAAGCGCATTGTATTGACAAATCCATTTTATACATTACAGGATTACGTGCGTTAGGCATTCCTGCACGTTTACGCTTGGCGAAAGTTTCCAATCATATCGCAGTAGAGCGCTTGGAACAAAAACTAGGTTCGCATGAAATTGCACCGCATGGTTTGGTGGAAGTGTTTAGCAATGGCAGTTGGGTCAAATGTTCGCCTGTATTTAATAAAGAATTATGCGACATGTACAATGTAGCACCTTTAGATTTTGACGGAACTCAAAGCGCGATTCTTCAAGAATACAACCGAGACAATTCAAAATTTATGGAATACTTGGAAGATTACGGTGATTTTGCCGATGTGCCGCTAGATTTTATCAAAGAAACCTTCAAAAATCATTATCCTGCATTGTATCAACAATTTAAAAATGCCGAAGAAGCCAACATCAATTAGTTTCTTCTAAAGTCTTAAATATAAACTCATACACCTAACAACATGCAAACAAAAAGAAACTACTCCGTCAGGGAAATGCTCGGATGGACGCGGCGTTATATTTTGATTTTTATCATTCTATCGCTTATTCCTGTGTTATTATATACTGTGTTACGATGGCGTTGGTTACACTTGCCTTGGTTGCCTATTGGATTGGTAGGTACAGCTCTGGCGTTTATCATTTCCTTTAAAAATAATGCCTCGTACGGACGTTTGTGGGAAGCACGAAAAATTTGGGGAGGCATCGTTAATGCATCGCGTTCGTTTGCCATTATGGTAAATGATTTTATTACGAATGAACGTGCCACAAAAAAGTATTCTGACAAAGAATTATTTACCATCAGAAAACAGTTGATTATGCGTCATGTGGCGTGGATGACTTCCTTACGACATGCCTTGCGCGCACCTAAGCCTTGGGAACTTTCTGGCAGGAACAAATCGGATCGTGAATACATGAAAAAAATCCACATTCATGAACGCGCATATTCACTCTCTGACGAATTGGAAGGCTATGTCACAGAAGAAGAAAAACAATACATTTTAAGCAAAAAGAACAAACAAACGGCGTGTATCAATTTGCAATCCAAACAATTGCGATCGCTCAAAGAAAGCGGTCATATTTGGGAGTTTTCATTTTTAGAAATGGAACAAATGATGGTAGAATTTTTCACGCTCCAAGGAAAAGTAGAACGCATTAAAAACTTTCCCTATCCAAGACAATTTGCGACACTCAATCGTTTCTTTATCTGGATTTTTGTCTTTTTATTGCCTTACGGGATGATGCACGAATTTGATAAAATCGGACAAGACGTAGTGGCAATGGTAGAAAGTTGGAAACCGTATCCTGAAGGTGGTTTTCATTATATAATTGAATGGATCGGCGCCAATTTTGTATGGTTTACCATTCCGTTTAGCGTGATCATTTCTTGGATTTTCCATACGATGGAACGCATTGGCGAAGTCTCTGAAAATCCGTTTGAAGGCATTGCCAACGATGTCCCGATCACCACTATGGCACGCGGTATTGAAATTGACATTCGACAAATGATTGAAGATGACGAGAATGAAATTCCTGCACCAATTTCTGAACAAAAAGGAATTCAGATGTAAAAATAGATACGCTTATATAAAAGAAAGAATCGTTACAAATAACTATCAGCAGTTTTTCGTATTTTTGCGGCATTATTTATTGACCGATTATGAAAAAAACTACCCTTCTTTTTTTATTAGTTACCACTCCTTATTTCAATTTTGCACAAATTGGATTTAATAAAAATATACTTGCAAGCGACACCAACACTGCAGATGCACCTTCAGCCATAGAAAGTGCTGACATTGACGGTGATGGTGATTTAGATATTATTGTTTCATTATATGGAGATGGATTTGCTTGGTATGAAAATCTGGATGGACAAGGAAATTACGGAGCGCAAAATCTTATTGAAGAAACCAATACGGGTCCGCGTTCCATTCATGCCGCTGATATTGATGGAGATGGCGACTTAGATATCATTGGAGGTTTAGGATTTTTCACAAACACAGGATTACTTTGGTACGAAAACCTCGATGGACAAGGAAATTTTGGTCCAAGACAAGACATTATTACAAACATTGGCAGAGTTCAATCTGTATATGCTGCTGATATGGATAGCGATGGTGATTTAGATGTGTTATCTACATCCTATGTAAGCAGCGGTGGAAATGTTGTGGCTTGGTATGAAAATCTGGATGGACAAGGAAGTTTTGGAAGCCAACAAACTATTTCCACGTATACACGACCTGAAATGGTTAGAACAGCAGATATGGACAACGATGGTGATCAAGATGTGGTGTTCTGTATTGGAGGGAATACGGGTGTTGTAGCTTGGTTAGAAAATTTGGATGGGCAAGGAAACTTTGGAAGTCCACAAAATATTGCAGTATATAGTGGCGATGGTTTTGAACAAGTAAGACTCACCGATATTGATAATGATGGCTATACGGATGTGGTGTATGTATACTCCACTATAACGGCATGGAATAAAAATTTAGGGAATGGAAGTTTCAGCGGAAATCAAGTTATTTTCTCGGGATCAAATCTAACACTTTCGGTAAATACTGGCGATGTAGATGGCGATGGCGATATGGACGTTTTTTCTTCTAGCACCAACAATCAAATTGTATGGTTTGAAAATTTAGATGGACTCGGAAATTTTGGAGGCGAGCAAGTTTTTGCCACGAACATTGTAGAAGTGATAGATTTAGGAGCCGCAGATATAGATAATGATGGCGACGTCGACATTTTTTCCGTAGCATTTGATTTTGACAGAATTTCTCTTCATGAAAACTTAGATGGGCAAGGAAGTTTTGATGCTCCGTCTGCAATTTCAAAAAGTACAGACAATCCAAAAAAAGTAATCATTTCTGATGTTAATGGAGATCAAAAACCAGATATCATAGCATATTCTACAAGAGACGATGAAATTTCTTGGTTTCCAAATGATGATGACACCAACTTTGAAAATCAAAAAATCATAAGCACATTTGGACTTAACGGGACTACATCGCCTGATTTTATTAATGTAATTGCCACAGATGTAGACAGTGACAATGATATTGACGTCGTAGGAATTATGGAAAACAAAATTGTATGGTTTGAAAATCTAGATGGTCAAGGCAACTTTAGTACTGAGAAATCTATTTTCATCAACACCAACAACCTTAATTCTTTCGCTCCAATAGATATTGACATAGATGGAGACATCGACTTCCTATCCATTGCTACTAATGGTAAAATTACACTTTCTAGAAATGACGGAACCGAAGTATTTACTCAGGAAATACTTTTTGATATATCTAGAGATTTGTATTCCTTAGCGTTGGCAGATGTAGATGACGACGGTGATATTGACATTGTATTTTCAGAAACATTATTCTTTTTTGGTGCAAATATATCCTATCTTGAAAATACGGATGGACTTGGTAACTTTTCCTCCACACAAACTGCTATAATATCCTATTTAAATACTAATAATTCAGAGTATGAACGCATCGATGCGATTTACCCATTTGATTTAGATACTGATGGAAATCTAGATTTTGTTGCCGTTGTTGACAACACCTATACGTTTTCTGGAAATAGAAAATTGGTTTGGTTCAAAAATAACAACGGAACTTTCGGGAGCGAACAACTCATTACCGATGACGAAGTAGAGTTTGCTAGATTTGGTGATATAGATAATGATGGAGATATTGATATTATTGCAGACGAGGATTTGTTATGGTATGAAAACTTAGGAAACGCAACCGCTTTCAATAATGGGCAAACGATCACAGATACTAATACAAATGGTATTATAGATTTTAGGTTTGGCGATTTAGATGCCGATGGCGATCTAGACATTGCTTTGGTAAAAGGACCTGATGAAACGGTTTGGTTTGAAAACCTTGGTATTTTAGGCAATCAAATTAGCGGAACCATTACCTTAGATACCAATACTAATGGTTGTGACGCCAGTGATTTGGTACTACAAAATATCTTAGTCGTTTCGGATAATGGCACTAATAGCTTTGCTACATTCTCTCAAAACGACGGAAGCTATGAAATTCCAGTCAATGAAGGAGACTTTACAACGACTATAACTTCAGCTGTACCGAATTATCTTTCCATAAATCCTGCGTCGTATACTTCTAATTTTACAGGATTAGGAAATACCGATACGGCAGACTTTTGTATTACCGCAACAAGTACGGTTGATGATTTGTCAGTGATTATTTATCCTTCTATCAATGAGCCACGTCCCGGTTTTGATACCACATACAGAATTGTATATAAAAATATGGGAACAACGCAAGCAACAGGAAATATTACCTTTCAATTTGATGATACCAAATTACAACTCTTAAATTCGAGTGAAACAATAAATTCGCAAACCGCCAATACACTTACATTCAACTATGCAAACTTGAATCCTTTTGAAACCAAAACGATCGATTTGGAGTTTAATGTCTTTGCGCCACCAACAACAAACATCGATGATATTTTACTAGCGACAGCGACTATAAATCCTGTGACAGGCGATAATACCGAAGATGACAATGTATTTGAACTCGAACAACTTGTGATTGGCTCCTACGACCCAAATGATATTTCTGTGTTAGAAGGAGATGAAATATTGATTGAAGATGCAAATAAGTATTTGCACTACTTAATTCGTTTCCAAAACACCGGAACGGCTTCTGCAATCAATGTGCGGGTAGAAAATGTGCTTGACGCGAATTTAGATTGGACCACAATACAACTAGAAAGTCTAAGTCATCCGGGAAGAGTTGAAATCACAGATGGGAACATAGTGAATTTTATTTTTGACGGAATTAATTTGCCAGACAGTACTTCTGATGAACCAAATTCGCATGGATTTATCACATACAAAATAAAACCAAAAAGTGCTATCGCTATTGGTGATATCATCTATAATACAGCAGATATTTACTTTGATTTCAATCCACCGATCATCACAAATACAGTAGCAACCGAAATTGTAGCACCATTATCTATTACTGAATTTTCAACCAATAACTTTTCTATCTATCCAAACCCTACAAAAGATATCGTTACGATTAAAGGAAAAGAAAAAATAAACAAACTATCAGTATACGATCTTCACGGAAGAGTATTAGAAGAATTTACACTTACAACTTCGCCAACAAACGGAGAAATTGAGATGCGCAATTATGAGGAAGGTTTGTATTTCCTATCTATAGAAACAGACAAAGGCAGATACACGCATAAAATTATAAAGAAGTAATTCGTCTAACACGAATTCGAAATTCCTATATCATCCTTGGATATCATAGAATTTATATATAAGAATTGACACTACGCTATAAGCCAAAAAAAGATTCACTTTAAAGTATTGATTTTGAAATAAATAATAATCATCATACATTTAAATCAATCTTTAACTTATTGGCGGAAACCGAAAAGCGTATAGAGTAGGTACAATCAATTCTCACATAATCATGAAAAAATTAAACATTAACGAATCGAAATTAAAACTTCACAAAGAAAAGATCACAAACTTGACAGATAAAAAGGAAGATCAGGTGAAAGGTGGTGTCAATCAAAACACGAATACTGCACCTGCACCTACTGCGCCACTTTTTACACAAGGAGATTGTGACATTCATACTATTGGTCATGACGACGGACCAAACTGCTTAAGCAAAACAGATTGGGGATGGTGCTGGTGCTACGGAATCTAATCTATTACTAAAAAATTCTTATAAAATAGTAGGGTGATTTTTCTTAAATCATGCTGCTATTTTTTTTCGTTAAAGTATTTATCATATATTTAAGTGAAACTTAGTGCGGATGCCGAAAAGCATACAGAGTAGGCATAATAATTTTTCACATAATCATGAAAAAATTAAATATTAACGAGTCAAAACTCAAACTTCACAAAGAGAAGATTACAAAACTAACGGAGAAAAAGCATGTGCAAATAAAAGGTGGAGCTACAACGCCATGCCCTGTAGGTCCTGTACCTACTATCATAACGGCAATTACAAGAGGTGATTGTGACATCCATACTATTGGTCATGACGACGGTCCAAACTGCTTAAGCAAGACAGATTGGGGATGGTGCTGGTGCCACGGAATCTAATCTAACGTAAAATTTCAATTTATTACATACTATGGCGATTCGTCTTTGAATCGCCATACTTTTTAATGCAAAGCATTTCATGTCATACAAAATTCAAGAAGGAGACACACTTTATGAGGCATCTGTACAATTACTAGAGCAGCTATTTGTAGCAACTTCTAAAGTAAAACCATCAGGAGACAGTATTTTATTTGATTTAGGAACACTCGCTTTTACAAGTGTGTACAATCATCATTTTGGAGATGAAAAAAGCAAAGCTATTTTAGACGAGCAAGTAGCCATTTATGAAGAAGCACTCAATGAATATTCCGTTGAAAATCCTGCGCGACAAACCTTGGTTGGTGGATATTTATCATTTGGGTTAACCTATCATTTTTTGAAGAAATATGCCAGCATGGAAGCATCGCCTTATTTTGAAGAAAATTTGGATGAGATTGCCTTTTCTGCGTTAGAATTTCAGTTGGAAGTTGGCAATCTAGACTTTCTTTACGGCGCTACAGGTATTATGCAATATATGTTGCGATACACCAAAAACAAACAACTATTAGATGCTGCAGTGTCCATGTATCTTAAGTTTCTGTACATCAAAAAACTTGCATTAGAAGATGGGATTGCTTGGGAAGATTTTTATTTCAGACATCGCGAAAAGAAAGTAGGAATCAACCTCGGATTGGCACATGGCATTCCAGGCATATTGAAAATTTTACTTTCCATCTACACCTATTTGGAGCATCCGCAACCGAAAAATATCTCAAAACAATTAATTGAAGGCTGTACTACTTTTTTAAAGAATGTAGCATTCGCAGAAAATGATATCGCCTACTCTTATTTTTATATTCCGGATGTACCGCAAGATATTGCTACCGTAAATACACGATTGGGTTGGTGTTATGGCGATTTAAGCATTGCAATTGTACTACATCAGGCAGGAACTCTTATGGAAGATGCTGCTACAATAGCGTTTTCAAAACAAATCATAGACAAAGCACACATCCGTAAAGCACAAAAAACCACGAAAATTGAAGATGCAGGACTTTGCCACGGAAGCGCTGGATTGTGCCATATGTACAATATATTTTATAGTTACACTGATAAAAGAGAACTCCTTGAAACTTCCAGATACTGGCTTCAGGATACCTTAGCACAATGTGATTCTCACATCAAAGAAGGAACTTATAAAAAGTTCAATCCTATTGAAAAGAAATACGAAGCGGACGAAGGCTTCTTGGAAGGTGCCGCAGGAGTTGGATTGTCTTTAATTACACTCTTAACGGAAGATCGTTATTGGGATGAGTTGTTGTTGTTGAATGAGGTTTGAGGTTGTTGAGTTGTTGAGTTATTGAGTTATTGAGTTGAAAACAGTCACAGTTGAATTATATAAAAATACTATTTTGAATTGAGATGTACTTCTGCTCAACTCATAAACTACAGTACTTCAAACGTCACTTCGATTTCTATGACAAAAGCAAATGATTTTACAGAAAAGTGTTGATTTTGGTTTAGAAATCTAAAAGTGTAAATTATTATATTATTTGTGATAGAAGCAAAATCACCATTGGTACATTTTCAAATTATCAAATTGTTACATTAAAGTAAACGTCACTTCGATTTCTATGACAAAAGCAAGCGATTTTGCAGAAAAGTTTTGATTTTTGGTTTAGAAACCTGAAAGTGTAAATTATTACAATAGTTGTGATAGAAGCAAAATCGCCATTGGTACATTTTCAAATTATCAAATCGGTACATTAAAAAACGTCACTTCGAGTGGTTTTTCGGAATGAAATGGAGAAAAATTGTATCGAGAAGTATTTGGAAGTACCAAATTTTTACGTCAAGGAAGCACTTGTATAAAAAATTATAAAAATAGGTCATAACTTTTGTGTTATGACCTATTTTTACGTTATCTCTTTCTCCAGATTCTTATTAGGAATAAACCATAAAATCGCTACTACGACATACAACACGATAGCCAATTTTGGAGACACAAAACTCAATCCCGTTCCAACCGCATATAAAATAGTAGACACATACGCTTTCCATGACTTTTTATAGGCTTTGCGAAAGGTTGTTTCGTCTGCATGTTGCGCGCGTAGAACAACAAATAATAGATTCCAAGCAATGTTCGACATGAACAACACAAAACCATACAACGCTGTTGGCAAGGCTTCAAAATGATTTTCACCCATAAAACCTGTGGCGAATGGTAATAGTGACAACCAAAACAATAAGTGCAAGTTTGCCCACAATACTTTTCCATTCACAATATCGGAAGCATGCAACAAATGATGGTGATTGTTCCAATAAATTCCCAAATAGATAAAGCTTAAAATATAGGTAATAAATGTAGGCAACAACGGTTGTAAACTCTCCAAGGTATGTCCTTCAGGAATTTTCAATTCCAACACCATAATCGTAATAATGATCGCCAATACGCCATCACTAAATGCCTCTAATCTATTAGTTTTCATTGGTATTTATGGTTTTAAAACGTCTTTGATATCGTCCAATTTTTTAAACATCGCATTGGCAAACGGACACAATGGAAGAATTTTTAAATTCTTTTCGCGTACCATTTCTACAATTTTATAGAGCAGCTGCTTCCCTACGCTTTGTCCTTTAAATTCTGGTTCCACTTCCGTGTGATCTACAATGATAAAATCGCCTTGCGGAATGGAATAGGTCATCATTCCTGCTTTCTTCCCATCTACTTGTGCAATGGCGAATCCTTTATTTTCTCGTTCTCTAATTTCTATGTCCATGATTTTTGTGTGATTTAAAATTTAAATTCTGCGGTAAAAACGGTGTGAAATAAAGTGTCGTTCAATCCGCTTTCTTTGAGGAAACTTCCTGGAAAAATAAAGTTGGTTTCCAATTCTAAAGTTATAAAATTATTGACTTCAAACCCTGCAATGCTTCCTATTTGATGGCCTATAAAACGATTGGAATTGCTGGATGGATATTCCAAAATCAATGGCGGACTGTACACACCATCATCATTGGAAAAGCGCCAAAAGGCTACATAATCAAATTCCAAACTCAGCTTTCCTATCGAGGTTTCTATATACGGATGAATGTCAAATAAATTGGAAGGACCAAATCGCGCTACACGTCCGAAATACGCGCCGCGCGGATACAAACCGTCAAATGTATTTAAGTTGTTATCATTCGCATCCGTATCTCCGCTGATGAGTTCCGTTTTTAATCCAAGTGTGGCTTCGTTGGCAAATAATGATATTGGATGTTCTACATTCACCGAAGCCGTCCACGCGTGAATATTTTGACTTCCAAAGTTTCCTGTTTGATATACAAATTCGTTATTATATTGCCACTTTCCCCAATTTCCAAAATGACGCACGCCAATTGACAAACGCTCATCATCTGCCGTGCCTGCATTCCACGTTTTGTCCTCTTCTTCTTTGTACATCAAGTAGATGTCTGTATTTGTAGTGGCATTCCAATGCTGTGTCCAATACAACGTCGCCAAGGTTTCTTGAAAGTTTAGTACATCATTGTCAAATACACCTTCTTCTGGTCGTACGGGAACGGCATAAAAAGCCGTCACTTTTGTTTGTTCGTTTGCATATTGCAATTGCGCCATATCAAACGATAAACGTACATTTGGACCTTCGCGAACATCTACCAAACGACCACTTCCCAAACGCATGTTTTGTCGACCAATCAAAAAATTCCAACGATCGTTAAAATGATATCTGGCAAACAATTGATTAAAACTTAGTTCGTCACGATCTACCGGAGCAAGATTGTCTTTGCTGGAAATGATACTGGAATTCAGTTCCACAAAAAATTCAAACTTATCTGAGACTTTTACATGTGAAAACAATTGAAATCGCTGCAAAAACCAGTAATCACTTTGGTCTTCTTCGGTTGAAAATTGTTCGTTGACAAATGCTTCTGTCTGAAAACGATAGCTTCCGCCAAAACTTATCGAAGTATTATTTCCTAACTTGATATTCTTTAACGATTCATACCAACTTTTTTTGCCATCATCCACAAGAGTGACTTCGTCATTTTGCCGTAGCAGACTAAAATCGAAAGTACTTTTTTCTTTTGCTGAAGTTTGACCGACTAACGCTTCCGCAGATAACACACAGAGAAACCCTATTATGTATCTCCAAGTTTTCATCCTTAAAATCGTCTAATCATTAATACGCCTGCAACTAAGAGCGCAACACCAACCATACGTTGCCAGTTGATTTGTTTTACAGGCAATCCAAGCATTCCGAAGTGATCTAAAATTAACGAAACCACCATTTGTCCTGCAACGATCAATACAAAGGTTAAGGCAGTTCCTAGTTTTGGTGCCAAAATGATCACGACGGCTACATAAAATGCGCCTAAAATTCCTGCGAGCCACACCATCGGCGAAACAGTTTTGGTTTGTGAAATGGTTGAAAAATCAAACTTCAACACAAATAAATAGACCAATAAACCTACGGTACCAATTAAGAAAGAAGCAAAAGCCGCAAAGATTGGTTGGTGTACCGATTTGCCTAATTGTACGTTTAAACCTGCTTGCAACGGCAATACTGCGCCTGCAATGACCGCCAAAATGATTAAAAATAATTGTGATTTCATTGTGTTAGTTTTTATAGATTTTATGATCCATCGAATATTTTCCTGCGCCTACATAGAGAATGAGTAAATACGCCAACGAATACATCAACGGAATGTCTCGCACTGCCCACGGATCGTTTCCATGAACCACGAAAAATCCCATTAACGTGACGCTTAAAATCATCAATACAGCAAGTCGTGTTGCCAATCCAAAGATGACAAATACAGGCGCTACAATGTTTGCAACAATTGCGATCATAGCACTGATTTCTCCACCAACGCCTAAAGGATCAGGAATGTGTTGTGTGGTTTCTTCAAAATTTAATAGCTTTTTCATGCCGTGCGTATTGATCATCGAAAGCGATACCAACACGCGAAAAACCAGTAAGGAAATATCAACCGTTTTTGGATTCGGTTGTGATTTAAATATATATGTATTTAATTTCATAGCTTATTCTTTTAAAAGGATTTCAATGTCTGAAATCAATCGTTTTGTATCTTTTTCTTCGAGTCCGTTGTAATACCCACGAATTCTTCGCGAGCCATCGACCAAGACAAAAGTGCCATCGTGAATGAGATTGCTTCCTTGATAACTACTGTCGTCAAAAGCGCGTACTTTGTAGTCTTTTGATAATTCAAAAATGGTTTCGCTATCGCCTGTTAAAAATGTCCATTTGTCATTGTTGATGTTGTACGAATTTGCGTATTCCTTAAGTCGTTCGGGCGTATCATTTTTGGCGTCAATGCTGTAGGAGATAATCGAAACACGATTGTTGTCTTGAAAATGATCTTCCACCAATTTTAAGTGATTGGTCATTTGGGGACAAATCGTCGGACAACTTGTAAAAAAGAAATCTACCACTTGTATTTTATCCTCAAAAGCGTCACTACTCGCCTTTTCATTCAACTGATTGATCAACTCAAATTCGGGCGCTCTGTAATACACTGTTTTCCCTGTTTCTGGATCTATGGTAGTTTCTCCCAAAATCGGTAACCGTTCTTCTTGGGCACAACTCATCAGTAGGAATGCGAGGACAATTTGAAAAAATCTAACTGTTTTCATAATGTGTAACCAAAGAGATGTTTTCGAGCTTTAAAATTTCGTCAGGAATATGTCTATTCGGCAATGGTACAGGCTGAAATATGACTTGAATGTCTTGTTTTGCGTCAATCGCTGCTGCCAATTCTCTTTCAATTTCTATTTGCAAATGCACACCATTTTGAAGCAACACTGTATCCAAATCGAGGATTGGAAGTATGGTAAATGTTCCTGTGTATTTACTTTGCTTTACGCCTGCTTTGTCATATTCAAAAAAGACGCGCGCACAATAGGGTTGATATGGTAGTTGTGCTCTTTCAAAGTGCAGAATGACATGTGTGCGTTCTTTGTTTACGAATTCTTTGTAAATTCCATCTGTATCTGATGTTTTTAGATTTAACGGCGCAATGCAATCTTGTTTTGATTCAGTACGCTTTGGCAAATCGGCTTCTACAAACGGATTGCAATAGTTGGGATTTAGGTCTAAGTCTGCAAAGCGATAGCCTAAGGCTTCTGTGTCTAATAACTCCTTGATTTTGAAGTCAACAGGTCGTCCATTTCCATCGGTAGCATACAAGCGTTTTTCCAGCCATTCTTCGTCGGTTGGCAATACATTTTTCGGACTGTACGCACGCCATGCTTCCCAAATTCGGTCGCAGTTTCCGTGATGTCCGTAAAACACAGGATCAAAACCTGATTCGGTAAAAGTTGCCATTTGTCCGCCAATCCAGTTATGAATGTTGTTGTGAAACGATTGTTCTGCGATGCCATCTAGTTGTGAATCGCCACGTTTTTTAATCGCTGGATAACCGCCAAAGGTTTTGTATTTGTCTGCTCGAAACGCTGCGCCTACATTGATAAAATCTTTTGGAATTTCGTCGGTTTGTGATACCAATCGTGTGATGTTATTGAGTGGATTGTCTTCGCTTCCCCAATAATGTTCTGGGATAAAATTCGACTTTGTCCAATCCCAATAATGCAAAGCTAATTTTGGTTCGCCGACTGCTTTTTGCAGCTTTTGTTCCATCGACCATAAATACAAGCGATGCCACGGCCACACATACCAATTGTAGTGTACTTGATTGGAATAAATACTCGTTGCGCAAAACGTAGCGTGTAACATTCCGTGTGCTGTCCAACCCATCGGATCGAGCGGTAATTTTTCAGAACGATCTTTGAGAATTTTAATCGCGTCTTTGAGTAATTTAATTTCGGGATCGTTTACGGGAATGTCTGCAATATTTTTTCTCGTGACAATCAATGAAGAAGAACTTGAACTTGTTGCAACTTTCGATGTATTTTCTTTTTGTGCTGGGGAACTTTCACAGCCTGTCAACACTGTAGATGCAATGGGTAACGCAGCAAATCCTAAAGTAGATAAGCCCGCTTTTTGTAAAAAGTCTCTTCGTGAGTTATAGTTGGTTTTCTTCTTCATAGTGATTGGTTTTTAAATGGAAAATCGATATAGTTTTATCTCAATATTTGTAATTATTAACTTTTTACTCTACATGTCAAATCGAGCGCAGTCGAGATTCAATTGAAGCATACGTTTTCATAACTATTCTCAACTGTGCTACCATTGACATATCTTTTTAAACTATTGTATTTCAGTCTTTTAATTCTTAGTATTAGATATATGATTCGTCATGCGAAAATTTCAGAGAAATTTGTGGCAATCTGTTTAAATCATACAAAAACTAGTATTTGAAACGAACAGATCGCCACTTCGTAGACTCCTCGCGATGACGATCTAATACCATTTCTTTAATTCTTAATAAATTGTGCATCAATCACTAAATTGATAGTGTCAGAAACGACAATGCTTCCCGCTTCGGTTACAGCATTCCAGGTCAAGTTGAAATCTTTACGGTTGATTTTTCCGCGCATTTCAAATCCTGCTTTGGTTTGTCCGTACGGATCTACTGCAACGCCGTTTACATCGACATCTAAGGTAATTTGCTTGGTTACGTCTCTAATAGTCAAATCTCCCGTAAGGGTTTCTCCATCAAAAGAAGTAGACGTAAACGCCATTTCAGGATATGTTGCTGCGTTGAAGAAATCATCCGATTTTAAGTGATTGTCTCTGTCTTTATTTTTAGTGTTGATTGAATCAATTTTTGCAGAAAATGTAAAGTTGGCATCGCTAAAGTTCTCTTCGTTTGCTTCAATGCTTGCATCGTAACTTTCAAAGTGTCCTTTTACGGTTGAAATCATCATGTGCTTTACTTTGAATCCAATTTCAGAGTGTGCATTGTCTATTGTCCATTTTGTTTTAACTGCTGTTTCCATATTTTTTTCTTTTTTTTGGTTTATAAATTTTTAATTGTGATATACTAATTAGAGTTCTAAAAGTGATTATTTACGTCATTCTGGACTTGATCCAGAATCTCATGATTTTAAGCTCTAATCTTTATGAGAAACTGAATCAATACTGAATTGAGTTCAGCACATGGTTTGGCTTGACGAATTTTCTACTTCTTACAAAATCTTTTGTTTTTAATGTTTACATTATCCCATGTACAGTTTTCTAAAGTCTCCCGTTCTGTACAATGGTGACCAATCTGGTGCTACTTCAGGCAAAGCTTTTGGCGCGAATTTTTCAAAATCGCCGTATGCATGCACAATACGTCCTCCAACTGCCGTCAGCTTCGCATGTGTTCTTGGAATGAGTGCGTCTGGCACTTCCATATAATCTTGATTTAAGATGGTAAAGTCTGCCAATTGTCCTTCTTGAATCGCACCTTTGCGTCCCGTATCGCCTGTAAACCATGCCGAACCAGTTGTCCACAATTGTAGCGCTTCTTCTCTAGTAAGAATGTTGTCTTCACCATACATTTGTCTACCACCACGCGATTGTCCCGTAGCCAACCAGTGAATGGAATACCAAGGATTATAAGAACTTACACGAGTTGCATCGGTTCCGCCACCTACAGGAATGCCCATTTTTAGCATCTTTCGTACTGGTGGTGTTTGTGATAGTTTTGCAGCCCCATAACGCTGCACAAAATCTTCTGCTTGATACGCGATTCTATTTTGAACTGCGATTCCCATATCTAGTTTGGCAATTCGTTCCAGTGTTCTTTCAGAGAAGGTTTCTCCGTGATCGATAAAGGTTCCTTTTGGTAATTTTCCGCCGCCGCCAGCAGCTACTTCTTCGTAAATGTCAAGTAAAATTTCTGCGGATTCGTTATAGGTAATATGCTGTCTCCACGGCCAATTGTTTTCTGCTAAGAGCTTGTAAATTGGCATCGCTACTTCTTTTACATTGCGCTCTAAGTTTGGACGTTCTTGTGCAAAGATTTCATAGTCGTATGCTGCCCAACAGATATTTTCTCCTCCACCAATAAAGCGCAACATGTCATCGCCATCGCCTGGCTTTATCATGCCAATCCATTTTTTGTAGTCTGCATATTCGCGTCCACCCACTTGCGGGAAGGTATGAATCCCGACACGTACTGTTGAAAGTCCTTGTTTGTTGACATCGTGAATGACATCATAGGCTTCTGGATATTGCATTCCTCCACCACCAGCATCAGAGATCGAAGTGAGTCCCAACACATTCATTTCGTTCATAAAATGGCGTGTTCCTAATACTTGTTGTGGTTTTGTTTTTATTGGAAGTTTGGTCAAGGTTTTATACATGATCAAACCAGATGGAGCCGCCGTAATGATTCCAGTTGCTCTTCCCATTCTGTCTTTTTCAATTCTACCTTTGTGATATAAATCGATTGGTTCATTGTCGTAATTCAGTACTTCCACTGCTTTTTTGTTGAGCATTCCATACGCATATAAATAGAAAATATATACAGGATGATCTGGCGCTACTTTATTGATTTCTTCTAACGTTGGCATGCGTTTTTCACGGAACTGTTCCCACGAAAAACCTCCAACAACACGAATCCATTGTCCTTTTGGCGTATGTTTTACTTCTTCGGCAAGCATGGCGAGTGCTTCTTCTACAGAATCTACCCAGTCCCAACGTAATTCCAATCCGTAATGCAATCCTTCACGAACTCCATGTGTATGTGAGTCGTTCAATCCTGGAATGACTCTGTGTTTTTTAGCATCAATAACTTTTGTCTTCGGTCCAATCAATTCTGAAACATCATTATTAGAGCCTACACGGTAAAAGAGTCCATTTTTAATGGCAAACGCTTCTGCATTAGGCGCTTTTGGATTGATGGTAGTGACTTTTGCATTTCGTACGACTACATCAGCAGGTCCTTCTAGTTGAGAGAATGCTCTCCCAAATAGCGAACCCATAAAAAGTGTGGATGCACCGAGCGCCAACGATCCTTTGATGAAGTCTCTACGTTGCATATTTTTTTTTGGTTTTTCTTCCATGATTAGTTACTTGTTTTTATTGAATAGATATGTGTTGGATGAACTTTTTCGAAAGTCCTTTTTCGATTGTATAGTCTACAAAATGTGTAAGCGACTATTTTGGAATTGTGATAATTCTGGTTCAAAAAACCTACTGCCTTTGCTATGCAGTAGGTTTTTATAGTGTTTGAAAATGACACTTATTTTTTCTTGTTTTTCTCTTCTTCTTTAGCCCATTTTTGCATTGTTTTGATATAGTCGATACCCAAACCATAAGCTCCACCATATCTTTTTGCTAAGGCATTTACTGCTAAATAATCTTCTGATCTTGCCCAGTCTCTGTAGTTTTCTAATAAGTACTGCATAGAAGTCATTGGAATTACACCTGCCTGAATCATTCTAGCCACTGCCATATCATGTGCTTCTTGCGAAACTCCACCAGAAGCATCAGTAATTACATATACTTCATATCCATCTTCTAAAGCTGATAATGCCGCAAGTGTAGTACATACTTCTGTCCATAAACCTGCAATAACAATTCTCTTTTTTCCAATTTTCTCTACAGCTTTTACGAAGTTTTTATCTTCCCATGAGTTCATTGTCGATCTATCAATATATTCCTTTTCATTTGGATAGTATTCTCTAATTTCTGGGAATACTGGTCCTGAGAATGTACGCTCTCCAACCGTTGTTATAATGGTTGGAATATTAAAAAGTTTAGAGGTTCCTGCTAACAAACCTACATTATTGCGTAATTCTTCAACTGGTTGCGATTCAACTGCGAATGCCATTTGACCTTCATGATCGATTAAGATTAAAGTATGGTTTCCTGGATCTAATACTTGTTTTGCGGCATTTGACGGGTCATTATTTGGGTTTGGATTGTACTGTTTCCACTGTCCAAATGTTACCATACTTACTAATAATGCTACGATTGTTACTTTTAACTTTTTCATTTTTTTGTGATTTGTGTCAATTTTTGACGGTTTATTATTTAGCGTTTTAGTTTTTCTATTTTTTATGAATTCATTGGAACTTCCATCAGAAGGATTTCTGCTGTACTATCCGCAGTGATTTGTAATTCGTCCGTGTTCCATACACCGAATCCATCACGCTTTTCCAATGCTTGTCCGTTGATGGTTGCTTTTCCATCAATGATGAATGCATAGACTCCATTTTTCTCAGCATCGTTCAAGTTATATTTGAGTTCTTTTCCTTTTTCTAGAGAAGTCATGTTGAACCATGCATTTTGGTGAATCCATACACCTGAATCTTCTGGATTTGGCGATAATACTTGTTGGAATTTGTTTTTGCGATCGTTTACATTCATTGTAATTTGATCGTATCGCGGTTTTACGCCTCTTTTATCAGGAAACACCCAAATTTGAAGGAACTTTACAGGTTTGTCTGGATTGTTATTGTACTCAGAATGTGTAATTCCTGTACCTGCGCTTAGTACTTGAACATCACCAGCCTTGATTATTGCAACATTTCCCATGTCGTCTTTATGTAATAAATCGCCTTCTAGTGGAATCGAAATAATTTCCATATCGCGATGTGGATGTGTTCCAAATCCCATACTTTCTGAAACAATATCATCGTTTAGTACTCTTAATACTCCAAAGTTCATTCGCTCTGGATTGTGATAATTAGCAAAACTAAATGTGTGTTTTGACTGCAACCATCCGTGATTTGCATTTCCTCTTGTGTCTGCTTTGTGTAATACAGTATTCATCGTTTTGTTTTCTTTGTTTGGTAAATGATTGTATCCAACTTTTTCAGCATCTACATAATTCTTTTTTTGAGAAGTCAAGGAACTCGCCAAGGCTGAAATTCCTGTTACTGATAAACTCCCTATCAATGTTTTCTTTAAAAAGTCTTTACGTTTCATCTGTGTTATTGAATTTTGTTTGGCATATAGTAAGCTATTGTTGTGCCATTAACACAAATATTTGATTTTCAGTTATTTATATTTCAATTCGTCTATTTTTTTATTCCATTTTTTTAGAAAATTCTACTATTTGAGAAAATTTTGATTATTTTTAACATTCACCAATCCAATACTAATGGTCCCACTACATCACGAGCTTTCCATCAAGGAATGGCTCATAGACGCCTTGCCTTACGAAGTCATTTGGGCGGACGAATTAGGAGAAATAATGTATGCCAATGCTAAGTTTTGCAAGCGTTTAGGGTATAAAAAATCGGAACTCTTAAAGCTTTCCATTTATGATATCAATGTGACAGTGACGAAAGAAAGTTGGAAAAATCATTGGGAAATTGTGAAAGCAGATAAGGTGCAATACTTCAAAGCTATCCATAAAAC
This sequence comes from Bacteroidota bacterium, assembly GCA_039026955.1. Classification (GTDB taxonomy): domain Bacteria; phylum Bacteroidota; class Bacteroidia; order Flavobacteriales; family Flavobacteriaceae; genus Kordia. The sequence continues at coordinate 162,546 of JBCCLH010000002.1, forward strand.
GAAGTCAGGGAAATTTTACGACGCAGAAGTTTTTGCTCAATTTTTCTCAAATAATGGAAAAGATATTGTTTGCTCCATTGTGAATGACATTACCGAATCAAGTTTTTATAAAGGATTGCTGAAAGACGCGGAATCTATTGCGAATGTTGGCGGCTGGAAATTCAATTTACAAGACAATTCCATTCTTGTCACAGAAGAAGCGTTCCGGATATTTGATACTGAAGACAAAGAAGATTTTTTAATGGGAAATGCTGTTCAATTTTTCAAAGATGAGCACAAAGCAAAACAGTTGTTTAGAGATGTATGGCGCAATGGAAAGGAGTTTGATGCGATTCTAGAAACCAAAACGGTTCCTTCTAAATTTATAAGAGCGAGCGCCAAACCTGTTAAAAAAGGAGATAAAATTTTTAAAATCATTGGGATTTATCAAGACGTTACCGAACAACAGAAAAAAGAAAATCGGTTGAAGTTCTTTAAAGAAATTATTGATAAAGCACAGGATTTAATTTATGTATACAACAGAGATGGAAAACTATTGCATTACAGCGAAACCGTCTCGCAGCAATTAGGATTTAGTAAAAAGCAATTGGATCATTTTTATATTTATGATTTGGATGCCAACATTACCCGCGAATGGTGGCACGAACATTTTGACGATCTTAAAGAGAAAGGCTCCATGCACATGGAATGGTTAATTACCCGAAAGGATGGTACAAAATTCCCTGCTGATATCATGGCAAATCATTTGATGTATGAAGGAGAAGATATCAACTGTGCAGTAGTTAGAAACATCACCGAACGCAAAATGCGCGATTTAAAACTGTTTGAAGCGTTAGAGGAAATTAAAACATTAAAAAATCGTCTTGAGAACGAAAACGAATATTTACAGGAAGAAATCAAAAGTAAAATTAATGCCGATAATATTATTTGTACAAGTGAAAATTATGCAAAAGTTTTAGAACAAGTTCAGCAAGTGGCTTCTACAGATACAACAGTGTTAATTACTGGCGAATCGGGAACTGGAAAGGAATTATTGGCAAGTGCTATTCATAACAATAGTCTTCGAAAAGAACGCCCGCTGATTAAGATTAACTGTGCAACGCTACCTAAAGAATTGATTGAAAGCGAATTGTTTGGACATAAAAAAGGAGCTTTTACAGGTGCGGTATCTGATAAGATTGGAAAGTTCAGTTTGGCAGATGGCGGCACTATTTTTTTAGATGAAATTGGCGAGTTGCCACTAGATTTACAACCAAAATTATTACGCGTGCTCCAAGAAGGTGAATTTGACATGTTAGGCGGCAGTAAAACCATGGAAGTAAATGTACGCATTGTAACGGCAACCAATCGTAACTTAGAAGAAATGGTGGAAAAAGGAACCTTTCGAGAGGATTTGTATTACCGTTTGAATGTATTTCCAATTCATAACATTCCGTTGCGTGCGCGTAAAGAAGACATTCCATTGCTAGCCCAATTCTTCTTAGAGAAATATTCCGCAAAAGCGGGAAAACAATTCAAAAGACTTTCCAAAAAAACCATTAGTTTGCTGATGGAATACAATTTCCCAGGCAATATTCGAGAGCTTGAAAACTTGATTGAACGTGCAGTAATTATTGAAAATGGTACAACTTTACAGCCAGGAGAATGGATGCCAAAATCAAAATTACAACTCACAAAAAACGAATTTAAATCCTTTGAAGAGGCACAACGTGAATACATTATTGATGTGTTGAATTTTACCAACTGGCGTGTGAGTGGTCCCAAAGGCGCCGCTACTATTTTGGATATGAAAGACAAAACGCTGTTTGCTAAAATGAAAAAGCTAGGCATTGAAAAGCAAGTTGGATTAAAAAGATGAGTTCGTTCTAATTTTTTACCCTATTTTAGTAGCAATAGTTTTCTATGCTTAAAACCATTCAAATAATTGCCTTACTGCAAGGAGTGTTTCTTATTGTCGTTCTTTTTGTCAAAAGAAATGACTACAAGCGACTCAATTTTTGGCTTTTATTTATCACTATCTTTTCGCTATTGTTTCACATCATTGGTGATGATGATTTCAATTTGATTCAAGCAGATGCCAATTGGTATTTTTTCCATGCACCGTTGATCATTACGCTGTTCTTTTTACTCATTAAATATGACGGCGCCAATCAGGATCGATTTCAAATCAAAGACTTGTTGTATTTCATTCCGCATTTAATATATGTAGGCATGGAAGTGTTGGAAGAAACACTGGACATTCAGAATACTGACGAAGAAAAGATAGGACTAATCATCGGAGAAATTTTTGTCACCGTAGTCATGTTATGGTATTTAGGAATTATTGTATACAGGACTTACAAAGACAAAAAGAAACAGTGGATGTTGTATTTTATTGTTCCGTATGCCATTGCTTCTCTTGTCGACGCGAGTTCGTATTTCATTTTTGGAAATCCTGACACCATTCCCTATTTGGAAAGTTATGGCATCATTGCGCTCACGGGATTACTCTTGTATTTTATTTTATTCAAATTGGTGGTTGCTCCAAAATCCATTCTTCCAAAAGCGGAAACCAAAGCGTACAAAACGTCAAGTCTAAATTCTGCAAAGGTTGAAGGTTATAAAAAAGAATTCCTCCGATTGATGCAGGAAGAAAAACTCTTTACCGATAGCAATCTCACCGTAAATCAAGTAGCACAAAAAATGGGCATTCCGCGGCAGCATTTGTCGGAAGTGTTGAATGTACATATGAAATCCAACTTTCAGGATTACATCAACAAATGCCGAGCGGAAGAATTTGTAACCTATCTTGAAGACAAAAAGTATCAAAAATATACCATCATGGGCATTGCAACCGAAGTCGGATTCAAATCAAAATCGTCTTTCAATACTACGTTTAAAAAACTATATGGTGTTACGCCTAGTGCGTATCGGAAAAGTTTGATTCGTCATTAAGAGCTATAGCACGGTAATCTGTCTAAATCAGAGTACAATTAGCCTTTAAAAGAAACAGATTGCTACAAGTTTTTTGTATTCTTTCACCAGAATTAACCGTACTATTTTAAAAGTAATTAGCATAGTGTTTAATCAACATTTTAAACATTACAATTAGAAAGTAAATAAGTTTACTATTCAACTAAAAATCCAAGACGTATACCCAAAATAGCTGTTGATTTATTTTTTGGCACAGTTTTTTTGTATACATTTAAAAACGAATTAAGTTTTTAAAGTATGAAATGAGCGATGATTATTCGCAAATTCCATCTGACCTTAGTAATAAATAAAACAAACAGATGAAAAATGTATTGCTGTTATTGATGCTTTGCGTTGCAATTCCCTCTATTGCGCAAACTGAGCTATCAGACGATGAAGCTGAGTCAAAATTACTCGTAAATAATGACCGATTGATTGTCTTAGATTTTTACGCCACTTGGTGTGGACCTTGCAAACGAATGGACCCGATTCTGAAAGAGTTGAATAAGAAATACAAAAATCGCGTTGATTTTTATAAGATCGATGTCGATAAAAGCCAAGTTGATGATGCGTTGGGAATTGCGGCAATGCCGACTTATTTATTCATCAAAAACAGCTCAAATTTAGAACAGATTGAAGGCGCCATGAGTAAAACCCGCATGGAAGGTTTGATCAAAAAATACATGAAAGCGGTTGTAGATGACGAAGAAGAAGTTGAAGAAACGGTAATTGAATCGACTGAAACGTATGATGACAGTTTTGACATGAACGATTTCAGTCAAGCGAACTTAGATAAAATTTGGGATTCGTCTTCTAAATTGAATTCTATGGCATGGAATGCATACGAAAATCAAGAGAATGTCAAAATTTTGTTGAAAGCTATTAAAGTTGTGGAACGTTCTATCGAATTGGAAAAAAATTACTACAATGTAGATACGCACGCAGCTTTGTTGTATAAAACAGGAAATTATACCAAAGCCTTGAAAAGAGCCAAAGAAGCTGTAGACATCGCCAAAAAGGAAGAACTTTCATATGTTTCGACTACAGAATTGATTGAAAAAATTATTGACGCAATGTAAAACGCGTTATTTTAATAAAATACGAGGAAGCCTTAGTGCTTCCTTTTTTATTATATATTATAGCTTTCTTTTATTTTTATAGCTTCAAATTTTAAACGTCCTAATGGCAAATTCGCAGTTCCTTGACGGTTTTATGAGTGCAGTTTTAGTAATTGCGTTTCTGCATGGAATGGTTTTGACTTCCTTATTATTTTTCAATAAAAGATTAAAAGCAAAGGCAAATCGTTTTCTGGCTTTGGCGATTTTGGGTGTTTCGTTACTGCTTTTTTATGAGTTTGTTTCATATGTAAATTTGGAGGAAGAAATTACAGATCTCATACAATTAATTCCTATTTACTTAAGTTCTGCGATTCCGATTGGCTTGTATCTTTTTGTGACTTATTTGATTGATCCGAAACATCGTATGAAATCATGGGAAAAATGGTGGATACTTCCGTTGTTGCTTCAAGCTTTTTTGGGATTACTGTATGTTCCGTTAGAAGAATTTTATACGGTAGAAACTGCAGCAATCACGCTTGAAATACTACCTTTCGCAGAAGAATTTGTAGGTTTAGCTACTTCATTATTTTTATTGCCGATTACCATTTATAAAGTCAGAAACTATCAAAAATTCATTGCCTTTAATTATTCTACGATCGATCGAAAAAGTTTGTTATGGTTGTTCAATTTTTTAGTGGCTTTTGCTGTTTTATTGCTTTTATGGTGGATCAGTTGTATGCGATGGTTGCTCGGCTATTCGTATGAAACCACATATATTTATGTGATTATCGGCATGGTGATTTTATTATTTTCGATTGGTTATTTTGTAATTCAACAATATCATCTATTTGAGATCATTCCGTTTTCACCCAAAAAAACATCCGAAGAGAAGAGCGAGAAAAAATTATCTGTAAAAACGGATGTGTATTATTCAGAGCTTTTACAATTATTACAAGAAAAACGTCTGTACGAAAACGTGGAACTCACCTTAGAGGAGTTAGCACAACAATTGCAATTGAGCAGTGGCTATCTTTCACAAATCATCAATAAAAAAGAAAAGAAAAGTTTTTTTGAGTTCATCAATTATTATCGTGTGGAAGCGGTCAAAGAAAAGTTAATCGATCCCAATTATGCGCATTATGACATTCTGAGCATTGCTTTGGAGAGTGGTTTTAAATCGAAATCGACCTTTAATGCAGTGTTTAAAAAAATGACCAAACAAACGCCTTCTGCCTATAAAAGGAAGCATATATAGGTGCAGTATTCCACACTTTTAATGTATTCATACTTTCAAAATTGCTAAAAATGCATCTTTGGAAAAAATTAGAACACATGACACGAAAAGATTTTATAAAAGCCTTTACTCTGCTCGGAATTTCCATCCCATTTCAATCTGTGTTAGCTTCTTGCAGCTCGGATGATGGAACACCTGTTGAGAATAATTTTAATGGAAAAGTCATCATTATTGGTGCAGGACCTGCGGGAATGGCTTCTGCCTATTTATTAGCGCAACAAGGCATCGATTTTGAGATTTTAGAAGCGGCGCCAACCTACGGAGGAAGAATTAAACACAACACTACTTTTGCAGATTTCCCGCTTCCGCTTGGCGCGGAATGGTTGCATGTAGCAAGAACAGAATTGCCTGCCATTGTGAATGACAACAGTGTAAATATCACAACCGTAACACAAGGTTATCAAGGAAGTGATGTCGTTGGTTATTTTGAAAATGGCGAATACAACACGTATAGTTTATCAAATTGGGGAAGTTTTATTGATCAAAAATTTATTGGCAGCAGTTGGCTCGATTTTTTTGAAACGTATATTGTGCCGAGTATTCAATCGAAATTTGTGTTTAATAAGGAAGTTACGGAGATCAATTATCAAGATACCAATGTTACTCTAACTACTAATGATGGAGAAGAATATGTAGCTGACAAAGTGATCGTGGCTGTTCCGTTGAAAGTATTGCAAAACAATCGCATCAACTTTACGCCTGCACTTTCTAATTCCAAACAACAAGCCATTCAAAATGCTCCTATTTGGGGAGGATTCAAGGCGTTTATTGAATTTTCAAATAAATTTTATCCTACATTTTTAGAATTTGCGGATGGAGAAACTGCTGCGGGACAACGATTGTATTACGATGCTGCGTATGGACAAAATTCTACCAAAAATATTCTCGGTTTATTCTCGGTGGGACAACAAGCAGAACAATATCAAAATGTATCCGGAAATGCACAACGCGATTATATGTTAAACGAATTGGATGCGGTATTTAATGGTGCTGCCACACAAAACTACGTGGATCATATTGTGCAAAACTGGAACGACGAACCGTTTATTGGTGCGGCATATTTGGCAGATAATGCTTCCTCTAACATTTCTTCCGTATTGTCAACTTCCATTAACAATAAAGTCTATTTCGCTGGAGATGCCTACACCCAAGAAGACGATTGGAGTGCCGTACACAATGCCGCGCGTTCTGCACGTGATGCGGTGAGAGAATTGTTAGTCAATTAAAAACAAAAGAAGTTGAAAAAGGAAACCATAACACGTTTCCTTTTTTATTTGCGTATAAAACGATACTTTTAACATACGTTTTTTAACAATTCACAAACAACCATGAAAAAATTACTACTGATTTCTAGCATGCTCATGCTTACTACTGTACATGTTACTTTTGCACAAACCACTAAAAAACAAGCAATCAAAGCAGCTGTAGGGTTTGGATATAGTATACCGTATGATGATGTTGATGTTTCGGGTGAAGGTTTTTTTGCACAAGGCGAATACGTGTATGAATTCTACAATTGGCTCGATGTTCGTCCGTACGCAGGTGTTATTTTTGCTACTAGTAAAGAAGAAGACAATGAACCGAGGGAAGCTGGTTTTAGATCGGATGCCAATGCCTTTTTTCTTGGTGGAAAAGCTCGTGTAACGGCGCCAATTCCTTGGGTAGCTCCGTATTTGGAAATTGGGATTGGAGTATCATTTGGAAAGCTTGAAACCATCACCGATACTACTAATATTGAAGAAAGTGGTGTTTCCTATCATATTCCATTTTCAGTTGGTTTGGAGTTAGGTCCGAAACGTAATTTTGATGTTTCATTCACCTATTTATTTCATCCTAGTGCCGAACAATTTGTCGGCGCTGCAGCTATTGGTTTTACATTTCCTTTGAATTAATTCGGCTGTTTTTTTCTTGTAACAAAACTAAAATTCACTCGTCTTGGCTGTGTAAATTGACAAGACATGCATCCAAAAAAGTTACAAAAAATTGGTGGAATTGCTGCCATTTCAGAAGCGCTTATTTATATCACAGCTTTTATTTTTTATGGTGGAATTTTAGTATTCCCTGATAAAAACGCACCTGCACAAGAAACACTCAACTTCTTTTCAGATAACCACTTTACGCTATCTGCTTTAAACTTGATGAGTTATGTGTTATTTGGAATTTTTCTTGTTGTGTTAGTCACTGCAATCTATGAACGATTCAAATGCTATTCTATACACTTATCAAAAATTATTGCTGCTTTTGGAATGATTTGGGTTGTACTTGTAATTGCCTGTGGAATGATTGCCAACATAGGTTTGCATCAAGTTATTGAACGTGGCGTAACCGAACCTGAAAATACAATGCTGATTTGGTCTAGTGTATCTATCATTACAGAAGGACTTGGCGGCGGAAACGAGATTGTCGGTGGTATTTGGGTTTTATTGATTACCGTGATTGGATGGCGTCAAAAAGTATTCTCAACACCGTTGAATCTTCTAGGAATCATTGTTGGCATTGCAGGAATTTTAACGGTTTATCCTTTAGAGATCTTCACAGAAATCTTTGGCATTAGTCAGATTGTTTGGTTTATTTGGATTGGGATTTTGATGATTCGAAAGCCATTAGTAGGAATAAACTAAAAGCTATATTGATTATAATTTACTTACAACTTCATACTTGTCAGTTCGAGCGCAGTCGAGAACACTATAAAAAATAAAATTTCGATTGAATCTCGACTGCGCTCGATTTGACAATTAGTTTAAAATATTGAAAAATCATCAATATATAAACAAAGTTATATCAAACTCACAGTATCTTCTCCTTTCCTGTAACATTTCCACCAAACCGACACTTATACATTGTAATCAATAAAAGTGTACCATGGTATATCGCATTAAAGAAAAATTTTGGTCATGGGGTGATGATTTCTCTATCCAAGATCAATATGGAAATGATTGTTTTTATGTCAAAGGAAAAGTCTTTTCTTGGGGAGATAATTTGTCTTTTCAAGATAAAAACAGAAACGAAATCGCCGTCATCAAACAAAAACTCTTCACATTATTGCCAAAATATCAGGTTTTTATTGACGGACAATTGTATGCCGAAATCCTCAAAGAATGGAGTTGGTTTAAAAAGAAATTCACCTTAGACGTTCCCGGACCAAACGACTACACAATTGAAGGTTCTTTTTGGGGACACGAATTCTCCTTTATCCGAAATAACCGCGAAGTCGCTACTATCAGTAAAAAATTATTTGCTTGGCGTGACAGTTATAGTGTAGACATTAAAGAACAAGAAAATCATGCAGAAATTTTGATTACATGTATTGTGATTGATCAGATTTTGCATGATGGGAAGCACTCGTAATTAAAGACCATTATTAATCTGTAATAACCAGATTTATAATCATAAATTATATTTTGTAGTATATTTACTATAAAAATAAACATCAATAAAGGATGTTAATCATATGAAAAAGGAGATTTTTGCGAATAGCTTTTCTGAAAAATTAAACAAAAACTTCCCTGAATATTCTAAATATTTCGATTTTGAATTAGAAATTTTTTCTGAATTCAACACCCTGATATTTGAGATAAATAAATGTTTAATACTAGAATTAAGTAGAGCTAGTATCACATTAACTAATTATCTTTTAGAACGCCTTTTAAAATTAGCATTAATTAATAATGAAACAGGAATTGGTCCATTTCCAATAGAAAATTGGAATGACATCTTTGAACAACCAAATAAAAAATATAACTCTCTTTCATTAAATAATACAATTAAAAAATGTAAAGAGTTAAAATTAATTACCGAGGAAGAAGAAAAATTTCTTCATAAAACTATTCGAAAATTGATAAGAAATGGTTTCTCACATGCTGATTCAAGTGCTATATTATCAAAACTTCCAGATAACACAAAGATGTTTCAGGGAAGTTTAACTAATCCAAATGAAGATTTAAAAGAGGTAAATATAAATCAAAAAGTCATACCTGTTTTCCAAGCTATTCAAATGGAAAACTTTGCAAAAAGTTATGCACATCCTTATTTTGATTTTGTTTTTAATCTAATTTTTTTAATTGAAAAACGTCTTTTAAATAAGTCTTAATCAAGGCGTCGAACTAGAAACCTGCATAATTTTCCCATTGTAATATTTATTCCCATTCAACGAAAAATCATAAACGTATTCTGCCATTTCTAAAGCACTTAACGGCGCTTGATACCCTGGAAAAGCTTCTGCTAACATTTCGGTCTGTACGGCTCCTAAAGCCAAGGCATTGAAGGCAATTCCTTGTTCTTTGTATTCTTCGGCTAGTAATTCGATTAAGGTGATTACGGCACCTTTAGAAGAACTATAGGCTGACAATCCTGGGAATTTGACGCTTCCCTGAATTCCACCCATAGAACTGATGGTTACGACGTGACTTCCTTTGACCATGAATGGTAATAACACACGACTTAATTCTGCGACACCAAAGACATTTACACCATAAATCCATTGAAAATCTTCCAAAGTCGTTTCTGCAAATGGTCGGTTTAAGATGGAACCTGCATTGTGAATTAGAATATCTACTTGCGACCAGTTTTCTTTGACGAAATCGGTTACTCTGCCGTAATCTTCAGGTTTGCTTAAATCGAAGGCAAATGAGGTTATATTATCATAGGTGAGATTCGAGATTGGCTTTTCGTTTCTAGATAATGCCAAAACATTGTATCCTGCATTGGCAAATAAATGTACGAGTTCAAAACCGATTCCTCGACTCGTTCCTGTGATGATGACGTTTTTCATCGTATGAGTGTTTATTTAGTGTTTCAATTACATCTCGTGAGCTACGCTCGGTATCTTCGATAATGCTCGATGTGACACGCACAAGATATATTAAGTTAGTTATTACATTTTCATTCCTTGAATCCAAATCGTCTGATCGAGTGAAATTCTGAAAGAATTTTGTATCGAGATCTGCTTTTTATTTCTAATTTTCTTTTCAACTTCAAAGTACTTCTCGATAGATCCTGAATCAAGTTCAGGACACTCGAAATGACGTTTTTAGTTCTGTTAATAGACATTTTCAAATTATCAAATCAAACCATCTTCAAATTAAATCATGACTCAGGTTCCGGATTCATTTTGATTTCTTGTGTTTCCGCATTTACTGCTTTTTGCACTGCTGGCAGATACGTGTTTACAAAATTTGCCATATGATCGAAATTCATGATGTCTGCTTCGTCTCCTACTTTGTGATAGTATGCAAAATTAGTGAAATCGAACGTGGAAAATGTCTGACAAGGCACATTAAATTCTTTAAAGAACGGATAATTGTCCGATCGCATGAACAGTCGGTATTTTTTGGCTTGCGGTAGGAAACCTGTAATTTTCTTTCCTGCATATTCGTTCATCTTTGCCGCAAGGTTCGACTTTTTATATCCGGTCACATATGCCGTGTAATTTCTATCAACCAAAGGTACGCCCACCATTTCAAAGTTAAGCATGATGTATAAGTTGAAATCTTCTTTCTTCAACGTTTCCGCTAAGTATTTTGAACCTAGCAATCCTTTTTCTTCCGCAGAGAATAACGTAAATAAGATGCTTCTTTTGTTGTTTTTGGTTTTTGCAAAGTATTTTGCCATCGTCATTACCGTTCCTACACCGGCTGCATTGTCGTTGGCACCGTTGGCAATTTTATCACCATTTTCTTCTTTTATGAATCCGATATGATCGTAATGCGCGCCAATAATGACAAACTCGTCTTTTAGTTTTGGATCAGTTCCTTCGAGATATCCGATGATGTTAAACGCACTTTTTTCTTTCACTGTAAAACTATCACGATACGTATCAAAATACGGTTTAATTCCTAATTCTCTAAAGTAATTTTCAATGTAGACTGCTGCCTTTTCAATGCCTTCACTTCCTGTATCACGTCCTTCCAATGCGTCCGAAGCCAAATACGAAACAATGTCTCCTACTTCTTGCGCTTCAATCACAACTTCGTTGGTTTTGCATGAGAAGATGACAGAAGCAAGCAAACAGATTCCGATAGTTTTTTTAAAATAATTCATAATCCTGCCTTTTGATTGAAAGTGAATGTAAACAAAAAATCCCACTTGCGTGGGATTTTGAAGTGTTTTATGATTATGCTAACATTGTGACAGGATTTTCTACATACTGTTTTACCGTCTGTAAAAACTGTGCTCCTGTTGCGCCATCTACTGTTCTGTGATCGCACGCTAATGTAACTTTCATTGTATTTCCTACGACAATTTCTCCGTTTTTCACCACTGGTTTTTGTACAATGGTTCCCACAGATAAAATCGCTGAGTTTGGCTGGTTGATGATCGAAGTAAATTCTAAAATTCCAAACATTCCTAAGTTTGAGATGGTGAAGGTACTTCCTTCCATTTCTGCTGGAGAAATCTTTTTGTTTCTCGCTTTTCCAGCCAATTCACGTACTTGTCCGCCAATAGTTGTCAAACTCATTTGATCTGCAAATTTCAATACTGGCACTAACAATCCTTCGTCAACGGCTACCGCAACTCCTACGTGAATGTGTTTGTGATATACTGTATTGGCATCATTCCAAGTGGTATTTACTTGTGGATGTTTGCGTAATGCCATCGCACAGGCTTTTACAATCATATCGTTAAACGATACTTTCACATCTGGAATCGCATTGATTGTTTTGCGAGAAGCAATTGCGTTGTCCATATCCAATTCTACTGTTAAGTAGTAATGTGGTGCAGAGAATTTTGATTCTCCTAAACGACGTGCAATTGTTTTACGCATTTGCGAGTTTTTCACTTCTTCGCTGCTTTCTTCTCCTACTGGCACAAATGGTGTGACTGCTGATGTAGCTGCTACTGCCGGAGCGGTTTCTGTAGCTTTTGCTGCTACTGGCACTGGTGCGGCTACAGCAGCTGGCGTAAAGTTTTCTACATCGCGTTTGATGATACGTCCATGATCGCCTGTTCCTTTCACTTGCGTGAGATCAATTCCTTTGTCGGCTGCAATTTTCTTTGCTAACGGAGAAGCAATGATTCTACCTCCCGAAGATTCGCTTCCAGAAACTGCTACTGGTGCTACTGACTCGGCTGCTGTTTCGTTTCCCGAAGTTGGTGCTGCTTCACTCGCAGTAGTCGTTTCTCCTGAAGCTGCAGCTTTCAATACTGTATCAACATCCGTTCCTTCTTTTCCAATGACTGCTAGAATGCTATCTACTGGCGCTGTTTCTCCTTCTTTGATTCCGATGTAGAGTAATGTTCCTTCATAGAAAGATTCGAACTCCATCGTTGCTTTATCCGTTTCAATTTCAGCTAAAATATCTCCTTCTTCCACAGCATCGCCTACTTGCTTTAACCAAGAAGCCACGGTTCCTTCTTCCATCGTATCACTTAAACGTGGCATGGTAATTACTTCCGCACCTGCTGGCATCGCTACTGTTTCGGTAGCGGCTTTTGGTGCTTCTGCCGGCGCTGCTGCTTCAGCTTTTGTTTCTTCTTTCGTTTCTGTAGCTGCACTTCCGTTGAGTAAGGCATTTACATCTTCTCCTTCTTCCCCGATAATGGCTAGTAAAGTATCTACGGGCGCTGTTTCTCCTTCTTTCACACCAATGTATAATAGTGTTCCTTCATGGAAAGATTCAAACTCCATCGTTGCTTTGTCCGTTTCAATCTCAGCGAGAATGTCACCTTCTTGAACTTTATCCCCTACTTGTTTTAACCATGATGCTACAACACCTTCTTCCATGGTGTCACTTAGCCTCGGCATGTTTATAATTTCTGCCATGTTTTATTATAATTTATGAGGTAAAAATGGATAATCTTCTTGTTCGTATACCGTGTCGTACATTACATTTTTGGCTGGATATGGAGATTCTTCTGCGAATTTTTCACATTCTTTTACCAATGCTTTTACGCGCGCGTCCATTTCCGCTATCTCATCTTCTGTAGCATACTTTTTCTCCAATAAAACTTCTTTTACTTGGTTTATCGGATCAATTTTTTTGTATTCTTCTACCTCGTCTTTGGTTCTATATTTTTGTGCATCCGACATGGAGTGACCTCTGTAACGATAGGTTTTCATTTCTAAGAATGTTGGTCCGTCTCCGCGTCTTGCTCTTTCGATAGCTTCGTGCATTGCTTCGGCTACTTTCAAAGGATTCATTCCGTCTACAGGTCCGCAAGGCATTTCATAGCCTAATCCAAGTTTCCAAATGTCTGTGTGGTTGGCAGTTCTTTCTACAGAAGTTCCCATCGCGTATCCGTTATTTTCACAGATAAATACTACTGGAAGCTTCCAATTCATTGCCATGTTGAACGTTTCGTGTAAGGAACCTTGACGCACAGCACCGTCTCCCATGTAACAAAGCGTTACGCCATCTCTTTTAAAGTATTTATCAGCAAATGCCAATCCTGCTCCTAATGGAATTTGTCCTCCTACAATTCCGTGTCCACCGTAAAACCCTTTGTCCGGCGCGAAAATGTGCATGGAACCTCCCAAGCCTTGTGAAGTTCCTGTTGCTTTTCCATATAATTCTGCCATGACTCTTTTAGGATCAACGCCCATTCCGATAGGTTGTACGTGATTCCTGTACGCAGTAATCATTTTGTCTTTTGATAAATCCATTGCATGTAATGATCCTGCTAATACTGCTTCCTGACCATTGTATAAGTGAAGAAATCCACGTACTTTTTGCTGAATGTATACAGCGGCAAGTTTGTCCTCAAATTTTCTCCAAAATAACATATCCTCGTACCAATTGAGGTATACTTCTTTCGTAATTTTTTCCATTTATTTCAAATTGGTTGGTTTTGCGATTTGCTTGTCAATCTTATAAACCATTTTTAGGGTTTAGTACTTCTTGTTGTTTGTTCGATATACGATTAACAAAAATAGTGTTTTCAGAAGAAGTGTAAAAATGTAGCGGCAAATTATCGTGCTTTTAACACGATTTATATCTTCGAAAACGTTATCGAAAAAAAGAAAGTTATTCACAATGTAACTTTTAATCGCTTATTCTTAAATAATCCGTTAATTTTTCTGCTTTATAAATACGTTTTATCAAAAACTAAGGGCAATAAATCTTTTAAAGAATTGGATTTCATGATTTTTCCTTCTGCGCCCATGAAGTAAATTTCGATTGGAGTTTCTTGCTTCATTTCGTATTCCGCAATGACCTGCCTACAAGCCCCACATGGTGGAATGGGTGTTTTTGTGACTTGATGATTGGATGTTGCTGTAAGTGCAAGACGCAGCATTTTTACATTTGGATATTTTGCGCCTGCATAGAAGATCGCAACACGTTCTGCACATAATCCTGATGGATAGGCTGCATTTTCTTGATTGCTTCCCGTGACTACTTCCCCATTTTCAAGTGCTAATGCGGCTCCTACCTTGAATTCTGAATACGGCGCGTAGGCTTTTTCACGTGCTTCTACTGCATGCTGCATGAGCATTTGTACTTCTTGAGGCAATTCTTCCAAATTATCATAACATGTGAGTGTTGCCGTAATTTTTATTTCCTGCATCTGAAATTTATTTTCTTTATCATCGCTGATCTATTCAGATCAAATCAGCTTAGAAAGATAGTGATTATTTATGACTTTTTGTGGGTGTTGGGTGTTGGGTGTTGGGTGTTGGGTTTTGGGTTTTGGGTAAATGTACTTTTACATTTTACATTTTGCGGTTTTACATTTTAAATTTGTTTCGTTTGTTGTAGGTTGGTCGCTTTGCTCTGTTGTGAGTTGTCGGTTGTCAGTTGTCGGTTGGTCGCTTTGCCCGTTGTTTGTTTATTTGTTTTTTTGGATTTGTTTTTTGGTTTTAACTTTTACTTCGATTCCTTTGTTCTATAACATTTCTAAATTTAGCATTCATCAAAAACTAATTTATTCTTAACTATTTTTATGTAAGAATATTTATTTTTAAGACTAAGTAAAAGATACACGAATGAAGAATCAATTTGAAAAAACAGCCAATTCTTTACCAAATGCATTTTATGATCTAATTGCATATGTAATTCCAAGTGGAATATTTATCTTTTTTTTAATTTTTGAAAAGGTAGTAAATATTAATTCTTATGATTCAAACCTTTCCTTTTTTAAAGATTCTTGGATTTATGATTTGTTTTTTAGTTTTCTCTACATTGCTCTTTTGTATACTTTAGGAGTCATTATTTCTACGCTTTCGTATGTATTGGTGAGAAAACCTGTATTATTCTTTTTGTCAAAGTTTAAAAAGATAAATTCAAAGATGAAAAAGGGTTTGGGAACCCAAATGCTTACTGTACAAGTTCAATTTAATACTGAAATATATTCTGAAATGCTAAAGAAATATGCTCGGGTAATTCTGCTACGAAATTTAACACTGACTTTTTTAGCTATTTTAATAATCAAAATGGTGTACTTGTGGAATTATGACTACCTTTTAATGTATTTATTTCTTTTTGGGATTGTATTTGCCGCCTATTGTATTAGGCATTATTGGTTTTTACAGAATTTAAGTCAATTACACAAAAGCAATACCTAAAACGCAAAAAACCTCCCAAGAAGCTTGAAAGGTTTTTGTAATTTTTATGTGATGAATTTTATAATTCGTCGTACGTGTCTCCCAAGTTGAATGTTAGAGAGAAACGCAAGGTGTTTTCTAATGGATTTCGTACTTGTGATGCTGAGAATAAGTAAGAAACATCAATTGTTACGGCGCTATATTTGAATCCTGCTCCTAGCGTAAAAAACTTTCTAGCTCCTTTTTCTTCGGCTTCATTGAAGTAGCCTGCACGTAGCGCAAATGAGTCTTGATACCAGTATTCTGCTCCTAATGCCCAAGTAAATTCTCTTAATTCTTCACTGAATCCGCCTGGTGCATCTCCAAATGATTGAAAGATTCCTGAAACGAAACTTACATTGTCATCTTGACCTTCTACGATGATCGTCGGCTCGTTTTCGTTTACATCTGGTGTCGATAAATCGTCTGTATCTTGATCACCGTTGTCGTTTAAATCGATATAACCAAGTTTTGGAGGTGTTGGCACTAAGAGTTTGTTTACCTCTGCACTTACCGCTAATTTACTGTATTCGTCAAAGATGAAGTCAAATCCACCACCCAATTTTAATTGTGTTGGTAAGAAGTTTTCCTGACCTAATTCGTCATATTTTAATTTTGGACCTAAGTTTGAGATATTGAAACCTGCTCTCCAACGTCCATTAAAATCGTTATATGCAATTTCTTCCGATTGATAATATCCTGCAATGTCCACCGCAAAAGTACTTGCCGCATTTGCTTCTACATCTGGTTGTGATTGTAATTTTAAGTCAGAACGCAAGAAACGACCTGTAACCGACATAGAGAACTGATCACTTAAACGCAACGCGTACGATGCATCAATTGCCAATTCGTTTGGTCTTTCAATTAATGGTGTAAAGTTTCCTATATCTGCTTGTTGTTGTGTAATAATTTCAATTTCACCTAAACTGAAGTATTTGATACTTGCAGACCACGCACTTCTTTCACTGATTCGGTTGTAAAACGTTAAGTTTCCTAAGAAGATATCGTTTACTAAGTCACTTAAATACGGTGTATAACTGACTCCAACTCCGATTTGTTCTTTTACAAAAGCATATTTTGCTGGATTCCACTGTTGTGAATATGTATCAGGGGAAGTGGCAACTCCTAATTCCCCCATTCCTCCTGCTCTTGCGTCAGGCGTAATGAGTAAGAAAGGTACACCTGTCGTAATTACTCTGGTATCGTTTGGATTTACGACAGTGGTTTGTGCTAACATTCCTAACGGAATTACACACAGTATAGATAAAATTAGCTTCTTCATTCAGTTAAAATTTTAACAAATATAGGTTTTATTTATAGTATTACAAGTTTTTCAAACTTTTCAACTTTCTGGTTAGTTAACGGAGATTTTACAGTTATCTTATACACGTAGACGCCTTTTGCGAGTTTATCTCCGAAATCATCTTTACCGTCCCAGATGATATCTCTTGACAAGGAACTAAAGTCTTTACTTGATGCGCCTGCGTTTGTTTTCCCTATCAAAGTACGTACTACTTTTCCTGAAATTGTAAAGATTTGTACCATAATATCCAATTCACTAGAGCTGTTGTGGTTGAACCAAAATTCTGTGTAGCTAACAAAAGGATTCGGATAATTTAACACATTCGTAATAGTCAGCGAGTTGCTTTCGTTGAAAACAGTAAATTGAATTTCTGTAGTTGTTGAGTTGTTGTATACATCCCATGCTCTGAGCGATAGTGTGTGTTGTCCTTCTTCTAAGTCGCGCAGTGGGAATTTTACAATTCCTCGTGTATAATCGTTTAGTTCGGTTTCGTAATAATCGTTTAGAATGATCGGATTGACTTCATCGCCATCTAAAATTGCTACAATGTCATGTCCAATTCCACTCGCGGTATTGATTCCGTTGGCATCTGATAGTTTGGCGAGTAAGAATGGAGATTCATTAGTGATTCCACCCGAAACAAAACTTTCATCATTTAAAAACAGGTTCACGACTGGTGCGTCATTATCTGCGGGAGCGTCTTCGTTGAGTTCTCCCACTTTTAAATCGACACTGTAGCCTGTATGGTCTTCTAAGGTACCATCTTTTTCTGCATAGAAACTGATACGCCCATTTCCTACAGGAATGGTAATATCTCGCGGTACAACAAATTCAAATGCAAAGTTTCCTGCTACTACTTGTGATTTTCCTCTGAAGATAATTTCACCCAAAGTTTCAAAGTTGAAAATGAACGGGAAGTCGTTAGAAAGTGTTTGACGTTGTATTTTTTTATCGTAAATCGTAGAGAAAACCGTTCCATTATACGTGTTCATAAGGTTTCCGGCATCATCGGTTACGTTCCCTGCAATTTTTATTCTACTTAATGCTTTTAGGGTGTCTGTAGGTTGTGTAATTGGCACATCGTTGATCGCTGTTAGATTGACTCTAGGACGCGGAATTGCCAGTTTCATCGCAGGATCTCCAATGTAAAACACGGTTCTTTTGTTACTCGTTGTTACTAAATTTTTGGTTTGACGTAACGCTTCTGCCACTGTTGGATATTCGTTTGAACCATACGCAAAAAGATATCTCGCCAAGAGTTCATTGATACTTACCCCAACATTCTGGAAGATTTGTCGCGTGGTCGTTAATAGCGAAACTGCGCCTCCATTTTCATTCCAATACATGAATTCTCCTGCTGTTTCACGAAGCGGATTGTCAAAACGAGTATATTCACAAGTAATGGTGACAAATAAAGGCAAACGACAATCGTTTTCTAATTCCTGAGAGTCTCTTTTTTCAAAGATACGTTCTCCTGCCAAGCCATCTTCTCCACCGTGACCAAAATAATTCACCACTAAAGAACCCAAAGCAATATTGTCTTTTATTGCTTCATTTACTTCCGGATAACGTTCTCCTGCTGCGGAAGATTCCTGTACAAAAGCATCTGTGTGAATCTTAGAGATATTGATGAATGGTTTTTCTGCTGAAATGACTTCCGCAAGTGCATCTAGATCGACTTGTAAGTCTTTATCAGAGTTATTTTCGGCATCATCTGAAACAATTGTTACCGTATTTCTCCAACGACCAAAAGCTTCTTTCGTATAATATACTAAGGTCTTATCGACAATTGTTTTTGCTTGATTTGGATCTAACACAAGCATTCTTCCCATGGCAATGTCTAAACGATCGGTTACTGTCATGGTTCCTTCGTCAGCATCCATCATCCCATAAAAATCATCTGACATAAAACCACTTGTTAAGTTGAAACTGTCATACGCTTGAAATACCGGGACAATATTGGTGTTTCCTTGAATTCGATCTTTGTAATCATACGAAGTATCCCCAAAGAGACAGGCATATTTTAAACGATTTTCTGGTGTAGAAGCGTTATCGTACACATATTTGAAAAAGTTACGAATGGCTCCAATATCTGGATTTCCGGTATTGAATTCGGTATAAATACTATTTAATGTCACCACTTTGACAATCATTCCAGAGTTTGTTCTGTGAAATTGTGCAATGCGTTCTGCCTGAGAAGCCAAATTTTCTGGAGTTACAATAATATAGTCTACATCACCATCTGCAAATATGGTTCCTTTTAAATCTTGATTGAGCACTTGACTATTTGGCTCGATTGTCGGAACTAAGAAGCGTGACGTATCACCTGCAATATATTGTCTGATTTCGCCCATTGGCGCTCTGAACGTAAAGTTACCGCCAGTTGTGTTGGTTACTTTCGTCACATTCCAAATATCCGTAATGTCCCACACTTCAAATATGTTAGTCGCGTTAGAGATGACAAATTCTCCTGTTCCAATAATGTTTCGCGCTTCATTGTATTTGAATTTGAATTGATCGTCAATTCCTGTCAAGGTACGTTTTGCTTCTACAGAAATGTAATCAAGATATCCGATGGAACCTGCAATTCCGTTATTTTGATAATTTAGTGTTATGTTTAAGTCACTAGAGGTTAGATTTACATCATCGATAATCAATCCATTTCTGATGGCTGGCACTCCCGATACATTGTGTTGTGTTGCCAATCGCGTATCATTAATAGCTGGAAAGGTAAAGTTGAATGCAGATTCTCCATTGATGTTTTGTGCTGGCTGATTGTTAATGAAGGTGCTCATGGAAGTCACTCCATTGGAAATAGAAGCAGGCTTTATTCCGATGCGCACAGGTTCAGTCGTCACTAAATTTGGAATGGTAAAATTGAATGTTTGTTCTGATTCAATATTAAAGACTTCTCCAAACCATCTTCTTCCTAATTTTACAATATTTACATTGTCTACTTCGTGAAACTGGTAATCGTCAAATTCAGTAATCGTTACATCTGGCGCTGCTGTAGGTTGTACCGCTTCTGGGATGCGTTTTCCATCATTTGAACCGTCGGCAGTAATGAAATAGTATGTTTTATCAGTATATGCGTTGATATGTGTTTGACTGTCATCATTGAATACATCTGGACCTTCCGCGTAAAATAATATGTAATCTTCTGCATTAAAAGCGCCATCTTGTTCTCCAACTACCGTAATGGCATTTTCCGCTACATCATAATGTTCATTTTGCGAATTTAAATGCGGAATCATTCTTCCACCATTTCCATAGATTTTTATTTTTCTCGGATTTAATGTTCCTGTATTTAATCCTAATTGGTTTAAGAAGTTAGCGTCCAATCGATAAATTCCAGATTCAGTCACTGAAAATTTATAGAAATTTCCACTCGCTAACACAGAACTTGTAATTGCTGCGGTACTTTGTGCTGGCGCACTAGTGGATCTTCCTGCTAAGAAATTATAGCGAACATCAAAACTGAGTACTTTTTTAACAACACCGTTTTGTCTGATTAATGGAGATACAATTAATATATGTGCATTTTTTCCTCTCGCACTTGAATTTACCATTCGTGCTTGAATAGAAGTTGGTAGTTTTTGTTTGTTAATTCCGCCCAATTCTTGATTCGAAATTGTTCCATAAACTACATTTTCAAGTTGCATCGAATTTTTGCTCACATAACGATCGTCGTCCCATTGCGCTATAAAACTAATGGTGCCATCGTCATTGCTCACAAAATATTCTTCATTAAATGTTGGTAATTTTACAATGGAATTCTCTTTAGAAAATTCTTTTGCCGTATCACTCCATGTCAAATCAAAGTGCTTGTTTTGCGCATGCACAGTTATAAAAAGGAGTCCAATTAAAAAAGTTAGTGTTTTTTTCATTGCATCTTTAACGATAAATACATTGAAATATTATTCAATGTTTTAGCTTATTTTTCAAAAAAACAAAATTAAGAATAATAAATAACAACTGTGCTCGTTATATGAAAACTATTGATAATAATAATTGGGGCGAAATGTCATATTAAATTTTGAAATTAATCTTGATATTTTACCTTTAATTACTATATTGCAAACCTAAATTTCTTTCAATACTCAAGTCTTGACTATGAAAAAGCGAACATTAAAGATTATGCTACTTGTCGCAGTAGTGTCACTAGGATTTTTTAGCTGTAAAAGATCATCATCAAATAACACGTCTAAAGCCACAGGATGGCGTATCGACGGAAAAGATGGTGGATTCGCAGCCAATACAAAATATAAAGATCAGGAAACAGCTCCTGGATTGGTATTTGTAGAAGGAGGAACTTTTACAATGGGAAAAACACAAGATGATCCTATGCACGATTGGAACAATACCCCAAACCAACAGCACGTGCAATCTTTTTACATGGATGAAACAGAGGTAACTAATGTAATGTATACTGAATACTTATATTGGACAAAAACCGTATTTCCGCCAGAAGAAGAAAATTATAGAAATATTTATACTGGAGCTTTGCCAGATACTTTAGTATGGAGAAATCGTTTAGGATTCAACGAAACGATGACAACCAATTATTTAAGACACCCTGGATATGCTGAATATCCTGTAGTAGGTGTAAACTGGATTCAAGCAGTACAATTCTGTAAGTGGAGAACTGATAGAGTGAATGAGGCTGTATTAGAGCGTGAAGGATATATTGCCAAAGGCGCAAAGTCTGTTGACAGTTTGAGTCCTGATGCTACATTCAGCACAGAAGCGTATTTAACAGATCCATCTAAAACTTATGGTGGAAAGATTGATGAATACAAAGGAAGAATTGCTCAAAAAAGTAGAAAAAGCCAAGATTCAACAGCAGAAGATACCAATGTATATGCAAAACGTACTACAGGTGTTATTTTACCAGAATATCGTTTACCAACGGAAGCGGAGTGGGAATATGCTGCAAAAGGTTTAGATGGATTACGTGAATACAATAATGTACGTGGTAGAAAGAAATATCCTTGGAAAGGAGAGTTCACAAGAAGTGGAAACAGAAAGAGACGTGGAGATCAGTTAGCAAACTTTAAGCAATCTAAAGGAGATTATGGAGGAATTGCAGGTTGGTCTGATGATGGTGCAGATATTACAGCTCGTGTAAAATCATATCCTCCAAATGATTTTGGATTGTATGATATGGCTGGAAATGTTGCTGAGTGGGTTTCTGATGTATACCGTCCAATTGTAGATGATGAAGCAAGTGACTTTAACTACTACCGTGGAAATGTGTACACGAAGAACAAAATCAACGAAGAAGGAAAGTCAGAAATTGTAACGTCTTCTACAATCACTTATGATACGTTAGCGAATGGTAGAATTATGGCTAGAAACCTTCCTGGTCAATTAGCTGAAACTGCAATTGATGAAAACGAAACGTATTTAAGAACGAACTTCGACAAATCTGACAACAGAAATTATCGTGACGGTGACTTATCTTCTTCAAGATATTATGACAGATTTAATGATGATGATGAAGAAAATGGTGAGATGGATGCAAAGCGTATGTACAACGCACCGAAGCACCAAGTAACTGCTGATGCAGACGGAGCAATGGTAAGACAATATGACAAATCAAACTCTAGAACTACTTTAATTGACGATAACGTACGTGTATACAAAGGTGGTTCATGGAAAGACAGAGCTTACTGGATTGATCCAGCACAAAGAAGAGCCTTCCCAGAATATATGGCAACTTCATACATCGGATTTAGATGTGCGATGTCAAGAGTAGGTTCAAAAGCACAAGGCAGAAAGAGTCCAAGAAAATAATATATACACAATCAAGTGTATTCCAAAAGCCCTGACTTATTCAGGGCTTTTTTTGGTTTTAACTTTATTTAATTCTATATACATGATTGAAGAATTATATTCCAAATTTCAAAAGTATCCGACAATATCTACCGATTCAAGAAACATCACAAAAGATTGTATTTTCTTTGCCCTAAAGGGAGAAAACTTTAATGGAAATACCTACGCAAAAGATGCTTTAGAAAAAGGCGCTACCTTTGCGGTTATTGATGAAAACGAATATGCAATTGGAAAACATACCATTCTCGTTGAAAACGTATTAGCAACACTTCAAAAGTTGGCTACCTATCATCGGAAGCAACTAAATATTCCGATCATTAGTCTTACAGGAAGCAACGGAAAAACAACTACGAAGGAATTGATTAACGCCGTAATTTCTCAAAAATACAATACCACTGCCACCAAAGGAAATCTAAACAATCATATTGGAGTACCATTGACACTTCTTTCGATGACCGCTGATACGGAAATCGGAATTGTAGAAATGGGTGCCAATCATCAAAAAGAAATTGCTTTTTTAAGCAGCATTGCTGAACCTGATTATGGATATATTACCAACTTCGGAAAAGCACATTTAGAAGGTTTTGGCGGCGTGGAAGGTGTTATTAAAGGGAAAAGCGAACTGTACGATCATTTAAAAGCAAATAACAAATTCATTTTTGTCAATGGCGATGATGCGAAACAAGTAGAAAGAACCAGAGACGCACAAAACTACACCTTTGGAAGTACGGATGATCGCGAATTAAAAATTCAGTTTGTAAGTGCCGATCCAATGGTAAAAGCAATTGTAAACGGTGTGGAAATACAAAGTCAGCTGATTGGCGCCTACAACTTTTCAAACATTGCCGCTGCGATTGCGATGGGAACTTATTTTAAGGTAGAACTTTCCCAAATTAAAAATGCTATAGAAGCATACATTCCTTCTAATAACCGATCGCAGATTCTACACAAAGATACCAACAAAATTATTTTAGATGCCTACAACGCAAATCCTACAAGCATGAAAGCTGCTTTGGATAACTTTTCCAACCTCAGCGACGCTCCAAAGATTGCTTTTTTAGGCGATATGTTTGAATTGGGTGAAAGCGCTGCAGCAGAACATCAATTTATTAATGAATATGCTGCTTCTTTACATATTGATCAAGTCTATTTAGTAGGAGAAAACTTTGGCCGCACCAAAAGCATCAATTTGAAAGTAAGCATTCATAATTCTTTTGAAGATTTGAAAAATCAGTTTCCAAAAGTTCAAAATAGCACTTTACTTATAAAAGGATCGCGAGGAATGGCACTGGAACGTATTTTGGATTTGTTATAATATTATTTTGAACGAAGTCTCCTAGTTTTCGTCAATCTCTTGTCCTTTAGGTGGTGTAGAACTTACTCTCATTACACAGGAGGAATTATTATTGTCGTCACATTTGCAAGCGGTAGTGAATAATTGGGTATTTGGATTGTAAGTTCCTGTAGGCGCACAACATGTTCTACCCGAACAGGAAACATAAAAATTGTGATCATTATTTATTTTGGACGGCAATTGGATAATTGCATCCTTTGGAAACTGCACGTTAGATACATTTCGAAGTAAATAAGTTTCGAATGTAATATCGCTAATTGTATATTTTATTTTTGCAATTAAAGAGGTATTGTTTGTTTCAACGTATTCTACATCTATAACATTGCCATTTCCATTTGTCATTTGCTGATTGAGTGCAGCGTACGATTCTGCTAAAATCACATTATCTGGTGAAACTAGTGAATAGTTTACCGCCATTTCTTCTTGAATATTGGCACTATCATTAGTACAACCAAGTACTAATAAGAATATAAAAATAAATACTACACTTTTTTTCATAAGTCATCAGATTTTAATTATTATCTAAATATACTTATTTTATTTGTAAGAATTTTATGGTTTTACATAATTATAAAAAAAGTGTAAAAATAACAAAACCTTGCTAATTGCAAGGTTTTGTGTATGTGGGTAATACTGGATTCGAACCAGTGACCCCCTGCTTGTAAGGCAGGTGCTCTGAACCAGCTGAGCTAATCACCCGTAGTTCTTTTTCAATAAGGTAGTGGGCGATACTGGATTCGAACCAGTGACCCCCTGCTTGTAAGGCAGGTGCTCTGAACCAGCTGAGCTAATCGCCCTTATTGCTTATAGCGGATGCAAATATAAAATAGATTTTATATCTGACAAAATTTAAACCTAAAAATTTTAAAGTATTTCAGCTACCACAAAAGTACTGCCGCCAATGTAAATAACATCGCTGGTTGCCGCTTGTGTTTTTGCCATTTCATACGCTTCTGACACTGAATTATATATACTTCCACTTAAGTTATATGAAGCTGCTTTTTTTTGTAATTCTTTAGCGTTTACTGCGCGATCAATCTTTGGACTGCAAAAATAATAGATTGCATTTTTTGGAAACATAGGGAAGATCGCATTTAGATTTTTATCACTTACGACTCCAAATACAATATGTAATTCGTTAAAAGTTTCCTTTTGCAGTTGCCGCATCACAATCTCCAAGCCTTCTTTGTTGTGTGCGGTGTCGCAAATTGTTTTGGGATGATTGGATAAGATTTGCCATCTTCCTTGTAAGTTGGTGTTTGAAACTACATTTTGCAAGCCTGCTTCGATGTGTTTTTCTTCTATTTGAAAGTTGTCTAACAATTGAACCGCTTGTACTGCCGATTTGTAATTTTTCTGCTGATAGTCGCCTAAAAGATCGGTTTGATATACTTTTTGAATGGTTTTTTCTGCGATATACAACTCAGATTTAGTTTCCGCAGCTTTTTCAACAAATACTGGATAGGTTTCCTCATGAAATTCGCCAATGACAACTGGAATAGTTGACTTGATGATTCCCGCTTTTTCTGCTGCGATTTTTGGCAATGTATTTCCCAAGATTGCGACATGATCAAAACCAATGTTAGTAATTACTGATACTTCTGGCGTGATGATATTCGTAGAATCCAAACGTCCACCCAACCCTACTTCTACCACTGCGATATCGACGTTATGCTGCGCGAAATAATTAAATGCAATTCCTACGGTCAGTTCGAAAAAAGAAAGCGCTGCTGTCTCTGTATAGGTTTTATGTGCTTTTGCAAATTGAATGATGGCTTCTTTCGAGATCATTTCGCCATTGATGCGAATACGCTCTCTAAAATCTTTTAAATGTGGGGAAGTGTACAGTCCGACTTTATAGCCTGCTTCTTGCAATATAGAAGCAATCATGTGGCTTGTAGAACCTTTTCCGTTGGTTCCTGCCACATGTATACTTTTAATTTTTTGATGAGGATTTTGTAAGTGTGCTGCAAACTCAGTAATTTTTGTCAAATCCCAAGCGGCACTATTTTTTGAAGCTCCTTTTTGTTGATAAGAGGCTTTAAATTGCGCTTCCCACCATGACATTGCTTCTTGGTTTGTCATACAAAAGACAATGATTTATTGACCGAGCTTAAATTTCACTACAATAAAACCAACTTGCTTTGGTGGCGCATTCGTATCTGCATTCCACTTGTATGTTTTAGCAGTTTTAATCGCAGCGTCAATCAAACAACGTTCCGTGCTTGTGGAACCTTTCGGAGAATATTCAGTAGAAATCACTTCTCCATTTCGGTTTACTTTGATCGCAATTACAATGGTTCCTGCTTTGTTACATTCTTGAACCACTTTACTACTTTCCAACTTGCTTCTACCGTTCAACCCATAACCACCTGCACCACCATTTCCTGAGCCTGGCTCTCCGAAGTAACTTGCTGCATACGGATCACCGTTTGGATTTCCTTTGTTTCCTGGTCCGTCGTTTGGTCCTTCACTTCCATCGTCATCATCTCCGTCACCGTCTCCGTTGGCATTATTAAATAAAGCATCAATCTTTGCTTTTTTGGCAGCTTCTTCTGCTTTACGTTTTGCTTCGGCTTCTGCTTTTTGTTTTGCGATACGATCCGCTTCTGCTTTCTTTTCGGCTTCTTCGGCTTTCTTTTTTGCTTCTGCGTCTGCTTTGCGCTTTGCTTCTTCTTCCGCCTTTTTCATCGCGATCGTTTCTTCAGAATCTTGCGTTACGACTTCTTCAGAAGCTGAAGTTTCTGGTTGTGATTCTTCTGGCTGTGACTCTTCAGGTTGTGATTCTTCAGGCTGCTCTTCTACTTGTTTTTCTTGCTTCGGAGCTGTTTTTGGTTTTGAATTCTTTTGAGTTTCCACATTGCCGCTTCCGGTGTTGGAAGTTCCGAAGTTTACGGCAATTCCACTTTCAATTGGCGGGTCCATATATGTCTTCCCAAATACAAACATGAGTATGAGTAATAGAACCATTAATACTGTAGTAATGGTCGCTGATTTTCGTTTGTGTTCTGTATCAAATAATGACATAATGCTTTATTTTAGTACTTTTTCAAGAATGACTTTATAGTTATTTTTTCTTGCAATTTCCATGATGTGGACTAGTTTTTCAGAGGAAATTATCTCTGAGGTTTCTAGTTGTATGACTGGATTTGCATGACAGTCAAATTGCTCTTTAAGTATACTTTCAAGTTGAGAAGCATCAATTTTCGTTCCATCTAGAAGGATTTCTGCATTTTCTTCAACTCTAAGTTGTATGATCTTTTCGGTTTCGACCGCAACATCAGTTTCCTCTGTTGGTAAATTTTCAAGATAATTCGCGAAAAACGCCAATCCCACAAGAAAAATTACACCTGCTATAAAAACGAAGGGTAAATTAAATTTTTTATTCCTCGTTTCAAGCAAACTCATTATTTCGGTCGCACTGCCAGAATGATTTTGTATTTATTCTGGTTGGCAATATCCATGATGTTTACTGCCTTTTCAATTGGCACGCCTTCTTCTACTCTAAGTATGATCGTTGGCTTGTCTTGTCCTGCCAATTTGGTTCGTAATTTCGATTCTATTTGTCCTTCTCGCACGCGATCAGAATCTATATATACTTGTAAATTCTTTTTAATACTTACAGAAACATTCTGCGTATTGGTCGATTTTCCTTTTGCTTTTGGCAAGAGCAAATCGAGCGCGTTTGGCGAGTTTGAGGTCAACATGAAGAATACCAATAATAGGAATACAATATCTGTCATAGACGACATGCTAAACTCAGGACTTACTTTATTTCTACCGCGTAACTTCATAGAATACGATTATACAGGTTCGTTTAATAAATCTAAGAAGTCTACTGCATTTGCTTCCATTTGATGCACCACTTTGTCAGTCTTTACGACTAAGTGGTTGTATCCGATATACGCAATAATTCCCACAACGAGTCCGGCTACGGTTGTTGTCATCGCGGTGTAAATACCTTCTGCGAGTGATCCCATTTCTGCTTGTCCACCGCTGGTTGCCATTTCTTGGAAGGCAATAATCATCCCGATTACCGTTCCTAAGAATCCGATCATTGGTGCAGCTCCTGCTACGGTTGCTAGAATACTTACATTCTTTTCGAGTTTGTATACTTCTAATGTACCTGCATTTTCAATTGCTTTGTTGATATCTTCTAACGGTTTTCCTATTCGGGAAATTCCTTTCTCTGTTAATCGTGCTACGGGCGAATCGGTTTGCGCACAGAGTATTTTTGCAGCTTCTAGTTTTCCTGAGGAGACATTATCGCGAATTTGATTCATAAAGTTTTTATCAATCTTAGATGCGGATTTAATCGCAAATGTTCGCTCAAAATAAATGTATAATGCTACCGCAAGTAATACGAGTAAGACACTGATGATGATGATACTTCCAGTTCCGCCATCAATGATTAATTGAATGATGGAAAATGTTTTTTCCTGACTTTCTGGATCTTCAACAGGTGGGGTTGGGTCTTGAAATAATAACATAGTTGTTTTTTGATTTAGACTATAATAACGGTATTTTTTTTAATTAAGTATACTCGTTTTTTACTTAAAACAAAGTTCGCATGATCATGAAAATTGCCGAACCGACGACAAATCCGATCAAAGCGAGCCAAGATATTTTTTTGAGATACCAAAAGAAATCTATTTTTTCCATTCCCATCGCTACTACTCCTGCTGCCGATCCGATGATTAACATACTTCCTCCTGTTCCTGCTGCAAAAGCGATAAAGTGCCACAATTCGTGATCTAATGGTTCGGTAAACATTCCTAAACTTGCTGCTACTAATGGTACATTGTCAATCACTGCTGATCCTACTCCAAGCGCCATCACTACCATATCTGAAACATCTGTTGCGTGCATTTCCGTTCCTAACGGCGGTGTTGCTACTTTTAACCAATCTGCAAAGCCGAATAATAATCCTAAAGATTCTAACGCCGCTACTGCCATTAATATTCCTAAGAAGAATAAGATGCTTGGCAATTCAATTTTTGAGAGTGAATGATGCACCGGACTGTGATGTACATGCCCACCATCTGCATTGGCATCGTGACCTTCATTGGCGCCAACTGCTGCCATGGTGAATTTAGAATTGCTGTATATTTCTGCAAAAATTGCAACTACTGAAAGCGATAACATCATTCCCACGTATGGAGGTAAGTGTGTGACTACTTTAAATACTGGTACAAACACAATTGCTGATAATCCTAAGTACAACATGGTTGGACCAAAACGATGTGGT
This sequence comes from Bacteroidota bacterium, assembly GCA_039026955.1. Taxonomy (GTDB): domain Bacteria; phylum Bacteroidota; class Bacteroidia; order Flavobacteriales; family Flavobacteriaceae; genus Kordia. The sequence continues at coordinate 192,109 of JBCCLH010000002.1, forward strand.
TTGCTTTCTTCAACACCTTCTTCTTCTGGTAAATTCCCCTGAAAAGGTTTTAAGAAAGAAGCGATAAAAGTTGGCACGACCATACATAATAATGATGGAACAAATAGATATCCGAATAATTTTCCAGTCGAAACTTTGTCTCCAATCCATAACATAGTCGTCGTTACATCACCAATTGGCGACCACGCACCACCTGCATTTGCTGCAATAATAATGAGACCTGCATACCAGATACGAATGTTTCTGTCGGAAATAATTTTTTGTAAGATGGAAATCAGTACAATAGTTGCCGTAAGGTTGTCAATAATAGCTGATAAGATGAATGCTAAGAAGGCAAAAATCCAAAGGACGCGCTTTTTACTTCTGGTTTTGATGAAGCTTTTAATCGTGGCAAAACCATTGAAATAATCAATAATTTCCACAATGGTCATCGCACCTAGTAAGAACACCAGTATTTCTGCAGTTTTCCCGAGATGGTGCAATAATGTTTCTTCCATCAAGTGCATTTTCCCATGATCTCCATCGACGGGCATATTGCCGAATCCATCGACTAAGGCATGTTTCCCTGAATCGAACCACGTTTGAAAATCCTCTAATCCGAAAGCGATGAATGCCCAACATATTGCCATCATGGCCAATGCTGGAATAAGCTTGTCAATTTTTAAGTTGTGCTCTAAGGTAATGGCTAAATACCCTAAGACAAATACGGCTATTATTGCTGATTCCATTTCTGTTTTTTATAAGTTAATGGTTAGACTAATTCTTTTAGTGCAATTTCAAAAGCAGTTTTGCTGACATCTACTTTTGACGCATTGCGTTTGAATGTATTTTGTAATGCTTTTTTGATGGTTTTGGAAGTATCTTCAAAAATGGCTTCGTCATCCATAGAGACTCTGCGTTCCATGAAATAAGCAAATACTCTTGCCATTCCACAGTTGGAGATGAAATCTGGAATTAAACTCACTTTTTGATCGGTATGTTCCATGATCGGACCGAAGAAGATTTCCTTGTCGGCAAATGGTACGTTTGCACCACAGGTAATGACTTCCAAACCTGTATCAATCATTTTGTCAATTTGTGCTTGTGTGATGAGTCGCGATGCGGCACACGGTGCAAATACTTCGGTTGGCAGTTCCCAAATTCGCTCGTTTATTTCTTCAAACGAAATCATATGTTCGGCAACTAAGGTGTTTCCATCTTTTTTTAGATAAAAGTCTTTAATTTCCTCATACGAGAAGCCTTCTTCATTGATCACACCGCCAACACGGTCGATGATTCCTACTACTTTTGCGCCCATTTGTGATAAATAGAATGCTGCTGCAGCTCCTACATTTCCAAATCCTTGTACGATGGCACGTTTTCCTTCAATCGATCCGCCATAAATATCGTAAAAATGACGCGCTGCTTCGGCAACTCCGAAACCTGTAATCATATCGGCTACGGTATATTTTCGGGAAACATCTGGAGAATATGTTGGACTTTCGATCACTTTAATTACGCCCATGCGCAATTGTCCAATTCTATTGATTTTGTCAGCATCTGTCGGTTTAAAATGTCCATTAAAAACACCTTCTTGCGGATGCCACACACCACTATCTTCTGTGATTGGAATTACTTCATGAATTTCATCTACATTCAAATCACCACCAGTTCCGTAATAGCTTTTCAACAAAGGCGCTACGGCATTGTACCAACGTTTTAAGACTCCGTTTTTACGCGGATCATGTGGATCAAAATTGATTCCTGATTTCGCACCTCCGATTGCGGGTCCGGAAACGGTAAACTTCACTTCCATGGTTTTTGCCAGAGAAAGTACTTCATTCATATCTAATCCTTTACGCATGCGTGTTCCGCCTCCTGCTGCACCACCACGAAGCGAGTTAATTACTGTCCAACCTTCTGCTTCCGTTTCTGGATCTTTCCAGTTGAATACAATTTCGGGTGCTTTATTTTCGTATCGTTTGAGTAATTCTTTCAAGTATATGTATTTAGGTGTACTATATTGTATCGAGACAAATATAAAAATTGTTCGCTTGTTTAACGCATGGTTTATTCACATTTTAACTTTATGATAATTTTTGTCTATTTTTTGTAAATTTTTCCAGAGCTATGATCTCTGGAAGCACCTGTGACACTTTTTAGACAATTTACCTCATCGCGCAAGCGTAACACACCCAAGAAGCCAAAGATTAATGCTTCTTTGTATTCTACAAGTTTGTCGGCAGGTTTGACTAAATTTAATTCTTTGTGATACTTAATTCTTTCCAGTAAATATTCGTTGTAAGCACCACCGCCAGTGACTAAAACCTTGGAATCTTTGGTAAAGTTTCGTGCTAATTGTCGTGCAACATGTTCTGTAAACGTGCGTAATAGATCAGTTTCTTTTTGTTTGTGTACTTCCAATCGTGGAAAAATTTCTTCTTGAACCCACTCCAATCCCAATGACTTTGGTGGTTTTTGTTTGTAATAGGATAAATTGTGTAATTCCTCTCCCAAACTCAACAAATAGGTTCCTGATTTGGCTAAGTTTCCTTTGTTGTCATAGTCAAATCCTAATTGTTTGGCGTATTTGTTTAGCACTATATTTACAGGACAAATGTCATACGCGATTCGTTGTCCATTTTGATGAAATGATACATTGGCGAATCCTCCCAAATTCAGACAGTAATCATATTCTGAAAATAATAGTTCATCTCCAATCGGCACCAATGGCGCGCCTTGTCCACCTAATTCGACATCTTGCACACGAAAATCACATATAACTGTTTGTTCTAAAATTTCAGCAATGACTGGCAAATTTCCAACTTGATAGGTAATTCCTTTTTCAGGTTGATGCAAAATCGTATGTCCGTGAGAGCAGACAGCATCTAGATCCGAAATATGATGCTTTTTAATAAATGTTTGAATAGTTTTTGCTAAAAATTGAGTGTAAACCTCATCAAATTGTTTGAGTTTTTTAGGATCGTAATGAATCGCTTCGCGTAATTGTTGTTCCAAAGAAGCGTTATACGGAATCGTTTCTGCTACTAGAATCTCAAATTTCCAGCGTGTCGTTTTTTCGAAATGTATGTAGGCAAGATCAATTCCGTCGAGCGAAGTTCCCGACATGACACCAATCACATTGTACTGACTCATATTGTAAATGTATTTAAATTTTGTTGTTTTAAACTTGCTTTGGGTTAAGATTCATAATTTTATCACACAAAAATTAAGAATTCTTAAAAATAGACGCTTGTTATTGAAAATCTGCTATTTTACAATTATATTTGTGCGACTTTTTTAAAAAATTACTAATACATTATACAATTATGGATTTTAATCTTACAGAGGAACACATGATGATTCGCGATGCCGCGAGAGATTTTGCAAGAACTGAATTACTTCCTGGAGTTATTGAACGCGATAATAAACAGGAGTTTCCAAATGAGTTGGTTCGTAAAATGGGCGAATTAGGATTTATGGGAATTATGGTAGATCCAAAATACGGTGGAAGTGGTATGGACACAATTTCGTATGTATTGGTTATGGAAGAATTGTCTAAGATCGATGCCTCTGCCTCTGTAATTGTATCAGTAAATAACTCGTTAGTTTGTTACGGATTGGAAGCGTACGGAACAGAAGAGCAAAAACAAAAATACTTAACAAAGTTGGCGACTGGTGAGCAAGTTGGGGCATTTTGTTTGAGTGAACCTGAAGCAGGAAGTGACGCGACTTCTCAAAAAACAACTGCGATTGATATGGGCGATCACTATGTAATTAACGGAACTAAAAACTGGATTACAAGCGGTGGACGTGCTGATGTGTATTTAGTAATTGCACAAACTGACAGAGAAAAAGGACACCGAGGAATCAACGCGTTTATTGTTGAAAAAGGAACGCCGGGATTTGACATTGGACCAAAGGAAGACAAATTAGGAATCCGCGGAAGCGACACGCATACTTTACAATTTAACGATGTAAAAGTGCCAAAAGAAAACCGCATTGGTGAAGATGGTTTCGGATTTAAGTTTGCCATGAAAACATTGTCTGGTGGACGTATTGGAATTGCAGCGCAAGCCCTGGGAATTGCTTCTGGAGCGTATGAATTATCTTTAAAATATTCAAAAGAACGCAAAGCATTTGGAACTGAAATTTGCAATCACCAAGCGATTGCTTTTAAATTAGCAGACATGCATGTTGATATTACTGCGGCACGTCATTTAGTGATGGAAGCAGCTTGTAAAAAAGATAACGGAGATAACTACGATATGGCTAGTGCGATGGCAAAATTATATGCATCAAAAGTAGCGATGGAAGTGACTGTAGAAGCCGTACAAGTGCACGGTGGAAATGGTTTCGTAAAAGAATATCATGTAGAGCGTTTGATGCGTGATGCAAAGATTACACAGATTTACGAAGGAACTTCTGAGATTCAGAAAATCGTAATTTCTAGAGGATTGATTAGAGGATAAACTCGATTATATACACAAAAAAAACGCGTTGAAGAAGTTCAACGCGTTTTTTTATTTTCTAAAATCTATAATCCAGACCAACACCTAGCGCATTGATGCTGACACTTCCCAATTTATAATGATTGTAACCGCCATGAATGGAGAAACGTTTCAGATGTCGTCGAATGTGCAATTTAAATTCGTCAATAGTTGTATTATTGATCAGGCTTTGCTTCCACAATGTGCTTAAACTATAGGGCTTCTTTAAAAATACATCTACGCCGACCTGATAGGTAAATCCGGTATCATCCACACCATTGCCAACATGTGTTACTCCTACTCCCCAAAACGCAGTGACATATTGTTCCCGAACTCGGTAAAAATTCAGCATCACTGATGTTGCTCCTAGATTGTTTCTGGGCGTATCTTCAAAAAAGTGCAAGTGATTGACTTCGATTCCTAGCAAGTGCACAAAACGGAAATTGAGTTTGATATCATTGCCATAGAATTCTTTTCCACTAGCAAAAAAGGTATTGGACATCGTAAATTGTCCTCTTTTTAAAGGTATATTTTCATCTCCGAAAGCATATTCGCCATGCGAACCATCTGAGTATGGATATTCATAAAAATAGCGTCGTTCCATATTTCCAAACAGAATTCCGACTGTAGCTTGATAGGCGATTTCAATGAAAACTCCATCAAAAAAGCCAACATCATTGCCGCCTCGATTGCTGTTACGATTGTTAGTATTTCTATCTGAATTGGAATTGGAACTACTGGAACTGCTATTTCCGGAAAGATCATTTTTGGCTCTATTCAGCTTTCCTTGTGCGTGACTGGTACTCAACACAAAGCAGCAAACGAATAGCGACAACATAGTTTTTAACTTCATAAAATTGGTTTTAACGTTGCCAAATGTCATCAAGAAAAGTGCCAGATTTTTTTTATTCAATAAGTTGACTGATGATATTAATTAAGCCAACATCTCTTATATCTTTTGCGCCGATCGCAATCTCTTTAAAAATTGTAATTATTTTATCTAAAGTCGCTTTGGAAAGATTATTTAAAAAGGTGTCATAATCTCCTCTGAAAAATTTATTAAATGTAATATCTCCTTTATAAAAATTAAATACAAAAGCAAAACGGTGAACTCTAACGTTTTCTTCTGTCGTAAGTTGACGCTTGAATTTTTTATAGTATTGCGTATTGTATTTTTCAAACAGTGCAGTCTTTCGCTCCCAATCTTCTTCTGAATATGATGTCCATTCTTTTTTCACCTTACTCATGAATTTTTGGTAATCAGATAAGTACCCTTCCTTAGTCTCACAACCAAAACAAAGTACAATTGCTAAAATGTATAGGTAATATTGTTTCATAATTTTATTGTGTTTATTATTTATTAAAAAGGATGTAATGTATGTTGATTTACTTTTTTCAAATCGATAAATTTTCCACGCGCTTGTAGTTTTCGATTGTCATAAAAACCTCCTTTCACATGGTAATTATTTTCGTTTTTTATAAATTTTAAAACTACTGTTACGTGATGCCCTCCATCTTCTATAGTTCCTAACTCACCGTAGTGACAAGTTAGTATAATGTGCTGTTGATCATCTGTTTTTGTCATCACGATTTTTGCACTTTCTGCTTTGATTTTTTTATCTCCTGACTCTACATAAAAAAAGCTAACCTTCATTTCACTGCCCGTTTGATATATGATGAGTGTCAGTTCTGAATTCCTTCTATATTCTCTGAAGATCTCTTGTGGATAAAAACTTTCTTTGAATTCTTTAAAGTAAAAAGATTCTATAGTTCCTTTGTAAGTGCCTGAAAAATCATCAACAATAAACATATGAGAAAAAGGACGATATCGCCACAATTGATTATCTGTTAATTCCAAAAAAGCAAGTAGCAGCAAGAATAAAATAATGATGAAAAGTATATTTTCTAGTATTAAAAATGTAGCAAAAACAGCAACTCCAATGAGCAAGAAAACAGCAGTAGTTTTGTAATATTTAAAATAATTTTTATTGGTTAGTAAAAACAGTGCAAAGAGCGTCACTAGAATGTTAAACGCTGGATTATGACTTATTTCTCTTTTTCCATTAATTTTTAACTTCATTCAAGTTCATCTTTAGACCTAATTCTTTACTTGTTGCTTTATCATGTTTAAGAAGATATTTCGCTTGGGTGCCCAGACTAGCGGGCGTTTTGGTTCGAGTCCGAATTTGATTTCCAAGGTTTCTTTAAGCATATCGTAATGCAATTCATTATCAATTTCAATGCCTTGAAAGTGTTTGAAAACTCCTTGCATTTTCCCCAAATCAAATGGTGTGATAGCTACTGAAATTTGACTCTTCGTTTTTGCCCACGCAGCGCCCATTTCTATCAAACACATCGGTGTTTTGTAAAAGTTATCTGAAAGCATAAAAAACACCAAGACATCTTCATCCAAGCGCGCTTCTATTTCTTCAATGAAATTGTTCCCTAATCCGGTTCCATATCCTTCTAAGGAAGTACAAAATATATGTTCGGGTTTGATTCCGATGACTTCTAAGATTTGAATGAAACTTGTCACCACTTCTTTGTCTTTGCTGGAATGACTGATGAATACTTTTTTTAGAAATTCCTCTTTTGGCTTCTTTGTCGATTTTCCTTTTGCAAGCACTACATAGTTAGAAGTGTCAATTTTTAAATCATCCGCGATTAACAACAAGGTTTCATCAGAAGCGGTTGCTAAAAGTTTTTTGATTTCTGTTTGTGTGTAATCATTTATGGATTCGTTGGTGATTCCGTATCCGCTTAGAATCGCTACAATTTCTTTCATGCTGTGACTTGTTTGCAATGAAAAGAAGATATCTTGAATAAGTCTATGCTGTGTTACTGGATTCATTTTTTATATTTTAATAGTTTCGTATGATATATGCTGCTTTTAATCGGTTTCTTAAAACTTTTGAAATTGGGTAAGTATCAATCCGATTTAATACTTGATGATATAATAATTTTTGCTGCTTTTGTTCTTGCGTAATTTTGTCAGCATAATGCTGATGCAATAAATGTTCTGAAATCTTATAAAACAGAATTCCTAGTAGGACAAAAACACCGATTCCTTCTTCCATTCCTATATCAAATGAGATATCTTTTAATCGGGAAGTAATGGCAGCTGCGCCTCCATGTTCACTAGTCCATTTTAATATTAAAAAGATAAACTTTGGAGCAATCAATGCCACCATGTAATTTATAACAGTGTCAACTTTCATCATCATATTCTATTGGCTTCTACTAAATTTTTATAGTATATCCCAAGCGGTGTTAATGCACATGAAGCATTTTTTTCTGCGCATTCGTCTAAAGAGGCAATTCCTGCTTCAGGGAGTAATAATCCATTTGCATGATACTGACGTAAATGTGTCATGATATGATTGAGTCCATTGTCAGTTTCCAAACTTGCTGTGTAATCTTTTGACAACCGAAATCCTACCTTGTCTTCGTTGAAGTAATCTTTAAGTTTTCTGAGAGTTGGTAGCGGAATTTTAGGCTCACAATTTCGAATCGGAATCATTTTAGAGACATGCGATTTAAAGATGGGACGCTGCTTCCAAGAATCGAGCATAATATCGATATAATTATACATTCGCGCCACATTTACTTTCCCAAGAATATCTGACGCGCCACCTTGCAAGGCATCGTAAATAATAGACGTGAACATACCATAACCGCCACGCTCCACGGCATATTGCGTATCTCTACTGGCAGTCATTAACGAAACTCCTTCTCGCAATAAGGCTTTGCGCTCGCCGAGTTCTCCAAAATTGGCAATATCGCCTCCGTGACAACAGTCTAACATGATGATCACTTCGGTTGCTTTGGAACTGTTTGCCATCATGATGACTTCAACCAGACTCACACCTTCGTTATATTTGACGGCATCCTGTGTCATTAAATAACTTCCGCGAGGTGTTGTGACTCCATGTCCAGAAAAATACAATAAAGCAACATCCGTTTCGTGATGAAATAGATCGTGAATCTTACTTTTCAAGTTTGCAGTTGTAATGTGATGTTGATCTGCTTCGGAGATTAACAGTTTGCAATCAAAATTCGGATCTCCGTTTTGATGCCGTGCCAATACTTCTTCCATGCGTTCGGCATCGGGAATACATCCTTCTAAAGGATTTTTTTTGTAATGATTAATTCCTACGAGTAATGCTCTTCTCATATTGTGGTAGTTTATGATGTTCATATACTTACAAAGATCACGTGTTTCACTATGTAAGAAAACCTCAATATTGAGGAATAAAAAAGCTCCTCAAATTTGAGGAGCTTTGTCATTGTGATTTTTTTAGCAATTATTTATATCCGTTTTCCATCGCATAACGCACCAAGCCTAAAGAGCTTTTAACGCCCGTTTTTTCGATAAGGTTTCGTCGATGTGTTTCCACCGTACTATTGGCAATATTGAGTTTTGCGGAAATCTCAGAAGTCGTGTGATCTTCCACAATTAACCGCAATACTTCTTTTTCTCGTTTGGTAAATTGCACATCTTTTGATTTTGGTTTCCGTACCGATTGAATCAACGCATTCAACACTTTTCCTTTTATGTATTCTTCTCCTTTCGCAATTGTTTCCAATGCATCAACAAACTCTTCTTTGCCTCTGTTTTTGAGGATGTAGCCATTCGCGCCTATTTCCATCAATTCGTGGATGAATTCAGTGCCGTCGTGCATCGTTAAGATCAAAATTTTGGTGTCGGGATACTCTTTTTTAATATGTTTTGCAGCTTCTACTCCATTCATTTCTGGCATGCTTATATCTAAAACTGCAATATCAACATTGTGTTTTTCGATCAATGCTACAGCTTCTTTTCCGTTAGAAGCTTCTCCAACAACTTTGATGTGTGATTGCTGTATTAATAATGATTTCAAGCCATCAATTACAATTTGATGATCATCTGCGATAATGATATGTATTTCTTTTTTCTGTGACATAATATTTTATTTCGTAGTAGGTATTTCTATAGTGATAGTAGTGCCATTTCCGGTTCCGGAATCGATTAAAACTTGTCCGTTCATTTCTACAACTCGTGCTTTGATACTTTTTAGTCCCATCCCTTCAAATTGGCTTTTGTTGATATCAAAGCCGACTCCATTATCAGAAACCATGATATTTAAATCTACTTCTCGTTTTAGTACTTGAATGGTGACTTCTGTGGCATTGGCGTGTTTTAGCACGTTGTTTAGCAGCTCTTGTATAATTCGATAGAGTTGTATTTCCGTGGTGTTATCTAAACGATTGTCTAAACCGTGCGCTAGCAATTCAATTTGAAGCATTTTTGTTTCTTCTATTTTTTGCTTCAATTCCTTCAACGCTGGCACTAAACCAAACTTTGTCAAGGTTCCTGAAATCATATTGTGCGCTATTTTCCGAACGGTTTCACACGCTTCATCCAATAATGCATTCGCTTTTTCATATTGCGATTTGGTTTCTTTTTTAATTTTTTCCAAATCTTCTTCAACCGATTTGTAATGAATTTTAACGACTGATAACATACTTCCCAAACGATCGTGTAAGTCTTTTGCAATGCGTTCGCGTTCTTCTTCCTGACCGCTAATCATAGTCGTAATAGCTTTCCGCTCCTGCTCTTTTAGCATTTCTTCAAGCTTTTTTTCGTGTTGCTCTTTGTCTAATTGCGCTTTGATTTTTTGTTGTTCAATAGTCAATTCCGCTAACTTTTTTTGTTGTTTTAGCTTTTTCACTCTCAAAAAGACAAAAAATAATATGGAAACTGCCAATAATATGATCGCAATAATAATCGTATTTCTTCGCTCTTTCGCTACTTCTAGATTTGCATTGACAGTGGCGATTTCCGCTTTGCTTTTTTTTGCTTCTACTTGTTGCTTTTCGCGAATATAATTTAATGCGACACGATCTGACTTTTTAATCTTTGCGGCTAATTTTTCTCGGATGCGTTCGCTAGAATCTTTATAGGCAATCGCTTTTTTAAAATTGTTGGTTCGTTTGTAATATTCTGAAAGTGCATGATACGTTTTTTCTAAGGAAGATTCATCTTTTAGTTTGTGTTTTAGTGCTAAACTTTGATTGTAATTTGCAAGCGCTTTCTGATTGTCTCCAAGTAACATGTATAAATTTCCCAAATTGTTGTAATTCTTAGAAAGTCTAACAGAATCCTTCGTTGACTTGAATATTTTTTGTGCTTTTTGATAATAATACAGCGCCGAATCTAACACTTTTGTTTTCTTATATAAAGTCGCAAAATTGTGATACAAATTTGAAGCATCTTTGATATCATATAACGGAATCATTTTTTTAGTTTCCAAATATGTAGCCTTCGCTTTTTCATTTTCAAGTAGATAAGTATACGAAACAGCTATCTGAATATTCATTTCAAATACATCATTATATTCTTTTAGTTGTTGGAAAAATTGTTTGGCTTTTATGTTATAAGCTAACATCTCTTCATAATTCTTGAGATCTTTACTTAATTCTGCTAAACTCCTATTAATTTTTGCAAGTTCAAATGTATCTTGGAGCGCTGTTCTCAACTCCAAACTCTTGATGTAATATTTTAGTGCTTCTGCATATTCTCCAATTTTTCTAAGCAAGCCACCGAGATTTGCTGCCACTTTTGCTGCAGCAGTTTTATTACCGTGTGCTAAGAAAAAGGTGTAGCTTTTAAAATAAATTTCAATAGCTCTGTAATCTTGCTTTCGTTCTTCATAAAACATGCCCAATTCGTTATATCCTCTAGCAACACCGTGTGCAAAATCATGTAGTTCTGAAATTTCAACAGCTTGTAAAAAATAGCGTTCCGCTTCCTCATATCTTTTTTGATACTTTGCTATTCTTCCCAATACATTATAAGCATTGGCTTGCGAGGGATAGTTTTTGAGCTCCTTCCCCAACTTTAATAGTGCTACTCCATAGTTGATTCCTAGAGAATCATCTCTTTCTTGTAATTCCCAAGCTATATCATATAAAGTAGTCAATTTGGCAACTCCTTGTTGCGTTTTTAATAGGTTCTTCATACTGTCAATCTCCTTTTCATTTTGACTCATGGCAGTCTGAAAAAAAAGACATACACAGCTCAGAAGAACAGGTAATATCCGTTTAGTATCATTCATTACAGGTTAGTATAAAATAAAGTAAAAGGCTGTACTTTCCTCTTTTAAAGATAAGTAAAGCCTTTTTAAAATGTAAAAAATAGTCTAAAACTACAGTCCTCCAGGTTTTATAACTTCTTTATCTTTTTTCTTTTTCGGATCTGTAGCCTCATCGTCAGTCTCAGTTTCTGATTTTTCTTCCGCATCATCGGGTGCTAAAGAAATTTGAACTTCTTCTGACTCATTTACAATCTCAGTTTTAGTAATTAATGTCTCCATACGTTTTGGTTTTTGAATAGTTTACAACAAAGTTCTATCAAAACTAGTAGGGAGTCAATCGTCAATATTGAGTGTTTTTTCTTCCTCAATATTAAGGAGATACTGTGCTACTGTTGAAAAACCGTTACTTGATTCTTGTCAATTGCAATTGTTAAATGCGATTCTTTCACTTCATCGTAGTAAATTTCTACTTCTTTAAATTGATTTCCAATTTCGATTGTGGTTTTTGCTGGTTTCATTTGGTTAATTTTAAGGATTTTTATAAATATCACTCAAAATCAAGCTCAAAACAATACTTAATTATACGTATTTTTCTATCGTTAGTATTAAGGATGAAGCATTCCAATTTAATTTAAAATGCTACTTTTAAGAATTAATTAAACATCATTACAGTGAAAACAAATCTCTTGTACATACTTATCTTAAATTTTCTTTTTTGCGCGATTTGTCAAAGTCAAGAATCTTTTGAAGGTGTTATTACTTTTAAAGTGGACGTCATTTTTAAGAAAGAAAATGCTCCATATAAAGAGTACATTATTGAAAAGTTTGGAGATACAATGCAAATGTTCTACAATAAAAAAGGAGACATTCACAGAAGATATAAAGGAACTGGTCCCAGAGGATACGACTTTCATACGTACAGAACGAATACAAATAATTATTATGCCAAATGGAAAAATCTGGACACCTTGTATTTTAACAACGTAAAAGAAAATATTTTAAAATTTATCGATAAAGAAGTCGGAACTTCAACACCTATTTTAAACAAACCTTCAAAATATATTTTAATAAGAGGATATGTTCCTAAAACCAATGAAATGGTCAATCAGAAGTTTTATTATACTGGCTATCCCTATCTTGATCCGAAGTTGTATAAAAATTATAAAGAATTCTTTACGGATGAAATTTTACAAGCTACCAAATCACCATTTTTAAAGTTTGAACTAGAGCTCGATGATTGTTTTATCATATATACAGCAATTAGCGTTGAAAAAAGATCAGTGAACCCAAAAATCTTTAAAATTCCAAAAAATATACCGCATAAGAAATCGTGACCTTAATACCTAAGATATTTTTTCGTAATCAACATGTAACGTATCTGAAAAAAAATAGTCACATAACTGTTAAAATTCTTTATATTTAATGGCTAATTAAGAAATATGCGCTCCACAATTGTGAGGTAGTATATTTTAAATTATGCACACAACAACCAAAAAACATTCATTAACAAAAAACAACGTAGTATATGGCTGACGATTTTGACTTACTAGAAACTTCTGGAGCAGAACAAAAACAAAAATCCAACGACAAAGTAGATTGGGGAAAAGCAATTGACCAAATGAAGTCGAAACTTTCGCAAGAAGAAAGTCCAGAAGTACGCCAAAAAATATTAAATGCAACATTAGATAATGTTGTAGATATGGCTGAAAAAGATCGTACTTCACTCCTAGAAGCCATAAAAGACTTAACTGATTATCAAGATGAAGTAGGAATCATTTTTGAGCGTTTTTCTACGCTGAATGATGACGAGCAACGCGTGATTGACGATGCACAAAAAGAATTAGAAAAAGCTAAAGTTGAATACCAAGAAGCTTTAGACAAAGCAGATACCTGGTGGAATAATCTTTGGGGACGTAAATCGCGTATCAAACGAGAAAAAACTGAGCTAGAACAAGCGCAAAAAGACAGAAAGTTTGCAGACTCCAAAGCAAAGGAAATGTTCCAAAAACGTATTGAAAGCTCGGATACGGAAACCTTATTGAAAGAACTTTCTTTTAAAAGTCAAGCTGCGGTGAAACGTTTGAAAGATCGTGAGGTAGAAATCAAAGAAGTAGAAGACAAACTACAAGTTGCAATTGTTGAAGCGAGCAAAAACCATACAAAAGCCTTAGAAAAGAAAGAAGAAACAGAAGCAGAACTTGAAAAACAACAAGCATTGTTGAGTCAGGCACGACAAGCGTTGGAAGAAATTGTAGACAAGCAATCTCCTGAATACTCAGAAGCACTAGCAAAAATCACACAATTAGAGCAAAAAGTGGAAGAATTGGATGGTTTACGTACAGCGTACATCACCTTGGCAGCAAGTAAAGATAGTTTCGTACACAAGCATAACTTAACCATTAAAGTATTGACTTCGTTACGTAGCAACCTACAAACGCACAGAGCCAAATTAAAATCCGATACGGAAGAACGTGTCCGTTACTATGACGGTTATGTGGTTGCCTTAAAAGCTCGTACCGATCAGGAATTTGCAGCAATCTTAGAACATTTGGGAATCAAAACCGATGAGAAAATCGGAGAAACTTTGGCAGCGATGTACACAGCTAGTTCAAAAGCACGTCAAGATATGATGGAAAACATTCCAGTACACGAAAAAGTGATGAAAGGTATTTACAGCAGCTATGCGGAATCATTACAGGAAATTCGCGAAAAAGACGTGGAAATCCGCAAGAACTTTGCAGATCGTTACGGAATTGACATGAAAGAATTATTCGAAGAATATTATAAAAACAACGAAAATCCATCTACAGGAGATGCTGGTGGAGGCGACGATGCATCTGGCGATGTTGGTGGCGCAGGCAACGGTGCTCCAGCAAATGATGGCGGTTCTGATGATTTGTTAGGATAATTTGTAACTCAGCTTATACTTAAATAGTGCATGAAGGATTAAAGCGGCAATTTGAAGCGTCATTACGAGGAAGTATGACGAAATAATCTGCTACTGTTGAAACAGATTGCCACGACAAATTTGAAATTTGTCTCGCAATGACGAATCAAAAAAGATACATGCCCAAAAAATAAAAATTCCGTTTACATGTCTATAAACGATATCACGACACCTTTAGATTCCGCAGCCTTAGACTCGGAAGCGCAGTATGATTTGTATTACAGAATGGTGATGCATGTTTTGGATGAATTTGAAATTAATTTGGTGGAATGGAATCATTACCGAATTTGCACGAACGAAGAGCAAAAAGCGCTAGAAGATTATTGCAAGCGCTTGGCGTTTTCGTTACGCGTAATGCGATTAAAATATCGTTTTGACGAAGAGCAAATGAAGGTAGATTTGACCGAATCTGGCTTCCCAAATTACTTGGAGTTACGCTACATTCACAGTGATTTGGACTTGAAAGAAGAATTCAAAGCCAAATTGCCTGATGCAAGTGAATTCAGAGAAAAATTTATTCATCAGTTGATGGTGAATAAGCAACATGTGAGCAAACGCGATTTGTTTGAAGCTTCGTCTTCGTTATATTACAACCGAATTCAGGAAGAGAAAATATTCAAGAAATTCATTTCTGGGAAGATCCGAAAAACGAAAAGTACCTATGCAACGTATGTGTTGGACTGGGCTTTTTACGATGTGACGCTGAATCGACCGTTTATCTGTTTCATGTATTTCGATTACAAATACGATGAAAAAATAGAGCAAGAAATCTACGACACCGTAAAAGATTGTGGCGATCGTTATTTGGATTTGGATAATATGGCGTATCGAATTGACAAACGTTTAAAGCATGTACATCCACGGAAAATAAAACGTGTCGATTTGGGAATTTTACACAGCATCTTTTCAAAAGACGATCATGAAATTACCCAAGCATTGTTAAAAGCAATTGCGATAAAAGATGTAAAACTCAATTCGTTTTCGTTGACAACAACTGTAGAAACGATCAATTCTGTAAATTCCTCAAAAGTGAGCAACGATTTGTTATCCTTCAAAAAGCAGGAAATTCAGGTTTGGAGTGAAGTCATCACACACAAATACATTTTGGCACCACACAGAGTCATTCAATTGTTGTACGGAAAAATTCCAAACACCATCATTCACTTACACCACGAACCGTTTGAAGTGGAAGAACTACCTGAGGTTTGAAATTGAAATTGAAGTTGAACTCGAAATTGAAAATGTTGAATGTTGAATATGAAACTATTTTTTTCAGCAGTGCAGAACGTCACTTCGAGTGAAATTTTGTTTCGAGAAATACTTTGAAATTTAAAATGTAGATTATCAGCTAAAACTATATAAGGAAATCAACAAAAAACAAATAAACAAATTAGTTAAAAAGTGATAAGTTAAGAGTTAAGCTTCAAACTGACAATAAACGAATTGACAAAAAACAAATCGACGAATTAACGAAAAACAAATAAACACAAACCAAACCCACACAACCAACAACAAACAACTAGTAACAAAAAACAAAAAATTACATGGAGAAACAACCGACTTTTCCTATCAAAAAAACTGAATTACAAATTTTACGTGAAGAAGCTTCTTCATTTATTAAAAGCGTGCAGTGGGAACAAGGGTATAAAGCGAGAAATAGAGACGGCAACAAAGAGCAGGAAGACATTTTATTATATCTGTCGAAAGCCAAAGGAAGCGGAAGCACGAATGCCATTTCGATCTCAAAGACCATTTTAAGTCTCAAAAAACGCCTGTTACCAGATTCTGTTGCTTTACCGCTTGCGCTGAATGAAACGCTGTTTCAATTGCAAGAAGCGATTGCGATTGGTTTGTGGATTCGCGATAGTTATTACGATGCGTCGGGATTGTCGATTCTTCATGAAAAACGTGCGGGACTTTCCGCAGGACAACGCAAAGAATACGAATCGAAACAGCAAACGGCAACCGCGTTTATGGTGTTTAGTTTGGCATATTATGTCGTGACAAAACTCAAAGAAAAATCTTCGGAAGAAAACACGGTGATGCAGAATAAATTTGCAGGAATTCCTGAAGTTTCGTTATTGACTCCGACAAAGGGAATTTCGTGTCAGTTATTTTACTATGATAAATACATGAATCATCCGAATTTGATCAACTCTGAACAAGATGTAATCGACTTTACCGTGATGTACTTTGAAGCCTATTTGGATGAAATCATGCAACGCAAAGGCGCGTTAGATCATACCGATGTCATTACCGATAGAACCTATCAACTAGAAGATTCTGAATTTTCGATTGCCGGTTGGGAAACTATCTTTTCAGGAAGCGCGACAAGTGTCGAATTCAATCCGATTCGTTTTGAGCAGATTGTAGGAAACAAAGATGCCAAACATTTTGCCAAGCGTTTGGTAGAACGTTTGATGAGTTATGACATGACCACCAAACGCAATCCCTTTCAAGAATTGGGCGGTTTTATGCCTGTGTTTATGGGTTATGGAATTCCAGGAACGGGAAAAAGTATGTTAATTGCTGCGATTGCCACAATGTTAAAAGAGCGCTGTGACCATTTGAACATTCCGTTTTTATTTCACCCAATGCCAGATACGGTCGTTTCTACATTTCAAGGTGGATCAGCAGAAAAAATGGTCCAGTGGATGAAACCGATGCAAGATCCGTCACGATTGATTTTTGCGCCAATTGACGATGCCGAAAATAATTTACAAGAACGAACGGCGCAAGGTGTTTCTGCGGGTGTAAAAGAAGTCATCGGTGTGTTTTTACGATATACAGAAGGTGCATATGCGGTGAATCATGGAAACAGTTCTATTGGTTTATTCACGAATTTGCCGGAGCAATTGGACAAAGCTGTGATTTCACGAATTCAAGGGCGTTTTAAGATTGACGGAGCGCGTACGGAAGAAGATTTCTTGGATCAAGATTACATTTGGTGGTCGAAAATCGAAAAGACTTTGCCAGGCTTCGTTTCGATGAACGATCATAAATCGTACAAATACCTTAGCGATCAAACGTTGGCAAATAGTGCTGGAGAAATTCTGGGGAATATTACAGAACCAACGGATGACAAGATCAAACAAATCTTTAATACAACCTTAGAAAACACTTCGCTTCAAGATCATCTTTTCTATGCGAATTTGTACGAAGCGGTACAAAAGGAATTTCCATTTTTCTCGTCGAGAGATATCCGAAACATTCAAAGTGCCATTTCGTTACGCTTGACCGATTTCAACTTGGAAGACGATTGGTTTGAGAATCCAGAAATCTATTTCCAAAAAGATTACGATACCAAACTCGGCATGCTCAAAGAGTTGATGAAGACCAATATGAAAGGACTCAACTTTGCGGAAATCCGTAAGCAAGAAGTCATTCGTTATTTAGACAACGTAGCAACGATTGCAGATACTGATTTCTCTCGTAAAGTAGACCAGCAAATCATGCAAATTAAGATTGCCGCAGAAGCGCGCGATCGTTTTGAAGAAGGATTGAAATAAAAAACAAACACTATGAAAAAACTCATTATAATAGTACTAACCATAGTTTCGTGTATGACTGTGACTGCGCAAGAACAGAACGAAGCTGCACTTGTGGTAGAAGCACAAATCACAGCCTACAACGCAGGCAATTTGGAAGCCTTTGCCGCTACCTACAGCGATGATGTGGTGTTTTATGAACCTTCGATGCAAAAAAGCATTCAAGGAAAAGCCCAATTAAAAGAATTGTTTGGAAACCTTTTTAAAAACAATCCCGATTTGCATTGCTTTATTGATCAACGAATTGTGTCTGGCGATACTGTGATCGATCATGAAAAAGTACAAATCAGAAAAGGGCAACCATTATTAGAATTTGTTGCAATGTACAAAGTAAAAGAAGGAAAAATTGCCGAAGTCTACTTTTTAAAGCGTCCAAATTAATTGATAAAACAAACTGCCATGAAAAAATTCATTTTCATACTTTTTATATTAGGTTCAAGCACTTCACTATTTGCACAAGAACCGGCTGCCATTAATATCATCGCACAAAAGCAAATGCAAACCTATAATCAACGTGATATAGATGCGTATTCGGCATTATTCAGTGAGGATGTAAAAGTATATGATTTTCCGAGAACGCTACGCTACAAAGGAAAAGACAAATTGATTGAACGTTATGGAAAATTCTTCAAAGACACTCCTGAATTATACAGTTTTATCGAAAAGCGTATTGTATCTGGCAATACCATTATTGATCAAGAAAAGGTAATTTACAAGAAAGGTGGAACTCCGAAAGAGTTTATCGTGATGTATGTAGTGAAAGATCAAAAAATAGCGGAAGTGTATTATCTTAAACGCTAAGCAATTTGAACAAAAAACTCAAAATAACGCTTTACGTCCTTGCGGGAATTGTCATTTTTTATCATGTATTAAAATTTTCAGGAATCTTAGTAGTATACTCGGTTCCAACTACAGGTAGTGAACCCAATATAAAAAGAGGTTCTTTTATTATAGCCTCGAATTTAATTACTCCAAAACGCGGTGATTTTGTCACGTATAGATTTAATGATCCAATGCTTGGCGAGTCTTTTATGATACATCGCTTGTGTGGAATCGAAAATGATACCATTCACATTGTTGATGGAATCTTGTATATAAACGGGAAAAATTTTGATAATGGTTACAATTTGAAGCATTCCTATGTTTTTAGTGAAGAAAAATTTAAATCCTTAGGGGCCTCTATTGTTGGGAAAGATTATTTTCTTATTCCAGATACAAATAATGAAAAGATGTTTTTAACTTTCATTGAAGATAAAGATGCACGAAAACTTCAACTTAATGGATATCGATTTTTAGAGTCAAAATCAAAAGCCAATCCACAAATTAAAGAAACCTATCAACAAGACTGGAACAAAGATCATTTCGGTCCATACATTGTTCCCAAAGGGAAAGTATTTGTGCTTGGTGATAATCGTGATAATTCTTCAGATAGTCGTTCTTACGGACCAATTGATAAAGAAGCTATAGTAGGTGCTTTATGGAAAACATTATTTGTAATTGACGCTGACTGATGCAGTATTCTTTCTTTAGATATTTCCTTCTAACTTATTTCGCATGCCTAGCTCCTGTATGCGTAGGTGTATTGCCTAAAGACGACTTATCTTGGCAAGAAAAAACAGGATTGATTTTATTACTTCCTTTAGGTTTAGCAATTGTGCTGGCGCCTATTTTTTATGGATTGCATCCGAAATTACACAAACGACATCGTCGGAAAAAATTAAAGAAACAACTCTTTCAAACCTTCATCAAAACACATGGTTTTACTATTTTGGAAGATGGTTTTCTCATGGGACGAATCGACAATTATGGTGTAGTAATGCATGCGGAATATAGTGACTTTCAACACAACAAATGGATTGAGATTCAAGTCATTTTTAATCCGAAACGTGCTAATAATTACATTCCAAACGCATTTGTGGCGCGTATGATTCGTAAGTTTAGTGAAAAAGAGGTGTCGTGGTATATAAACAGTGTGATTATAAAAAAGCAATACAACCTAAAATTACCCAAATACGAAATCATATATCCGTTAGTAAAGCGTTGTATATCTGAATTAAAAGCCAATCATATTGAACCGATTTCGTATCTTGAATGGAAAGCACTCATTCCCACGACTCAGAACTATTTAGACAAACAAAAGAAAGTATGAAACGACTATTTTTTCTATTGACATTGATATTTTGTGTTCTAGCGAATGCACAAATTACGCAACAGCAACTCAGTTCAGTATCTGTAGATAGTCTAAAAAATGGTTTTAATACATACCAAACAACTAATTTAGAAACTGCCAAAGAATATTTAAAAGCACTTTTAACGAGAACTGAGAAGGGAGAAACTTCACTTAAAACCTATGAACTGCTTTTTCGACTGTCAGATATGTATATGCTATTGCAAAAACAAGATAGTGCACTATACTATATTGATATTGCGATTGAAAAGGTGGAAAAAAATGAACTGCTGCTTTCTGATTATGTACATATGAAAGGTGGCATTTATTATGAGTTTGGCGATTATACCAAAGCCGCTGAGTACTATTCCAAAGCCAATGAAATTGCTAAACAAAATAATGATCTTTCGAAGCAAGCAGATATTGCGAATGATATTGCATTAATTAAAACACAAATTGGAGACAATATCGCGGCACTCCAATTGATCAAAAAAAACCTTTCTTTCTATGAAAAACGCATACAGCAAGAAGGTGGCGATGCATATACAGATGCGTATGTGAATGCGTTAGTTTCCATCAGTGATATTTATACGAACTTGTTTATTGACAAACGAAAAAGCGATACAAAGTACTTAGATTCTGCACAGTATTATAATACTATTGCCATAGCAAAAACGCTACAACACAATTACGATCTGCGTTTTGCTATTTCGTTGCGACTCAAAGGAATTCTTCACCATGAAGAAGGCAATATTGAACAATCGACCATCGATTTGATCAAAGCGGAAGAACTCTTTCAACAACTAAAGCTACCCAAGCGTTTGTTGATTTTGTATTTGTATCGTGGGAAAAATTATTATGCGTTGAAGAATTTTGAAAAAGCACTCTCCTATTTCAAAAAGACTGAAACACTGATTGAAGAAACAAAAGCGGATTTTCCAGATTTGCAAGAATTGTATATTCTCATGGCAAAATCGTACGAGCAAAAAGACGATTCGGAAAATGCTATTAAATATCACAATTTATTTCATCAACACGATGCCCGAAACGACGATTTAAAACAGCAAAGTCAGGAAAAATTATATGAAAAATATGATATTGTTGCTTTTGAAGATACGATAGATTCCCTAAAAAACGATCTCACAAAAAGTACGTATAAATACAGCATTATCTTAGGTTGCATGTTATTGCTTGTGATCGGAATTGTGCTGTATTACAAACGAAAGCAGGCTCAAAACAAAAAACAATTTCAAAAAATTATAGAAGAATTGGAGTTTAAAAACGCAAAAAAATCTCCTCAAAAAAAATTAAACATCAGTCAAGAAAATATTTCTAAAATCTTAAAAGGTCTGGAAGAATTTGAAAAAAATGAACTGTTTTTGAAAAAAAATTGCTCCCTAAATTTTGTCGCGAATAAAATTAATACGAATAGTACGTATCTGTCAAAAGTCATTCAAATACACAAACAGAAAAAGTTTATTCAATACATTACCGATCTTCGAATTGATTATGCGTTGGAACGATTGACAAACGATAAAAAATTTAGAGCGTATAACATCAAATCCATTGCTTCTGAATTGGGATACAATTCCGCAGAATCGTTCTCCAAAGACTTTAAAAGACGTACCAAATTATATCCTTCATACTATATTAAACAAATCAATGAATCTACAAAAGAGTAATGCTCGAAATTGTTGGATTTAGACTAGCTTCCTTTGATTCACAAGAAATACCAACTTATCTTAGTTTCTCATTAAAAAACGTGAGTTCGACATAAGAAATCATCAAATTACTGAATTGACTAAAAATAAATACTTGTCAGTTCGAGCGCAGTCGAGAACTCTGTAGAAGCTAAAGTTTCAATTGAATCTCGACTGCGCTCGATTTGACAATTCATGTAAGTTATTGACTATTATATATTTAACAAATTAGTTATATCAAACTCACCTTAAAAAGCAAAAAAGATGAAAAAATTAAGTTTGAAAAAGATGAAAATTGCCGCTATGCGCAATGCGAATTTTGTAAAAGGAGGAAATGAAACTATCGGTATTTGTGATAGTATTATGACAATGGAATGTACCGCCAATCAGGAATGTATTGAGACAATGCCAGCTGCAACTTGTTCCTGTGAAGGGACAAATCCTGGGACTACGACACCGAATAATACAGACATCAAAACCAGACATACCTGTCCTTTAGGTGTTGGAGGACTTGGCTAAAATTTATTCTTCAGATTTCATCGAAAATCAACAAAAAATACAAGAATAGTGCTCGAAATTATTGGATTTCGACCAGATTCCTTTGATTCACAAACAATACACTTCTATATTCGTCTCAAATTAAACACATAAAATAGATGAGAAAATTAAGTTTAAAAAAAATGAAAATAGCAGCTATTGGAAATGCAAATTTTATAATTGGAGGAAATGAAACGTATGAAGGTTGTAATAATATAGACACCATCTTATGCGAAACCAAGGGAAATTGTGAGGGAACATTTTTAGAAAGCTGTACTTGTGATGTTTCAACTCCTGGCACTACAACACCCACTGCAAATATAAAAACCAGAAAAGATTGTCCGATAGGCTTCGAAGGAAATGGTTAATATCGCGTGAATTCGACGTAAAAAATCACTAAATAACCGTTAATATTCTGAATACCAAATACTTGTCAGTTCGAGCATTATCGCAGATACCAAGCGAAGCTCACGAGAACACTATAAAAAGTTTAAGTTTCGATTGAATCTCGACTGTGCTCGATTTGACATATTTTGTAAAACATTAACTATCAGTTGTTTATTAAAATTATTATATCAAACTCACGTTAATACCAATTGGTATCATACAAATGCATTCAAGAAGCGTTTGTAAAATCGATACACAGTCACAAACAAGCGGCTGTCTAAAAAGTACAGATTTCGTCAAACTAAACCATGTGCTGAACTTGATTCAGTATTGATTCGGTTTCTCATAACAGTTGATAATCAATGTGATGAGATTCTGGGTCAAGCCCAGAATGACGTTTAAATTACCTTTTCAGACAGCCTCTTTCTATTTTTAGTCACGACGCGGACAAAGCCCTACAGGATCACAAGAAATTTCAGTTGGACATCCTGCTGTACAGTCTGCTGTACATTCTACTGATTCGCAAGGTTGTAATGTTTTATCAGTAATTCCGCAAATTCCTACTCCAGGACAGGATACAAAAGTTCCTCCTACAATGCTATTTTGTGTAAAGTTTGAAATTGACTTTTTGTTTAGACGTAAGGTCTTGAGCTGTTGCTTTTTCATATGTTCATGATTTATGATTAATAGTCTCAAAGATATTTCGCAACAAAAGCACAAAAAAGAGCAACTGCTCGATATTCAACAATTTCAGGTCGAAATTATTGAATTTCAGACTACAAAAACGCCGAAAATCTTATGCATTCTATCGAAAAAACAATGTACACTACCTAGTAACTTTTAGCATTTACTATATTTATATTTCACTAAATGTAGCTACTGTAACAAGAAATAAAAAATTGCTACTTATAAAGTAATACCAATTCTACTATAAAATGCGACTTTAGAAACGAAGTTGCTTTGGCATTATAAAACGCTGCGGATGCTTTGCATAGCCATAGCTACGGAAAGTAATCGCAAGGCATTAGAATGCCAAATGAACGAGTTTATATGTTGTATTTTATAGTAGAATTGGTATAAGTTCGCTAGAGATAGCTTATTTTTGGAAAAAGGTGAATCATAAAATACATGGAAAAACTAAAACGATCTGAATTATTTGGCGCTGCCTTAGTCCCTGTTACAGGAGCTTTGGTAGAACGTTATAATAAATGTCTTTCTTTTATCGGCACGGCTCCTACTCAATTGACAAGTTTTCATATTGATGCGATGGGTTGGAGTCCCGAAATTGCTGACGAGAAAGATGATTTTTTATATTTAAATTCAGGAGAAGCCAATCCGAATGCGATCATTCTTTCACCAAAACAAAATGACAAACCTGCGTATTCGCCTTTTCATAGTTTTGATAGAGAAATTATGAAATTGGTGTTTCAACAGCACAAACATACCATCAAAGACATTACACGTGATGCCGCGATTTGTGTGAATTTAGATCAATATATTGACGCCTTTTACGAGCCAGAAGATTTACTGAAATACAATCAAATTACGGTTGATTTTACGGTGGTAGAAGATTTATACAGCATTCAACAGCAGCAGTTAGAACTGATTAAGGAATTTAATCGTGAAGATAATTTTTTGGATGAAAAATTACATTTAAAAATTCTAGCTTCTGCTAGAAAACATGGCGATTTACGATCGCGCACGTTACAGCTAGATAGCATTGATTATGAAACTGACTCTTTCTACACAAAAGCATTTGGCGGTGTATTTGTATTTCGCAAAAAAAGAACTGGCACCAACATTTTAATATTTGAATCGAAAGAAGCTGCCGAAAAAGTATCGTCTCCTTCCACAAAAGCATTTCATATTGAAGATGGACGTTTTTACAGTGCTTTAGCTGCTGAAAAAATGATTGTACTCGATCCTGAACACAGTGTACGTTCAGGATATTTTGGACGCGTTCAAAAAAGTATTTTTCTATCGCACGTAAAAGCTGCAACACATTCGTTGAGTGATATCATAGAAAATTCAAACGTATACAAACGTTATTTGAACAATATGAGTCCTGACATACGAAAGAAAATCATCGTGTTAGATCGTTTAGAAGCCAATGCCAAAGATGCCAACGCGCTCAATATTGAAGGCGGACTGACCACGGAAGTACTAGCATGCATTCAAATACCATCACCCGAATTACCCATGAAACTACAAGAATTGGTGTGGCGACTCATTGTAAAAACCGCCGCTTATAAAGATCCGCTATTCTTGTATTGGTACGACAAAGAAACCTTTTACGAAATCTATAATACATGGGAGGAATCGTATCAAGATTGGGTTATAAAATTAATTAAACAAAACACCTGGAACTCATGACACTTGACATTATCATATTTATTGCTAGCATCATTTTTGGCGTTTCGCTCTATTGGTCGGAAACAAAAAGTAACGGTTTATATAGAACAATCAATAAGCTTACACACTCGAAGGAATTGCAGATGAAACCTGAAAATAAAAAAGGTTTTTTTGTGAATCAAGAATTCATTCCACGATTAATTTACGTAAACTTATTATTCATCGTGGCGCTATTATTCTTTCTATTATTACCTTTCAGCATACGCGTAGATTTCTATGTTTCTGCGGTTGTGGGAACCTTAATCGGAGTCTATCTTGGTGGTTTTGTGGTAAAAGTAAAAGGTGGTTCTGAAGATATTTTTGAAAAAGTAGTCGATACTGGAAAAGAACTTATTGAAGACATCAAAGCTAAAGGACAAGAAGTGGCGGATAGTGTTACCTCAGAAGAAAAATCAACAGAAACTACTGATGAAACTTCTGAAAAATCAGCAGAAGAAGCACCGAAAAAAAGTGCTAGAGAACGTTTAAAAGATAAAGGATTATTAAAATAAGAACTATGTTAAAAAGATATTGGAACCGCGGAACAAAGCAAAAAATCATCCTCGTTGTGGTAGGATTGATTCTTATTTGCGCGCTTTTTATTTTACGAGATGATTACCAGCCGTTTTTGCTCTTTTTACGCAAGTACTTATTTGTGTTAATCTTATTCTTCGCGATTTCATTTGTGGGAATTCGATCGTTGCGAAAAACGGTTAGCACGCCAAAAAAAGTATTAAAAGGTGTTCTAACACTTGCGTCTGTTGCACTTTTATATGTATTCTTTTTTACGATAGGAATGTATGAATACATGCAAACCTACAACGTATTCAACAATATGAATTTGCAGGAAATTGCAGAGTTACCGTTGAGTAGAAACGAACGCATTCAACCGTATAACAACATCCGTACGATGGCGTATGAATCTATCACGGAAACGCAAGAAGTTTCACCACCACAATTAGTACGTGTAGACGATCGCAATCAGTGGACGATGGCAGTTCAGCCTTCCCAAGATTATTTTATTCAACGCACAAAAGATAATATTGAAGAGATATTTTCTGTGTCAAGTACTTCGCCTTCTCCGCGTTTCTCCAACGAGAATCGAATTCAAGCGACGTTTTCCATTGGTGAATCGTTAGCGTTTAGTAGAAACACCTACAATGCGGTGGTACAGCGTTTCAATCCGTGGCAATTGCTCAATTATGAGCCGCATGAAGCGTATTATATGAAAAATGATAATGGACATTGGGTTCAGGTCGTAAGTTTGATCAAGTGGAAAGGGTTCTTTTTTCCGTATCCAACGTTTGGTGGTGTGATGGTATTAGAAACAGGCGATCACGATTTTAACGATTACTTGGAGCGTTTGTTGATTGGAAAAGGAACGTTTATTCCTGCGGAAGATGTTCAAAAATATCCGTACTTAACACGTCAAAATACACTTTCTGAAAAAGTATCACGTATTCAGGCAAAATCGATGATGTTCTTGGGCGGATTTACCGATCCGTTACCTTGGAACATGAAGACTGCCGTGAAAATTCCAGATTTAAAAGAAGATCAAAATCAGCAACCTTTTGTGACCGATTTTAAGTTTACAGGAACCGCAAACAATGCTTACAATGGCTTGTACCACTGGTTTGGCTTGGAACCGATTGGAAAAGAACGTACAGGTTTGTCGATGAGTGTTTTTATTCCTGCGGATGGAAGCGACAATGTATTCTATTACAATCACGCCAATAAAAAAGAAGGTTTGGCAGGTGTTTCTGCAATGCCAGCAAAAGTAATGGAATCTAGAAAAGAATACGATTGGACCGT
The DNA here is from genome assembly GCA_039026955.1 of Bacteroidota bacterium. Classification (GTDB taxonomy): domain Bacteria; phylum Bacteroidota; class Bacteroidia; order Flavobacteriales; family Flavobacteriaceae; genus Kordia. Next base: position 219,143 of record JBCCLH010000002.1, read on the forward strand.
AAACAAGCCTGTAGAATTCAGACCATTCATCCGAGACATCGCTGGAAAAAGGCGTTTATTCATGCTCAGCACGATTGCCGCAAAACGTGAAAACACCGATCAGTTTGATGGTGGTTCTACACCAGATTTGGCTTTAGTAGACGTTTCCTATAAAGATGTCGTGTGGATTGACGCCAAACATCCTTCCAAATGGAATGAAGAAATCGTGAATCAATTAGGGGAAACTTGGAAAATCACGGAAAGTTTATCGGACGATATTGTATTTCCAAACAGAAAAAAAGCTGAACTCGAAGTTGTAAAAGATACTGTGACTATTGAAAAAGATTCGTTGTAGTTAGACTCGCTTTGCTCTTGGATTGTTAGATTGTTGGATGCGCCTTGCTTTTAGTATTTTGGTCACGCTTTGCTTTGGTATGTTAGTATTTTGGTAGATGAGTTTGTGAGTGTTCTTTGAATAGAATTAATTTATTGGTAAATTTTCAAATTGATAAATTAGTAATTAACCAAAACGTCATTGCGAGTGCAGCGCGGCAATCTGTTTACATAAAAGCAGGATTTACCTTTTGAGTAAACATTAGTACATTTTCAAATTAATAAATTGTTACATTAGAAAACGTCACTTCGATTTCTATGACAAAAGCAAATGATTTTGCGAAAAAGTTTTGATTTTTGGTTTAGAAATCTAAAAGTGTAAATTATTATAATATTTGTGATAGAAGCAAAATCACCATTGGTACATTTTCAAATTATCAAATCGTTACATTGAAAAAGGTATTAGGCATTAGGTTTTAGGTATTAGTCAAGAATTAAGTGCCGATTAGAAATAGA
>JBCCLH010000003.1:0-180932 GCA_039026955.1 Bacteroidota bacterium
AAAAAAATCATATATAAAATAGATGGTATAAAAGGAGGATATGATTATGAAGAAATAAACAAATTTACATTTGGTAATTCGTCAAAAACAAATACTGGAACTTTTAATTTTATAAATACAATTGATTCTGTTAATCCAGAAGAACTTAATTCTGTTTTTTTCATTGCTAATGTAAATAATATTAAGCCCTATCTCGTAAAATTAGAAGTTCCTTTTAATGGTTTAGATACACATTACAAAGAAAACGATACTCTAAATCTATCAAGCATTAAGTCAAACTTAAAGCTGAAAGATATAAAAGGGATATGCGCTAACAAGAATACTATTTTCCTAGCTTTGAATCACTTAGTATATAGAGTAGATTTATTAAATCTAAATCATGTATCTAAGTATAATAGTCCACTTATATCAGTAAATCAAGAAACAAAAATCAGCTGTATTATTAGTAAAGGAAATAATTTAGCTATTGGCAATGATAATGGTAGAGTAAAAATATATGACATCTCTAATCCTGATTCAATATCTTTAAAGAAAGAACTCATAGGTCATACAAAATCAATAAATAGTATTTCGTGGTTAGAAAATGAAAACTTAATAGTGACCTCATCAGAAGATGGCACAGTTAAAATTTGGGATGTAGCTCCTATTGAAAAGAGTCTCAGTAAATCTGAATCAGAATCAATAATTTATGGTAAAGAAAACAACATTCATTTCAATAATGAAATCACTGCTATCATTGAAGATAAAGTAGTTTTATTATTTCAAAAAAAAGATAGTATTCAAATTCCAAGTATTATAAGACATAATTATCCTATAAAATCGTTAGCTTTTCACAAGACAGAACCAATAATTTACACTCGTGATTCGAAAGGAATCCAAAAGAAATGGTATTGGAAAAATTTTAAAGAAGAAATTGATAAAAGAACTTTCAAGAAACAAGAGTAACTAACAGTAATTAAAAGTTCTAACTTTTAATTATCTATAAATCATAAGCTTATATAAAATTGCCCGCTCGGGTATAAAAACAAAAACCTGTAATATTTTAAATTACAGGTTTTTACAATTTTAGTGACCCCGAACCTTCAAAGTTCGAACTTTTTGGTGGAGGATTTGAGGGAGATTAACTTGTTTTTAAAAGAGTATTTTGAATTATTTAATTAATACTCTTAGTCCAACCCTTCTAAAAATCCTGTATGTGCTTTTTTAGGTGTAAAGGCTGCATCATAGAACAAAGGCCAATCGGGTTGTCCCCAAAAATCTACCAACCAAGTTTCGTTGTCGCGCATTCCCCAAATGGTAATTGCAAATTTATTTGCATCGGGAATGGCATCATAGATTTCGACTACTTCTCGTACTTTGTTTTGTTGTGCTATTGCTCTCTCTTCTGTTAAAGATGAAATATCGTTATTCGGATTTACACGTACATCTAATTCTGCAAAGTGCATTTTTAATCCTCTAGATACGGTTCCGTTCACGACACTTTGTATTTGAGCAGCTGTTGGAAAAAATATGTCTATATGCATTTGCGCACCCACACCATCAATTAGATTTTCTGACATCAAATTATCTACAATGGCAAACATTGCGGCTTGTTTTCCAGCATCAAAAGTTATGCTGTAATCGTTATAAAATAATAATGCATTTGGATCGGCAGCTCTAGCCCATTGGTAACATTTTTTGATGTAATCATCGCCCATTCGTTGTCTAAAGACAGAATTTCGTAATTGATTACTTCCGTCTTCAATCGCTTCATTTACTACGTCCCAAGATCGAACCTGTCCTGCATATCTTGTGACTACAGTTGTGATATAATTCTCGATCATAGTTTCAAATTCTTGATCTGTCCCCGAAAAGTTTTCTACCCAATCTGGTATTGAATTATGCCAAATCAAGGTATGTCCATGAATGTTCATATTATTGGCAACACCATAATTTACAATAGCATCAGCCGCTGTAAAATTGTAATTTCCTTGTGATGGATACATGGTATTCATTTTCATTTCAAATTCTGCCGTAAGGTTATTGAACTCCCGAATTAAAATTTCACCATGTTGTCCATTCATACGATTCGATTGCACTGCCATTCCCACGGAGAATGTATCCGTAGCATCTTTGAGTGCTAACAATTCATTCCCTGTGACTGATATCGTTTCGGTAGCTTGTATATCACCATCAGGTGCTTCTACCGTGAGTGTAATTACATACGTTCCTGATGCTTCATACAAATGCGTTTCTGGTCCATTTCCATCTTGTACTATTGGTCCATTTGTACTAAATTGCCAATAGCTATTTAATCCATTGATTCCTGTAGATGTATTATTTACAGTAATTCTAAGGGGGTTTTGTTGTGATACTAGTACTTCAAAAGATACAGCAATTGGTGTAGTTGTATCTACAGATGCATCCTCATTGTTTGAACAAGCACAAACCACATAGAATAGTAACAACAATAGAAAGAACTGTCTTAATCGTATACTATTTTTCATAATATTTTTGTGATAGATTTATTTTAATTCGAATTGATCCGTTAATCCTTTATCAGATCTTCCGCCAACCATTATGTTAAATGTTCCTTTTTCGACTACGTATTCTCTATTATTATTAAAAAAGCCGAGTTCAGCACTTGTTAGCGTAAATTTTACAGTTTTGGTTTCTCCTTTTTTTAATGCTACCAATTCAAAACCTTTTAATTCTTTAACGGGTCTTACAATCGATGCTACTGGATCGTTTATATAGAGTTGTACAACTTCTTTCCCGTCAACAGTACCAGTATTTGTAACCTCCACACTTACTTTTACCATTTCTCCTTTTTTGTATTGCGATTTAGTTAGCTTTAGATTTTTATATTCAAAAGTGGTATAACTAAGTCCGTACCCAAAAGGATATAAAGGTGTTTTTTCTGCATCTATATAATGTGACCAGAATACATTGTCTTGCGTATTTGTGGGTCTACCAGTACTTAAGTGATTGTAGTAAATTGGACATTGTCCCACATTTCTTGGAAAAGACATAGGAAGTTTTCCACTTGGATTATAATCACCATACAACACTTGCGCCACTGCATTCCCTGATTGCGTTCCTAATTGCCATGCTTCCACAATAGCTGGAATATGTTCATCTGCCCATGGCAAGGCTAATGGGCGACCATTGTTTAGCACCAATATAATATTTTTATTTGTTTTATAGATTTCTTCTAATAATTGTTGTTGATTTCCAGGAAGATCTAATTTTGTTCTGCTTCTTGCTTCTCCACTCTGAAAACCTACTTCTCCCAAAACCATTACAACAATATCAGCATCTTTTGCTACTTTTTTGGCAGCTTCAAATCCTGAGAAATCATCTGTATTGATTTTGACTTCTTGTACAAATACTTGTTGTCCAATGGATACATCTGTTCCTTTTTCATAGACAAGTTGATTTCCTTTGTATTGTTGCATACCTTCCAAAACAGAAACCGCTGTGTTATCATCAGCAGCAATTCTCCAACTTCCTAACGGACTATTTTTATCAGCCGCTAATGCACCAATTAAGGCAATTTTTACTCCTGATTTTTTTAATGGCAATAGATTGTTTTCATTTTTTAATAAGACAATTGATTTTTTCGCCATATCTAACACGGCATCATTCATTGCTTTATTCCCAACTGTATTTTTTTCACGAGTGGCGTCGCAATATTTATAAGGGTCATCAAATAAACCTAGTTCAAATTTTACGCGAAGTATTCTTCTTACGGCATCATTAATCAAACGTTCTTCTATAGTTCCGTTTTTAACTAACTGGACTAATTCTTTTACATATAGGTGCGATTCCATATCCATATCAGATCCTGCAATGACTGCTTTTGCAGAAGCATCAGCGCCATCTGCTGCATAGCCATGCGTCACCATTTCGCTGATAGAAGCCCAATCTGAAACGACATATCCATCAAAATTCCAAGCGCCTTTTAGGATGTCTCTCTGTAGAAAAACATCGCCTGTTGCCGGAATACCGTTTAATGTATTAAAGGAGTTCATAAATGTACGCACACCAGCATCTACAGCAGATTTAAAAGGTGGCAATACCACATTATATAGTTTTGAATGGCTCATTTCTACACCATTGTATTCCAAACCTGCTTCTGCAAAACCATACCCTGCAAAATGTTTTGCACAGGCAGCAATGGTAGTATTCGCATCTAGTTTTTCACCTTGGAATCCAGTAATTCGAGCTTTCGCAATCTTACTTCCCAGATAGGTATCCTCACCAGCACCTTCCATGACACGTCCCCATCTAGCATCGTTTGAGATATCTACATTGGGACCAAAAGTCCAGTTTAATCCAGAAGCAGACGCTTCATCTGCAGCTACACTGGCAGATTTTTTGATGGCTTCTATATCCCAACTTGCCGCTTCTGCCAACGGAATAGGACTCATGGTTTTGTAGCCATGAATTACATCAAATCCAAAAATAATTGGAATACCTAAACGCGTTTCTTCTACTGCGATTTTTTGAACTGCTCTTACTTTATCTGTTCCCCTGACACTAAGCATAGATCCAACCCAGCCTTTTTTTATGTGTTCGTATTTTTCTTCTTCCGATCCAGACGTTGGAAGTGGTCCTGTAAAATCCCAAGAACCATTGTACTGATTCATTTGACCTACTTTTTCTTCTAAGGTCATCTCTTTCATTAAGAGATTAATTCGCTCTTCTATAGGCTTACTTGGATCTAAATGCATTTTAGATTGTGCGTAACTTCCAGTAATAAAAATCACGATTATAAAGTTTATAGTTGTTTTTAAAAATTTGTCCATTCTATTTTTTTAAGATTTATTATTTCTTCCAAAGAGTTTCCATCTCTTCCAGTGTTTTTCCTTTAGTTTCTGGCACAAGTTTTATCACAAAAACCATTGCAAATAAACTCATTATACCATAAATCCAATAGGCAAAACCATGGTTAAATTGTTCCGTTAAATATGAATTATCATCCATCATAGGAAAGGTTAGTGATACTACATAATTTGCTATCCATTGCGCGGCAACTGCTATCGCCATCGCTCTTCCTCTAATTTTGTTTGGAAATATTTCAGATAGCAATACCCAAGTTACAGGTCCCCAACTCAATGCAAAACATGCCACATATAACATCATACAAGTTAAGGCCAAATATCCTGTTGCTTCTGCAAAAAATACGAAACCTAATGCAAACATGGCAATTGCCATTCCTAAGGCTCCAATAATCATCAACGGTTTTCGTCCGTATTTATCAACTGTTTTGATGGCAATTATGGTGAATAAGAAATTCGCAATTCCGACAATAATTGTAAAAAAGAGCGAGGCATTTGTGTTCATATCCATTTTCTTGAATATCTCTGGCGCATAATACAATACCACATTGATTCCAACAAATTGTTGAAAGATTGAAAGTACAACACCGATGATGATAATCAACCAACCAAATGATAATAACTTTCCTGAACTTTTCGCCACACTTCCTTTTATGTCCGTTAAAATTGTAACAGCTGCTGCTTCGCCATTAATATCAGTTAATACCTTAAGTGCTTTCGCTTCTTTTCCTCTTAACATTAACGATCTTGGCGTATCTGGCACAGAAAATAGTAGCAATAGAAAAATACCCACTGGAATGATTTCTGAAGCAAACATCCATCGCCAACCTACTTCATTTAACCAAGTATCAGAGCCGCCGCCATTCGATATAAAATAGTTTACAAAATAGACGACCATGAAACCCGCAACGATTGCGAGCTGATTGTACGATACTAAACGTCCTCTAATGTTTGCGGGTGCAATTTCGGCTATGTATAATGGAGATAACATAGATGCCAATCCTACCCCAACACCACCTATGATTCTGTAGATGATAAAAATAGTAGAAAAAGTATGGTCTAATTCACCAATTGGTTTGATAAATAGCTCTGGCATGGCAGAACCTAACGCGGATATTAAAAATAAAATTCCTGCTAGGATCAATCCTTTTTTTCGTCCTAATTTTTTACTGATAAAACCGCCTAATGCACCACCGATGATACATCCAATCAATGCGCTAGCTACTAAAAACCCTTTGAAGGCATTTGCTGCATTTTCACTAAGTCCTTTGGGGGAAACAAAGTAATTTTCTAAAGATCCAACGGTTCCAGAAATGACACCTGTATCATATCCAAAAAGTAAGCCTCCTAGTGTAGCTACTAATGTTAATTTTAATAAATACCCTGATTTTACTGATTGCGCCATAAGTATAGTTAATTAGTTACTGTATCCGTTTAGATATATTGATTGATAATATTTTCAAATAATTCTTGTTTTCCGCTCTGCAGTTTTAATTCTCCATTTTCTTGGGCGATAGCATATAAATCTTGTAAGCTCAATTTTCCAGCTTCAAAGTCTTTCCCTTTTCCTGAATCAAAAGAGCTATATCTTTCTTGTCTTAATTTATCATAGGCTGATGATTGTATTATTTTATCCGCAGTAAGTAACGCTCTAGCAAAAGTGTCTGCACCTCCGATATGTGCATAAAACACATCTTCCATATCGGTAGAATTTCTTCTTATTTTCGCATCAAAATTGATTCCGCCACCTTGCAATCCTCCTGCTTTCAAAAAGACTAACATTGCTTCCGTTGTTTCATAAATATTATTCGGAAATTGGTCTGTATCCCAACCATTTTGATAATCACCTCTGTTTGCATCGATACTTCCTAGCATTCCTGCTTTGGCTGCTACTGCTAATTCATGTTGTATGGTATGTTGCGCTAACGTAGCATGATTCACCTCTATATTCATTTTAAAGTCCTTCTCTAAACCATATTCTTTTAGAAATCCAATGGCGGTGGCACAGTCAAAATCATATTGATGCTTCATAGGTTCCATAGGTTTGGGTTCTATAAAGAAGGTTCCTTTAAAACCTTGCGCACGTGCGTAGTCTCTAGCCATTGTCAAAAATTGCCCCATGTGATCCAATTCTCTTCCCATGTCTGTGTTTAATAGTGACATATATCCTTCTCTCCCACCCCAAAACACATAGTTTTCTCCATCTAAAGCAATGGTAGCGTCTAAGGCTAATTTTATTTGTCCACCAGCTCTTGCAACCACATTAAAATCTGGATTTGTAGCGGCTCCATTCATGTAACGTGGATGCGAAAAGCAATTTGCAGTTCCCCAAAGTAATTTGATTCCTGTCTCTGCTTTTTTCTGTTTGATATATTCAACGATTGTTTCTAGACGTTTTTCAGATTCAACAAAAGTTGGCGCTTCTTGAATAAGATCGTAATCGTGAAAACAGAAATAGTCAAATCCCATTTTACTTATAAATTCAAAGGCTGCATCTGCTTTGTCTTTTGCAGCTTGCACAGGATCAGCTGCTTGATCCCAGAGAAAATTTTGCGTTCCAGGTCCAAATGGATCACTTCCCTGTCCACAGAAGGTATGCCAATAGGCGATGGCAAACTTGAAATGTTCGCGCATGGTTTTTCCTGCTACAACCTTATCTGCATCATAGTATTTGTACGCCAATGGATTATCTGATAGATATCCTTCGTACTGGATTTTAGAGATTCCTTTAAAATATTCTGTATTCGACATTTTATGTATGTTTTAATATCATTTCTAATTGATTTTTCCATTTTTGATAGGCCGCTAGATATGGCTTTCTATTGTTCAGCGGCATGTAGGTCATTACATGATCATTTTTAGTTATATTTTCTCCAAACTTCTCAAAATCACCATCGATCAAACCTGCGGCTCTTGCAGCTCCAACGGCGCCCGTGGTATTATAAATTTCTATTTCATGCTCGATTAAAGTAGCTACTGTATTAGAAAAAATTTCGGAACGGAAGAGATTGTCATTTCCTGCTCGAATGACCTTAATTTCTGTGTTGTCATTTTTTAAAATTTCCATTCCATATACAAATGAAAAAGCAATTCCTTCCAACGCTGCACGATAAACATGTGATTGATTATGTTTGTTGAGATTGAGGTTGCAAAAATGTGTCCCAACGTTTTCATTTTCTAACATCCGTTCTGCACCATTACCAAAAGGAATTACTATAAGATCATCTGATCCTATTGGGACTTCTGATGCTTTGGCATTCATGTTTTCATAGGTAAGATTATCACTAAAGTTTCGCAACCAGCGATACTGAATACCTGCTCCATTGATACATAATAATTTTCCTAAAATCGGATATTGATCTGTGTAATTGACATGAACAAAATTGTTTATTCTAGAGGTTTCTTTAGATTTTACACTGTTAGATATGGCATATAAAACACCCGAAGTTCCGCCAGTAGCAGCAACTTCTCCAGATTTGAAAATGTTTAGTGATAATGCATTATTAGGCTGATCGCCTGCACGATAGGTAATGGTAGCTCCTGTAGGCAAGCCTGTTTCTTTTGAAGCTTTTTCATTTATTTTTCCTTGATTTGAAAAATTCTCTACAATTTCAGGTGTTAGATTTGTATCAATATCATAATATTCTAATAACCAATTTGCTACTTTATTTTCTTTGTAGTCCCAAAGCATGCCTTCTGAGAGACTATTTTTTGTGGTTCGGATGTCACCACTCAATTTGTACGCAATGTAATCTCCCGGCAACATATATTTGTAGATATTTTTATATACTTCTGGTTCACGATCTCTAACCCACTTTAATTTTGAAGCGGTAAAGTTTCCTGGAGAGTTTAATAAATGATTTGCGCATTTTTCTGCTCCCAAATCGTCAAAAGCCTTGTTTCCGATAGCCACAGCACGACTATCACACCAAATAATAGCATGACGCAATGGGCTTCCATTTTTGTCAACTACCACCAATCCATGCATTTGATATGAGATACCAATATGCATGATTTTTGAAGCTTGAATATTTGATTCTCTAATGACTCTTTTTATTGCAGTACAAACATGTTTCCACCATACATTTGGATCTTGTTCTGCCCAATCGTAATGTAGCGATATGATCTCCATTTCATTTGGTGGCTCATGAAGGGTTAGTATATTTTCTCCTGTAGTTGCATTTACTATTGCTACTTTAATTGATGAGCTTCCTATATCTAGTCCTATGTTGTACAATATATTTGTTATTTGTGTGAATTATTGTGAAAGTCTTTCTAACTAAAGGTTAATTTGATGCTGCTAATTTTTGCTATTGAAAGTGCTTTTTAATTTTTGATTAACTTTAAAATTAGCAGCTATAAAGCTAGTTTATCCTCAAAAATACCGTCAATACATATAAAGCATGTTATGTCACAAATGATGCGTATTTTACCTCAAAGTACTATGAACAGTATCAAAATCGTTGATAAGGAATTAAGATTGCCTATTGTTTTACAAAGCAAGTCTGATGACATTAAACCGATATAAAATAAATTGAGACTCTCTTAATTCGTAAGACAGTCTCGTTGTTTTTATACTTTTTAGACATTTATTTTCTGAAGTATAATGAAAACTATTTAAAGTTACTTTTTTATGGTCACTAAATTTCCTTTGTTGTTATAGCCTGTATCTGATCCGTCGGAAGCAAGTGTAATTTTTCCAACCCATGTAAAAACTTCTCCTTTCACAGGCTCATTATATATATTGAAAGTTAATGTTTGTGTTCCTGAAGCCACAGATGTTGGAGCAACATTCCCTTGCCACGCGATATTGCGACCTGATTTCCAGTCTGGAGTTCCATCTGGCAGCGCAACAAATAATTGCCATTCAAAAACATCACCTTTTGATACGCCACTATAGTCAAAGGTTAATTTTACAGTTCTAGTCGTAGACGAAATTTCTTTTTCAAATTCAAGGTTTGATAAACTTTGCGCATTGATCGTAAAAAACCCACCAAATAAAACGATGCACAAGAATATTGTTTTTTTCATAAAAGTTTATTTTGAAATTAATAATCGTAAAATTAGTTGTATTTGTAAGGATCGTATCACTCTATATAAAGCATGTTTTATCACAAATGATGCATATTTAAAGGTTGTATTATGTCAAGCATTCTTTAGGAGTACTACAATCTTGTTTTTTTAAGAATATATATGACTATGCTACATTTCTTTTAGCTTTCACATCATTCCAGATACACACACGAGGCTTTCTTTGATTACATTTGACTTAAAAATTATAGCGATATGAGATATTTTTCATTGATAGTAACTTTAGTATTTATTTTTGCTTGTAATGAGCCTACTACAGAGGTAACGAATGTGCCACAAGAAGCGAGTGAAGGGAATTCAAATAGTACAGGAGGCGTTCCGAGTACATTTGATAATGGAGAGATGAGAACTATTTCGCCACTTCAAATTGTTGCAGAAATGAAAGTGGGTTGGAACCTAGGAAATAGTCTAGATGTTGAGGGACCTGATGAAACTTTTTGGGGAAATCCAGTTGTAACTAGGGCTTTAATTGATGAAATTGCTGATAGAGGATTTAATACAGTACGAGTACCTGTCACCTGGCGATTTCATCAAGGTGATGGACCCGATTTTCTTGTGTCAGCAGATTGGTTAGACCGTGTTGAAGAAGTTGTGAATTATGTACGCGCAAATAATATGTATGTCATTATAAATGTACATCACGATGATACGTGGATCATTCCCACGTATGACAACGCAGACGCAGTAAAGAATAGACTTTCAAAATTATGGACGCAAATTGCGAATAGATTTAAGAACTACAGTGATTATGTAATTTTTGAAACCTTAAATGAACCGCGCTATGAAAACACACCTGAAGAATGGACTGGAGGAACTGCTGAAGGAAGAGATGTGGTAAATCAATATCATAAAGCAAGTGTTGATGCAATTAGAGCAACAGGAGGAAATAATAGTGCTCGACAGATTATGATTTCTTCCTATGCGGCCAGTACGTTACCGCAAGCCATAAATGACTTAATCATACCTAATAATGATAGCAATACCATCATTTCGCTACATTCGTATTTTCCTTTTCCATTCACCTTAGGAGGAACTGATACTACTTGGGGAACTGATAGTGATAAAGCGCAATTGGATTTTGAAATGGATAAAATAAAAACAAAGTTCATTGACAATGGTAAAGCTGTTGTTTTAGGAGAATGGAGCTCTGGAAACCAAAATAATTTATCAGATCGCTTAACACATGCAACTTATTATGCAAATGCTGCTGCCGATAGAGGCATTGCTAGTATTTGGTGGGATAATGGGAATTCAGGTGTTTCAAATGATGGTTTGGGCATATTTAACAGACAAAATTTGACTTGGGCATTTCCTACGATTGCAGATGCAATCATAGCAGCGTATAATCAATAAAAAACTAACATTGGAGCTTCCAAAAATAATACGTATTTCAAATAGAAATAAGGTAACCTTAGCTATTTCAACTATTGGTGCAACCATCGTGAGTTTAGAAGTTCCAAACTACCAAGGACAACCTACAAATGTGGTGGTTGGCTTATCAAAAGCGGAAGATTATGTAGAAGACCTATATCTGAAAGAAGGTTTGTATTTAGGAGCAACAATAGGAAGACATGCGGGCAGAGTTTCTAAAAAGCACATTACTATTGAAAGAAAAATATTTCCTATACATCATACGAATGGTGTACATTTACATGGTGGAAAAGAAGGTTTTGATAAAAAGTTATGGAAAGTGGAAGCGATAACAATGGGAAGTTCTCCATCCGTAACATTATCGTATGTAAGCAACCATCTAGAAGAAGGATATCTAGGAACTTTAAAGGTGTTTGTAACTTACACATTAACCGAAGAAAATGCGCTGAAAATACAATACAAGGCAACAACAGATCAAACTACGATTGTCAATCTTACCAACCATTCCTATTTTAATTTAGATGGAGAAGGTAGTATTTTAAACCATCAACTGGAAATACATAGTGATTCTTATTTAGACCTTGACAAGCAACTGATTCCTACAGGAAAAATAAATTCGGTTTCAGGAACTCAATTTGATTACACGAATACTACTTCTGTAGGCAGAACGGGCTTTAAAGGTTTAGATGATATTTTTGTGTTGAATGAAAATGATCCTAAAGTCATATTATCATCAAAAAAATCAGGAATTCAGATGAAGGTCTTTACAAATCAACCTGCTGTAGTTGTGTATACGCCACCTAAATTTGCTGCATTACCGTTTAAAAATAATGCCATATATTCCGATTTCCCTGCGATATGTTTTGAAACACAAAAATATCCTGATGCCATACATAATGATCATTTTCCGTCTGTACTCTTGAAGCCAAATGAAACCTATAATAATGAAACTATTTTTCTGTTTTCAAACATACGTAAGAGTATATAGTGATCTGACATCTATTGTGTATATCAGTTTTGATTTTTGATGAATTTGAAGTAGTCTAAACAGTTTTGGATCTTTTTTAGTTTTAAAATATAGTACACCTCGCTAAAGTCTGAAAAATCCATTCCTCCTGCTTTGATTGATTTATTTAGGTATCTATTTTCGGCACCATTATATCTATCAGCCAAGCTTACTGCCAAATCCCATATGGCTATGATGTCTTTACGATCTAATATATTTCTATAGTCGATATGGTTTGAAGTATTAAATCCTGGAGTCCCATTGTCAAGTATATTTCCATCTGGAATTTTTTGATAATTGGAATGCTGTTTTACAAACGTAAGATTTTCACTAGTAGTTGTCTCCTCATTCCAATCGCTATGTTGAACAATATGAATTCTCTTTTTGGTATCAATTTGCTTCAAATTATACTGGATTTTTGAAATTAAGCTAAAAGAAAAATCGGATTGTCCTGCTTCTGCAATCCAAATGTTGCCACCATTTTTAAGAACCTTATGAGCTTTCTCAAATACCTCATTCAGCGCTTTGTCAAAGTCCGTATGCGCATCACTCCAAAAGTTATGAAATGCTAGGTTAAAAAGGGAATTTGCAGGAACATATTTTCCATCTTGAACTCCATAACTACCCGCTACAGCATGATAATTTAATTTTGAAAACTGTGGTATTCTGATTAGTGATCCTGCCGCAGCAACTGAGTGAAGATCATCTACATCTGTTTTACAATCATAATTCAATAGCAGCAAATCACTTTTCGAGTTAAATTCAATATTCTCTGAAGGTTCTTTTACAGCATTCTTTTCCTTTTTTGAGTTACAAGATGAAGTAAAGATTATGAATAGAAAAATTACAAAACCTACTTGGGTCGATTGTTTTAGCATCATTTATTTTAATGAATGTTAATTATATTTTTTCAGTGTTCTGTTAACATACAAAAAGACTATCTAAAATTTAGATAGCCTTTTCTTCTTTACATTACTTGAAAATGTTAGCATCTTCACTTAACATAAAGCCTAATTAAATTTTAACGGCACTTCCAGAAATATTTATTTTCTGTGACACTACAGTACCTTTTTCAATTCGTTCTTTAGAAGGTTGTGCGCCTCCAACTGAAATGATATATGCTCCCGGTTGAATGACTTTTTCTCCGTTACTATTCACAGTAGATAATTGTTCTTTATCAATTTCAAATCTTAATGTCTTTTTTTCTCCAGAAGTAAATGAAACTCTTTCGAAAGCTGCTAATGTTTTATGTGGATTAAATTCGTCTGCATTTAGATTCTCAACATATACTTGTATTACTTCTTCTCCAGTCAAATCACCAACATTTTCAACATCAATTTCAAGCGTAATATTTTTTCCTGACTCAATCGTGCTAGGGATTTTCACATTGGAATATTTGAATGTAGTATAACTGAGTCCATACCCAAATTCATACAATGGATCACCTTTAAAATAACGATAGGTTTTTCCCGTCATATCATAATTGCTAAATGCGGGTATATCATTGATGTCTTTGTAGAACGTTACAGGTAATCTCCCAGATGGGTTGTAATCTCCAAAAATGACATCTGCTATTGCTGTGCCGCCTGCTTGACCTGGATACCATGCTTCTATGATGGCTGGAATATTTTCATTTTCCCAATTAATGGACAAAGCACTCCCATTGAGCAATACTAAAATTGTAGGTTTACCCAGCGCTTTAATTTTTTTGATGAGTTCGGTTTGTGTTTTAGGTAGTTTTGTATTGACACGATCTCCTCCTGAAAAACCATCAACTTTTACTTTCATTTCTTCTCCTTCCAACAAAGGACTAATTCCCATACACAAAATAACAGCATCTGCATCTTTTGCAATTTGTATAGCTTCCGCTTCTATATTGTCGTTAGGCGCTTCCCATAACAAACGCATGATAGAATGCTCTGTATTATCCTGTACGCACTCAAAACGGATCTTATACTTTTTACCAGCCTCTAGTTGTACATATTCATATACTTTTTTGGGATGATGTGTATCATCTCGCGCAATTATTAATTTATCGTCTAAAAATAATTTCATAGATGAAAATGCTTCTCCGCCTAAGGCATAATTTCCTGTTTTGTCCACAGAGAGTATTCCTGCCCATCGTACAGAATAGGCATCATAACGCATGTCTTTAAACGGAGACGAAGTTCTCCAAGTAAAATCTACATTGTTGTCAATTCGGGTATGTTTTGGAGTTCCTTTAAAAGTGATATTATCAAAATACTCAGCTTTCAATCCTTTCGTTTTCATTGAATCATCTGAAAACAATACTGAATTTGGAATCGCTTCAAAAATAGGCAGTCCCTCAGCTAGTTTACAACCAACAGCATAGGAAACCTCAGCATTAGGCAATTTTTGTTGTATTCCTTTTAATGGTGTCACTGGATTACTAGGATAGCCATTGTAATTTCCTAATAGGACTTCTAAGTCATCTGCATTAGGTCCAATTACAGCAATTTTTTTAATCTTGTTTTTATCTAAAGGAAGTATATTGTTTTCATTTTTTAAGAGCACCATAGATTTACGTGCAGTTTCTAAAGCTGCAAGTTGGTGCTTTTCAGAGTCTACAACATCATATGGAATTTTTTCATATTTGACAGCGCCTTCTGGAGCAAAGAGTCCAAGTTTTAAACGTGCAACTAGCAGTCTTTCCAACGAAACATCGAGTTCCGCTTCGGTAATTAAACCCTCTTTTACCGCTTCAACCAATGCAGGATACGAACTTCCACAATTTAAATCGGTTCCAGCTTTTACAGCCATTGCAGAAGCTTCTTTGGCATCTGCACTAACTTTATGTGCATTCTCATCATAAAAATCTCGTATCGCCCAACAATCAGACACAATATATCCATTGAATCCCCAATCGGTACGCAGAAGATCGTCTAATTCTTTATTGCCACAACAAGGTTTGCCTTTGTAACTATTATAAGCACACATTACAGAATACACGCCAGCCTCTTTTACTACTTTTTCAAAGTGCGGACTATAGGTGTTTAAAAAATCTTGAGGACTTGGTTCTGCATTAAATCGATGACGATCAATTTCTGGTCCACTGTGAACGGCAAAATGTTTAGCTGTTGCGACAAGTTTTAAATAATTTGGGTCGTCTCCTTGAAGTCCTTTTATGAAGCGTACCGCTAATTCTCCTGCTAAATATGGATCTTCTCCATACGTCTCCATTCCACGTCCCCATCTAGGATCGCGAAAAATATTAATGTTAGGAGTCCAGTATGTCAATCCTTGATAAATTCCCCTTTTATCTCTTGAAGCAAACTCATGATGCTTGGCACGAGCCTCGTCTGATATAATTGTAGAAATCTTGCTCATTTGATCTTTATCAAACATGGCAGCTAAACCTATTGCCTGTGGAAATACAGTGGCTCTTCCTGCTCGGCCGACGCCATGCAGACATTCATTCCACCAATTATATTCAGGTATATTAAGTCGTTCAATGGCTGGTGACTCGTAACTCATCTGCGATACTTTTTCTTCTAAAGTCATTGCAGCTACCAGCTCTTTTGCTTTTTGTTCAAAATTTGGTGACACGTTATTTTTTTGCATGTTAGTATTGCCTTGAAATTTGGTTTCAGAGCAACTTACAATATATAAGATAGATACAAATAAAAATGTGTATTTTAAAAATTTCATTCGTGTATTTTTCATTATTAATTTATGGACAAACGCCAACATCATCTAAATAAAACGTACCCGCAACATCATCTCCTGGGCTAATAAACATCTGGAATCTAATATACTGTCCTGTAGGCACAAAAGAGGCTCCGTCAAGAATACCGAGTGCGCCACTAGCATTGCCTGTAAATCCAGCTATTGCGTTGGCAAAATCGAATCGCATCTCTTCCCATCCTGTACCTGTATGTACTAAAGTTACTTCTGCTTCACGTTCTGTATCGTTGTTTGGATCTTGCTGCATGGTGAGTCGCACAGGTAATTGTACATCTGACCAAAATTTTAATCGGACAACCTTGTCTTCTCCACTAAAATCAATAGCGCCATTTAATTGCACTCCAAAACCATCAAAATTTCCACCACCATCTTGCATTATTTCCAACACGTTTGAAGCTTCAGCATTGGCGCCAGATACATCAGGATTCGGTACAACCTGAACATTGACACCATTAAACCCAAAAGAGAAAGATACACTGTTCCCATCAAATGTTGTTGGAGCCGTAAAAATAGGTTCACATGGGTCTGCAGGAGGGATCACTTCAAATTGCAGTTCAGTGATCAAATCATTAGGTGCTATAGCTCTTATCGTCACAAAGAAGTTAGTATCTGATTCTGGATAACTAAAAGTTAATTGTTGCTGTATTCCGATGAGCTCAGCTGTATCGCCAGGAAGTCCTGATAATACTTCAAAGGCTGTTGCTCCATTTGCAGTAGGACTTACAGTGACTGAAAAAGGAGGTTCCATATTATTGAATGTAATATTTGCCTGAACATCAGTTGGTGCAGCACCTTCCTGTAATATTGCATCAAATTCAACTTCTCTATTGCAAGAAATAAAGGAAATTAGTAGTATCCCTAGAAAAAACGATCGCATAGTTTTATATTTATTATTTGATAGCAATATAGCTTTTTACTTGTTTTCATATGGGTTTAGAGGTTTCATGCACAGTTTTTTGCAACATTTGAAACTAAAAATGCTACATATTATATTTTAATTAGCGCCAAATTGCTTTTACTTGAAACTTTAATGCAACATTTCATGGTAAACATCACAATAGCTTTTAATAAGCTGCTACTTCTAGTTTTATTTTTGATAAGTCCGATAGCGATACACTCTCAAATGGATTATACATCTTTGGAGTTTCATACAGTTCAAAAAAACATATTTCAACGTCCAATTACAACAATGGTATTGGATAAATATGGTTTTTTGTGGATTGGAACTGAAGGTGCTGGATTGTATCGATATAATGGGTTTTCGTATAGTTATTATAGATACGATATTAATGATGAGAATAGTATCAATAGTAACTCCATAAGCTCTATGTATCTTGACGATGCTGGGCAATTATGGATTGGCACAGATGCAGGATTGTGCGTATATGATGAAACACAAAACTCATTCAAGCGATTTAAAGTTAAAAATAGAAATGCTTTGGTAAATAATTACACGAATATTCTGTGTTTTGCCAAGTATAAAAATAGATTTCTTATCGGAACATATGATGGTGTAAAAGAATTAGACATCGCTAATAGTTTAATGAAAGATTATGGTTTATCTGGCTTTACCGTATTGGATTTGCAATTTTCGACCAAAGGAAACCTATACATCGCGACAAATTTAGGATTGAAATTAGAGCGTTATCACCAAAGAGGAACCATTGAAAATATCCCTATTCAAAGTCAAGGTGATACGATTAACGTCATGAATCTGCATATAGACAAACGTGAAAATCTTTGGGTAGGAACCTTAAAAAGTGGAACATTTAGAGGTGACTTAAATAGAGAGCAAGTCCCTTTTTCTAAATTGGATATCGTTGAGAGTGCAACCATGGCGATTACTAGTGATACTAACCATACGTTTATCGCTATAGAAAATGAAGGACTCTTCATTTTAGATATGAAAGGAGAAATCGTCAAACACTATCAATACAATGTGCAAGATAAGCATGGTATTGGCTCGGATTCTATCTGGTCTATGTTATTAGATAATCAAAATAGATTGTGGTTAGGTTATTACGAAAATGGCTTAGGCTTTGTGGACGAACACTACAATAAATTCAAATCCATACAGCGAGAAGATATTACCAATAGTATTCATACGAATGATATCAAAGCATTTGCTAAAACAGATGATGGTAAAATTTGGATCGCACAAATTAATGGAATCGATATTTTAAATCCTGACACGAATGAAATCACGAATGTGTATGGGGAATCAAATTCAGCGTATAAAGGTTTAAAAAGTGGATTATATATTGAAAATATTTTTATTGACAGTAAAGAAAATGTTTGGATAGCAACTTGGGGAGAAGGCGTTTTTTTATTGAAAAAAGGAACAAAAACTTTTGTAAACCTTACTAAAGAAAATACTTCAGGCGTACTTGCAACAAATAAAATACGATGTTTTACAGAAGATACTCATGGAAATATTTGGATGGGTTCTTTTTTAGAAGGTGTCTATTATTTTGATATACAAACAGGTACAATTAAAGTCCCTAATGGAGCATCGTATGCCAATTCGGAAATCATTAATAAAGATGTAAAGGTAATATACAACGACAGTTCTGGATATATTTGGATTGGCACTACATCAGGACTGTATCATATTGAAAAACAAAATAATACCAGTTATAAAGTGACCAATCACAATGCTGCTATTTCATCTAAATTTGCGGGTCATCCAAGTTCCAGTCGCATCCTTGACATATATGAGACACAAGATGGAACTATATGGTTTGGCACCAACGGAGGCGGTTTATTTCAATATAAAAGAGATACACAAGGCTTTGAAAAACTAGCATTACAAGAATATGATTTATCGTTTGTAAATGCCATATTTGAACCTATAAAGAATCAACTCTGGTTGAGTAGTAAGGAAGGTGTTTTAAAAATTGATCGCGAAACTAACAAAGTGGTTCAATTTACAGTTTCTGATGGATTACTTAAAAATTTCCTAATTGATGGCGCCGTGCTAATGGACGATTCTAACGTATTGTATTTGGGAACTAAAAATGGCGTTAATACAATTGAACCTCAAAACATTAGCTACAATCCTTATATAATCAAACCTTATTTAAAAGGAGTCAAGTTATTTAATAAGGAGGTTAACCAAAGAGATAAGGACAGTCCTTTGTCGGTTGAAAACGATACCAATATCATCTCATTAAAACACGATCAAACAGTGATCACAATTGACTATGAAGCTGTAGGGTATACACGACCTGAAAAGAACCAATATGCCTATCTTTTAGAAGGGTTTGAGGAAAAATGGAATTACGTAGGATCAAAAACAAGTGCCACATATACTAATCTTGAACCTGGCGACTACACATTTAAGTTAATGGCATCAAACAATGATAATATTTGGAACGAAGCTGCTGTTATTTTAGAAATAAACGTGCTACCACCATGGTGGAAAACAGTGTGGGCATATATATTGTATGTCCTACTCACTTGCCTTTCTGTCATTGGAATCATGCACTTATACAAAAAGAGAGTGAATGAGTTAAATACTTTCAGACTAGAAAGAGAGCGTAGAAAGCAAAAGGTAGAATTGCAACAACAAAAATTGCAGTTTTTTACCAATATTTCTCACGAATTTAGAACACCACTAACTTTGATTATTAACCCTATAAGAGATTTGATAGAATCTAGTGAATCAGATTTTTCAAAACCTGTCCAGCAAAAACATCATATCATTCACAAAAATGCAGAACGCCTTTCAAGATTGATCAATGAATTAATGGATTTTAGAAAATTACAATCCAATAAACTTCAATTAAAAATAGGACAATTCAATATTGTAAAAAACACCAAAAACATACTCAGTTTTTTCAATGAAGAAGCAAAAAGAAGAGCGATACAGTTAGATGTAAAGTATGAGAATGTGAATCTGGATATATGGGCAGATAGCGGAATACTAGACAAGGTGTTGTTCAACCTGCTTTCAAATGCTTTCAAAGTGACTCCTAACAAAGGTCGAATTCGTGTAAAAATTATATCTAGTGAAAAAAAGATATTACCCTTAATAAGCAATGAAACTGCCATACCAGTGGTAGAAATTAGTGTAAAAGATAATGGCCCTGGGATAGATCAAAAAGATTATAAAAAAATATTTGACAGGTTTTATCAAGTCAGCGAGTTGAACAAATCATACTATGGAAGTACAGGTGTTGGTTTAGAAATGGTCAATAGTTTTATTGAGCTTCACAAAGGTGTTGTAGAAGTAGAGAGTGAACTGGGGAAAGGATCAATTTTTAAAGTGTTTATTCCTTACGGTAAAGAATTTTTTGAGAGTAACGACTTTTCCATGATCCGAAAGGATATAAAAGTTTCTCTGCCAGAGCATGATGCAACGGAAAATACTAAAATGTATGATATTGAAGATATTCTCTCTAAAAAAGAGCTGAAAAAGAAGTTACTCATCGTAGAAGATAATACAGATCTTCAAGACTATCTCATCTCAATTTTAGAGGAGGAATATGATCTAGTGTTGGCATTAGATGGTCAAGAAGGATGGCTAAAAACATTGGAGCATCGTCCCGATGTTATTATAACAGATGTTATTATGCCTATTATGGATGGGATAGAATTTTGTGAAAAAGTAAAAAGCGATCCTAGTTTAAGTCACATCCCAATCGTAATGCTCACAGCAAAAAATTTGACTGAAGATCGAATTAACGCAATGAAAGTTGGTGCAGAAGCCTATTTGGTGAAACCTTTTGACACGAAAGAATTAAAGGTGACTTTAGAACAACTTTTATTAAAAAGAGAACGGTTATTTGAACAAAACTCAACTGTAGTATCTGTCAACGAAGAAAACAAACAAACCGATGTAGACAATGATTTTATACAAAAAGTCTTAGCGTTTATTGATGATAATATTGAAAACTCTTCATTGAATGTACAAATGTTGACTTCCCATCTTTGCTTAAGTCGTAGTCAGGTATATCGAAAAATGAAAACATTGACAGGTTTATCACCGATCGAATTTATAAGAAGAGTTCGATTAGAAAGATCTAAAACCATCTTTCAAAATGATAAAAATTTAAATGTTAGTGAAGTGGCACATAAAGTAGGTTTTTTATCGGCTTCCTATTTTACGGCTTGTTATAAAAAACAATATGGTGAACTTCCAAAAAGCAAAAAGAAATAATGTTTTTTTAATATAAGATTCTTTGAGTTCGGCAAGGTATCAACAATGAACAAGCAACTTAAAACCCAAGTTATTTAAAGATTTTCTGCAAATGCAACATATGAAATATTTATTGCATCAAATAAAACACCTCACTTACAGCTAGTAAACATACATTGCATCTTGATTGTATTGTAGTCTGTGTTCGATAAAAGTAATTATACAAGATTACCTAAGCGCAGCACAACAAAATTTAAACTAATTCAAAGATGAAGCTAAAAAACGTATGTACTATTCTTTTCTTGATGATAACAAGTCAACTATTTAGTCAATCAGTTACGGGAACTGTCACCTCAAAAGAAGGTGAAGTGTTGCCAGGAGTGACTATTATTGTAAAAGGTAAAGAAATAGGAGATTACACCG
This sequence comes from Bacteroidota bacterium, assembly GCA_039026955.1. Taxonomy (GTDB): domain Bacteria; phylum Bacteroidota; class Bacteroidia; order Flavobacteriales; family Flavobacteriaceae; genus Kordia. Next base: position 21,560 of record JBCCLH010000003.1, read on the forward strand.
ATTTTGATGGTAAATATACCATTACCAATATCAATGCTGGAGACACCTTGATATTTTCATACATTGGTTATGCCACGCAACAAATTGTGTATGCTGATCAAAAGGAAATAAATGTTACACTTATTGAAAACCGAACAAACTTAGATGAAGTCATCATAGTAAGTTACGGAAAACAAAAAAACACACCTGTTTCCGTGGTTAAGTCTGAAGATTTAAGTGAATTTCCAACCACTGATTTAGGGCAAGCATTACAAGGACGCGCTGCAGGTGTAAACATTACCAATGGTGGTTCTCCCGGAAGTCAAACCCTGATACAAATACGAGGTGTAAACACCTTTGGAGATGGTACACCGCTATATGTTGTAGATGGTGTTTTTACCAATAGTTTAAATAGTCTCGATTTATCAAGTATAGAAAAAGTAGAAGTGCTTAAAGATGCAGCTTCTCTTGCAGTGTATGGATCAAGAGGTACTAATGGAGTTGTTTTAATCACGACAAAAAAAGGACGTGCGCGTAAAGCTTCCTTCAAAATAGAAGCAAGCACTGGTTTTCAAGAATTCAACAGAAGATACGATCTCATGAATACAGAACAGTATATACAATATTTAAGAGAAATTAATGCATTAGCAGGTCAAAATGGTGGTCCAGATTTTCCTGTTGGAATCGTAAATAATAATCCAAATTTTGATGGAAATGGTATAGACACTGATTGGCAAGATGAATACTTCCAATCGGCTCCTATATATAATGTAAGTGCAAGTGTAAATGGCGGTAGTGAAAATGCGAAATATAACTTAGGTTTCTCCAGACTAGAACAAGATGGAGTCTTTATTGAAACAGGTTTTATACGAACAACATTAAATTTAAACACGGATGCAACAATTACGAATTGGTTAGATATTGGACAAACACTTTCATTGGCGCAAACGGAAACTATTTTTCCTGAAGTTGCTGATGGTAGAGATCCGTTTCAAAATATTATTGGGCAAGCACCGTATATTCCTGTAGTTGCAGAAAGTGGACTTTTTGGAGGGACAAGTTCTTTAGACTTGAATGACTCTAGAAACCAAATACGTGTACAAAACAATCAAGATAATTTAACGCGATTTTCATCACTTATCGGTAGTGTGTATGCAAAATTTAAACTTGCGAAAGGATTAACATTTAGATCTCAATTTGGTCTCAATGCAAATCTATTGCAACAAGATGCACAAATAAGATCATTTGAAGAAGATGGTGGAAGATTTTCTAATCCGATCAATTTCATAAGTAAACAAAGACAAACCTTATCACAAACCATCTTTACAAATACTTTGTCATACGATAGAGATTTTAACAAACATTCTGTAAATCTCTCAGCAACCTTAGAACAAACACAAATAGAACTAGAGTCTGCCTCTATTTCAGACAATAATGAAGTATCATCAGATATTCCGGAAGCTTTTTCACCAAATGCAAGAGCTACCTCTTTTACCGTTCCCGAAAATTTAAACTCTGTTCTTTTTCTAGGTGGATACGAATTTGATAATCGCTACTCAATTAGTGGTTCTGGAAGGCGCGATACCTCATCACGATTTTCACCAGATAATGCCTCACAATGGTTCTTTTCTGGTGCAGTAGGATGGAATATTTCAAATGAACCTTTCTTTAAAGTTGAAGCTATTAATAGTTTAAAATTAAGAGCTAGTTATGGAGAAACAGGTAACAATAAAACAGGAAATGCTGTAAATGCATTTTTACCTTCGCTAGGAATTAATCTTCCAGCTTCCATTGGTGATGAAACCTCACCGGGAATTACGCCAAATAATGCTGCGAATCCAGATTTACGATGGGAAACACAAATAAAGCAGAATTATGGTCTGAATCTAGGCTTATTCTATGATCAGATTCAGATTAATGTTGACTACTTCAAAAATAGAAGTGAAGATTTATTGATTCCTGTTGAATTACCATCATCTGCTGGAGTTCCTGGAAATCCACAAACGGGCTCCACTGTAATTAGAAATGTAGGTGCTGTAGAAGTAAAAGGATTTGAATTTACCTTAGGATACAATGATTACAAAGGAGATTTTAAATGGAACTTCTGGGGGAATTTAACAACTTCTGAAAATGTCGTTGAAAATCTTGGTGTATCAGGAGAACCTATAGAAAGAGCTCGACTCAATCCACCTTTTACCTCAGCTTTAAATAGATTAGCTGTGGGGGAAGCGCCATTTCACTTTTTTGGTTTAGTGGCAGATGGCGTATACGCTACACAAGCACAAGTAGATAGTGAACTTCCTAACAACAACACTGCAGCTGTACCAGTTCAACCCGGAGATGTTAGATATCTTGATCTAAATGGAGATGGTTTAATAAATTTAGACGATAGAGCTGTGATTGGAGATCCAAATCCCGATTTTACCTATGCCGTTAATTTAAGAGCAGAATACAAAGGTTGGGATGTCAATATCCTATTCAATGGTGTGCAAGGCGTAGATGCCTTTAATAGTAACATATACTATTTGGAAGGATTAGATAATGGATTAAACTATGGAACCCGAGTACTACGCAGGTGGCAAAATCCTGGTGACATCACCGACATACCACGATTTAGATTTGGAGCAAATATCAATAATGAAATCTCTTCACGTTATATTGAAGATGCTTCGTATCTTAGGTTACGTAATGTGACCTTAGGATATTCATTGCCAGAACGCGTTATCAATAAGTCTGGAAATGGATTTATTAAAAAAATAAGAGTGTATGTGCAAGGGCAAAACTTACTCACATTTACAAATTACTCAGGTTTAGATCCAGAAATAGCGCCTTTCTACAACGCACAAGGATTAGTAGATGGATTAGGTATCGATAGAAGTGCGCAACCAAGACCAATTACCGTATTAAGCGGAATTCAAATAGAATTTTAAATGAATAAAAATTTCAAGATGAAAAAAATCAGTACTTATTTATTAAAAACTACAGCATTTTTCTTGTTGCTTTTGTTTGTATCATGCGATGAAGATGTTCCTGTAGAAAATACAAATGCATTAAATCCAGATATCTTCTTTGAATCATTAAGTCAAGTAGAAGCTGCAGTAAATGCTAGTTACAATCAATTTCAAACTATTTACCAACGTGTAGGATATGTGTTTCCTGATGCCATGTCAGATGAAGTACTTTCTAGTGGAGATCCAAATTTTGCACCTTACAACCGTTTTGAGTTCAATGCAACCCTTGGTAATATTGCTTTATATTGGACTGCCTGTTTTAATGGTATCGGTGCATGTAATTTTGTCATCGGTAATGAAGATAGAATGCGAACGAACGCAGCCTCTTCAGATTTTACAAATGAAGATGTTGATAATGCATTAGGGCAAGCATATTTCCTTAGAGCTTTATACTATTATCATTTAGTGAAGCGCTTTGGCGGTGTCCCTCTAAAAGTCGATTTAGCTACTGCTTTAGAAGATGCACCAAGAGCCACGCTTGACGAGGTGTATAATCAGATCATTTTTGATTTAGAGCTATCAACCCAACTTACCCTTCCTAAAGGAACAACCGAAGTTGGAAGAGTCACAAAAGAAGCTGCTTATGGTTTGTTAGGGAAAGTGTATTTACACAGAGAAATGTATGTTGAAGCGCAACAGGCGTTTAATAATGTCGGTAATCATACCTTATTACCTTTAGCCCAATATAGCGATAACTTTAGTGAATCTGGCGAGCATAATGACGAATCTATGTTTGAAATAGGATACAATGGCGAAGTAGGAACTGAACAAGAACGTTGGGCTTCTACTGGGATAGGAACTTCAGAAGTTACATTTCATTCGCAAGACTACACAGGTTGGGCAAATGCAAGACCTTCTAATAAAGTAATTGCAGAATTTGAAGACGATGATCCGAGGTTAGATAAAGCTATACTCATCGATGGGAATAATACCTATGGCCCAGGTGATGCATTTCAATTTCCTTGTGGTGGATGCGTAGGTGGACCTGTTTGGTATAAATTTTCGCAACTATATGATGAGCAGGATGTTTCACAAAATAGTGGTGTTAATGTGCGAATACTCAGATATGCTGATGTTGTCTTAATGCAAGCAGAAGTTGAAATGAATCTGGGTAATAATGCTGGCGCAGTCAATCTTTTGAATGAAATCAGAGACCGAGCAGAAATGCCAAGATATGGTACCGCAACTATGGATGCCAGAGGATATCCTGTAAACACCTCTGATCAAATTTTTAGAGCCATTGTGCATGAACGATTTGTAGAACTCTGTGGAGAGCAATTGCGTTTTGATGATTTAGTTCGATGGAATTTAGATGATCAAGAATTATCTATTTTTCCAGATCAAAATTTCAATAACCCAGATCCATTATTACAACTAGTACGGAATTATGATCCGTCAGTGCATCGAGTCATGCCAATACCACAGAATGAAATTGATAGTAATTCACAAATAAATCAAGGAGATCAAAATCCCGGATATTAAAATCGACCCATATAATGAGCGAAAGTTTTTTCTTCGCTCATTAATTTTTTATTTTAATCTCATATAAAAATGAGTGATCTTATAAATTTTAAGCTATAACAGAGAATTATGCTAAGAACTCTATTCATATTGTTTTTTGTTCTGACATTTCTTGGATGTACAAACAAGAATTCAGAGAAAGAGAAGGAAAAACCAAATACAACTAGTAAAGTCAAGCTTTTTACGAAACGTTTGTCACAAGATACTGGAATCACTTTTGAAAATAAATTAATTGAAAATGATACCTTAAACTATTTTACCTACCCATATCTGTATATGGGCGGCGGAGTATCTGCTGGAGACATTAATAATGATGGACTTACCGATTTGTTTTTTTCTGGAAATATGGTAGAAAATAAACTCTATTTAAATCTGGGGAATTTACAATTTAAAGATATAACGCTAGCGGCTGGTGTCTCAGGAGATGAAAGATGGTACACAGGAACAACTATGGCAGATGTGAATGGAGATGGTCTTTTGGATATTTACTGTTCTGTCGCAGGTCAATCAGGAAACAAAAAAAATCAACTCTTCATCAATCAAGGCGATACTACATTTAAAGAACAGGCAGCAGAATTTGGTTTAGACGATATCGGGAATAGTGTTGATGCGACCTTTTTTGATTTTGATAACGACGGAGATTTGGATGTGTATGTAGCCAACTATCCCATTACGCCTTTTGAATATAATAGTTATCACTACAAAATGCGCATGGATAGAGTAACCGATGTAGAAACAGATCATTTATATAGAAATGATGGCGGTACATTTACCAAAATTACAGAGACTGCAGGTGTAAAATTATATAGTCTTTCCCTAAGCGTTACGGCTTCAGACATTAACAATGATGGTTGGATGGATCTTTACATCTCCAATGATTTTGACACGCCAGATTGTCTTTACATCAATCAAAAAGATGGCACATTTAAGAACGAAATTAAAAACACAACAGCGCATACCTCTTTTTACGGAATGGGCGTAGATATTGCTGACTTTAATAACGATGGTCACTTCGATATCATACAAATGGACATGGATGCCGCTTCTAATAGACGTTCCAAAGCCAATATGGCAAGTATGAATCCAGAACTTTTTAAAAATATAGAACGTCTAGGCTTTCAATACCAGTTCATGCAAAATACACTACAACTCAATACAGGGTATTTTCATCAAGGAGTCCCAAAATTCAAAGATATTTCTCGTTTAGCAGGCGTATCATCCACCGACTGGAGTTGGGCGCCATTACTAGCCGATTTTGATAACGATGGATATAAAGACTTATTTATATCTAACGGAACACGTAGGGAAATTAATAATAAAGATTACTTTGAAAGTCTAAAAGGTGAAAAAAAACACAAAGACAGTCTATTAAAAAAGAGTCTTCGTATCCCTAGTGAACCTATTGATAATTATCTATTTAAAAACAATGGTGATCTTACCTTTTCAAAAAGTAATCAAGATTGGGGCATAGAAGATAAAGGGTTTTCAAATGGCGCTGTATATGCAGATTTAGACAACGATGGCGACTTAGAAATCGTAACCAATAATATAGATAGCTCAGCCTCCATATTCGAAAATCATAGTGCTACGATCAATAATTACATTTCGGTCAACCTTAAAGGAAATGCAAAAAATAAACACGGTTTAGGAGCTAAAGTACATGTATACCTCAACAACTCGCATCAAATCCAAGAAATGTCATTGAGTAGAGGTTTTCAATCTTCTGTCGCACCAAAACTTCATTTTGGGTTGGGTAAAGATAAATTGATAGATAGTCTAATTGTGGAATGGCCTAATCGGCAAATGCAAAAACTAACAAAAATCGAAGCTAATACTAATCTAGTTTTAGACATTCAACTTGCTAAAGAAAATGTCAAAACGCTCGATGTAGCTAGTACATTATTTGAAAGTTATACAGATACCTTAGCTTTATATAAGCATAAAGAAAATATTTATGACGACTTTAAAAATGAAATTTTGTTACCGCATAAAACTTCACAGTTTGGTCCAGGTATCGCTATTGGGGATCTAAATAATGATGGATTGGATGATTTCTATATCGGGGCAGCTTCAAAGTATCCAGGAGGACTATTTTTTCAACAACAAGACGGTTCGTTCGAACAACAAAAATTAAAAATACTATTAGAAGATAGAAAATACGAAGACATTGGCGCACTCATATTAGATGCTGATAATGATGGAGATAATGATCTCTATATCGTAAGTGGCGGAAATGAATTCAAGCCAAGATCACCGATGTTACAAGATCGATTGTATATAAATCAGGGTGATGGTAATTTTAGCAAAAGTCGTACAGCTTTGCCTCCTATATATGAAAGTGGTAGCACAGTATATGCTTGTGATTATGATAAAGATGGAGATCAGGATTTATTTATAGGCGGAAGACTGATTCCAGGGAACTATCCGTATCCTGCTGCTAGTACGATCTTGGAAAATGTGAGCAAGTCTGGAATGCCAAAATTTATCAATGTAACACAAAAAATCACAAAAGGATTTGATCGTTTAGGTTTAGTAACTGCAGCACAATGGCTTGATTATGATAAGGATGGCTGGACCGATCTTGCCATTACTGGCGAATGGATGGATGTCAGGATTTTTAAGAATGATAAAGGAAAAAAATTCACAGAAGTGACTAAAAAACTTGGCTTACAAAACACTTTAGGTTGGTGGTTTAGTCTAAAAGCCGATGATATAGATAATGACGGAGACATCGATCTTGTCGCAGGAAATTTGGGCGAAAATTACAAATACAAAGCTTCTGAAAATGAAACTTTTGATGTCTTTTTAAATGACTTTGATGGGAACAGAACGAACGATATTGTGTTAAGTTACTACAATGAAGGCAAACAATATCCTGTACGAGGAAGGGAATGTTCGTCTCAACAAATGCCATCAATCAAAAAGAAATTTAAAAACTATGATGAATTTTCACAGGCAACACTTTTGGATGTATATGACCAAGAAAAACTTGAAAGCAGTATTCATTATAAAGTATCTTCCTTTAAAAGCGCTGTATTTGTGAATGAAGGTGGAAAATTCATAAGAAAAAATCTACCTATAAAAGCCCAAATAGCACCTACAAATCAAATCTTAATTAACGATTTTGATGCGGATGGCATAAAAGATATTGTTTTAGCGGGTAATTTGTATGCTTCAGAAGTTGAAACTCCAAGAGCAGATGCTGGTTATGGTACATTCTTAAAAGGGTCAAAAGATGGAACTTTTAAAATGCTGAACCCTGAAGATACAGGTCTTTTTATAGATGGAGATGTTAAGGATGTAGGCATTATTAAAATAAAAGGTAAATCCTACATACTCGCAGCAAAAAACAATGATTTTTTAAGCTTTGTAGCAATAAAAAATAATAGTAAGTAACTTACAGTTAGTCCTTACTAATACTTCAATAAATTCATAATAGGGATACAAATATTACTGTGAATACACAGATCAACAGACTGTATCTTTATATTGGAAAAACGGTTTATAGAATATACTCAAAACCTTAAAAACTGTAAAGTATCCACCATCAACTATGGATTACCATAAGTAGATACAATGATTATAAGCCTTAATTTTGATTTTTTGTGCAAATTGAAAACAAGAAAGGCTCTCTATTTCTAGAAAGCCTTGTTATACTTGTGATCGCGACAGGATTCGAACCTGTGACCGTCTGCTTAGAAGGCACAATCTTTTAAATCACAAACAACGCTAAAACCTTTTAAACAAAGGAATTATGGAAAAATAATCATCATAACGTTCTGTAAAACGCCATAAAAAGGGTAGTTTTGTTTTCTAATTGTTGTCGAATAAAACAACAGACAAATAACAACCGAGACAAATACGCCAACGATATGGGATTTACAACAAAACTTCTTTTGAATAAAGCGAGACAAAAAAACGATGGAACCTATCCACTGATTCTCCGTATTATTTATGCCCGCAAAGTTGCCAAAATTCCACTTGGATATTGTCTGACGGAGAAAGACTGGGACGAAAAGAACCAACGAGTGCGAACCAGTTCGCAAGTCTCAGCCAATATTACGCGCCTTAATACGATTCTGAAACAAAAATGCAGTTCTCTGTATGACCAAGTAGCGCAACTTGATATGACTGGGGATTTAGCAGGATTAAGTATTAAGGAACTCAAAGATAAGCTCAAAGACCAAACCCAAACAAATAAAATTCCCGTATATGTCTTTATCGACAAGCTCATGGCTGAGAAACAAGCGATTGGCAAAAAGGGGACAGCTCTAACCTATCGTGGTGCTAAACGAAAACTCTTTTCTGTGTTTGGGGATCGCTTGACTACTTTTGAACAAATCGACTACCAAGCTCTGAAACACATAGAAACAGAACATCTCAAAAATGGCGGTGGTTATGGGGGACTCAGCGTGAGTTTGAGAGCCTTGCGAGCAATTTATAACCGAGCTATCAAAGAAAACATTGTTTCTGCGGAGCATTATCCCTTTAAGCATTACACTATTAAGCAAGGAGAAACCAAACGGCGAGCGTTATCGGAAGGAGATTTCCAGCGTTTGAAGTGTATGGATTTTCCACCTTTACTTGCAAAAGCGAGAGACTTTTTTCTCATCTCATTTTATTTACGCGGTATGAACTATGTCGATATGGCGTATCTACAAATCCAGAATATAGAAGGGGATTTAGAGCGTATATCCTACCAACGGAATAAGACGGGGAAATATTTTAGTATCAAAGTATCAGAACCACTCAAACAACTGCTTCTGCCCTACTTAGATGCGATTGGTTACAAGACGGACGTAACTCATCAGTCTACCACAACAAAAACAGTTGAAAGGAAGAAAACAAAACACACACCAAGCAACGACAAAAAAGAAACGTATATTTTTCCGATTCTCAAGCCGAATATGTCCGCCGACCGCCAGCACGAGACGCTCAAGAATAAGCGCAAACGGCTCAATGACAAACTCAGAAAGATTGCCGATATCTACGACTTTGAACGGTTCACGATTTATGCGGCTCGCCATACGTATGCCACAATGGGCAAACGGAAAGGCGTTCCAACGGCCGTAATCCAGGAAAGTCTTGGACACCAAACCGAAGCCATAACCCAGACGTATCTAGACTCATTTTCTAACAGTGTGGTTGATGAGTATGACGCACTTATTATGGAAGGATAAAACCGAAGGAGATACCAAAATAGGAGCTTCTTTTATACTTCATTAGGGCTTCGTTGAGGCTTCATTTGGACTCATGCAGAAGAAGCCCAAAAACGCTTGAAAGCCTTACTATGTATCGATTCTTAAAAATAGTTTTGTCTTAAATAACCTCTCTAAGAGGTATATTGATCCTATTCTTTCTCAATATTCCTCTTGGGATCGGTTAGTGCATTGTGCCTCATAGGGTGTTTCTGAAATAAGAAGAAGGTTGCGGCGATTCTGAAGATGTTTAATTTATTAAATTGTTATCGAGAGCATACTTAACGAGTGATTGACTATTAAGTGAGCCTGTTTTCTCAATCAAATTTTTTCGGTGTGTATTGACAGTACTTATTGATAAGCCAAGTTTTTGAGCAATCTCTTTGCTTAGAAAACCCTGTGCTATAAGCTTTAAAATCTCCAGCTCTCTTTTTGTAAGAGATGTTATGGGTGATTTTTCACGAAAACTATTTATCATTGTTTTTATGACTTCATCGGAAAAATATTCTTCTCCTAATAAAACTCTACGAATTCCAAATAAAATATTTATTCGTGTTTCACTTTTTAGAATATACCCGTCAACTCCAGCCTGAATAGCATTCTGGATTGAACTAATATCTGATGACATAGTAAGCATTATAATTTTTATGTTTGGGGCTTCTCTTCTAATAGTTTTTGCCAACTCTATCCCGTTCATAACAGGCATATTGATATCAGTAATAACTAAATCAATGTCACTATGATTTAGATAATCAAGTGCTTTTTGTCCGTTATATGTCTGACCAATTACTTCTACAGTGTCCTCTTTCTGTAATAAGTACGAAATACCATCTAAAACAATCTCATGATCGTCTACTAATAAAACCCTTGCTATGGTTTTTTAATTTGGTTTATCAAATATACAACTATTTTTTATGAGTTAAAAATAACTAGTTATTAATAGCACCTACATAGTTATTAATAGTGTAAGATAAGTATTGCTTAGAGTGCTTTTAACACGCAAATTTGTAAATGAAACCAAAAATAAAGATTTCTCTATTATTAACTATATTTAGAGATATTCTGATGAAGCAAGCAAAAATAAATACTGCTATTTCTACCCGCTTATTGAAAGGTAGTTAATGGCGACCTTGGAATCATCAAGACCTTAGAAAAGGTCTTTTTTTGTATCCGAAAGTTACTGAATTTTTGACAGCTGTAAGATTCTTGGCTCTATTTTTGGTTTATTTTTTAGTATTAATTCTAATATTGACTACTGAATCTAATTTTTGTTAGAATCGGAACAAATCTGTTTTTATTATGAGCATAGAACAAAAGGAAAATACGTCTGAATATGATTTTTTTATAAAAAATCAAAATCCTCTAGTGTTAGACTTGTGCGATAAGAACTTTGAAAATTACAAAAGCAAATATACAGAAGAACAAAGAGAAGCTTTAAATAGGGATGAAAAGACTATAGTAGAAGGCATATCTGTTGTTAATGACTCTTTAGGTAATAGGTTTACAAACAGAGGAGGAGAGTTTCCATCAACACTGTATTCCCATCCAAATATAATTAAGGCTTTAGAAAATGTTAGTAATATAGCCGTAGTAGAAAAAAGAATAAGCTTTATCAGCGGATACTACACCTGTATAGGGAGTATGATAGAAAATAAGTTTATTCCCTCTAATTTTTTATTAAAAGTTTTAGAAAAAGAGATTCCTTTTATGATCAAAAAAGGGCTTGATTTAACAAAGACAAGCTTTAACCCACAAAAAAAATCCATTCACCATACATTTACTGAACATCACTTTAGATATATCGAAGAAAATGGAATTAAGAAGAGTTACACACATGTTCACCATCCTATTACATGCGAAAGAATGTTTGAAACAATTGAATCTGATAGTGAAAAAATGTTTTATTCCAGTATAACTCAAAAAGATATAATCGATGCTTATAATAAGAAAAGGGAAGCTGTTATTGAGAAAAAAAATCAGGATTTTATATCCTTGCAAGAATTAATTCTATTTACTGATTCCTTGGATCAGGATTTAAGGGAAAATAGGTTTATTGTTGATGATGATCAAATGAAGTATGAATTAGCAAGCCCAGAAATGATTAACGTTTTCCTAAGAGAGGCATTAAAAATAATAACACCAAGAATACGAAGAAGAAAAATTTTGAGCTTAGTTGAAAGTGAACTCCACCCCAACAAAATATCCATAGAAAGTCTAAAAAATATATTTACCCCCCAAATGTTGAAAACATTGAATCTTTAATCGACTGTTAAAAACTAAATACCAACTATACCATTGCATTATTTATTTTTATTATTAAAATCGGGAATTAATTTTCCTCACCCGAATATTATAGAATATTCATTTGTTTTATCTTTAGTTATCGCTTTTGTTATTTATGTAGACAGTGTAATAGATGAAAAAAAATATATACAAAAGCTGATTCAGGATAAAAGTACAACTACAAGAGGTGATAACAGTGCTTTCAATAAGTCTGTTGCAAGAAAAGTATCTTCAATAATAGATTTTATAACTTTTTTAAAGTATTCAAGTGCTATTGCTTTTATGCTTTATCTATTAGCCTTGATTTTTTATTTTTCAGAATACGTTAGGAATTCTTATAATTTTCTTATTATATTCCAAGTAATCATTATCTGGTTGCTTCTAATGATGGTTTTATGCATTTGTAGCTATTTTTCATATAAAAAGAAATATGAGGACATAAAAGAGGCCATTTTAAACATCAAACAAAGTGAGAAAAAAATAAAGCATGAATTAATTCAGGAGATATCTAATATTGACTAGTATGTTGCGTAATTTTAAAATTTTAATTAACGAAAGTTACTGACAGCCCGCCATATTCTCCGCCAGACAAAACTAATTTCATGAGAAGTTAGTTTTTTGTTTTTGCGGAGGGATTTATTTGGTTCCGACGGTGGGAATAACTGCGGATGTTTTTCTTTAACCTTTTGGATAGCACGCGGGAGAAAAAACGGCTGATAATCTATAGTTTTGGCTTGTAATTGCCAGTTCCTGCCAATGGAACGCAACAGGTCTTGTTTTTGGTGCTTGGTACCATGAGTGAGAATCGTTTTCCCCCTGTGGATCATATCTAGCTGCTGCATTATTTCTTTCGTTTGTTTGGCTTGGAGTTGGTTTTGAGTGGTGATTTGCTGTTTGCAGTCTTGGATTTGGATAGTAAGTTTACGAAGCTTGTCTTTCATAAGGGCGCGGATGTCTGCATCACTTTCTAAGACCAGATTGTCGAGCACTTGGGCATGATCTTTTTCTAAACGACATTGTGTTTGCTGTAACGCTTTAATTTTTCCTAGGTCAAGCGCATCAGAAACTGTTTTTTGTTTTGCGAGTTCTTGTTTCCCAAAGGCAATCACCTCATCCGGGAGATGGAGTTTTTCCAAATGTTTGAGAAGCTGCTGTTCCACGCCTTTTTTAGCGAGTGGTTTTTCTGCACATTTGGTATGGCGTCTTTTTCTGGTGCATTTGTAATAATCAAACGCTTTGAAAACCCCCGTTCTTTTAATCTTCTTTCTTTTTCTTTCTCCGGTAATACAGGCACCACAACACCCACACGTAAACACACCTTTAAAATCAAACGTATTCGCTGCTTGTCGGGTTTGGGGTTTTTGCGATAAGAACTGTTGTACGTTCTCAAAGTCACTTTGGCTCAGCATAGGTTTATGATTGCCAACGTGAAGCTTTCCTTGCCAACGGAACAATCCACAGTAAAACGGGTTGCGGAATATGCGATGGAATGACGAAAAACTGATACAATGAGGTTTGTATTTCCCGTTTCTCATTCGCCCATGAAGCGGATAGTTTTGCTCCATAAGACGATAGAGGTCTGCGAGTTGGTATTTCTGCGCAATGAGAAACTGCCACAACATTTGGAGACGCGGAAACATGACAGGATCTGTGTCGATATACTTATTGCCTTTATGGGTACCACAATTTCTGTATCCGAGCGGTGCACAAGCGGGGTACAACCCCTTGGCAAGTTTACTTTGTTGACCGGGCTTTACATTAATACTCAAAGTACGAGAATACTCTGAGGCCATGGCATTCTCTAAACTGAAAAGAATCTGGCTTTCTGAGGGCAGATAAGTTTTCTCAATAGTGACAATTCTGGCTATAGCCCCATCAGCTAGTAACTGACAGATGATGCCGCTTTCTAATGGGTTACGAGACAAACGATCGGTTTTCCACGTAAGAATAGTCTTGACAGGACCAGATTGAACTAGCTCAATGAGGCGATTAAAGCCTGACCGGAGATGTGGTTTGCGAGCCGATTTCTCATCCATGATTGTCTGCACAATGCGAAAGCCTTGTGAATGTGCCAGCTCACGCATAACTGATTTTTGGGACTCAATGGACTGGATTTGCTTATGGAGGTCTTCTGAAGATTTACGAACGTAGAGATAGCAGGGAATCATTATGAATAATTATAGAATGGAAAACACTACCATGCGAATCAATCGAGTTCTGACCACTTCCGAACACTCTCAGAGGGTATTAATCAGACTCACTGTTATTGGTCAGATCAATGAAGTTAACGAGTGCAGAAAGAATATGAGCGGCTTCTTGGGTAGGTAACTTTTTCCCGTAATGTTTGGCATAGAGTTTTATAAACTCTTTGAGAGTTGTTTCGTCGTATTGAGCAGAAAATGCCATAGAGAATACCAAAAGAAAAAATCCCATTGAAAAAATGGGCTGTTATTTGTAACAGGCAGAAACAAAGGAAAAGAAATTTTTTTTGTCACCGCTCTAATAGATAATTCATAATTCGTTATAGAAAGGTATAAAAGAGTAAATAAAGCCTGAAAAAGTTGTCGAATAGTTTTCTAAAAGAAAAAAGACCTACAAGAAAAATCTTGTAAGTCTTTGTAAATCAATGTGATCGCGACAGGATTCGAACCTGTGACCGTCTGCTTAGAAGGCAGATGCTCTATCCAGCTGAGCTACGCGACCTGACCGAGTGTTAAGAAAATGTCTAGTGGACATTTTTAGCGAGAGTGCCACCATGCGCGTGGACTCGTTTCGCTTCACTCTATTATTTACAATATGTCGGGGTGGCAGGATTCGAACCTGCGACCTCCGCGTCCCAAACGCGGCGCGATAACCGGGCTACGCTACACCCCGAAAAATTTTAAATTCGTAATGTAGCTTAATTTTAATAGTATCAAAAAACTACATTCTGAAAAGTTTATGTATATTCAAAAAGCGGAGAGACCGGGATTCGAACCCGGGCATCCCTAAGGATGACAGCTTAGCAGGCTGCTGCATTACCACTCTGCCACCTCTCCAATATTCTCTGTGAATTCAGAACTTGTACAATTGTGAAATTGCGGTTGCAAATGTAACTGTTCCTTTCGTATCACACAACTATTTGCCTGTTTTTTTGGACTTTTTCTGCTATTTTTTTTACAATAATTTAATTTTCAATTCACTACCAATTATTCTGGGTATTCAATTCGTAAATGATAGATATTGTTTAGCTTCTTTTTTAAGACTTTTTTGATGGTTACGATTTCCTTTAGCGTAATATCTGCATTCATAAATTGCTGCGCGTCCATTTGCTTATCGATGATCCGTTCTACGAATTCATCAATTTTTTGGGAAGTCGGTTCTTTTAAACTTTTGGAAGCCGCTTCTACCGAATCTGCCATCATGAGAATGGCAGTTTCTTTGGAGAACGGAATCGGTCCCGGATATTGGAATTTTTCTATGGAAACATCTTCATCCAATTCTTTGGCTTTTTGATAGAAATAATACACCGTAGAAGTCCCGTGATGTGTTCGAATGAAATCGATGATTCGGTCTGGTAATTTGTTGCTTTTCGCGATTTCGATTCCATCCAATACATGATCAATAATAGTTTTAGCACTTTCGTCAGGAGCCAATTCATCGTGCGGATTTACAGAGGTTGCCTGATTTTCAATAAAAAACGTCGGATTGGTCATTTTTCCAATATCATGATACAACGCTCCTACTCGAACCAACATCGTATTAGCGCCGATTTCACTCGCTGCCGCTTCCGCGAGATTTGCTACTTGTAAAGAATGATGAAAGGTTCCTGGTGCTTCGTTAGCGAGTCGTTTCAATAGTTTGGAATTGGTGTCGGAAAGTTCCAACAGTGACACATCTGACACCAGTCCAAATATCTTTTCATAAATATAAATAAGCGGTTGCACAAATAAAGTTGCCAATCCGCACAAAATAAATTGTAAAAAGTATTCCCAAATGACATGCAGATTCCCAGATTCGTCCACACTAAAGACTTCTGAGAATTTTATGCCACCTTCATGCGTAATATAAAAGGCAAAATAGGCGACAATATAAATCAACGTGATTTGTCCCACAGAAATAAAGAGATTTGCCCGTTTATAAAGTTCTGAAACCGTCAAAATCGTTACGATTCCCGCAATGATCTGTAAAAAGATATATTCTGAACTATTCGGCACAATAAATCCTAATAATAATACCGTAAGTACGTGCGCGAACAAGCCTAAACGCGCATCAAAAAAAGCTTTGAGAATGAGCGGTAAAATACACAACGGAACTACATATACGTATTTGGTATTGTATTTTACAATGAGCGTCGTCAACACAATCATAAACACAATGTTCATGAAAATAAAGGTGACTTTGTTGTTGTTTTCGTAGATTTCTGGACGGTATTTTCGAATGAATAACAACAACATCATCAACGCCAAAGCGACTAAAATGATGTAGCCGAACACAATCCAATTGTAATTAGATTCGTTCCAAACTTGCGATTCGTATTCTTTTTTAAGTGAGTTTAGTTGTTCTAATTTTTTTCCTTCTACAACTTCTCCTTTAGCGATAATTCGGATGCCTTTTTGCACATTGCCACGAGTCGGAGAAATGCCGCTTAATTCGGTTGCCAATACAGAATCTGTATACTCTTGATCCAATCGTACATTAGGCTCTATAATTTCAAAGAAAAGATTGTACAAAAATGTTTCGTATTCCTCTAAAGCAGCTCTTTGTACAAAATTTCTAATATCGTCTTGAAGACTGTTGAGTTTGATGAAGCTGTTGTAACTCACAATGCCTTTCTGCACGTTATTCTCCATCAACACCACCAACTTATCAGTCTGAGATTCATCTACGGTAGCAATGACGCCATAGCGATAGAAATTATCCAATAATTGACTGGTTTTTCGTTTTAAATTGTTAAATCCGCCTTTGTCAATCAAACTATCAATCGCAAAAAGTTGATTGAATTGATTTTCGAAATCATTCCGTACTTTATCTACAACATTACTATCATATTCGTAATACGTTTTTGCGTTTATAGTCAGTTCTGCTTTTTCTTTTTCTATTTCTTCAGAAGCTTTGACAATGGGAAAATCAAAAGGAGCAATCAAAGTCTCATATTGCCACGGTTTTCCTTTTTGAAACTCATACTGAAACTTTCCGCCTTTCGGGAAAAGATATACTACTAAAACTGTGGTGAGAATGTGTAATAGCAGTTTATATATAAACGATTGATTCTTATATAATTTGGTGATGAGTTGCTTCATTAAACGAATATAGGTAATATTTAAAAGTAATAAAATTAACCGTGTCTTATTATTTCGTGCAATTTATTTTTATCGGCCGATAGCTTCCGCCAGCATAAAAATCTTGAGGAAAAAAGCATTCAAAATTGAAACCCAAATACGGAGTCGTTTTGGCAGTTATTAAACTTGTCATAAATTTTAATTGCTTTTTACTGAAGTAATTGAAACTTTTTCTTCTGGTTGTGAATTTATCTTATTTTGCCCTAATTTTAACTTTTTTTCCCAACGTAGCTAAGGTTATGTTGCTCAAAAAAGGCTTCATTAGACCAAAAAATCTGAAATTCTCGCTACAAAACAAAAAGTTTAAATCACTTCATTGCTTAATTGATAATTTATACGGATATCTTCTAAAAAATAATTAAATTCGCAGCTAGTAAATTATAAGCAAAAATCATGAGTAAAAAAGTTGTTATTGTTGCAGCAGCTAGAACTCCAATCGGAAGTTTTTTAGGCGCTCTATCCACGATACCTGCTCCAAAGTTAGGAGCTACAGCAATCAAAGGTGCTTTGGCACAAATTAATTTAGCTCCAGAACACGTTGAAGAAGTGATTATGGGGAATGTTGTACAAGCTGGTACTGGGCAAGCTCCTGCAAGACAAGCCGCTATTTTTGCTGGAATTCCTGATACGGTTCCATGCACAACGGTAAATAAAGTGTGTGCTTCTGGAATGAAAGCCGTAATGCAAGCAGCACAAGCCATTGCGTTAGGTGATGCTGAAATTGTGGTTGCCGGAGGAATGGAAAACATGAGTTTAATTCCACATTACTATCACGCAAGAAGCGCTACAAAATTTGGACCTGCCAAAATGGAAGACGGAATGCAGAAAGACGGTTTGGTAGATGTGTATGACAATGTCGCGATGGGCGTTTGTGCAGATGCATGCGCTACAGAATATAACTTTTCAAGAGAAGACCAAGATGCTTTTGCAATTCAATCATACGAACGCTCTGCGAAAGCATGGGCAGAAGGAAAGTTTGCCAACGAAGTAGTTCCTGTAGAAGTTCCACAAAGACGTGGCGAACCAATAGTTGTAAACGAAGATGAAGAATACAAGAATGTAAAAATGGAAAAAGTTCCAAATCTACGTCCTGCCTTTACGAAAGATGGTACGGTAACCGCTGCGAATGCTTCTACAATCAATGACGGTGCCGGCGCCATGGTTTTAATGAGTGCCGAAAAAGCTGCTGAATTAGGATTGACACCTTTAGCTACGGTAAGAGGATACGCAGATGCTGCACACGAACCAAAATGGTTTACCACTGCACCAGCCAAAGCACTTCCAAAAGCCTTGGCAAAAGCAAATGTAAGTATGGATGAAGTTGATTATTTTGAATTCAACGAAGCATTCTCTGTAGTTGGATTGGCAAATATGAAGATTTTAGGACTTTCTGATGACAAAGTAAATGTAAATGGTGGCGCAGTTTCTTTAGGACATCCGTTAGGTTGTTCTGGAGTGCGAATTTTAATTACTTTGTTGAATGTGTTAGCACAAAATAATGCAAAAATCGGAGCAGCAGCGATCTGTAACGGTGGTGGTGGTGCTTCTGCATTTGTTGTTGAAAGAGCCTAATTTCCAATCCAAAAAAATACCTGATTTTATATAGATGCAATACGGAATTTGCAATTTAAGTATTGTTCCGCTTCGTGCAGAACCAAACGATACGAGTGAACTAGTATCGCAAGTGTTGTATGGAGAACATTTTAAAGTGTTGGAACAACGCAAAAAATGGAGTCGAATTCGAATTGCGTTTGATAAGTATGAAGGCTGGATTGACAACAAACAGTATCTAGAAATCACCGAGGATATTTATAAAGAGAAAGATAAAGAAGCATTGATTTTATCTTCTGATTTGGTCGAATTTGTCTCTGATGAAACAAAATTAATGCCCATCCCAATTGGTTCGGTATTAAATTCCTTATCCTTTCTCTCACATCAACATGACGGAAATACAGTCAGTGGCATTGTTTCCAAAGAACATATTATCAAAACTTCCTATATGTATCTTGGTGCTCCGTATTTATGGGGCGGAAAAACACCTTTTGGGATTGACTGTTCTGGCTTTACGCAAATGGTGTATAAGTTGAATGGTTACCAATTGTTACGAGATGCTTCACAACAAGCAACACAAGGAGAAGCCTTAAGTTTTATTGAAGAAAGTGAACCTGGCGATTTGGCATTTTTTGATAATGAAGAAGGTGCCATTATTCATGTCGGAATCATCATGGAGAATAATTACATCATCCACGCACATGGAAAAGTTCGTATTGATCGTATTGATCATTCAGGAATTTTCAATGTAGAAACCAATCGACATACACACAGACTTCGTGTGATTAAGAAGATTATTTAATTTGAGTTCACTACATAAAAATTGAACTTTGTCAATTCGATTTCTATAACAAATATAAGTGAGTTGCAAAGAAACTGGTATTAAAATACTTCTCAACACAACTTGAAACGATTACTGAATCAAGCTGCGCGTAATATGGTTATAGGACATTCAAAGTGATTGTTTTATTTGATACGTCATTGCGAAATTTTAGGAAAAACTTGTGGCAATCTGTTTCTTTCAAAGAGGAATGCTGCTCTGATTTAGGCAGATTACCGCGCTGTCGCTCCTAATGACGAATCAAACTTTTCACAACAACTGCTTGCTTTTGCTATAGAAATCAAGTGGAGATATTCAATTAAACAAAAAAATAATACCAATTAAACTATAAGATGCGACTTTAGAGACGAAGTTGCTTTGGTATCATAGGACGCTGTGAATGGGTTGCATAGCCGTAGCTACGAAAACTATTCGCAAGAAACTAGGATGCCAAATGAACGAGTCTATATGTTGCATTTTATAGTTTAATTGGTATAATATTCAAAAGCATAAACTTTGAAACAATCCAAAATTCAGCATTCAACATGTAAAATCAAATAACTAAAAAGCATAAAAAAACCTCACAAAATTGCGAGGTTTTAAAATTTTATAAAGTTTGGAAATTATTGTCCAAGTTCTGCCAATTTCGCTTTTACTTGTTTGAATTTATCATCTTCTCCTAAGAAAGAGTACAATCCTTTTAATTGCTTTAAGATGCTTACATCATCAGGAACATTTTCGATAATTCCTTCTAATATTTTTAATGACTCAATATATAAAGCTTTTTGCTGCTCTTGGTACTCTGCAAATTTCTTGTTATCGGCAGAAGAGTTTCCTAGTTCGTTCATTTTATCTACTACTTTAGAAGCTTCATCTAAGTACGTTTTGGATAAGTTTACACCAGCATTTACGTATCCAGGATCTAATTCTAATACTTTTCTATAAGCTGCTCTCGCTTCTTCTACATCACCATTTTCAGCACTAATTACTCCGATATTGTAGTATGAATCTACGTCATTTGGATTTTTAGTGATGATTTCCTGCATGATTTCTTTAAACTTCGCCGTATCTCCCATTTTGTAGTAGATGTTTCCTTTTGTTAATAAAAGAGAAGGATCATCTGGGCTAATTCTAATTGCATCTTCAACAGCTGCCAACGCTTTTTCATTATCACCTACGTGATTTGTGTAAATCCAAGAAATATTCTTTACAATTTCTGGTAATCTAGACTTCGATTTTTCTTGTGTAGGACTCTTGTGTGATTTTGATCTTACAGATAAGTCTCTAATATTTTTATCTTGGAAAGGTTCTTTTTTTCCTGTAGATACGTTCACCGCAAAATACTTTGTTTTCACTCCTGTATATCCCATTTCCTTTAAAGATTGATAATGCTTTAAGGCATTGTCATAATCTTTTGCTGAAATTGAGTTTGAAGCAGCAAAATATAACAAATCTTTGTTCTCAGGTTGTAACGTATATGCAGTGTATAAGTAATTGGAAGCTTTTGCATTGTCTTTTGCGTTTTGCGCATCAATTGCTCTATCCACCAATTTACCAACCATCGTTTGTAAATTTGGTTTAGCTTCTTTTGTATACTTAAATGATTTTTGCTCTTTTTCAAAAGCTAGTAATTTATTGTATGCATCTCCTGCAGTTTTCATAGAAGTATCGGCGTCCATACCTTTATCTGCCATGTTTTGGTATGTTTTCCCTTTCAAGAAGTAATATTGTGCTTTGTATTTAGCATCGGCACTTTCAATTGTAGATGAAATACTACTAAGCAATTCTTTTGCTTCCACAGTATTTCCTTTTTTTAATGCTTTTTCAGCAGCTTTTAATTCTTTCTTTTGTGCAAAAGAAAAGGCTGTCATCAACAATGCTGAAAAAATTAAAATTGTCTTCTTCATTTTGTGAATGTTTAAAATAATTGAGGTTTTTTTATTGTTATTATTCTTGTGATTCTTGATCACTATCGTTGTTCATATCAACTGCCGTGCCATTTTCTGGAGTTTCAGTATTTTCAACGTCTTCCAATACATCTTCCTCCTCTTGCTCATTGCGAACTTTAGCAACCGCAGCGATTGAATCTTTCCCTTTGATGTTGATTAGTTTCACTCCTTGCGTGGCTCTTCCCATCACACGTAAATCGGATACTGACATACGAATGGCAATTCCTGATTTGTTGATGATCATTAAGCCGTCCTCATCATATACATTTTTAATGGCTACTAAATTACCAGTTTTTTCCGTAACTGAGATAGTTTTAACACCTTTTCCACCACGATTCGTGATTCGGTAGTCCTCCAAACTAGATCGTTTTCCGTATCCGTTCTCAGAAACTACCAAAATATTACTCTCCATATCATTCACCGCAACCATTCCAACAACCTCATCGTGTTCGTCAGCTAAGGTAATACCACGAACTCCAGAAGCATTTCTTCCCATCGGACGTGTTTTTTCTTCTTCGAAACGAATGGCTTTTCCAGATTTTACTGCCAACATGACTTGACTGTTTCCTGTCGTCAACTTCGCTTCTAGCAACTCGTCACCTTCTTTAATCGTAATCGCATTGATACCATTGGTACGCGGACGTGAATATTGCTCTAAAGGTGTTTTCTTCACTTGCCCTTTCTTCGTTGCCATAATTACATAATGACTGTTGATGTATTCTTCGTCTTTCAGGTTTTGCGTACAGATAAACGCTTTTACTTTATCATCTTTCTCAATATTGATCAAGTTTTGAATCGCTCTACCTTTCGATGTTTTGCTTCCTTCTGGGATTTCGTAGACACGCATCCAGAAACATTTTCCTTTTTGTGTGAAGAATAACATGTATTGGTGATTCGTTCCGACGAATAAATGCTCTAAGAAATCTTCATTTCGGGTTGCACTTCCTTTTTGTCCTACGCCACCTCTATTTTGCTTTTTGTATTCTGTCAACGATGTACGTTTGATGTATCCTGCATGCGAAATCGTAATTACTACTTTCGAATCCGGAATTAAATCTTCAATGCTTACATCGCCACCAGCATATTCAATCAATGAACGTCTTTCGTCACCATACTTGTCTTTGATGACTGCCAATTCGTCTTTGATGATTTGCATTCTTCTCGGCTTGTTTGCCAAGATATCTTTGTAATCTTCAATATTCTTCATGATTTCGTCATACTCCGCACGCAATTTATCTTGCTCCAGACCTGTCAACTGACGTAATCGCATTTCAACAATTGCCTTCGCTTGAATCTCTGTCAATTCAAAACGCTTGATCAAATTGTTACGCGCATCTTCTGCATTTTGCGAACCACGAATAATCGCAATTACCTCATCAATATTATCAGAAGCAATAATCAATCCTTCTAAAATATGTGCACGCTCTTCTGCTTTTCGTAATTCGTATTGCGTTCTGCGCGTTACTACTTCATGTCTGTGTTCAACGAAATAGTGAATTAAATCCTTTAAGTTTAATAACTGCGGACGACCATTCACAAGTGCAATATTATTCACACTAAATGAAGATTGAAGCGCCGTGTATTTGTATAATTTATTCAAAACGATATTCGGAATCGCTTCACGTTTCAATACATATACAATACGCATTCCTTTTCGGTCCGATTCGTCACGAATAGAAGAAATTCCATCAATCTTTTTATCGTTGATCATATCCGCCGTTTTCTTAATCATATCTGCCTTATTGACTTGATATGGAATTTCCGAAACGATTATACATTCTCTTCCTTGTACTTCTTCAATCATAGCTTTTCCACGCATGACAACACGTCCACGTCCGGTCTTAAACGCTTCGCGAACACCGTCATATCCATAGATGATTCCACCCGTTGGAAAGTCAGGTGCTTTCACATGCTGGATTAATTCATCAATTTCAATGTCATTATTATCAATGTACGCGTGAATTCCGTCTACAACTTCTGACAAGTTGTGTGGCGGCATATTCGTTGCCATACCTACGGCAATACCAGAAGCACCATTAATCAATAAGCCTGGAACTCGTGTAGGCAATACAGTTGGTTCCTTTAAGGTATCGTCAAAATTTAGGGAATGATCTACAGTATCTTTGTCAATATCTGCCAACATGTCGTCAGATATTTTACGCATTCTTGCTTCTGTATAACGCATTGCTGCAGGACTATCTCCATCAACTGAACCGAAGTTTCCTTGTCCGTCGACCAACATATAGCGCAAACTCCATTCTTGCGCCATACGCACCATTGCGTCGTATACGGACGTATCGCCGTGTGGGTGATACTTTCCAAGGACTTCTCCTACGATTCTTGCAGATTTTTTGTGAGCTGAACTTGATCTAACTCCGAGTTCGTGCATTCCGAACAAAACTCTACGGTGAACGGGTTTCATTCCATCTCTAACATCTGGAAGCGCACGTGACACAATGACTGACATCGAATAATCGATGTAAGCAGACTTCATCTCATCTTCAATATTAATGGGGATTAATTTTTCTCCTTCTGCCATGTATTTAAAATTTTAATATTTCGTGTTTTACAAATCGGGTCAATATACAACATTTACTAGTATTCAGCGAGGATTTTACATGTCATTTTAACGTTTTTTTATTAACAATTTTTGATAAGTTTTTTACATTATTCCGTCATATTCTTTGAATTGAATATTTTTTTTCTTGAATTGTGACAAATATGCTGACATAGCGGAACAATTTTTGTATTATTCAGTTTGAAGTATTAATTTTAATGTCGAAAGGAAATAAGATATATGGATGATAATTTCTCCCCAAGAGTAAAGGATGTAATAGCCTACAGCAAGGAAGAAGCACTGCGTCTTGGCCATGATTTCATTGGTACAGAACATTTAATGCTTGGACTCCTTAGAGACGGAAGCGGCAAAGCTATCAACATTTTGAACGCATTGGATGTCGATTTGACACATTTGCGCCGAAAAGTTGAGATCTTAAGTCCCGCAAATCCGAATGTGGCAGTTGCGCCAAATGAAAAGCGCAATTTACATCTCACAAGACAAGCCGAAAGAGCACTCAAAACCACTTTTTTAGAAGCGAAACTTTTTCAAAGTTCTTCTATTAATACTGCACATTTATTGTTGTGCATTTTACGAAACGAAAACGATCCCACGACGAAACTTTTAAATAAGTTGAAAGTGGATTACGATAATGTTAAAGAGCAATTTAAGTATATGATAACAAATGACGATGATTACATAGACACGCCTCGTTCAGAATCATTCTCTGACGATAGCAGTGGATCACAAGAATCTTCAAAAGAAAATCCATTTGGTTCTTCAAACTCAGGTGGAAAAGTAAATAAAAAGTCAAAAACGCCTGTACTCGATAATTTCGGAAGAGATTTGACAGCACTAGCAGAAGAAGGAAAATTAGATCCTGTTGTTGGACGTGAAAAAGAAATTGAACGCGTTTCCCAAATTTTAAGTAGACGTAAAAAGAACAACCCAATTTTAATTGGTGAACCTGGTGTGGGTAAATCTGCCATCGCGGAAGGTTTGGCAAATAGAATTATAAAGCGTAAAGTATCGCGCATTCTTTTTAATAAAAGAGTTGTTACGTTAGACCTAGCAAGCTTAGTCGCTGGAACGAAATACAGAGGTCAGTTCGAAGAGCGTATGAAAGCCGTGATGAACGAACTGGAAAAGAATGACGACATTATTCTTTTTATTGATGAAATTCACACGATTGTTGGTGCCGGTGGCGCTACGGGAAGTTTAGACGCTTCAAACATGTTTAAACCAGCGTTGGCCAGAGGAGAAATCCAATGTATTGGTGCCACGACTTTAGACGAATACAGACAGTATATTGAAAAAGATGGTGCGTTAGAAAGACGTTTCCAAAAAGTAGTCGTACAACCTACCACTGTGGAAGAAACAATCGAGATTCTAGAGAACATCAAAGACAAATACGAAGAACATCACAATGTAAGTTATACTGACGATGCCATCAAAGCATGTGTGACGTTGACAAACAGATACATGACAGACCGTTTCCTTCCAGACAAAGCAATTGATGCGTTGGACGAAGCAGGATCAAGAGTTCACATTACCAATATTGATGTACCAAAGCAAATCTTGGACTTGGAACGTCAATTGGAAGAAGTACGTGAATTGAAAAATTCTGTCGTGAAAAAGCAGAAATACGAAGAAGCTGCCAAATTGAGAGACGACGAAAAACGTTTGGAAAAAGAATTGGCAATTTCACAAGAAAAATGGGAAGAAGAATCCAAACAACACAGAGAAACGGTTGACGAAGACAATGTGGCAGATGTAGTTTCGATGATGACTGGAATTCCTGTGAACAGAATTGCACAAACGGAAAGTAATAAACTAGCACAACTTCCTGATTTGATCAAAGGCAAAGTAATTGGTCAAGACGAAGCCGTTGGAAAGGTAGTAAAAGCCATTCAGCGTAACCGTGCTGGATTGAAAGATCCAAATAAGCCAATCGGTTCATTTATCTTTTTAGGGCAAACAGGAGTCGGGAAAACGCAGTTAGCGAAGGTGTTAGCGCGTGAGTTATTTGATTCAGAAGAAGCCTTGATCCGAATTGACATGAGTGAATACATGGAGAAATTCGCCATTTCTCGCTTGGTTGGAGCGCCTCCAGGATATGTTGGATATGAAGAAGGTGGACAGTTGACGGAGAAAGTTCGTAGAAAGCCATACGCAGTCGTTTTATTAGACGAAGTTGAAAAAGCGCATCCAGATGTATTCAATATGTTATTACAGGTATTGGACGACGGATATTTGACGGATAGTTTAGGAAGAAAGATTGACTTTAGAAATACAATCATCATTATGACTTCTAATATCGGAGCGCGTAAGTTGAAAGATTTTGGTTCTGGAGTTGGTTTTGGTACCAATGCTAAGAAAACACAAGCAGACGAATATGCAAAAGGTGTCATTGAAAATGCACTGAAAAAAGCATTTGCGCCTGAATTCTTAAACAGAATTGACGATGTTGTGATCTTTAACACGCTTGAGCGCGAAGATATCCACAAAATCATCGATATCGAAATCGCGAAGTTGTATTCAAGAATCAAAGGTTTAGGATACGATTTATTATTGAGCGACAAAGCCAAAGATTATATTGCCGACAAAGGTTTCGATAAGCAATACGGAGCAAGACCGTTGAAAAGAGCAATTCAAAAATATATTGAAGATGCACTTGCAGAAGAGATCATTACGGCGAAAATTCATGAAGGTGACAAAATCTTTATGGACTTAGATGAAGACAATGACGAGTTGACGATTAAGATTGAAAAAGCCGAAAAGCCAGCGGAATCTTAATCAATTCACACTCAAACACATATCAAAATCCTGCTTTCCAAAAAAGCAGGATTTTCCTTTTTTTACCTGTTTTCGTGTCTTTTACAGATAAAAAATGTCGTTTATCTAAAAAAATACTATTCACGCATAATAAATTCTCATTACTTTTGCGCTTTTTTAATTTCGCATCGAAATAATACTACTACCTACATGAATATTATTGGAAAACAGTTAAAAGACATATACACTTTCAAGGATGGAAAGTTGTATTTATATAATGATTTGATCGTTGGAGAAATAAATCAAGGCGTACATGTTTCGTGTGAAACCTTACTCTCATTCTTTGAATTTTTCCATGAAAACTACAAAGTTCCTTTTGGGTATCTTTCTTACAGAAAAAACTCCTACTCTATTGATCCACAAGTATATAAAATGCTTCCGGAGAACAATTTGTTAAAAGGAATTGCCGTAGTATCTGACTTAAAGTTCTCTACGCTGAACGCGTATGTTGAAAAAAGTTTTTATAAAGGACGTTACGAATTATTCACTACAATTGAAGCTGCCGTACATTGGTTAGATACGATTGTTCCTTTAGAAATAAAGAAGTAATTACTTAAGATAATTCACCACATAAAAACGTTACAATTACCATTTTATACCAAATCTACTGTAAAATGCGACTTTAGAAACGAAGTTGCTTTGGTAATGTAGGACGCCGTGAATTCTTTGCATAGCCGTAGCTACGGAAAGAATTCGCAAGAAACTAAACTGCCAAATGAACGAGTTTATATGTTGCATCTTACAGTAAATTTAGTATTATTAACAAGAAAAAAGAGTAGAACTTTCTATTTTTGCGCAGTTTATCTATTTTTTTAGAAAGTCGTTATTAAAAATACTATCTTTAATAAAACTCCTACCAGTGCAAATAGCAAACGAAAATAACAACTCTTATATTAAGAAATATACTTTACAAGTCGGTGAAGTAGAAATTTATCATAATTACATGTTGGCGGTCATCAATGAAGGTGTAACCATGAATATTGATACTGCAAGCGAAGTCATACTTATTGCAAACAAACACTTTTCAGCAACACCTTTTGTATACATTACCGTTCGCAAAAATTCATATTCCGTCGATCCGATGGTATATTTAAAGGTGATTGAAATAGAAACACTTAAAGCCATTGCAATTGTTTCTGATAAGTTTATCGACAATCATAATGTGAAGATTGAAAAACACTTTTTCAACAAACCGATGCAAATTTTCAAAACGCAGGAAGAAGCGATTTCTTGGACAAACTCGCTTATATAATCTTTTGTAGATTAATGAAACAACACATCATTTTCAATAGCAGTATGCTGTAAAAATGACAAGGTGTCGCGAATAGCGATGTGCAATTCTCTGTCTTCATCTACAAAAGGAACGTCCGCACGATACAATTGTAAAAATGATTCAATAAATTCAGAACTCTTCAAAGGCGCTCTAAACACCAAGGCTTGCGAAGCGTTTAACAACTCAATTGCCAACACATGTTCTACATTATCCACGACTTTTAAAGCTTTGGTTGCCGAATTCGCTCCCATACTCACATGATCTTCCTGTCCGTTTGAAGACACAATGGAATCCACACTCGCAGGTGTTGCATATTGCTTATTTTGACTCACGATACTTGCTGCAGTATACTGCGGAATCATAAATCCAGAGTTCAATCCAGGATCGTTGACTAAGAATGCTGGTAAATCTCGCAATCCAGAAACCAATTGAAAGGTTCTGCGTTCCGAGATATTTCCTAATTCGGCGATGGCAATCGCTAAATAATCCAATGCCAATGCCAACGGTTGTCCGTGAAAATTTCCACCAGAAATAATCTCATCTTCCGCGATAAAAATATTGGGATTGTCTGTGACCGAATTGATTTCGGTTTCAAACGTTTTTCGAATAAACTCCAACGTATCTTTCGTAGCGCCATGTACTTGCGGCACACATCGAAACGAATACGGATCTTGCACATGTTTCTTTTCTTGGGAAATCAATTCGCTGCCTTCCACAAACTCTCGGATACGTTTGGCAGTATGTAACTGTCCGTTGTGCGGACGAATGATATGAATTAAATCGTAAAAAGGTTCAATTCTACCATCAAAAGCTTCTAAAGAAATTGCGGCGAAAAAATCAGCAAAATAGGATAATTTATACGACTTTACCAAAGCATACACACCATAAGCACTCATAAACTGTGTTCCGTTCAACAATGCCAATCCTTCTTTGGCTTTCAGTTGAATCGGTTGCCAATCGAACTCGGCTAACACTTCTGCTGCAGCGACCTCTTCTCCTTTATAATATACCGTTCCTTTTCCTAACAACGGCAACGCCAAATGTGCCAACGGCGCCAAATCGCCTGAGGCGCCTAAGGAACCTTGTTCATAAATTACTGGCAAAATATCGTGATTGTAAAAATCAATCAAGCGTTGTACGGTTTGTAGTTGCACACCTGAATGTCCATAACTCAACGATTGTACTTTGAGCAACAGCATTAATTTGACAATTTCTTCTGGGACACGATCACCTGTGCCACATGCGTGAGACATCACCAAATTCTCTTGCAATTTTGACAAATGTTCATCTGAAATTTTTACATTATACAACGAGCCAAATCCTGTATTAATACCGTAAATAGGCGCTTTCTGATCTTGCAGTCGTTTCTCCAAATATTCGCGACAAGCCGTAATTTTAGTCATTGCTTCTGTAGACAATTCTAAAGCTGCATCGGCGTGCAGAATATCTTGAATAATGGAAATATCTAGAAATTTAGAACTTATTTGGTGTATCATGTTGGTGTAATCAAATTATCTATCAAAAGTCAAAATTCAAACTGTATTAACCAAATAATTGTTAATAATTTATTGATTCAATAAAGAATCTATTACATTTGAGAAAACAAACTTTCAAAAAATGAGAAAATTATTGCTGATAGTTGCAGGACTTGCTATCATTTCTTGCGCAAACGAACCAAAAATAGATTATGCAATTGTATCTGGTAAGATTGAAAATCCTGCCGGAAAAAAAATTATGATTTTCAATGACAATTTCAAAAAAGAAATTTCATTACAAGACGATGGTACTTTTTTAGATACCTTAAAATTAGATAGCGGTTATTTTACCTTTGATCACGGTCGTGAAAATACCAAAATGTATATTCAGCCTGGCAACGATGTAAAAATCACGCTGGACACCAAACAATTTGACGAAACGTTAAAGTATGAAGGAGCTGGCGCTGGAAATAATAACTATCTAGCTGCTAAATTTTTAGAAAGTGAAAAAAATAATTTTCAAAAAATGTATGTAGATGAAGAAGACGCATTTTTAAAAAATATTGGCGATATCAAAAACAAAGCGTTGGAAGCATTGAATAATGCAAAAGAAGTAAGCGCTGAATTTGCTGCTTTAGAAAAAGAAGGGATCGAGTTTGAATACTTGGCAAACTTAGCAAGATATCCTTCCTACCATCCGTATTTTGCAAAAAAACCAGACTACAAAGCTTCAAAAGATTTACTAAAGCCATTAGAGAGTGTAGATTTTGACAACGAAGAAGATTTTAAAAACTTTGATGCGTACCAACAAATTACGTCACAACATTATTTAGGAAAATTCTATGTGGATTCTACAAAAGCAGACGCGATACAAATGATCAAAGGATTAAAATCGCAAAACATTAAGAATAGCTTATCAGAAGAATTAGCGTATGCAATTTCTCCTTCAGGAAAAGACAGCGAGATGATTTTTAATACAATCAAAGAGATTTCAGATGATGAAAAATTTATAGAAGAAGTCTCTAAAAAATACAAAAAACTTCAAAATTTAGTTGCCGGAAAAGAGTCACCTAGATTTGATTATGAAAATTATGCAGGAGGAAATACGACGCTAGCAGATTTAAAAGGAAAGTATGTGTACATTGATGTGTGGGCAACATGGTGTGGACCTTGTCTTGGGGAAATTCCTTCGCTAAAGAAAGTAGAAAAAGAATACCACGATAAAAATATCCACTTCGTTTCAATCTCTATTGATACCAAACCTGCATACGATAAATGGAGAGATATGATTAAAAACAAAGAATTGGGCGGTATTCAATTAATGGCTGACAATGCGTGGCAGTCTAAATTTGTGACTGATTATGCGATTGAAGGAATTCCACGTTTTATCCTCATTGGTCCTGATGGTAAAATTGTCAATGCTGATGCACCAAGACCTTCCAATCCGAAATTGATCGAATTATTTAATGAATTGAACATATAAAACCTGATACAAATGAAAAAATTACTCGTTTTACTTGCTGGTCTAGCTGTTATTTCTTGCGCGAATGAACCAAAAATAGACTACACACTGGTTTCAGGAAAAATTGAAAATAAAAAAGGCGATGAAGTGGTCATCTAT
The DNA here is from genome assembly GCA_039026955.1 of Bacteroidota bacterium. Lineage (GTDB taxonomy): Bacteria > Bacteroidota > Bacteroidia > Flavobacteriales > Flavobacteriaceae > Kordia. The sequence continues at coordinate 52,954 of JBCCLH010000003.1, forward strand.
GCCAATGGTACTATGAAAAAAATTGCGCTCAACGAAGATGGTAGCTTTGCAGACACACTTCGTATTGCAGGATATTATAAGTTTGCGCACGATCGTAATGCTACAAATATATTCCTTGCGCCTGCAAAAGAACTAAAAATAACGACAGACAGCAATCATTTTATGGATAGTTTGCGTTATGACGGTGAAGGTGCCGCTGTGAATAACTATCTAATGACAAAAACACTTCGCAATAAAAAACATGATGCCACAGCTATTTTCTCAAAAGAAGAAGTTGCATTTGTTGAGAAAATGAAGGAGATTAGAGACGATGCAAAAAAACATCTAAAAGAATTCAAAGGCTTAGACGAAGCGTTTGTGACCTTAGAGCAAAAAAATCTTCAATTTTCACATTTACTCAATCTGTCAAGATATCCAAATTTCTATGTGAATTATTTCAAACATCCAGATTATGTGCCGTCTGAAGAATTTAACGCGCGCTTTAAAGATGTTGATTATGACAATGAAGAAGACTATAAGAAGTATCAATCGTATAGAGATTTGGTGCAAGGACACTATAATGAAAAAGTTGATCCTGAAAAGGATGTAAAAGCAGCAATTGAAACTGTAAAAAGCATTAAGTCGGAAAGTATCAAACAAGAACTCATTGAAGGTTTAGCATATTATGTTTCTCCTTCATTCAAAGAATCTGATTATTTATACAACGAACTCTCGGCACTCATTACAGATGAAGAAATGAAGGAAGAGTTGACTGAGAAATACAACACCATGCAAAACTTAGTTGCTGGAAAAGACTCGCCAACTTTTGACTATGAAAATCATAAAGGAGGCAACACTACGCTAGCAGATTTACAAGGAAAGTATGTATACATTGATGTGTGGGCAACGTGGTGCGGACCGTGTCTTCAAGAAATTCCATCTTTAAAAAAGGTAGAAAAACAATACCACGATAAAAACATTCACTTTGTATCTATTTCAATTGATGAAACAAGAGATCACGGCAAGTGGAAAAAAATGGTGGATGAAAAAGAATTGGGCGGAATTCAACTCATGGCAGACAATGCTTGGAAATCAAAATTTGTAACCGATTATGCCATTGAAGGAATTCCACGATTCATCCTCATCGGACCTGATGGTAAAATCGTAAACGCAGATGCGCCAAGACCTTCTGATGAAAAACTAATCGAACTCTTTGATGAGTTGAAGATATAATATTGCCGTAAAAACACATTAAAATAAGTCTTTTTGATAAGACTAGGATTCGTCTTTACGAGCGTAAGCGTGGTAATCTCATTCTAAGTATAGCAAGAGTTTTCTTTGAATGAGATTGCCATGATTTTTTTTATTTCGGTAAGCTCAATTTGAAAAACTCTCGCAATGACGCATTAAAGATTTCATGTGTAGATTGAAATTCATCATTCTTCCGCTTCCGCAGATGGCTCCTCAGGCTGCTTGAACAAGTCCAAATACGCATCACCAATAAAATCTACAATATCGCTCGCGGTTAATGCTTGATACCCAAGACCTGACAATGCAATATCACCTGCTTTTCCATGCAAATACACACCGAACAAAGCAGCTTTCAAAGAATCGTATCCTTGTGACAACAATCCTGTCAGCATTCCTGTCAATACATCGCCACTTCCTGCGGTTGCCATTCCTGGATTTCCAGTATTATTGATATACATATAGCCATCGTAAATCGTAACTGTATGCGCACCTTTGATGATGATAACGATATTATATTCTTTAGCAAATGCTTTGGCTTTCTGTAGTTTATCAAAATCATCTTCCCAAGTTCCTATCAAACGTTCCAATTCCTTTGGATGTGGCGTCAATATCGAATGCTTCGGAACGTATTGTAATAACTTTGTATTCGCCGCCAATATATTCAAAGCATCTGCATCAATCACTAACGGATGATTGCTTTTCTGTAAAAACGCTTCTAAGGCTTTCACAGTAGCGTCTGCCGTTCCCATGCCGATACCAATTCCGATTGCTTTTGGTTCAATATCGTATTCAATAGTAGAAATATGTTTCGCTTCGGCATCGCAAATGACCATCGCTTCGGGTAAAGAAGTCTGCAAAACAGTATATCCACATTCAGGAATAAACGCGGTCACCAATCCTGCGCCTACACGCAAACAAGCGGAACTTGCCAAAGTCACTGCGCCAATTTTTCCATAACTTCCACCGACAATCAAACTATGTCCATAGGTGCCTTTATGTGCATACTTTTCGCGCGGAATATACAACGGCAATATTTCAAACTTATCAATCAACTGAACTTCGGTATCTGTCGTATGCAAATACTCCTGATCGAGTCCAATATCAATCGCTTCCCATTGTTGCATATAAATACCTGTTTCTGGCAAGAAAAAGCTCAATTTTGGTGCCTGACTCGTCAATGTAAAATTACTGGTAATCACAGCTTCTTTATCTTCAGGTCCGTGATCGGGATACAAACCAGAAGGCACATCAAGTGAAACCGTGTAGGCTTTCGAGGCATTGATATATTTGATCACATCTTTTACCCAAGGCGCCGTTTCCCGATTCAATCCAATTCCAAAAACAGCATCCACAATAATATCTTCTTTTTGCATTTCTGGAAGTTCTTCTCCTGAATTTAAGAGTCGCGGCCAGACTTTAAACTCTTTAATGCGATCGTAATTCACCAAAAACTCTTTCGTGCGTTTATCACTAAAATTCACCACATACACATGCACATTATAACCGTGATGCAACAATTGACGACCTAACACCAATCCTAATCCGCCATTATTTCCAATACCACAATAAATATGAATTGGAACTTGTGCGCCGTGCATGCGTGTGTGAAACCAATTAAACAATTGTGTTCCTGCAAATTCTAATAAGTCTATCGAAGTAATTTGATTTTTTTCTATCGTACGATGGATCGCTTCATAAATTTGAGCTGCTGAATATATCTTCATGTATCATTATATTAGTGCAAAGTATTACACATTTGATGAAATTTTCTACAATTTGCAATTCTTTTTTAGTGCATTTGTAAAGAAAAGCGTTTTTCACTAGTAATCCGTAAAAAATAAATATATAGTTTGTTTATGGATATAAAAGTAATACATTTGAATAACATCATACAATAAATCATGCGATTAGTAGCAACAATCTTTTCTTCATCAACAGACATTACAGGGACACGCACCGCTGTAACGATTGCTACTACAACCCCTTTTGGGGTCTAAGCATAATACAACCGTTAGGTGTTTTCATACACCATGTTCTAATCAAAAATTAAAAATACCGATAACCACACAAAACAATACTCATGAACGTACTCAAATTTGGCGGTACTTCTGTCGCCAATGCGCAAAATATAGACTTAGTCATTGACATCATCACAAAGGCAGCTCAAAATCAAAAAGTTGCCATAGTCGTTTCTGCTTTTGGAAATACGACAAACATGTTGCTGAAAACAGCAGAATTGGCAGCTGTAAAAGACGAATACTACAAATCGTTGCTGCAAGAAATCGAAAACAGACACATTCAAGTAGTAAAAGATTTAATTCCTGTGACGGAGCAAAGTGCAATTATCAGTCACACAAAACGCTTGTTGAATTATTTAGAAACGTTGTACGAAGGCTGTTATTTGCTGCGCGAATTGACTCCGAAAACATTGGCAACTATTGCAAGTTTTGGGGAATTATTGTCTTCGTATATCATCTCAGAAGTGATGGCAAATCGCAAGATGAATAGTGCTTACAAAGACAGTCGCGAACTCATCATTACATCTGAAAGCTATGAAAATGCACAAGTTTCGATGAAGCAAACACAAGAAAATTGTGAAATATTCTTTAAAAAAAATGAAAAGCAAATTGTCATCTTACCAGGATTCATCGCAGCGACAGAAAAAGGAGAAACTACGACGCTAGGCCGCGGCGGTTCAGATTATACAGCAGCGATTATTGCAGCTTCAGTAAACGCAAAAGAATTACAAATTTGGACAGATGTCAGCGGAATGTACACAGCGAATCCACGCATTGTAAAACAAGCAACGCCAATTCCAAACATTTCCTACCAAGAAGCAATGGAATTGTCACACTTTGGGGCGAAAGTGATTTATCCACCAACGATTCAACCTGTACTCAAAAAGGAGATTCCGATTCTAGTAAAAAACACCTTTTCGCCAGCGCATGAAGGTACGCGTATTTCAAAAAATCCGATCGGAAAACAACGTGCCGTAAAAGGAATCAGTTATATCGAAAATATTTCTTTACTAACATTGGAAGGAAGCGGAATGATCGGAATTCCTGGGTTTTCAAAACGTTTGTTTGAAACCTTGTTGGCGGAACAAATCAACATTATTCTCATTACGCAAGCTTCGTCTGAGCACTCTATCTGTATCGGAATCAACGACAAAGAAGCATCCAAAGCAAAAATGGCGATTGATGAAACCTTTGCTTACGAAATTGCTTCTGGAAAAGTAGATCCGATTTTGGTGGAACAACAATTGGCAATTATCGCGTTAGTCGGTGAAAACATGAAAAATCACCAAGGACTGAGCGGTAAAATGTTCAGCATGCTTGGGAAAAATAATGTAAACATTCGTGCGATTGCTCAAGGTGCATCTGAAAAAAATATTTCTGCGGTGATCAACAGTGACGATGCTAAGAAAGCACTCAACGCACTGCATGAAGAATTCTTTGAAGAAAAAATAAAGCAGTTAAATCTGTTTGTAACTGGTGTCGGAAATGTGGGCGAACGCTTCTTAGCACAATTACACCAACAACAAGACTACTTACGCGAACAACTAAAACTAAACATTCGCGTTATCGGCGTTTCCAACTCAAGAACCATGCATTTTGATGCGGAAGGAATCAATCTGAACAATTGGAAAGATGCACTCGCAAAAGGAGAAACAGCGAATCTAGAAGAATTCCATCAACAAGTAAAATCGTTGAACTTACGCAACAGTATTTTCATAGATATCACTGCGAGTCATGAAGTTTCTAAAGTATATGGACAATATTTACAAAACAATATTTCAGTTGTGACTTGTAATAAAATTGCTTGTGCTTCTGAATATGAAAACTATCAAAACTTAAAACGTGTCTCTCAAAAATACAATGCACCATTCTTATTCGAGACCAATGTAGGTGCAGGATTACCAATCATCGACACACTTAAAAATGTGGTTGCTTCAGGAGATCGTATTCATAAAATTCAGGCCGTACTTTCTGGAAGTTTAAACTTTGTCTTTAACAATTTCAGCAATGAAAATACCTTTCACGACATCGTTTCACAGGCACAAAAAGAAGGCTATACCGAACCTGATCCGAAAATTGATTTAAGTGGTGTCGATGTAGCGCGTAAAATCTTGATTTTGGCTCGTGAAAGCGGATATGTGTTAGAATTGGAAGACATTCAAAACCATTCCTTTTTACCAGAAGAAACGTTGGCAACGAACACTAATGAGGATTTCTATGCGTCTCTAACCAAACACGAAGCGCATTTTCAACAAATTTTCAAAGAAGCCAATGACAAAAATTGCCGCTTAAAATATGTAGCAACATTTGAAGATGGCAAAGCAAAAGTAGGATTACAACACATTCCTGCCGATCATCCTTTTTATAATTTAGAAGGAAGTGATAATATTGTACTATTCTTTACCGATCGTTATGTGGCGCAACCGTTACAAATAAAAGGTGCGGGCGCAGGTGCGGAAGTCACTGCTTCTGGTATCTTTGCGGACGTCATACGAATTGGGAAGTTTTAGAAATTTTGAATGTTGGATTTTAAATATTGAATTACTCCGCATTTAGAAACGTACATATATCAAACACAAAACGTCACTTCGATTTCTATGACAAAAGCAAATGATTTTGCAAAAAAAGTTTTGATTTTTGGTTTAGAAATCTAAAAGTGTAAATTATTATAATATTTGTGATAGAAGCAAAATCATCATTGGTACATTTTCAAATTATCAAATCGTTACATTAAAAATAAACGTCACTTCGAGTGTCCTGAACTTGATTCAGGATCTATCGAGAAGTACTTTGAAAGATCAAATAAAAAATGATAATATTTGAATATAAAATTAGAGCTACTTGTGGGAAGTTGAATCAATACCCAATCAAGTTGAGCACAGGGTACAGCTTGACGTGATTGAAAATTCATGTAAACTTATAAACCCATAAACACTTAAACTAACAAAAAATGAACGAACTCAGAATATTCGCGCCAGCAACCATTGCAAATGTTTCCTGCGGCTTTGATGTCTTAGGACTTTGCTTGGATACAGTTGGTGATGAAATGGTCATTCGGAAAACTGCTGAAAAAGGAATTAAAATCTCTAAGCTCATTGGACAAGATTTGCCGTTAGAAACGAAGAAAAATGTCGCAGGTGTTGCAGGTTTGGCAATGTTGGAAAAGCTCAACATCAATCATGGTTTTGAAATTGAAATCTATAAAAATATCAAGGCTGGTAGCGGCATTGGAAGTAGCGCCGCAAGTTCTGCAGGAACGGTTTGGGCAATGAATGAATTATTAGACAAACCATTTTCTCCCAAAGAATTGGTGCCTTTTGCGATGCAGGGTGAAAAATTAGCCAGCGGAACGGCGCATGCAGACAACGTAGCTCCTGCCCTACTTGGCGGATTTACCTTAATTCGAAGTTATGTTCCGTTAGATATTGTCAAGATTCCAACACCTGATGAATTGTATGCAACCGTGATTCATCCACAAATTGAAGTCAAAACTTCGGATTCTCGTTCTGTATTGAAGCAGAAAATTACCTTGAAAGAATCCATCATACAAATTGGAAATCTCGGCGGATTGATTAGCGGATTGTATACTTCAGATTATAATTTGATTGGCAGATCATTGCATGACGAAATCGTAGAACCATTACGTTCCATCTTGATTCCAGGTTTCGATGAAGTCAAAGAAAATGCCATTGATTGTGGTGCTTTAGGTGCAGGAATCTCAGGTTCCGGACCATCAATTTTTGCACTAAGTCAAGGAGAACAAATGGCAGAAGATGTTGCCCGAGTCATGGCAGAAACCTATGAAAATCTAGGAATTGACTATGACATTCATGTGTCTAAAATTAATACTGAGGGTTGTCGGGTTCTTTGATGTTGATTTGTTAATTCGTTGATTTGTGGATTTGAAATTACCATACAACCGACAACGGAGCAAAGCGACTTACCAACAACAGACAACCAGTAACAGACAACTAACTAGGTCTTAGGTCAAAACTATACACAAAACGTCACTTCGAGTGATTTTGAGGGACGAAAAATAGTATCGAGAAGTACTATGAAACACCAAACAGAACAAATCAACGAATCCACAAATTAACAAATAAACAAACCCACAACAACAGAGCGCGAAGCGACCAACAAACAACAAACAACCAGCAACAAACAACCAAAAAATGAACTATTACAGTCTACACCATAATTCACCAAAAGTTTCGTTCAAAGAAGCAGTTATCAGAGGATTGGCGCCTGATCGAGGCATTTATTTTCCTGAAAACATTACACCCTTATCAGAAGATTTTATTCAAAATATCGATGCGTATTCTCATGAAGAAATTGCCTTTGAAGCGATCCAACAATTTGTAGGTGACGAAATTCCAACGGAGGTGTTAAAAGAAATCATCGACGAAACGCTAAGTTTTGATTTTCCCGTCGTTCCGATTGAAGACAATATTGGAACATTAGAACTATTTCACGGTCCAACCATGGCGTTTAAAGATGTCGGCGCACGATTCATGGCGCGTTGTTTGGGCTATTTCAATCGAGATAATGATGACAATGTAACCGTTTTAGTAGCAACTTCAGGGGATACAGGCGGCGCAGTTGCCAATGGTTTTTTAGGCGTGAAAGGTGTCGATGTCGTGATTTTATATCCGAGCGGAAAAGTTAGCAAAATTCAGGAAAAGCAATTGACAACGTTAGGTCAAAATATTACTGCTTTAGAAGTAGATGGTGTATTTGATGATTGTCAGGAAATGGTCAAAACGGCTTTTTTGGATGAAGAAATCAGTCGTACATTGACTTCTGCCAATTCGATCAATATTGCACGTTGGTTACCACAAATGTTTTACTTTTTCTTTGCTTACAAAGCGATGCACAAACAACATAAAAACATTGTGTTTTCTGTCCCGAGCGGAAATTTTGGAAACATCTGTGCAGGCATCATGGCGCAAAAATTAGGGCTACCGATTCAGCATTTTATCGCAGCAACCAATGTAAACGATACCGTTTCAAACTACTTACTGAGCGGCGAATACGTTCCACAAAAATCGATTGCAACCATTTCCAACGCGATGGATGTAGGGAATCCGAGTAATTTCATTCGTATTCAGGAGTTGTATGGAAATGATTTAGACACCATCAAGCAACACTTTTCATCTTATAGTTTTACAGATGCAGCAACAAAAGCAGCGATGAAATCTATTCATGATCAACACAAATACATTGCTGATCCACATGGTGCGGTTGGGTATTTAGGCTTAAAAAATTACAATTTACAAGATGCATACGGAATCTTTTTAGAAACCGCACATCCTGTTAAATTTTTACCGACAGTGGAATCGACACTAAATTTAAAATTAGACATTCCGCCACAAATCCAAGAAATCATACACAAACAAAAGCATGCGATACAAGCTACAAATTATGATGATTTAAAAGAGTTTTTGAATAACTAATACAAAACTTGTGAATGAAGTGCACTTTATTTGTATATTTATAATATTAAACTTGCTGTTATGAAAAAAATACTATTCTTGCTGTTAGCTTGCTTATGTTTCAATTTTGCAAATGCACAGTTTGTTGATTTTGCTACTGTTCCGTCTCAACCATTCACAAGACTTGAATTGTATAACAACACAATATTCGCTCAATCTTTTATTTCAGGTCAATCAACATCAATCTACAAAAAAGATATAAATAGTACTGATTTAAACATGACATTAGTTGTAGAGGAATCGCCACCTTATCAAAACATAATGATTGGTATATATTCTAATAATTTATACTACGAGCGCTCATTATCTAATGGATCTTCTATTATTGAAAGAAAAATTTTCAAACTCGATTTATCTATTTCGAGTGCTACCCCAGTAGAGTTTTTAGATTTATCTAATATAGGAGGTGGTGGATGGGCAATCAATCCTAATGATAATTATATGTATGGAATAAGGAGTGATCCAAATAATTTTGGTAGACGAATGATCTCTAAGATAGATCTTTCAAGTACAAATCCTACAGTTATTGATGTAATTTCAAATTTAGAAAGTTCATCTATTGGAGTTCACTTAGCTTTTCATGGAGACTATGCGTATGGTCTCTATACTCGATATAGTGATAGATATGTTTTTAGAGTTAATATAACTACCAATAATCCTAGTTATGAAGAAGTATTTCCTATTACTACAGGATATGCAGGTATAATATCATGGACAGTATCAGGTAATATGATGTATTATCCAGAACTCAATGATTTATTTGTTACAGATTATATTAGAAGAGTTGACCTGACTGATCCTAACTTTCCTGTTCAAGATGTAATGCCAATTCCCTCCGGTTTTGCTTTAGGAATTGTAGTTGCCGACGATTATCTTTATTTACCTACTGGAAATGGAATTGTAAAAACTAATATATCTGCTCTTAACCTCTCTGTAAACGAATTCAATGCTAAAGAAACAAGCTTATATCCAAACCCAACGTCATCGTATCTTCAAATTAATAATCTAAAAAGGACTGCTTCCTACAAAATCTACAATATGTTAGGTGTCCAAGTTTCAAAAGGAAGTCTTGCTCCCAATGAACAAATAGAAGTATCGACGCTAGAAAGTGGTATGTATTTTATCCAACTAAATAATACATCACCTATAAAGTTTATTAAGAAGTAGTTTTTGTAGAATTATACTATAATTATTATAGATTTTAATCGTTTTTAAATTAATTTTGGGTTGAAGATCAAATAATTAAACACTATTGTTTGTATATTTCTGATATTAAACGCTGTTATGAAAAAGATACTATTCTCCTTATTATCCTGTGTATGTTTCAATTTCGCAAATGCGCAGTTTGTAGATTTTGCTAATGTTGCATCTCAACAATTCTCAAGACTTGAATTGTATAACAACACAATATTCGCCCAAAGTTCTATTCCTGATCAATCATCATCAATCTACCAAAAAGATATAAATAGTACCGATTTAAATATGTCATTGGTTGTTCAAGAATCACATCCTTACCATGTCCAATATATCGGTGTATATAATAATCATTTATATTACAGGCGCAGTTTAAGTGGATCAAATAGTAACCGTAAAATTTATAAACTTGATTTATCTGTTTCAAATGCTAGTCCAGTAGAGTTCTTGGATTTATCTAATATTGGAGGTGGATGGGTAATCAATCCTAATGATAATCATATGTATGGAATGAGAAGTGATCCAAATAATTCAGGAAGACGAATGATCTCTAAGGTAGATCTTACAAGTTCAAATCCTACAATTATTGATGTCATTTCAAATTTAGAAAGTTCATCTATTGGAGTTCATTTAACGTTTCATGGAGACTATGTGTATGGTCTTTATACAAGATATAGTGATAGACATGTTTTTAGAGTTAATACAACTACTAATAATCCTAGTTATGAAGAAGTTTTTCAGATGACTCCTGGATATGCAGGTATCATATCATGGAATGTATCTGGCAACATATTGTATTATCCAGAGCTCAATGATTTATTTGTTACCGATTATATTAGAAGGGTTGACCTGTCAGATCCTAACTTTCCCGTTCAAGATGTAATGCCAATTCCTCCTGCAGATGGTTTCATTTTAGGAATTGTAGTTGCTGGTGATTATATGTACATATCTTTACGCAATGAAATTGTAAAAACTAACATATCTGCTCTCAACCTTTCTGTAAACGAATTCAACACTAAAGAAACAACCTTATATCCAAACCCCACATAGAGTATCTTAAGATCAATAATCTAAAAACGACCGCGTCCTATAAAATCTATAATATATTAGGTGTCCAAGTATCAAAAGGAAGTCTTGCGCCCAGTGAGCAAATAAATGTGTCAACGCTAGAAAGTGGTGTATATTTTATGCAATTAGATAACACGACGCCTAAAAAGTTTATCAAAAACTGATTTTTAAACACGTGCACTTTTACCGTAAAGTTTTTGAATGTTTTATTTTCTCCTAAGACAGGAATTTCTGCAAAACTTCAAAATGGATGCCACAATACATGTGGAATGACAAACGTTAGACCAAAAAAGCGTAAATCCATCCTGAAATCTCTCAATTTCACAAAAACCTAAAAAAGTGATGTTAAATTGTGAATCAAGTACGCATTCAGCATTTTTTTAGCCCTATTTTTCATAAATTCGCAAACGATTTAAAAAAACTACTATGAAAGATACTGCTCTTACCAAAGTTCACGAAGCATTGGGCGCAAAAATGGTCCCTTTTGCAGGTTTTAATATGCCTGTACAGTATGAAGGTGTGAATATTGAACACGAAACCGTACGTAATGGCGTAGGTGTGTTTGACGTAAGTCATATGGGAGAATTTGTGATTTCTGGACCAAATGCATTGGCATTGATTCAAAAGATTGCTACAAATGACGCTTCCAAATTGGTAGACGGAAAAGCACAATACAGCTGTATGCCGAACAATGACGGCGGAATTGTGGACGATTTAATCATTTACCGTGTGAATGAAGAAAAGTATATTTTGGTAGTAAATGCGTCTAATATTGAGAAAGACTGGAACTGGATTTCAAGTCATAATGATGTGGGTGCTGAAATGCGCGACGTGTCGGACAACTTTTCTTTACTAGCAATTCAAGGACCAAAAGCAGCGGAAGCGATGCAATCCTTGACGGAAGTGGATTTGACCAATATCAAATACTACACGTTCAAGATAGATACCTTTGCAGGCGTTGAAAATATAATCATTTCTGCGACAGGTTATACAGGTTCTGGCGGATTTGAAATTTACTGTAAGAATGAAGTCGTAGAAAAAGTTTGGAATAAAGTGTTTGAAGCTGGTACAGATTTCGGCATCAAGCCCATTGGTTTGGCTGCGAGAGATACCTTGCGTTTGGAAATGGGCTATTGTCTGTACGGAAATGATATTGATGATACCACTTCGCCGATTGAAGCAGGTTTGGGTTGGATTACCAAATTCACGAAAGACTTTGTAAATCGTGAGTACATTGAATCGCAAAAGAAAACTGGAGCAGAACGCAGATTGGTTGCCTTTGAAATGCAAGATCGTGGAATTCCAAGACAAGGTTATGACATTGTGGACGGCAACGGAAACATTATTGGAAATGTAACTTCAGGAACCATGTCACCTTCTATGAAAGTGGGAATTGGTTTAGGATATGTACCAACCGTTTTCAAAGATGTAGGCAGTAATATTTACATTCAAATTCGTAAAAAACAAGTTCCTGCGAAAGTGGTGAAACTTCCTTTCTATAAAAAATAGCAACACGTTTGAACAGAATTTTAATATTAGGAGCGAGCGGATATATCGGTCAGGCGATTTATAAAGAGCTGTGCTCCTATTTTGATGTATACGGAACTTTTTACAGCAACAAATCGTTCGCGAAAAATCAGCATTTTATACGCTACGATTTGGATTATGATGGTATTGACGAAATTGTGTCAAAAATACAGCCAACCATCATTATTTCGGCGTTGCGTGGCGATTTTGCCGCACAGATTGAAGCGCATATTTATTTGACAAAATATGTAAAAAGCAAACCGTGTAAACTCTTCTTTTTGTCTTCTGCCAATGTATTTGATGCGTATAGCAGTTATCCGTCGTATGAGTACGATAAAACGCTTTCGGAAAGCATCTACGGGAAATTGAAAATTCGTATTGAAAATATGTTGATGCGTTTGCCGCAGAAAAAATATGCGATCATTCGTTTGCCAATGGTTTTTGGACACAATTCACCGCGAATTCTTGAAATTAAGCAATGTCTCAAAGAAAAAATTCCTATTGAAGTGTTTCCGCATTTGGTGATGAATACGATTTCTGATAGAAAGCTTACACAGCAAATTCACTACATGATCAACCGACGTAAAAATGGAATCTTTCATTTAGGCGCGGAAGATTTGATTCATCACGAAGAATTCTTTACAGAAATTTTAAAAAGCTTGAACGTGGAAAAACCATTATTTAAAAATGTGTATACGTCCAATTTCGATCGCTTTTTGGCAGTGTTACCAAGAGATAATAAACTACCGAAACATTTGGCGACGACCAATCAGGAAACACTGGAATATATTTCTGGGAAGATGAAAGAGTAGACGATCAAAACTGTCTATAAAGTACAGATTTCGTCAAACCGAACTCTTGTGCTGAACTTGATTCAGTATGATTCGGTTTCCCATAACGACTAAAGATCAGCGTAATGAGATTCTGAAGCCTGTGCTGAATTTATTTCAGTATCAAGCTCAGAATGACGCCTGTAAAAAGACTTGCTAAATAAGCTTAAATTAAATATATAAGCAATTTTAAGTTTTCTTTCCTACAGAATGTACAAAAGAGTGACTAAATTCGTAACTTTACGAGACTACAAATTTTATTCGCATTCATGCATACTTTTTTACGTTTTATATTGCTTTTTGTCGCGACTTCAACTTTTGCACAAATAGATTCGTCTTTTTGCAACAAATCACGTTTGATTTTGGAGATGTTAGAGAAGAATCATTACAAGCCTAAAGCAATTAATGACGACTTTTCAAACTATGTATTCGAAAAATTGTTGGAACGTTTGGATGACCGTCGTTTACTGTATTCGCAAGGTGATATTGAAGTTTTAGAACCCTTGAAAGATACATTAGACGATTATTTGCTAAATGGCGAATGTGATTTTATTGCTGAGTTTACCAATTTCTATGAGAAACATTTAAAACAAGCACAGCAAACCGTTGAAAAGTACGAAAAAACCAAACTCGATTTTTCAGGAAATGATACGGTGACTTATGGAAGCTACAAAGAAAAATCATACTTTTCTAAAACGCCTGAAACACTGAAAGAACGTTGGTCTAAAAAGATACGCGTCGATATTATTCGCGATTATCTATCGCTGAGCAATCCGTCAAACTTTCCAAAAATAAAAGCGCAATTAAAACAAAAAGTCATTGCCGAAAACAAATGCTTTATTGTCGATAAATTGCAAGCTGTCAACGGACTGCAATCGTATATTGAAACTACTTTTTTAGATGTAATGTGTTCGTATTTTGATCCGCATAGTAGCTTTTTTGATCCTACGGATAATGCTACGTTTATGAATTCTATCAGTACAGAAACAAGCTCTATTGGAGTTTGGTTTTCTAAAAATAGTGATGGAAAAATTGTCGTTGCGGGATTGCAAACAGGAAGTACGGCTTGGAAGGAAAAAGAAATCAGCGCAGGCGATTTAGTCTTATCGCTAGAATCAAATGATACCAAAATCAGTACAACCTGTCTCTCATTGGTGAGTTTATATGATTTTATCAATGACGAAAACCATAAAAGCATCACAATCAACTTTCTGACTGATAAAAATTTAAACAAAACCGTCGTACTTAAAAAGGAAAACCTCAAGATTGAAGAAAACGCCGTGAATAGTTTTATTCTGAAAGGCACACAAAATGTGGGATATATTTCATTGCCAAGCTTTTATACAAATGCAGATTTTGGTTTTGGAAGCGCCAATGATATCGCCAAAGAATTGTTTAAACTAAATGCCGTTAATATTGACGGTCTAATTCTAGACTTACGCGGAAATGGCGGTGGCTCTATGAAACAAGCAATTGACCTTGCGGGAATGTTTATAGACAAAGGTCCATTAGGTATTTATCGCGATCAAAAAGATAATAAAGACATCGTGAAAGACTTGAATCGCGGAACCTTATTTACCAAACCTTTAGTGATTTTATTGAATAATGAAAGTGCTTCTGCATCTGAATTTATTGCAGCAGCGTTGCGCGATCACAATCGTGCGTTGATTGTGGGCAGTCGTAGTTATGGAAAAGGAACCATTCAACAAATAATGCCGCTCGATGGCGAAGAAGGATATGTACGCATTACCATTGAAAAAATGTATGGTTTTAAAGGCAATTCGCATCAAGCAGTTGGGATTCAACCAGATATCGAATTTCCAAATTTATTGGCAGGCATTGAAGATGGCGAAAACGGCAATTCCAATGTCATTGTAAGCGATACCATTCAAAAAGATGTCTATTTTAGGATTCCAAAAGCTGCCAATTATGATGCGTTACGCGCCAAAAGTCTTGAAAGAATCTCGCAAAACAGCGCTTCTATCACCATTAAAGAAATCAATACCAATCTGCAAAACTACTTAAACAGTGAACGCGTTTTGCCATTATCTGTAGAAGGCATTCAGGAAGATATGGACAGATTCAATGCGATCTTTGAAAAATCGGACGATATCGAAATGACGCATGATACTTTTGAAGTGGTGAATTTAGAAGATTACAAAGAAATTTTAGCCTACAATAAAAACAAAGCGAAAGAAAATGCACATGCGATTAAAAGTATTCAAACCGATCATGAAATTGAAGAAACCTACCGCATTCTTTCAGATTATATTCAACAACTTGCCAATTAAATTCCATGAAACAATTTTACTTTAAAACACTTTTTGTTCTAATTTGTGTTTTTACCTTTCAAACTTCGACTGCACAAAGTTTTCAAAATGCAAATGCGTATTTGTCCTTTATCGGGAAAGAGAATAAAAAAATTAGTCGCAGCATGTGGAAATATACCAAATCGGTTGCCCATAGCAAAAGCGCCAAAAGAATTGAAGGCGATCGCAAACGCTTGATCAAATCGTTGGAACGCGCAATGCTAAAAATTAAAAAAGCCAATGCTTTTGAAGGAGAAAACACATACAAAGAAAAAGTGTTAGCGTATATGGACTTGCGCACCAAACTTTTAAAGAATGACTATGCCAAGATTGTAGACATGAAGGAAGTTGCCGAGCAATCGTATGATTTTATGGAAGCGTATATTTTGGCGCAAAAAAAGGTAGATGAACGCATGCAGGAAGCACAAGCTTCGTATGAAGTTGCGTTAAACGAATACGCAGCGCGCAATAACATTCAATTGATTGAATCGGAGAATGATTTGAGCAAAAAAATGGAAATTTCAAACGAAGTTTTTGAACATCGCAATGAAATCTATTTGATCTTTTTTAAAAGTAATATTCAAGAAAGCTTTATGATAAACGGCGTTTCTACAGGGGATATTAGTGCCATACAACAGAATATGAACGCTTTGCAAGGTTTTGCCAAAGAAGGCTTACAAGCGTTGGATTCGGTAAGCACGTGTAAACAAGATGCTTCACTTATAGATGCTACTAAAAAAGCGCTGAAATTTTATTTGGAAGAAACCCAAAAAGAGCTTCCTAAAATGCTAGAATTTTTCTTGATGAATGAAAAATTTACGGCGATTAAAGAAGCGATTGATAAGAAAAAACCAAAAGACCGAACCGAAAAAGAAATCGATCAGTACAATAGTATGGTGAATCAGTATAACAAATCGGTCAACGATTTCAATGCATTAAACAACGAACTGAATACCAAACGAACACAGATTATTCAACAGTGGAATGCAGCTTCTGCAAAATTTTTAAGCAGACATATTCCAAAAAATTAATACAAAAATTATATTTGTAGAAATAAAAAGTACACGCATAATGGGAAGAGCATTTGAATTTAGAAAAGCACGAAAAATGAAACGTTGGTCAGCAATGGCAAAAACCTTTACCCGAATTGGGAAAGATATTGTGATGGCTGTCAAAGAAGGTGGACCGAGTCCTGAAACGAATTCCAGATTGCGTGCTGTGATTCAGAATGCGAAGGCGGCGAACATGCCAAAAGACAACATTGAGCGTGCCATCAAGAAAGCATCAGATAAGAATACGGAAAACTATAAAGAAGTATTGTTTGAAGGTTACGGACCTCACGGAATCGCGATTTTGGTGGAAACCGCAACAGATAACAACAACAGAACCGTAGCAAACGTACGTAGTTATTTTAACAAATGTGATGGGAATTTAGGCACGCAAGGTTCGGTGGAATTTATGTTTGATCATACCTGTAATTTCCGAATTCCTTCGGAAGGACAAGATCCTGAAGAACTGGAATTGGAATTTATCGATTTTGGTGTAGAAGAAGTATTCGTAGATGACGATGGAATTTTATTATATGCACCATTTGAAAGTTTTGGAGCGATTCAAAAGGAATTGGAAAGCAGAGAAATCGAAATTTTATCTTCTGGTTTTGAACGCATTCCACAAGCTACCAAATCGTTAGACGAAGAAAAAACTGCAGATATTGAAAAGCTTTTAGAGAAGCTTGAAGAAGATGATGACGTGCAGAATGTGTATCATACGATGGCGGAATAAAAACTTTTCTAAAAACAATTAATAAATTATACTATGAAACGACTTTGTCTAACAACTGTACCTATTATTTTTCTTTTTTTAGGTGTAAAAGCGCAAGTAGTTGATGTAATTACTACAGGAATTTCTAAACCACGTAATTTTGAACTTCTTGGAAACGATCTTTATTTTTCCGAATCTAGGATTAATAATAATCCTAATACAGGTAAAATTTCTAAAATAGATATTACGGCTACCAATCCTGTAGTAGAAAATATAGTAACAGGACTAGCAGGACCAATAGGAATCCGTTTAATTGGTAATGAATTATACGTAGCTGAGCATAACAACTTAAAACTGTCTAAGATTGATATAAGCATAGCCAATCCCACAGCTGTTGAAATTTTCAGTTTTTTACCAGATCCTAATACTGGGATTTTTATTTACCCTGAAACAATGGTTAATTTTGGTAATGCATTATATCTTAACAGCTATTCGCCAATGTTTAGTAGTGGCATATACAAAGTAGACATAGGCATAGATCCTGTTGCCGTTGAAAATATTGTATATTTTGATTTTACTAGTAATGACCTCTACACAAATTCTATAAGTGGTACTGCTCTAGATGGCAATATACTTTATTTTTCACATACACAATACTTTGGAACTATATCATCAGCTACTGGTAAAATATCTAAAATAGATATTAGTAGTACCAACCCAGTGGTAGAAGAAGTGGTTTCAGGTATAAATAATCCTTATCAATTAGAAATTGTTGGTAACTATTTATACTTCTCTCTTTTTCAAAATGGTAAGATACAAAAGATAAATTTGAATGACGCAAACCCTACTATAGAAGATGTTATTCAAGGCTTAAGCGGTCCTAGCGGAATGAAAGTCGTTGGAAATGATTTGTATATAGCGCAATTTTTGTCTAATAAAATTTCTAAACTAGACGTTTCAAATGATTTAGCATTATCTATTGATGAGTTTGCTGCTCCAAAATTTACCATTTATCCAAACCCTACTTCAAATTATATTCAAGTCAAAGAATTAAACGCTACCAAAGCCTATAAAGTTTATAATGTTCTTGGTGTTGAACTTATGAGCGGAATAATTTCTAATACTGATCAGATTGACGTTTCAAATTTAAAAAATGGATTGTATTTTTTAAAGATTGAAGGCTATTCACAAAAGAAGTTTATTAAGAAATAATAGAAGTAAGTTTATATAAAAAACACGCTTTTGGAGCGTGTTTTTTGTTTTATAAAGTGCTACCTTTTTATAAGGTTGTTTTAATGTAATAATACTAAATATAAGGATTTAGAAGAATTGAGCATATTATATGGTTTAAATATTATAAAGAAGAATCGCATCATTTTTTAGCATTTTCTTGGTAACAGCACTACGGTTTTTCCGTACTACAAAACCCTAGTTATTGCTTAATTTTAGGTTAGTTAACTTAACTAATCAAAACCATGAAAAAAAGAAAAGTACAAAAGCTAGCATTGCAGAAAAAATCTATTTCAAAGCTGCAATCATTACAAGCTAAAGGCGGACTCAATGATCAAGAAGAAGATGACAAATTCCAGTCGTGGGGCTGCACGTTCAACTTTGCGTGTTGGTCTATTGTATGTCCAACGGATTTATGTTCTGCAAATTGTTAAAAACCAAACGCATACCATTTCAAAGAATCTTCTTCGGAAGATTTTTACACAAACACAATCACGAAACGTATTGAAAAAAGGAAACATGTCCAACTTTTATTGCTATATAGCAAAGCATTTACAAAAAAAATAATACTTAAAACTTTTTTTAGAATAAAAATACGGTTTTACCTTACAAAATATATCAGTTTTTAAATCTTTAAATCGAAAAACTAAAGTACTTTTACAACATATAATTAGTTTATTTAAATTTTAATCAGACTTAAAATTTGAGTGTTAGTGCATAAAATCTATAAGGAGAGAAATCGTCAAGAATTTGTATCATTTTTTCATATGTGAATTATTAAGTTAATACTAAGTTTTCTTCAAATTTAATCGCGACATTTCTCTTCTTTTTTTATGCGAACCTCGGCAACTCAAAAAACTATAAGACCAATTAAACTATAAGACGCGACTTTAGAGACGAAGTTGCTTTGGTATCATAGGACGCGGTGAATGGTTTGCATAGCCGTAGTTACGGAAACTATTCGCAAGAAACTAGGATGCCAAATGAACGAGTCTATATGTTGCATCTTATGGTTTAATTGGTATAACATCACTTTATCACACTATTTTTTCCTCTTGAATCAATTGGTTCTGGGAAAATTTGTGTTTTTTAGAATTTACTTTGTGTGTTGTTTTGGGGGATTTCGTTTTGTAATGAGATTAATTCGGTTGATTACTTTTAATGTGTTTTTGGACTTTTCTTTTTATTGAATAGGAGAAAAATCAACTTCTTAAAGATAATTGTGGATAGTTTTAGGAGATCCCGCTCTGCAGCGGGATTAGTTCAACTTGCAATTTTGCGTGCGCTCTGCGAGCTTCGCAAAATTGAGTTTCACTAAAAAAAAGCAGGCCATAAGCCGAATCCTGTCGAGCCTTATCATTTATCTAAGAATATTGTTACCAATAGCCTTTATCTGCCTACCCTTGAGCATCGAACGTGCCGCTCTCAAACGCTCATATACATGGCATTGCACCTCGTAGAGTTTACCTGATTTCACTACAGCATTACCTGTACATTCTTTCTGTTGCACTGGTCCTCGCCTCACGACGGACGGATGTTATCCGCTACAATTGCACTATGGTGTTCGGACTTTCCTCCTTGTCCCAAACTTGATTTGGCACACGGCGATAAGGTAGCCTGCTTGGCGCAAAAGTACACATTTGTTTGAAATCGGAATACACTCTTAGAAAAATCTAATTTGTTTTGGTCAAAACTGTTGATAAAAAGAGACAACTATCTGCGCTTTTCCTATGTTCTATTTGATAGGTATTAGTATATTTGTCGCTACAAGATTACCCAAATTCTATGGAACATTTCATTGTATCAGCTCGTAAATATAGACCGCAAACATTCAAAGATGTTGTCGGTCAACAAGCGATTACAAATACCTTAGAAAATGCCATACAAAGTAATCATTTAGCACAAGCCTTATTGTTCTGCGGTCCGCGTGGTGTGGGAAAAACAACCTGTGCGCGAATTCTGGCTAAAAAGATCAATCAAGATGGTACGGAAAATCCGGATGAAGATTTTGCCTTCAATATTTTTGAACTCGATGCAGCTTCTAACAACTCTGTAGATGATATCCGTAGCTTGATTGAACAAGTACGCATTCCACCACAAGTGGGAAAATACAAAGTGTATATTATTGATGAGGTACATATGTTATCTCAGGCAGCTTTTAATGCGTTTTTAAAGACTTTAGAAGAACCGCCAAAACATGCCATTTTTATTCTGGCAACGACCGAAAAACACAAAATAATTCCAACGATTCTATCGCGATGCCAAATTTTCGATTTTAAACGAATTGGCGTGAAAGATGCGAAAGAATATTTAAAATATATTGCCGAAAGTCAAGGTGTAGAAGCCGATGATGACGCTTTGCACATTATTGCGCAAAAAGCAGATGGCGCCATGCGTGATGCACTATCTATTTTTGACAGAGTGGTGAGTTTTTCTGGAAAACAACTCACGCGACAAGCCGTTACCGAAAACTTGAACGTGCTGGACTACGAAATCTACTTTACAGCTACAGATCTGATGTTGGAAAACAACATTCCGCAGTTATTGGTTGATTTTAATGAGACCTTGTCCAAAGGATTTGACGGACATCATTTTATTGCCGGAATCGCATCGCATTTTAGAGATTTATTGGTGTGTAAAAATCCTTCTACGATTGCACTTTTAGAAGTAGGCGATCAAACGAAGCAAAAATATTTAGAGCAATCGCAAAAAACGTCGCAGCAATTTCTTATGAAGGGAATTGAGTTGGCAAACGATTGTGATTTAAAATACAAAACCAGTCGCAATCAGCGTTTACTGGTAGAATTATGCTTAATGCAACTTGCCTCTATCAATTACGATGGAGAAAAAAAAAATAGCGATCGGTTCATAATTCCAGCGACTTTTTTCTTGTCACATGGAAAAAAGATCAAACAGAATCCTTCTCAAGAAACTATTACTACCGTACAAAATCCGCCAGCAACGCAATCCGTAGCGCAAACACCTTCTCCCTCAGCAGCAACCACTGCAGCGGCTCCATCTACGGAAGTGGAAAAAACACCACAAAAAACAGTCACGCCGGCGCCAAAACCGAGAATTGACATCTCTATGATGAAAAATAAGGTTTCGGGATTGTCATTATCGAGCATCAAAGCAAAGCAAGAACACTTAAAGAAACAGCAAATCAAAGTTGTAGATCAGAAGGAGTTGCCGAAAGATGCATTTACAGAAGAACGCATGTTAGAAGTGTGGAATGCGTATGTAGAAAAAATATCCAAAAAAGGAGAAAAGATCATGGCTTCGAACTTGGCTACAGATGTGCCAAAGTTGAAAAATGACACTGTTATTTGTATTGAACTTCCGAACGATACTATGCGAGTTGAGATAGAACGCGCACAGTATCCTTTACTGGAGTTTTTGCGTTCAACATTGAATAATTATGATGTTTCTTTAGAGATTGAAGTAAATGAATTGATAGAGAAAAAGTACTTTTTTGAACCAAGAGATAAATACAATCGTTTAAAAGAAATCAATCCACTAGTAGAGCAATTACGTAAAGATTTTGATTTAGAAATTTAATTTATGATGTTAGGACTTAAATTGCCAACCGATCCGCGTTGGGTGAATATTGCAGAGAAAAATATTGAAGAAATTTTAACCGATCATGCTTTTTGTGAACAGAAAGCAGCAAGTACAGCGATCTCCCTGATTGTTAGTTTTCCAGAATATCCAGAATTGATAGAATCCATGATTGCCTTGGTGAAAGAAGAGATGAGTCATTTTAAAATGGTACACGATCGAATTTTGGCAAGAGGTTGGAAATTAGGTCGCGATCGAAAAGACGAATACGTGATTAAATTAGTCCAATTTTTCCCAAAAGGCGGCAGCAGAACAACACAATTGGTACACAGATTACTATATGCAGCGTTGATTGAAGCCAGAAGTTGCGAACGTTTTAAGTTGCTTTCCGAAAACATTAAAGATCAAGAATTGGCGACTTTCTACAGAAATTTAATGAAAAGTGAAGCCAATCATTATACGATGTTTTTAGGGTTTGCTAGACAGTATGGAGATCGTGCGGAAGTGGATCAGAAGTGGCAAGCGTTGCTCGATTATGAAGCGGAAATTATGAAAGATTTGGGAACTAGGGAAACGATGCACGGATAGTTTTTTTGACCGCTAGCGCTGTTAGATGTTAGACCGCTTTGCTGCTAGATCGCTGTCGCTTTTAGACACGTTCCTACGTAGGCAGGAATCTTTAGACACGCTTTGCTTTGGTATCGTTTCGCTTTTAGAAATAAAAAAGGTCAAATTGAGATTTTCAATTTGACCTTTTTTTGTCCTGTGAAGCTGAGTCAAGTTCAGCTTGACGTGAGTTGTTATAATTTGATATTCCTGCCTACGCAAAACGAATCTAGCAACAAACAATATCAAAATACGAAAGCGAAGTGCGTCTACTAATGTATTAATATGCTAATTTGAAAATGTACCAATACGTTAATTGTTTCCAAAAAAACTCACAAACTCACCTACTAACATACTAACATACTAAAGCGAAGCGCATCTACCAATGTATCAATTTGAAAATTTGAAAATGTAGCAATGCCATCAAATGACACTTACAAACTCACCAACTAAAATACTAATATACTAAGAGCATGAGCGATACTAAAACGAAGCGCATCACCAATGTACCAATTTGAAAATTTGAAAATGTAGCAATGCTATCAAATGATACTCACAAACTCACCAACTAAAATACTAATATACCAAGAGCGTGAGCAATACTAAAGCGAAGCGTGTCTAACAGGCGAAGCCGATACTAACAATCTAAAAGCAAAGCGTGTCTAAAAACGATACGTCAACGCAATCTGTATAACAGCATTGTTTCCTTCAAAATTAGCTGGTGTTCTATCTTCGTCAAATACATCTGCCAACCCTAGACTATATCTTGCTTCAACAGCTACATTTTCTATAAAAGTTACGCCAATTCCTCCGTTGATTCCGAAATCAAAGGTTTTAAAACTGTCTTCAAATTCGTGGACTTTTACACCGACTTGCGGACCGACTTGAATGTTGAAGAATTCTGTCAATTCGTATTTTAACATCAATGGGATTTGTAGATAATCGGCGCGTAGTGCTTCTTCTTTTGCTCCTTGCGCGGAATAGAGAAATTCTGGTTGAAAACGGAAGTCACCTACAAGATGCATGTCTACAAAGAAACCAAATAAAGCTCCAATTCTGGAATCGTTCAAACCGTCTTGAATATCGTCTAAATTGGTACCGCTGTAGTTAGAAATATTGATTCCGGCTTTGAATCCGTAGCGCGTTTCTGTATCTCTGCTTACGTATGCTTTTTCATCTGTTTCTTCCTCAGTTTTGTCGGTTTCTTGTGAAAAAGCAATACAGGAACACAGTAGGAACGAAAGAAGTAAAAGTTTTTTCATCTGTCTATTTTTATTGTTTTTTATCCGTCAGATAGAACATCTATATCGTCATTCTATGATATGACTAAATTGGGAACATAGATGTTTCATTTGTACGTTTTTTGGTTAGTTAACAGATTAAATCTCAAGGAAAGAATCTGCTGATTTTGAGTTATTTGCTAAAAATAATTATCCCATACTCAAAAACTCAAAATATTCGATCCTATTTTCTGTTTTTTCGATGTTTCGAAGTATAATGTCTTTATAATACCATCTGCCAGTCCAATTTTAGGCACATATATTTTTTGAGCGCCACTCCATTTGCAAGCATTTAGGTAAATTCGTGTTGCAGGAATGATCACATCGGCTCTATCCGGATTCAATCCTAATTCAGAAATGCGTTGCTGATAAGTCAAGCTTTGCAAAAATTGATACTGCGCATTTAAATAGATGTATGATAACGGTTCTCCTATAGGAGTTCCCGACATTTTATAGAGCTTGTTGATGTTTCCTCCCGAACCTATTAGTGACAAACGCTTTAAATCTTTCGTATTACGCTTGATCCATTTTTCAACCGATTTCCAGTCGTCTTGCGTAATCATTTCATTTAATAAACGTACGGTTCCAATTTGAAAAGAGCGCGAAGTTTTTGCTTTTCCATTCGAGAAAATGGTTAATTCTGTACTTCCTCCACCTACATCCACATATAGATAGTCTTTTTCTTTCGCGATGACATTATGAAGATCGGTAGAAGCAATGATTTCAGCTTCGCGTTTTCCATCAATAATATCAATTTTAATATCTGCTTTTTTCTTGATTTTTTCTACAACTTCAGCACCGTTTTTCGCATCACGCATCGCGGAAGTCGCACATGCCATATAGCGTTCAACACCATGTACATCCATCAACAGACGATAGGATTTCATCGCGTTGATCATGCGCTCCATGTTTGTTTTCGAAATTTCTTTATTCGTAAATACATCTTGTCCCAAACGAATAGGCACACGTACCAACGAACTTTTTTTAAATTTTGGTTCCTTGTTTTCCTCCTCAATCACATTTGCAACTAACAATCGTATAGCATTCGATCCAATATCAATCGCAGCAAATTTTCTTATTCTCAAAATGGACTTTTATTTTTAATTTGACATTTTTTCTAAATAGTAATCATACGTAGCAAATTGTGAACGTACTTTGATCAATTGATTTTTGCGGTATGCATTGTCTTGCTTTTCAGAGAATACACGCGCTTTCACATTATCGCTCCAGCCAATATTAAACGTATCTAGCAATTCTTTTTTGATATCTTTATCGTATATCGGACAGGTAACTTCTACCCTTTTGTCTATATTTCGTGTCATCCAATCGGCAGAAGAAATATAAATTTTCGGATCACCATTATTTCCAAAGATAAACATTCTTGGGTGTTCTAAAAATTTGTCTACGATACTTATGGCTTCTATATTTTCGCTCATGCCAGGCACACCTGGAATTAAACAACAAATTCCGCGTACTATGAGTTGAATTTTCACGCCAGCTCTGCTCGCATCATACAATTTGTCAATAATTTTATAATCCGACAAACTGTTGACTTTTATTTTGATATACGCTTCTTTTCCTTCTTGTGCGTTTTTTATTTCAGAGTTGATCAACTTGTTCAAGGCATTTCGGGTATAATGTGGCGAAACGATTAAGTGTTTGTATTTGGCTACTTTGTAATTCGTCTCAAAGAAATCGAATACTTTCGATACTTCTTTTAAAATGTCTTGATCAGCAGTAAACAGCGTATAATCCGTATAGATTTTTGCGGTTGATTCGTTGACATTTCCAGTACTTACAAATCCATAACGGACAATTTTCCCTTCTTCTCTACGCTCTATCACACAGGTTTTGCTATGCACTTTCAATCCTTGCACACCAAAGATCAGATTGACGCCTTCGCTCTGCATTTGTTCTGCGTATTTGATATTGGCAGCTTCATCAAAGCGCGCTTGCAATTCGATTTGAACCGTTACTTTTTTACCATTTTTAACGGCATTTACTAACGAACTCGCCACATGTGAAACTTTTGCCAAACGGTACACAGTAATTTTTATGTCTTCAACTTTCGGGTCTAAAGCCGCTTCTCGCAAAAAGCGAACTACATAGGCAAAGGTGTGATACGGCGCGTATTGGAGATAGTCTTTTTTAGCGATTTTTTCAAACAAACTTCCTTCCATATTTAAGCCTTTTACAGGCAAAGGCGGATACGATTTGTAGAGTAAATCTTGTCGTCCCAAACTAGGAAAAGACATGTAATCTTTACGATTGTGATAACGTCCGCCAGGAATTAAGCTATCAATATCATCGATGCCCATTTTTTCTAGCAAGTATTCAAACGTATCTTTATGAATGGTTTTATCGTATACAAAACGAACAGGTTCACCACTTTTTCGACCTTTGACACTTGTCGATATTTTTTGAATGAAACTTTTTGTCAAATCGTTATCGATATCCAATTCGGCATCACGCGTAATTTTAATCATGTGTGCTGACAGACTTTCATATTCAAAAATGCTAAAAATGTTTCCTAACGAATGGCGAATCAAATCGTCCAAAATGATGATGTATTTTTTTTCTCCTTCGCTTGGCAACACAATAAAACGATCAATTGTTTTTGGAATTTCAATCAGTGCATAGCGTATTTTATTAACTTTTGGCTTGAAGATACGCGTTACCTTTTTCGTGTTTTTTGTCTGCTCCTTCATCACCATTCGAATTGCCAAATACGCCGCTTTATCTTTTAGTGCAGGCATTTCGTCAATATCATCCAAAATAATGGTCACCAAAGCTGGACTTACCTTTTCGATGAAATATTTTTCAATATACGCACTTTGACTTGGTGAAGCTTTTTGCTCGTTGATGATGAAGATGTTTTCCTTTTCCAGTGCTTTTTGTACTTCATTCAAAATCCGCAAACTTTCCGTCTGCTGCTTGATCACTATTTTGGTGATTTGCTCTAGTAAATCTTTTGCTTTTGTTCCTCCTAATACACTTCTTCCTCCTTTTCCTGCTTGTGCAATTCGTTTTACAGTGGCATAACGTACTTTAAAAAACTCGTCTAAATTATTCGAAAATATTCCGATAAAACGCAAACGCTCAATGAGAGGCACAGTTTTATCAGCGGCTTCTTGTAAGACACGTCCGTTGAATTGAAGCCAACTTATTTCTCTGTTGATGTACTTGTTTTTTGTTTGTTGCATTATTTTAAGTCTTTAGGAAATACGTTTAATATGGTGTTACCTTCATTAATATCATTCCAAGAATCTGTGTTAAATTGAATCGCTACAAAACCACTTGTCGGTACATTGTCAAAATATTGACTTCCATAGGTATTTACAACCGCAGTAATCGCGTGATTGTGTCCAAATACCATCAATGTATCAACTGCATCATCACAAGATTTTAAGGTTGCCAACAATCCTGAACCACCAAAATCGTACATACTTTCTTTTATGACGATCTTGTCAAACGGATATCCCAATTCACGCACAAAAATAGCGCAGGTATGCAAAGCTCTGTTGGCAATACTCGAATATATGATTTGTGGTCTGTCAATTTTATCCGAGATATAATTTGCCACTAAATGCGCATCTTTGATTCCTCGTAATTTGAGTGGACGATCTTTGTCATCTATAGGATATTCCCAAGATGATTTTGCATGTCGTATGATGTAAACAGTTTTCAATAGGTTCTATTTTAGTTATGGTGCCAAACGTTCCATTTTCCATGAATAGTCAGTTTGCAATTGGTAGCGCATTCGGTCGTGCAAACGATTGGCTCTGCCTTGCCAAAATTCTATTTCTTTGGGTTTTACAATGTATCCGCCCCAATGTTCAGGACGTTCAATATCTTTGCCTTCGTAGGCTTTTTCTAAGTCTTCTAGTTTTTGTTCTAAATAGTCTCTTGAAAGAATTACGCGGCTTTGATCAGACACAATGGCTCCTAATCTGCTTCCGCGCGGACGCGATTCAAAATAGCCGTCAGATAAGTTTTTAGCAATTTTTTCTACCTTTCCTTTGATGATAATTTGTCGCTCCATCGCTGGCCAAAAAAACGAAAGACATACATTCGGATTTGCTTCCATTGCCTGTCCTTTTTCGCTTTGGTAATTGGTGTAAAAGATAAATCCCTCGTGAGTGTACTGTTTTAACAATACTACTCTACTTTTTGGAAAACCGTCCAAACCAATTGTGCTCAACGTCATTGCATTGACTTCTGCTACCGTTTCTGACTGCTCTACTTCTACAAACCAATTGCGGAACATCTCTATCGGATTTTCCACACAGTTTTCTTCTAAGAGTTCGCTTTTGTCGTAGGATTTTCTGTAATCACTTAAATCTTGTTTCATGTGCTTTTCCTTACTTCTTTTTCATTCGTGTTTTATCACTGCAATTTACAGTTTTTCATCCGTTTTTTGAAGTAAAAATAGCGCCATTAACATTAAGTTATTATCAAGTTCGTTACTAACTTTTATCAAGAAAATATGGTAAAAGTAATCTAAAAAAAGAGATGTGAATTCGTATATTGGTTTTGCGTTTAATATATTAATCAAACACAAAAACTTTCCCATCATCGGCTAAAACAACATTGTCAAATACGGTTGCTGCTTCTTCTTTAAATTCTTGAAATCCATCATAACGTGTAGAGAAATGACCTAATATTAATTGTCCCACATTGGCTTCTTTGGCAATAATTGCAGCTTGTTTGGCAGTCGTATGCTTGGTTTTTTCTGCCAAATGTTCATGCTTGTCTAAAAAAGTAGATTCGTGATATAGTACATCTACGTTTTTGATTTGCGGTACGATTTTCGGAAAGTATACCGTATCGCTGCAAAAGGCATATCCTTTTGGTTTTGGCGGATCAAAGGTGAGTTTTTCGTTGGGAATGACTTCTCCAGAATCTAAGGTAATGTCTCTTCCTTTTTTGATGTTTTGATAGTAACATTTATCAATTTCATAGTTCAACACCGCATTGATATCCAACTTGCGTTCTTTTTCTTTTTCCATGAATAGAAAGCCATTCGCATACACACGATGTTCTAGCGGAATGGTTGTGACTGTTACTTTTTCATCTTCAAATAAAACCTCTGGCGCGTCACTTTCCAATTCGTGAAAACACAGTGTATAACTCGTCCACGATTTTGTGAGTTTGAGTTGTAAAAGCGTGAGTTCTTTTAGTCCTTTGGGTCCGTAAATGTGTAAGTCGGTACTTCTGCCCAAGAGCATGAACGTTGAGATCAATCCGATTAATCCATAAAAATGATCGCCGTGTAAGTGTGAGATAAAAATATGCTTGATGCGTGCAAATTTCACTTTGCTACGGCGCAATTGTACTTGTGTTCCTTCGCCACAATCGATCAAAAAAATATGGTTTCTGATTTCTAATACTTGTGCAGTGGGATTGGTATGTTTTGTAGGTGTGGCTGCGTAACAGCCCAATATGGTTAGTTTCATGTAAATACGCTTGTTGAAAAAACTAGAATCCTAAATCGCGTTCTATTTCGTCCATTTCTATGATGTCAAAAGCTTCTTGTAGTGTAGGTACTGTCATGATGGCTTCTGGCAGATCGTCGGTGCTAATTTTATTCGTCACAATAACGAAAGAATGTTTGGCTTCTCGGTGTTTTTTGGAGAGTTGTAAAAATTCTACCAAATCACTTTTTGTCAGATTGCCAAACGAGAATAAGTTGACAATTATGTTATCATTTTTGATTTCTTCGTAACGCGCATCAATTTTTTGTACAAGTTCGACAATGTTGGATGATTCTTGTGTGATGATGAGAATATTCTCTTGCTTATCTAAAATCATAGTGTAAAAGTTTAGAGGGTTTTTAGGCTACTTTTTAAGATGTACCAAACAATTTACGAAATTTAAACGTCAATTGTATTTTTTATGTGATTTTTAGATACGATGCTGCTGTTACTTTTTGATTTTACCAGCCAACAAGTAAATCACCGCCATACGTACTGCAACCCCATTTTCTACCTGATTTAAGATGATGGATTGCTTAGAATCTGCCACATCACTGGTTATTTCCACACCACGATTGATCGGTCCTGGGTGCATGATGATAATTTCTTTGTCTAGTGAGTCTAACAAGGCTTTGTTGACTCCATAAAGCTGAGTATATTCACGTGTTGATGGAAAATAACTAATATCCAAACGTTCATTTTGCACACGCAACATATTGGCTACATCACACCATTCCAATGCTTTGCGCAAATTGGTTTCTACACCAACTCCGAGACTTTCAATGTACGTTGGCAACAAGGTTTTTGGTCCGCAGACTTTGACATTTGCGCCTTGTAGTTTGAGTGCAAAAATGTTGGATAGCGCAACTCTACTGTGTAAAATATCGCCAACAATGACTACGTTTTTTCCAGCCACATCGCCTAGTTTTTCACGAATGGAATAGGAATCTAATAATGCTTGCGTAGGATGTTCGTGTGCGCCATCACCAGCATTTACGATACTTGCGCTCACATTTTTAGATAGAAAAACACCTGCGCCCGGATTTGGATGTCGCATCACGACCATGTCTACTTTCATAGACAAAATATTATTTACCGTATCAATAAGTGTTTCTCCTTTTTTTACGGAAGATTGCGACGCTGAAAAGTTAATGACATCTGCTGATAACCGTTTTTCTGCCAATTCAAATGACAGTTTGGTTCGGGTACTATTTTCAAAAAATAAATTGGCGATCGTGATGTCGCGTAAAGAAGGTACTTTTTTGATGGGACGGTTGATCACTTCTTTGAATTGATCTGCCGTTTCAAAGATGAGTTGTATGTCTTCTTCGGTTAGATATTTAATTCCTAGCAAGTGGTTGACACTTAATTCACTCATTGCTACTTGTCTTTTTCTTGATTAATTAGATATATCATGTCTTCTCCGTCATTTTCTTTCCAATTTACCTTTACGCGTTCTTCATTGATCGCGTCTACTTGTCGACCACGATAGTTGGGTTGTATAGGTAAATGTCTGCTAAAACGCCTATCGATCAACACTAATAATTCAATTTCTTCAGGTCGTCCAAAGGATTGAATCGCCGTTAATGCTGCACGAATACTTCTTCCGGTGTACAAGACATCGTCAATAAAAACCACTTTTTTGTTTTCTACCACAAAGTCGATTTTTGTTTTATTGGCTTCTAGAATTTTCTCGCTGCGGCGGAAATCATCACGGAAAAAGGTAATGTCGAGATATCCTAATTGAATGTCACTTACTTGATATTCTTCGCGTAAGATTTGCGTTAATCGTTCCGCCAAATAAATACCTCGCGGTTGAATTCCCACCAATACAGTATTTGAAAAATCAAGATGATTTTCGATGAGCTGACATGCCAATCGATGCAGAATAATTCCGATCTCTTTTGAGTTCAATAAGATTTTTTGACTCATAGTGTTTGTCCAAATGGTATTTGGAATACAAAAGTACAGATTTTTTTATAGCGTTTCGAACTTTGACGGCATTTTATAAGTTATAATATGCAATCGCTTTTTCTTTTAATGGATTCTTGCTCCATACCGTCCATTCGTTTATGTACGGATTGTAGCCACATTTTAATGGTTTGGAATACTGATTTTCTGGATTTTCTAAGTAAGCTCTGCAATCGGTACAAATGTGTTTGAATTCGCAGTCTTTGCAGGTTTCAATTTGATCCTTAGTAATGTTCCAATATTTTTTGAAATTTTTGTGGTGTAAAGCTTCTGAAAGTGATGTTTCTTGAATATTTCCAAAATCTTCGGTCATAGATGGGCAGTTTTTGATGTTGCCTTTTACATCAACTGAGATTTTTCTATTCAAACATGAATTGTGTTGTAGGCTTTCTGTGAAGGCTTTCACATTTGGCAAGAAGTATTCTGATGAAATCACTCCACAATGTGAAGCTGAAGAGATATTTTTAGTAGTATATTGAATATATTTTATGTGATTTCCTTGTAATGGCTTTATAAATTTTTCTTCAGTATGATTGTAAATTAAGAAAGAACAAATTCTCGGTTGTTTTTTAAACAATGTTGTTACACTTTCGATACTAAATTCTTCTGTAAAAGAAACTACAAAATTTATAGATGATACTATGGAATTTGATTTATTTAAAAAATCTAGTAGTTCAATAATTTCATCAAGTTTTAGTATTTTAAAAAAACGAATTTGCACATGTTTACAATTCAATTCATCTAATTGTACTAATACTTTTTGGACATCGTATTTGGTGTCTGAATTGATATCAATAATCGCATTTGTAATTTCTGCGGGTTCAAACCAATTTGTATTGAGCTTTGGATAGAATTCCGGTGTATCTGTAAAAAAGGCGTATTCATGTTCTATCAAGAAATTGATATATTCTTCAACAATAACATGATGTTTTGTATCATATTTTGAATTTATTTCTTCAATAGTCTTCCCTTCATATAGTTTGATGAGATTCTCTAAATCATTTGGGATGAGTTTCACTTCATTGCGTTGCAAATCACAAATAGTACTTCTATTAACACCTTTCACAACGATGCAATTGCTATGCATTTTTAAAACAGGAAGTGTATTCATAAAAGTCTACAATTTGGAAATTGGTCTATAAAAAATATCGTTTGTATTTTGTGTGCTTTGATATTTTTTAATTGAAATGAGAGTTGTACTTTTTTTGTTGACTTTTTCACTTACAGAAGCATTTTGAATCGTTAATGGAAGTACTTTTTTACTATTATTTTTCATCAGCTAATTGTTCAGCAATATATTTTTCGATATAATAATTACAATTTTTGGAAAGCCAATCAATTTGTCCTTGTGGATTCACTTCTAAAAAGACAAATTCATTCTTAGGCGTTAAAATAAGATCAATTGAACCTGTATCTAAGTTTGATAATTTCATAAATCTCAGAAGTTGCTTTTCTACTTTTTTAGGTAATTGAAAAGGTGAAACTCTGTTTAGTTTTTCATTATCATAATTTCTGTAATCAACTTTCGTATTTTCGTTACTTTGAGAAAAGATTGCCATTGAGAATAGCTTCTTTTTAAAGATAAACACTCTAATTTCTACTTTTTTAGCTATTCGTTCTTGAACAAAACAAGGTACAAAATAGTTACCTAAATCATCCAACATCATAGTTGTCACTTCAAAAGTACCAATGGAGCTATAGTACTTATTGCCATCATTTACATTTACTGAGTATCTCAAATCTTTAGAGATAATAGGATGATGACTTTGGTAGAATGCAACAAGTTCTTCTCTACTATTTGTGACTAAAGTTTTAGGAACTTTTAGCCCTACATTCTTTGCATGTAAAAGATGTGTGATTTTATAATTTTCAACTTCTTGAAGATAGGAACCAGTATATGAATTATGAGTTTTTAAATGAAGTTCTAGCGATTTTACAAAACTATCTTCTTCTTTCTTTAGATATTGATAAAAAGGAGTTGCGTATAATTCTCTTTTTGGCAACGTATTAATTTTTCCGCGTCTGTTCCAAATCTTTTCTCTACTAGAAATAGCTTCTTGATTTAATTGTAAAGAATGCATTTCATTGCTGAGTTCAAAAGATACTTTTGTAAGTGTGTCACTGTTTATCCTACAAACATCAGTGTCGTTAGCCAAACACCAATCCATCACTTTATTTGTGGTGGTATCTTTACTCTCTGTGATGATAATTGCCATTTCAAAAACATAAAGAATTAATAATTTACGGAACCATCTTCGTTTACGGATGGCATCATTCCTTTTCTACCATCCAAATGCCAAAAAATATAGGCTCTATCATATTCTGAAATTCGTTTGGCTTTATATTCTTTGTCTATCAGCGTACGGATTTCATCAAAGTATTTTTTTGCGGAGTGCACAAAAATAAAATAGGCACTTGAATGGTAGGTACCTAAACGTTCTTTCCCCGGAAAACCGTATTCTTTTGTGAGTTTTAATAATTTATTAGTATTGATTTCATCAATAGAATGCATAATTTCTCTTAAACTATCACGCTTATGTTTGTATTCTAT
This sequence comes from Bacteroidota bacterium, assembly GCA_039026955.1. GTDB lineage: Bacteria > Bacteroidota > Bacteroidia > Flavobacteriales > Flavobacteriaceae > Kordia. The sequence continues at coordinate 87,053 of JBCCLH010000003.1, forward strand.
ATATTCATCACCTAATATTTCTTTTTTATCTTTTGTAAATAAAAAACGACCATTTGTTTTACGGTCTACTCCATATGAAACATCAAGCTCTGCAAATTCGTGTCTAATTTTCTGGTCGCTTTCATGCATTTCATCAGTCTCTTTTATCAGAAATTCAATTTCAGATGCGCTTAGATCATATTTATTTTTACATGAAAAAATAGATAATACAATAAGAAATATTATTATAAATTGTTTAATACTCATTTGACTACCAGTTTTGTTTTAAATATTTAAGTGATTGCTGAAAACCATTTTGTACTAGAAAATTAGTAATAAATAGTACAAAATGGTTTGGTTAATGAATTTTAAGTATCTTGGCAAGGATCGATGCACTCAGTTTCTTGGCATATTGTACCATTTTCTCCTGCGTTGCGAAATCCATCACCATTTTTATCATCAAAGGTGTCATGAACGTGAGTAATACAATTATCACTTACATTTTCAGTCCAATAGGAATGTTTAATATCTCCACCAAGTACTTTTGCTAATTCTCCTCGATTCAGCTCTTTATTTTCTTTTAGAAATTTATTAATACTTTTCATAAATTTTTCTTTTAATAATTAACATTCAATTTCTTCACAACTGCTACCAGGTTCGCTACCTTGATTCCATACACCATCTCCATTACAGTCTTCAAATTCATCAGTATAATGATGTATGCAACCATCAGTACCTTTGTAATCTTTACTAGAATACTTTGTTTCTCCAGCCATAATTTTTGAAAGAACATTAGTATCTAGTTGAGCGTTTTCTTTTTCAAATTCATGTATTCTTTTCATAATTTGTAGTTAATAATGTTATACCTACTCTATTTCATAAGCTTTTCGGTTTTCGCTTTATTGCTTGCAATCAAAATCTTTAAATATTTTAAGTTAAATAAAAATGGTTGTTTCAATAGTGCTATTGGTGAATTTACATCAACAATAATACCATTATTACATTTAAAGTATAATTATACTTATACATAATTAAGTTTATACTTACAATATTAATAAAAAATATTTAAAAAACACCTTATTAGATACATTTTATTAGAGGTTGCTAAAGAATTGTATCTATTAGTTCTTTGTCATTATGGCAAATCACGAAACTTATATTGAAGAAAATTTAGAAAAGCTCGGAAAGCGTCTAAAGGATTTAAGAAAGCAAAAAGGATATAGAAATTATGAACAATTTGCGTTTGATCACAACATCTCTAGAGCACAATACGGTCGCTATGAAAACGGGCAAGACTTACGTTTTAGCTCACTTTTAAAAGTGTTGAAAGCGTTAGATATAAGCTTGGAAGATTTTTTTAAAGAAGGCTTTGATGTAAAAGTTGAGGATTAATTTTTAGACAATGAGATACAAAAAAAGCCGTTCCCAAAAAGAAACGGCTTTCGTATATACATTAAAATGTTCGGAATTATTTCCCTTCCATTTTATCTTTCAATTGTTGTAAAGCGTTTAAGTCTCCAAGAGTTGTTCTCTCGTTTGCTTGTTGCTTTTTCTGAGCAGCTTGTACGTTACGTTGCTCTTCTTCTCTAAAGATTGCAGTGTGAGAAGCCACGACTCTCTTGAATTCTTTGTTGAACTCAATGACTCTGAACTCAGCAGTTTCACCTTTCTTCAATTTCTTACCGTCTTCTTTTTCTAAGTGACGAGAAGGAATGAATGCTACTACGTCTTCATTTAAAGCAACGGTTGCTCCTTTATCATTTGTATCAGAGATTTCAGCAGTGTGCGTTGTTCCAACTCCGAATTCGGCTTCGTACTTGTCCCAAGGATTTTCAGTAGTTTGCTTGTGACCTAAACTTAATTTACGTCCGTCTACATCCAATTCTAATACTAATACATCTAACTTGTCACCAACAGTTACAAATTCGGATGGATGCTTCACTTTCTTCGTCCAAGATAAATCAGAGATGTAAATCAATCCATCAATACCTTCTTCTAATTCTACGAATACACCAAAGTTTGTAAAGTTACGAACAGTTCCTGTGTGCTTAGAACCTACAGGGTATTTAGTCGTGATATCAGTCCATGGATCTGGCGTCATTTGCTTGATACCAAGTGACATTTTACGATCTTCTCTATCTAATGTTAAGATTACCGCTTCTACTTCATCACCCACTTTTACGAAATCTTGTGCTGAACGTAAGTGTGTAGACCAAGACATTTCAGATACGTGAATTAGTCCTTCAACACCTTCTGCTACTTCGATAAATGCACCGTAATCAGCAATCACAACCACTTTTCCTTTTACTTTGTCTCCGATTTTCAATTCAGAATCTAAAGCTTCCCATGGATGAGCGCTTAATTGCTTTAATCCTAATTGGATTCTTGATTTGTTATCATCAAAGTCAAGGATTACGACATTTAATTTCTGGTCTAATTCAACAACCTCATTTGGATGGTTGATACGTGACCAAGAAAGGTCTGTAATGTGGATCAATCCGTCAACGCCTCCAAGGTCGATAAACACACCGTACGAAGTGATATTTTTCACAACTCCTTCTAATACTTGACCTTTTTCTAATTGACCGATAATTTCTTTCTTCTGCTCTTCGATATCTGCTTCGATAAGCGCTTTATGAGAAACTACCACGTTTTTGAATTCATGGTTAATTTTAACCACTTTGAATTCCATAGTTTTATTTACATACTGATCGTAATCTCTAATTGGCTTCACGTCGATTTGAGATCCTGGTAAGAACGCTTCAATTCCGAATACGTCTACGATCATACCACCTTTAGTTCTGCATTTTACAAAACCGTTTACGATTTCACCTTTGTCATGCGCAGCGTTTACACGATCCCATGCTTTGATGGTTCTTGCTTTTCTGTGCGATAATACCAATTGTCCAGTTCTGTCTTCACGAACGTCAATTAATACTTCTACTTTGTCTCCAACTTTTAAGTCTGGATTGTAACGGAATTCGTTTAATGAGATAACACCTTCGGATTTTGCATTGATATCAATGATTGCTTCTCTGTCAGTCATTCTTACTACAGTTCCATCTACTACAGCGTCATCATCTGTATCAACGAAATTTTCTGCTACTAATTTTTCGAATTCTTCTAACTTTTCGTCTTCAACTTGGTCAATTCCTTCTTCGTAATTATGCCAGTTAAAGTTTGCTAAGAACTCTTCAGGATTTTTAACGTCCTGAACGTCTGTGTTTGTGTTTTCTTCAGCCATGTGCTGATTAAAAATTTGTATACTGCTCATTTAGAGTATCTTCGCATGTAGAAGCAGTAGATTGTTATTTGTTTCTAAACTTTTCTTGTCCCTTTTTGATGCTCTATCATGCTAAAAAGGAGTGCAAAAGTATGATTATTATTTTGATTTACAAACAAATAGTCCAGCAAACAGCACTACTTTTTACTATTTGGCTACAAAAAATGACGTTCATCGAAAAAAAAGATTGTAACACTGTCATAACATGAAATTATTTTTTTAGCTTTATCTTTATATCATTAACAATTAAAATAACAAAAGAATGAGTGTAAAAGCTAAATATCAAGCAGTTTTAGAATTAGGTGAATCGTTACAAATTCAAAATGGAAATGTAGAAGAAGTAGATGGCATATTGAAAGTGAGTGGAACTGCTGGAACACAATATGAAAAGAATTTAATTTGGGATAAAATCAAAGAACTTGGTGGAGAATTGCCACAAGATATTGAAGCAGATATTACCGTAGCTGATGAGTCTGTTTTTCACCGTCACACCGTAGAAAGTGGAGATACGTTAGGTAAAATTGCCAAGCAGTATTATGGAAAAGCGGGCGAATATCACGCAATTTTCAAAGCAAACACAAATATCCTTGACAATCCAGATGTGATTCACCCTGGACAAGAATTGGTGATTCCACATTTATCATAAGTACAGAAAGAAATATATAATAGAAAAGCTTCCTACTTGGGAGCTTTTTTTTGTTTCTGAATCTTTTTAAAACTTATCTTTTCAATAGTTTTATATTTCTTCAATCGTACGATTTACCAAATTCAAAATACGCTCAAACTGTTCTTTGAGTCCCATATCACTGTTATCAAAAGCAACCGCACCTTCTGCTTGGCGTAGTGGAGAATCTTCTCTGTGTGAATCTATATAGTCTCTGTTTTGAACATTTCGCAAGACATCTTCGTAGTGGACATCATCGCCTTTATCAATCAATTCTTTGTAACGACGCATGGCTCTTTTTTCTGGAGAAGCCGTCATGAAAAGTTTTAATTCTGCATTGGGAAATACGACGGTTCCAATATCTCTTCCGTCCATAACAATGCCTTTGTCTTGGCCCATTTTCTGCTGTTGCTTTACTAGCTGATAACGTACTTCTGGAACTGCTGCCACTTTGCTAACAAAGTCAGACACTCTCAACGTTCTGATTTCTTTTTCAACATTTTCACCGTTTAAGTATATTTCGGCAAAGCCTAAGGTATCATTGTACACAAAATGCAGTTGGATATTGTCTAAATCTCCAACCAAATCGTTCACAGAAAAACGTTCAGCATTAATATATTCTTTGCGCAAAGCATATAAAGTCACTGCGCGATACATAGCGCCTGTATCTACATAAATATATTCTAATTCCTTGGCGAGTTGTTTGGCAATCGTACTTTTTCCTGTAGATGAGAAACCATCAATAGCAATGATAATTTTTTTCATGATCGCATTCTTTTTCCGTTTGGTGAGCGTATTATTGTAAGTTGATCGTAACTCCGAACATACTCGTATTCGCCGCAATGGCGTAACGTGCATATGTATAATCAAATTTCAGTTTGTTGATTCGAAGTCCAAAACCTGCAGTAATTCCTGAAAAGTTTCGTTGATCCACAATTCGAAGTTCTTCACCTCTACGGAAATTGTATCCTAAACGAATATTGAATCCTTTGTCTGGAAACAATTCCATCCCCACAATGGTACGACGAATGATGTTTTGAAAGAATCCCACTTCTTCTTCTGTCGTGCCACCTTCAATCGATTGTTCGGCTCTATTCGGATTGGCAAAGGCAATATTCCATTCCTGTAAATTTTCAAAAGTCACATGCCAACGAATGGGAACATGTTCTAATTTTTGTGATAATCCTAAAATGATTTCAAAAGGCAATTGTTCTTGTACACCTGCGTACGTAGTGAATTGCACTCCAATATTTCGTGCGACCAATGCGACATTAAATTCCAATTCTTCATTTACATACATCATTCCCAAGTCCACAGCACCACCAAAAGAATTGTATTGCTCTAAGCTAGAACTGATCAGTTTTGCATTGGCTCCGACATGAATGTCCGTTCGAGGAATATTATAGGCATATCCTAATGATACCGCTACTTCATTTCCTGTAAAGTTTCCAGTAGCATTTCCTTGTTCATCAAAACCGTCAAATTGACCGTAGGCTACATAGGTAACTCCTGCATGCAAGGTTTGCACATGTCTGTCCCACGTGTACGCATACGCAGCCGATCCGTAGTTGACGTCGCCTAAATAATTGACATAATTTACCGATAACTGATTGTCCATTCGGTAATTAATCGTCGCAGGATTAAACAATGCTTGGTTTACATCTTTATCATAATTCGTTATCACCTTTCCTCCAAGAGCGGCTTGTCTTGGTGATGAAATTAAGTTTAAAAACTGATACGTGTATCTACCGCCAATTTGTGCGGAAGCAAGTGTAGTTATAAACAAAAAAAAGGAAAAGAGGAGCTTTTTCTGCATGTGTACAAAGTAACTAAAATCTTTATTCAAAACGTTTACTTGGCATAAATATTTTACACCTTTTTTAAAAAAATCAGATATTTCTTTTAATTCATTTTTTTTCTGCCGCAAAACTACACTTTTTATTGACAATCCTTTACAAATATGGCGATTAAAGCAATTTTGTTTTGATGATATTTTATAAAACCGCACTTAGTTTCCTTGTTTTCCAGTACAAAACGGACGTACATTGATAAAGAATTAATTCACCAATGGAGGATCTCAAAAAGCCATTTTAAACATTAGAGTAGAGACCACAACAATCAAACTATTATGAAAAAAAAGTTTTTTTTAAACAAAACAGTAGATGCTTTATCTGAAAAGCAAATTGAAGATTTAGACAACATCTTTGGAGGAGTTGCTGATATTCCGATTGATGATATTATCCACATCCCAACAGGTGGCGGTGGTCCAAGATGTCCAGACGGATATTACTGGCACGAGCGACTTGGACGTTGTATCAAAAAAGGAGATCTTCCGTATGAGGAAGCAGATCATTCGCCTGTACGCCAAGAAGCATAATCATGCTAAAAAACTAACATAATATCGTAACAGTTGCTCAACGAATTGCCTTATAATGCATGTTTAGTTAAACGTGTTTGAGCAACTGTTTTTTTAATATTTTGATGTGATTTTATTCAAATGAAAGTTTGCTATATAAATAATTGTTGCTACGGATCTAAGTTCGATTTAAAAATTCATTCAAAATATTGATCTACTTAAAATTTCATGATTGTCAAATCGAGCATTATCGTAGATACCGAGCGAAGCTCATGAGATTCTTTTGAAATTATAAATTCTTAGCTGTTCTCCATAGCTACGCTATATACTTTCAGTAATACTCGAACTGACAATTGATTTTTTATCAGTCAATAACTAAACATTTTATATTAATCGAACTCAAGTCATAAATATTAAAATTTTTAGCCGTTTACTTTTTCCATTTTCAACCTTAATCTTTTTCCTATGCATTTCAATCGTTTAGTTTTAAAAGTTGCCAGTAGATGTAATTTAAATTGCTCTTATTGTTTCATGTATAATTTGGGAGATACTTCTTTTCGCAAGCAACCAAAATTCATGAAAGAAAGTTTGATACCACAAATCATCACGCGTGTTGCCAATTATTTGAAAAAATACCCTCAGGAAGTGTTTACCTTTACGTTTCACGGCGGCGAACCTTTATTGATTGATAAAGCGTTTTTTGGAAAATTTATCCGTCAGGCGGAAAGTTTAAAAGAGTTGTTTCCAGAGACCACTTTTGAATACAATGTACAAACCAACGGCGTTTTGATTGACGATGCGTGGGCTGCTGTACTGAAAGAAAACCGAATTTTTCCAGGAGTAAGTTTGGACGGCACTAAGAAAGCACATGACATGTATCGAAAAGATCACAAAGAAAATGGTAGTTATGATGATGTCATTCGCGGATTGAAATTACTAAAACGTAAACTTGGATTTGTCTCAGTGATTAGTGTGATGAATATTGACGAATCGGCGGAAGTGACTTATAAACATTTAACCGATATTTCCTCTGACTATGTAAACTTCTTATTGCCCGATTACACGCATGATAGTTTCCCGTACGAACCCAAAGCGATGGGAAAATGGCTGATTGAATTGTACAATTTCTGGATTAAAGATAAAAACCGACCGATTATTCCATTTTTTAATGGTTTGACGAATGCGATATTAGGTTCGCAGAAAATTGCACGTCACGAAGCACATGCGCTTGTCATAGAAACGAATGGCGATATTGAAGCAGTTGATTCCCTAAAAGGTTGCGGCGAGAGCTTTACCAAAACCAACTTAAATGTTTTGACACATGATTTTGAAGAAATCATTCAGTCTCCGTTGGGGAAACTGTATTTCCAAGACAGCATGGAAAAACTATGCACTAAGTGTTTAGAATGTCCTGTAGCCAAAGTATGTCGCGGTGGACGTTTGGTGCATCGTCATAAAAAGGAAAATGGTTTCAACAATCCTTCCGTGTATTGTGAAGATATGATTCTGCTGATTTCACACATTCAAAATACCATGATGGAATTGGTACCAAGTATGTATGATGACAGTATTTCGAAAATGGATGCGCTTGAAATTATTGAGTATCTCGATACACTGGATTTTTCAAGTATTGAAGATATTTACAAAGAGGAATTGGAGTATTTTAGTGTGGGTTAGAAGTTGAAATTGAGGTTGAAATTGAATTTGAAACATCGAACATCATTTTGAAAAATATTGAAACACTTCGGTTGTCTTTTTTGTCACGAATGCACGAATTATTTTTACTTTACTCAAACGTCAGTTCGATTTCTATGACAAAAGTGAGGGATTTTGATAAAATTTTTGATTCGTCATTGCGAGACAGAGTCGTGGCAATCTGTCAAAATCAAAGTAGAATTAGTCATTGAAATGAACATTGGTACATTTTCAAATCATCAAATTGATACATTAAAAAACGTCAGTTCGAGTGTTTTTTACGGAGAGAAACGGAGTAAAAAATGTATCGAGAACAGATTTGAAGCAAAAAAGACTCTAATACATTCATTTCAAAGAGGAAACGACGAAGTAACCTGTTGCTAACAGGGCACATAATTTCCTTTGAAACTAATTGATACATCAGTACATTTTCAAATTAACACTTTGCAATCAAGTACTTCTCGATACATCCTGAAACAAGTTCAGAACACTCGAAGTGACGTTTTTTTTAATGTAACGATTTGAAAATTTGAAAATGTACCAATGGTGATTTTGCTTCTATTACAACTATTATGATAATTTATACTTTTAGATTTCTAAACCAAAAATCAAAACTTTTCTGCTAAATCAATTTCTTTTGTCATAGAAATCGAAGTGACGATTGTAAATTGAAGTGACAACTTTATTCAATACGTCATTGCGAAAGTTTTAAAAAACTTGTGGCAATCTGTTTCTTTCGAAGACAAATTTTGCTTTGACACCAACAGATTACTTCGTCATTCTTCCTCGTAATGACGTATCAAATGAAACAAAAAAATGAACTCAAACATACATTCAAGTTCATTTTCAAATTCAATTTCAAGTTCTTTTTATTCCACTGAAAGTGTCTTGGCATTTTTTACCGCTTCTTCAGTAATCGCGTGTTTGATGACTTCACTCATTTCTGTTACATAATGGAACGTCAATCCTTTTAAGTAGGATTCTTTGATTTCCAAAATATCACGCTTATTCTGTGCACACAAAATGATTTCTCTGATGCCTGCGCGTTTTGCTGCTAGTATTTTTTCTTTGATTCCGCCAACTGGCAATACTTTTCCACGTAAGGTGATTTCGCCTGTCATGGCAATATCTTTTTTCACTTTTTTCTGTGTGAATAAGGAAACCAAGGATGTTAACATCGTAATTCCAGCACTTGGCCCGTCTTTTGGCGTAGCGCCTTCTGGTACGTGAATGTGTACGTTGTATTTTGAGAATACTTCTGACTGAATTCCCAAATCGTCAGCATTTGATTTGATGTATTCCATCGCAATTGTCGCCGATTCTTTCATCACTTTTCCTAAGTTTCCTGTGATGGAAAGCGTTCCTTTTCCTCTGGATAGTGTTGATTCTATAAATAAAATATCGCCACCAACACTTGTCCAAGCCAATCCTGTTACGACTCCTGCTACATCATTATTTTCATATTTGCTACGTTCCATACGTGCTGGACCTAGTACGTCTTCTATAATCGCATTGGTCACTTTTTTCTCATATTTCTCTTCCATGGCAATGGATTTGGCAGCATATCGTACCATTTTGGCAATTTGCTTTTCCAATCCGCGTACACCACTTTCACGCGTGTAGCCTTCTACAATTTTTTCGAGTTGCTTCTTTCCTATTTTTAAATCTTTTTCGGTAAGTCCGTGCTCTTTTAGTTGTTTTTCTAACAGATGTTTTCCTCCGATTTCGATTTTTTCTTCGGTGGTATACCCTGTCACATTGATGATTTCCATACGATCGCGCAAGGCTGGCTGAATGGTACTTAAATTATTTGCCGTAGCAATAAACATCACTTTCGACAAATCGTAGCCCATTTCCAAGAAATTGTCATAAAACTCCGTGTTCTGCTCCGGATCTAGCACTTCTAACATCGCTGAGGAAGGATCGCCATTATGACTGCTCGACAATTTATCAATCTCATCCAACACAAATACAGGATTCGATTTTCCTGCTTTTTTCAAGCTTTGCAGGATTCGTCCTGGCATCGCTCCAATGTAGGTTTTACGATGTCCACGAATTTCTGCTTCGTCACGCAAACCACCTAACGAAATACGCACATATTCTCTTCCTAATGCTTCTGCTATGGATTTCCCTAACGAGGTTTTCCCAACGCCTGGAGGTCCATACAAACATAAAATTGGCGACTTCATATCGTTGCGCAGTTTGAGTACTGCTAAGTATTCTATGATACGCTTTTTCACATCTTCCAAACCAGAATGATCACGGTCAAGAATCGTTTGCGCTCTTTTTAAATCAAATTTATCTTGACTGAATTCATTCCAAGGTAAATCTAAAAAGAGTTCCAAATAATTGCGTTGAATGGAATATTCGGCCACTTGCGGATTCATGCGTTGCATTTTGGACAATTCTTTATCAAAATGCTTCTTCACTTTTTCATCCCACTTTTTCTTTTTGGCACGTGCGCGCATTTCTTCTGCTTCTTGCTCATGCGAAACGCCGCCCAATTCTTCCTGAATGGTTTTCATTTGCTGATGCAAGAAATATTCACGCTGTTGCTGATCTAAATCGTGGCGTACTTTTGATTGAATATCATTCTTTAGCTCTAATTTCTGCATTTCCAAGTTCATGCTCTTCAATGTTGCCAAAGCACGTAACTTTAAATCTGGTATCGCTAGCAAATCTTGTTTCTCTTTCACCGTCAAGTTCATGTTTGACGAAATAAAATTGATCAAAAATGAAGAACTTTCTATGTTTTTGATCGCGAAAGAAGCTTCCGAAGGAATGTTTGGACTTTCTTTAATGATTTGCAATGCCAAATCTTTGATTGAGTCTAAAATGGCTGTAAACTCTTCATCATCTCTGTCGGGACGTGTTTCTGCCACTTCTTTTACCGTCGCTTCCATATACGGCGTATCTTGTAATAACGTATCAATCTCAAAACGCTTTTTCCCTTGAATGATAATCGTGGTATTTCCGTCTGGCATTTGCAACACGCGTAAAATACGTGCTACTGTACCCAAAGTATTAATATCATCTAAGGTCGGATTTTCTACGGTTTCATCTTTTTGCGAAACCACTCCGATGACTTTTCCGCCGTTATTGGCATCTTTAATTAACTGAATGGATTTATCGCGTCCTGCCGTAATTGGAATTACGACTCCTGGGAATAATACGGTATTTCGTAATGGAAGAATTGATAAAGTAGGTGGCAATTCTTCCCGATTGATTTCTTCTTCATCTTCGGGCGTCATCAATGGAATTAATTCCGCATCTTCATCAATGGATTGAAATGACAAACTGTCCATATTTAAAAACTTTGTCTCACTCATGTGTATCGTTGTAGGTCATTCTGTCATAAAAACAGAATTACATCTTTTTATTTATTTTTTTATTCTTAGGTGTAATCACTTATAAATCAGCTAAAGTATTGATTTTGTTGTGATATCTGTCATATAAAAGACAATTCTTGTGCCAAGTTTTCCTTTAAAAAACGAGAAAACAAAAGAAATATTAAATAATTTTAGGGAAAAGTGTAACAAACTTATTTTTCAATAATCTTTACTGTAAACTAAAACTTTTTGAGCCACCAAAAGTTACATACTGATCAACTCATTACGTTGTGCAAAGAAGGAAACCAAGCTGCGCAAATGGAGATTTACAATCGCTATTACAAAGCGATGTACAATACTGCATTTCGAATTGTAAAGAACAGCGCAGAAGCGGAAGATGCCATGCAAGAAGCGTTTTTAAATGCTTTTATGAAATTGGATTCTTTTAGCGGGGAAGTCGCATTCGGAGCATGGTTAAAAAAAATCGTAGTGAATAAAAGTATTTACTTGTATAAAAAGCAACAGCGCAAGGAAGAAGTTCCGATCGACTCAATGTTACATAAGGTCGAAGATAATGATGGAGTTGCTTCAGACCAAGAGTTTACAAGCTTACAGGCTCAAAAAGTATTGCAAACTTTAAAAACACTGAAGGATAATTACAGAGTTTCTTTGACCTTACATTTAATTGAAGGGTTCGATTATGAAGAAATTTGCTCTATACTAGATATTAGCTATGCAAATTGCAGAACTATGATTTCGCGTGCTAAAGAAAGTTTAAGACGAAAATTGGAAGTATACGTATGAAAGAGAACGACAACATTACAAACCTGTTTGACCGATTGAAGGATGATTTTGATATGGAAACGCCTGAATTGGGACACGAACGCCGTTTTTTGAAAAAGCTACAACAACAACAAAATCAAGAAACATTTGACACCAAAAAGCCAATCGCCTTGGTGACATGGTGGAAACATATTGCGGCTGCCTGTGTAATTTTATTGAGCTTGGGAATTTTTATTGGTTCTAATTTTGAAACGAGTCAAGAAACACCAGAAGTTACATTGTCACCAGAAGTAGAAAAGTCACAACTGTATTTTGCTTCTTTGCTAGAAAAAGAAATTGAAAAAGTAAAAGCGGCAGAAGACGAAGATACCAAAGAGATTATTCAAGATGCGATGAACCGCTTGAAACGCCTCGAAACAGATTATTCAACCCTAAAAAAACAACTCATTGAAACTGGAGAAGACAAACGTGTGATACATGCGATGATTGCGAATTTCCAACTTCGTATACAATTATTAGAAAGCGTTTTACAACAAATCGATGAAATTAAATTATTCAAAAATGAACAGACTATTATATAAATTAACACTGGTTGCCTTTTTACTTCCTATAGTTACATTTGCCAGTAAAGGAAACGGAAAATTTAAAGGAAAACACACCAAAGAAAAAACCATCACTAAGGAATTTTCAGTGAATGCAGATGCGTTGCTGAAAGTAACTAGCAGCTACGGAGCCGTTCATTTAACTGCCTGGGATAAAAATACCGTGGCTATTGAAGTCTTGATCAAAACCAATGGAAATTCTGAAAAGAAAGTTGCGGAAAGACTCTCACAAATTAATGTCGATTTTACAAATACGCCTGACATGGTGAACGCGAAAACGAAATTTAACAGCGGACGCAAAGCATGGTGGAAAGGAAATAAAGTAAATATTACCGTAAACTATACGATTAAGTTTCCAAAAGGAAATGCCTTAGATATTTCAAACGATTATGGAAAAATCTTTTTGGACAGAGCGGAAAACAGTGTCTCCTTAAGTTCGGATTATGGCGGGATGGAAATCGGAGATTTGTTATCAGAAGATAATTCTTTGAATTTTGATTACACCAATGGCGTCACTGTTGCCTTTATGGGCGGCGGAAGTATCAATGCAGATTATTCTTCATTCAATATTGATGCTGCAGGAGATATTGATTTAAACGCTGACAACACAAAATCTGTTTTTGGAAAGGTCAACGATATTGAATATACTTGCGATTTTCAACTATTACAAATTGGCGAAGTTCGAGGCGATATTGATGGTGGTGGTGATTATTTGTCGCTTCGCTTGGGAAAAGTTTTTGGCGATGTCGATTTAGAAGCAGATTACGGTTCAATTAAAATTGCCGAAATGGTCAGCGGTGCAGGCGATATCAGTATTGACTCAGAATTTGCTGGTATTAAAATAGGCTATCAACCAAATTATTATTTTGCTTTTGAGTTGGAATTGGAAAATGCCTCTTTTAAAGGTGAAGAAGGCTTGGTCATCAATAAAAAAATTATCGATTCTGGCGAAAGCTATTACGAAGGGTATCACGGAAGTAGTGATGATGCCAGCGATGTTAGCATTAATTCTGAATACGGAAGCATCCGTTTTATTAAATTATAATTCATTAAATCAAAAAACAGCTATCAATCTAAAAAATCATTTATTATGAAAAAAGCAACAGTATTTATCATTGCATTATTATTATCGACGACAGTATCTCATGCAAAATGGGGAAAAAAGAAAATTAAAGGAAACGGAAATGTTACTACAGTTACAAGAACTACTTCAGATTATGAAGGCGTAAGCGTTGCAGGTTTCTTTGACGTAGAGTTAGTTGCAGGAACAGAAGGAAAAATTACGCTTAAAGGCGAATCAAATTTGTTGGAGTATGTAACGACAGAAGTAAAAAATAACGTATTAAAGATCAAAACGAAGAAAGGATACAATTTACGTACGAGCAGAGGAAAATCGATTGTGATTACAGTTCCTTTTCAAGATATCAACAAAGTTTCTTTATCAGGTTCAGGAGATGTGTACACAAAAGACACCATTAAAACAGACAGTTTTAAAATGGCACTAGCAGGTTCAGGAGATGTGATTATTGACATTGATACTGACAATTTAAAAATGGCCGTTTCAGGTTCTGGTGACATGACTGCTAAAGGAAATGCTGGAAAGGCTGAGATTGCATTATCAGGTTCTGGAGATATTCACGCATATGGATTAAAAGCTAAAAGTGCTACGGTAAGTTTGGCAGGTTCTGGAGATATTAGAGTGCATGCAACTGATTATTTAAAAGCACGCGTAGCGGGTTCTGGAGATATTACTTTTAAAGGAAAACCAGCAAAACAAGATACCAAAGTAGCGGGTTCTGGAAGCATTTCTATGAACTAATACAATTCAACTATAAAAGATTGCAAGATTCAACAATCAAAATTTGGACATTAAAAAACGCCACTTCGTTGCAGAGTGGCGTTTTTGTTATTTATCATATTTTATTTCTTAAATCAATTCTACTATATAAATTAACGTGAGTTCGACGTAAGAAGTCATCAAATTACTTGTAATTGACTGAAAAATAAACATTTGTCAGTTCGAGCATTATCGTAGATACCGAGCGAAGCTTATGAGAACACTGTAAAAGTTAAAATTTCGATTAAATCTCGACTGCGCTCGATTTGACAATTTATATAAGTTGTTGACTATTAAATATTTAACGAAATAGTTATATCGAATTTACGTTAATTAGTAGTATTCATAGGTTCTAGTAACAACTCTTTTCACTGGACGTTCTTTTTCGCCTTCTAAATAGGCATAATCTAATCGTTTTATCCAATTGCGATGTGCATCTAATTCCAAATATTCAAAATCAATTATGACGATATTTCCATTAGGAAATTCATCTTTTTGGCGTACTAAATGTCTATTCGTATTGTATTCCATACTAGATTTTATCGTTCTAATGTTTTCACCATCTTTTAACATTTCTTGGGTACGTTTCACTATTCTGTCACCTTGTATGGTATTTTTTACAACAGCAACTTTTTCGCCTGCTTCATTGTATATAGAAATCTCAAATTCAGTAGCAGAAACATAGATGTATTCTGATCTTGAAATGGGTTTTCCGTTTAGATCATACCGCGTCTCTTGCTGGATTTTCCCATTTTCGATTTTTAAGCTCGATCGTTCTTTTAGTTCTTTAGTACGATCGAAATTTTCTATGCTTTCTAAATAACCGTCGCTCGTGAAAGTACTTTGAGTGCTCAAAAGGAGTTTATCACTTTTAAACCAAGTTCCTTCTTTTTTTTCAGGCTTGTATTGATTTTCTGTAACGGTTTTCACCTTGCCTTGTAATCCGTTTAAATCCCAATCGGTGTTGAAGGTTTTTGAACAGGCGTTTATAAAGATTGAAGCAACAAGTAGTACAATTAGGTTTGGAAAGTATTTCATTAGTGTTTAGTAATATTCATAGGTTCGCGTGACGATTTTTTCAGGTGTTTCTGTATTGTCGTCTACAAAATCCAATCGCTTTGTCCAATTGTTTTGTTTGTCAAATTCGAGATATTCAAACTTTGTCGTTTTACTTTCTCCTTCCCCATAACTTTGCTCTATTGCGGTTGATCTTCCATTCGCGTCATACATAAACTTAACTCGTAGTTCATATTCTATACGTCCGTTGTATAATGTTTTGAATTCGCGTCGTACAATTTTACCATCTTTTAAATAGGTTTTTCCCATTGCGATTTCTTCGCCATTTTCATCATAAGAAACAAATTCAACTTTTGTGTCCGACAGATATGTGTATGAGGTTTTTCCTCGAAAATCTCCGTCTTCATTATATTTTAATTCTTCTACAACCTTTCCATTTTCTTGTTTGGCAATGACACGTTCGCGTAATTTGTTATTCTTTTCAAAAAAGTCCATTTGTTTGTAGGTGCCATCTTCTGTAAAAGTGACGCTGTAATTTCCAAATTCTTGTGGTTTTCCTGTTTGCCATTCGCCAAACTTTTGTACAGGTTCAAAATAGCTTTCTAGGTAGGTCTTTACTTTTCCGTTCAATTCATACAAATCCCAATCCGTTTTTGAACTATTTGAACAGGCACTCAATACCAACGCGGTGACAAGTAGTAATGTAATTTTTGGATATTTTTTCATCATAAATTAGTAATATTCATACGTTCTCGTGACTACTTTATTAGGAGTTTCTGAATTGTCTTCAGAATAATCGAGTCTTTTCGTCCAATTATTATTTTCATCAAACTCTGTAAATTTATAGATGGAATGATACTCAATTTCTCCGTCTCCTCGTGTTTGTTTTTGACTGATCATTCTTCCATATTCATCATATTCAAAATAGACAAGAATTTTTTTGCGTTCACCGCCAGCATAGCTACTAAATAAAGTAATGTCTTGTTTTACAATTCTCCCATTTTCCATGAATGAAACGCCTTTGGAAGTTTTGTTTCCTTCTGTATCAAAGTTCACAAATTTTAGCTTTGTGTCCGATGAATGCGTAATGTCCATATGTCCTGTAAGTTTTCCGTTGTCATCGTAACTCAATTCAGAAACAATCTCTCCATTTTCTCTTTTGATAATTCTTTTTTCTTGTAATTCGTTCCTTTTATTTAGGAATTCTAGCGATTCATAATTGCCATTGCGATTAAAATCAACTTTCATGTTTCCAAAGTCAGCAGGTTCGCCTTTTTGCCAGTCTCCAAACTTTTGTTCTGCTTTAAAATGATTCTCAGTATACGTTTTTACATTTCCTTGAACGCCAAACAAAAAAAGATCACTCTTTTTTTTAGCACAAGAAATAACTGCAAGAAATGCAATAACAACCCATGGAATGAAGCTAATTTTTTTCATATATATACGCGTATTATTCAAAATATGTAAAGGTTCTCTGTACGACTTTCACAGGAGCTTCTTTATCTCCTGTCTCTTCATAATAATCCAAGCGTTTTGTCCAATTTCCCTGTTCATCAAACGCTGAATATTCAAATCTGTGATCGAAGATAATTTGTCCTTCTTTATTAGTTTGTTTTTGTTTGATTAAATTTCCATTTGCATCATACGTAAACTCCACCAAAATCGTATCTCTTAAAGATCCATCGAGATCAAAGATTTCTATTTCCTGACTTGCAATTCTACCTTTTTCTAAAGCTGAGACACCTTTCGCCAATTTCACACCTTTTTCAGTGACATTCTCAAACTCCATTTTGCTTGATGAAACGTAGGTAAGTGTGATTGTTCCAACCAATTTTCCATTTCTATCATACCTGTTTTCTTTTACAATTTCGCCATCTTTACGTTGCGGAATCATTTTTTCAATCAATTGATTACTACTATCGAAGAAAGTAATCTGTTGATACTTTCCGTTTTCAGCAAAAAGCACTTCATTGTTCCCGCCAAGTTCAGAAGGATTGCCCGCTTGCCATTCGCCTGATTTTTTTACTGCAATAAAATGTGTTTCGTTGCACGATTTTACATTTCCCTTCATTCCAAAAATGGCAAGATCTGATTTTTGAGAACAAGAAGTGCAGATTCCTACAACAAATACAACTAATAGAATGGATTTACAATTGATTGTCTTCATGCGATAGTTAGATTTATTGTACATATTTTGTTTTCTTCACAAAACTTAAAACGATAAAAGAAAGTAAGAAGAAAATCGCCAAACACAATACTGACCATTGCATAGAACCTGTCAGTGATTTTAGCGCTCCGAATACAATCATTCCCAGTACAATCGCTACTTTTTCCGTCACATCAAAAAAGCTAAAATAGGTCGCCGTTTCTTCGGTCTCTGGCAATAATTTAGAATAGGTAGAACGCGATAAGGATTGAATCGCGCCAAGCACCAAACCGATCAATCCACCCATAATATAAAAGTAGAGTTCAATATTTTCTTGGTTTTTATCTAGCGAGAAGGCTACAAAACACACCAATCCCCAAATGACAATGGTAATTTTTAAAGCCGTGAGGTTTCCGTACTTTTTGGATACATTGGAGAAGATATACGCTCCCAAAATCGCGACTACTTGCACCAATAATATAGCAGCGATTAAGTTTGTGGTAGGCAATCCTAATTCGGTACTTCCAAAAATTCCTGCCATATAAATAATGGTTTGTACACCTACACTAAAAAAGAAGAACGAAATTAAATAGGTTCGCAATTGCGGATAATTGGTGAGTTCTTTCCATACTTTTCCAAGTTCTTTGAAACCGCTGGTTAAATACCCTTTTTGTGGTTTTTTATTGTGTACATTGTTTGGTAATCTTCTGTAGGTAATTTGCGCAAAGCCCAACCACCAAATTCCAACTCCGATAAATGAAATACGCGTAGCCAAGCCTTTATCAATGCCAAACATTTCATGTCCTTCAATCAACACCAAACACAACACTAGCAACAGAATAGAACCGATATATCCATAAATAAATCCTTTGGCACTCGCTTGATCTTGCTGTTCTGGATGCGCTACTTCAGGCAGATAGGCATTGTAAAAAACGATACTTCCCCAAAAGCCAATTCCCGAAGTAATGGTGAGCAGAATTCCTATCCAAAGTGATGATTCTCCTTCAAAAAAGAACAGTCCCATTATAGACAACGATCCTAACAAACAAAAGAATTTTAAAAACCTCAGTTTGTTTCCTGTGTAATCGGCAATTCCTGATAAAATAGGCGATGAAAAGGCAACAATTGCCATAAAAAATGCGATAGTGTAATCGTACAATGTGGTAGGGTCCCATTGTGTGCCCAAGAAATTAATCTTTTTATTAATTTCATATTGTGCAAATGCTTCTGTGACATTGGCATAGTATATCGGAAAAACCGCTGTACTTATAACTAGTGAATACACTGAATTCGCCCAATCGTAAAACGCCCAAGCATTGATTAATTTTTTGTCTCCTTTTTGTAATCGTGTCGTTTTTCCCATAGAGTTGTAAAATAAAAGCTGCCCGAATTGGACAGCTTCTAAAATACAGATTTATTTTTGAAAGTGTGTTAATTTAAAATTTTCCTAAAGGGCGATATTCTGTCACACCAAATTTTCGTGCTTCTTCCTTTGCTCTTTGTGCTTCTGCTAGTAAATTTTGCACACGTGTTTCGCTTGATGGATGTGTACTTAAAAATTCTGGTGGTGCCTTTCCTGCACTTTTTGCGCCCATACGTTTCCACAACTCTGCAGCTTCATCTGGATTGTATCCTGCAATTGCCATCAAGTAAATTCCGATTTTATCCGCTTCATTTTCGTGTTTTCTGCTGAAAGGCAACATTCCCAACACATTTGATCCTACTCCATAATATTGATTGAACGCTTGGCGTGATTTATCATCTTTTATAGCGAGATTTCCAGCCACTGCCAATCCTTGTTGTAAATATGCGGCACTCATACGCTGCTGTCCGTGATTTGCCAAAGCGTGTGCTACTTCATGTCCCATAATGGCTGCAATAGCTGTTTCATTTTCTGCTACTGGTAAAATTCCTGTGTAGAATACAATTTTTCCACCTGGCATGCACCAAGCATTGACAGCAGGATCATCTACCAAGTTGTATTCCCACTGATAGTCTTTTAAGTATCCTTGATTTCCATTGGCATCTAACCAACGTTCGGCAGCTACGGCAATACGCTCTCCTACTCTCTGAATCATAGCTGCTTGTGAAGTTCCTTTTACTACTTTATTCTCAGTTAAAAATTGATCATACTGCGCAAATGCTGTTGGAAATAGTTGTGCATTAGACACAAACGCCATGGTTTTTTTTCCTGTGAATGGATTTGTGGCGCAGGATAGTATGAATATGAAAACTGATAAGGCGATTACTTTCTTCATGTTCTTTATCTTTTAGTCTTTACTATTTTTTGTTTGAATGGACTGGCATTGAAGTGATTTACACTTTTTCTTCTGGCTAAAAATTATCTTATTCCGCCCTGATTTTTACTTTTTATCGTAACGTAGCTAAGGCTATGTTACTCAAAAAAGGCTTCATCAGGTCAAAAAATCTATAATTTACGCTGCAAAACAAAAAGTGTAAATCACTTTATAAACAAAATTAGCGATTATTAAATAATTCCCATAAAACTATAAAATGTATTTTCGAAGCTCGAAAATTTACCTCAACTTTGATGAATCTTAGATAGACTACCAAAAAATGAGTCAAACTGCATCCAATTTTAATCCCGAACCGCCTGTACAAGTTCCGAAACCGATTTTATATACAGGACGTTTTTTACAATTTATTTCCACCTCGCTTGCCGCTAAGTATGCCAAACGGTTATTCATTACACCGATCAAATATAAAATGCCGAAGCGTGAGTTTCACATGGACAAAGAATCAACGCAAACAATGTTGTATGTTCCTGAGATTGAAAAAGAAGTATTGGTGTATTCCTATGGAGAAAGTGATAAAAAGATTCTCCTAGCTCACGGTTGGAGCGGTCGTGGCACACAGTTGGTGAAAATTGCAGATCATTTTGTAAAACTAGGCTACCAAACTATTAGCTTTGATGCACCTTCGCATGGAAAGCTGAAAGGAAATCAATCGTCTTTGTTGGAGTTTATTGCTTCTATTCATGAAATCGACAAACAGTACGGTCCGTTTGAGTTTGCGATTGGACATAGTTTGGGCGGCATGTCCTTATTAAACGCGATTAGCGATGGTATGCAAGTCAATAAGCTAGTCACCATTGGCGCCGCCGATATTATTTCAGATATTATTGCCCATTTTATCAAAGCCTTGACTTTGAAACCGATTGTCGCCACCAAAATGAAAGCTATTTTAGACAATTTGTTTGGAAGTGATATCAATGAAATTTCCGCAAGTTATTCTGCCAAAAAAGTAACCATTCCGACCTTAATTGTTCATGATGAGAATGATGCAGATGTTGATGTGAGTTGTGCACATTCTATTCATAAAGCACTTCCGAATGGCAGTATTCATATTACTCAAGGTTTGGGACATCGTCGGATTTTGGGGAATCTAGGAGTTATTCAGAAGATTGAAGCATTCTTGTTACATGAAAACATTATGTGAAGTCTGAGACTTCACACAACTTCACATAACGAAGTTGTATGAGGTCTCAGACCTCATACAACTATCCAATAATATGAATTTCTGAAAAGTTTTTGTCAACGATCATGGCACCGGATTTGTCTTTCTTCACTTTTGAAAGTGATACCGTTTCGTTGTCGATTTGTATTTCTTTTACTTTGAACGGCAATCCATGGAAATTCAACTTAAAGCTTTCATACGTTGTAATGTACTTTCCTTCTTTATGCTGCTGCAGAATTAACTCTTTTGGCTTTCCTGTGAGCTTGAAAGTTCTCAGACTGTAACGACCTTTCGTATAATCGTATCCATCATGCGCATCGTCAAATAATTGGGAGCGCTGCTTGCCTTCTTTGTAGTAAATATCTAAAGTTACTTCTCTAATCTGTTTTTCCCCAACGTATTGTTGTACAGGATATTTTGGAATGATGGCTCCAGCTTGAACAAAAATTGGCATGCTATCAATTTCAGCATCTACCCATTTTTCTTTTCCTCCTTCTATCAATTCATCTGTCCAGAAGTTATACCATTTCCCACGCGGAATGTACATGCGACGTCCTTTGCTGTTTGGTTCCTGAATTGGACATACTAAAATTGAATCTCCAAAAACAAATTCGTCCGTACGGTAATGCGTTTGATGATCTTCCTGATCAAACATAACGAGCGATTTCAACAATGGCGTTCCATGATCTACCAAATTCCAAAATGCCGTGTATAAGTAGGGTAATAATTGGTAACGCAATTCCACAAACTTACGGACTACATCCGTCACATCTTCATCAAATGCCCAAGGTTCTTGATCGCCGTGATCTCCCGAAGAATGCACACGACAGAACGGATGGAAAATTCCTAATTGAATCCAACGTGTAAATAATTCTCCTTGCGGTTGTTCGGCAAATCCACCAATATCACTTCCCACAAAAGAAAAACCAGACATCGCCATTCGCTGTGCTTGAATATTGGCTATCCATAAATGTTCCCACGTTGCGACATTATCACCTGTCCACGTTGAGGTATAACGCTGAGTTCCTGAATACGCAGAACGCGTAATGACAAACGGACGTTTTGGATAGTTAAATTTCTTCAATCCTTGGTACGTAGCACGTGCCATTTGCATTCCGTAGATATTGTGTGCTTTTCGGTGGCTGCATGGATTTCCGTCGTAATCATGACGTACATCGTCTGGGAAGGTTTTGTTAGGTACTTCCATTACGGCAGGTTCGTTCATGTCGTTCCACACACCTTTGATTCCTACATCTTCAATCAGTTCTTTGAATAAGCCTGACCACCAATCGCGGACTTCAGGACGTGTAAAGTCTGGGAAATAACATTCGCCTGGCCATACTTTTCCTTTCATGTAAGGTCCGTCAGCACGTTTACAGAAATAATCTTTGTCTAGCGCTTCTTTAAAAACACTGTATTCTTTGTCAATTTTAATTCCTGGATCAATAATCGCAACGGTTTTAAAACCATCTTCTGCCAATTCCTTCACCATTCGTTTCGGATCAGGGAAATAGTCTTTATTCCACGTAAAACAGCGGAAACCGTCCATATAATCAATATCCAAATAGATGGCATCACAAGGAATTTTTAAGTCTCTAAATTTCTGCGTGATTTCTTTTACTTCACTTTCTGGATAGTAACTCCATTTACATTGATGATATCCCAATGCCCATAATGGCGGCAGTTGGTGTGGTTTTCCAGTTAAGTCAGTATAACTTTCCACGACATCTTGCATTTCTGGGCCGTAGAAAAAGTAATAATTCATTTCGCCACCTTGCGCCCAAAAACTCGTTACATTTCTACGCTCGTGTGCGAAGTCAAAATAACTGCGGAATGTATTATCAAAAAAGATTCCATAGGCTTTTCCGTGGTGCAATCCTGTGTAGAATGGAATGGCTTTGTAGATTGGATCGGTATGTTTTCCGTATGCGTAGGAGTCTGTCACCCAATTTTGGAAACGCTTTCCTTTTAGGTTTAAATGATCTGGTTTGTCACCCAATCCGAAGTAGCTTTCACGTTCATTGACCGTTTTACTCATCTTTACGATGTTTCCACCGTATTCGTAGCTTTCTTCCCAGTGAAATCCTAGTTCATCTTCATTGATCAGCGTGTTGTCTTTTACATCGAATAATTTCACACGCATGTTTAGTTTGGCAATATGACAGATCAATTTTGAGGTCGTGATGATGTATTTTTCATCATCTTCTGCAATCTCTAAATGATTGTATCCTGTGCTGGCATATTTTGTAATGGCATATGAAAAATCATTTTCAAAAGTTCCTGTCGTAGTATATCGAAAACGCAGGACACTATCACGTACAATTCGCATTTGCATTACCACATCATTTTCAGATGTAAAATATAAAGTATCAACGTCTTTGCTAAAATTTATGATTTTGGAAGGGAACAAATTCCCTTTATGTTCTAATTCAGTATTTACAATCATTTTGCAACTTTTTGTATAATATGTAAAAAAACGGAAAAGTTTAGAATTTTGAAAGCTTTAAAACGCTGACTTATTAACGATAACGTTATCGTAACTTGTATTTTTCTAATTATTTCCTGTTTGATAAATATTTAGGTGCTGATTGTTCTTTTTTAAAAATATCGAAATCAACTTCTTACACCATCGCTTTTGACCTTTTTTTTGGCAGTTTCCTAATGTGAATCCTTTTTAATTTTATGCGATAACAAACTATTGAAATTTTAGGTCATGAAGAAAAAAAATATCAAATCATTAAAATTAAATAAAAAAACAATCTCAATTGTGAAAGCTTCCCAAGTAAAAGGCGGAACAGCTTATTACACCCTAACAGGATATATAGATACTGTAGGCTATGTAACTGGTGTAGCAGTAGATGCACTGATTGATTATTTAGATCATGACTACTATTAAAATTGAGATTCAATTCGCAAAACAATTAAAATTCACAATTAAAAATTCTTAACGATGAAAAAAAGAAGTATCAAATCATTAGAACTCAACAAAAAAACAATCTCAACTTTAGATAGTACTAATCTTAAAGGAGGAATACTACCTACATATATATACTCACCTATTGTCGCTGATGCAGTAGAAGACTTCATTGACGGCTTCATAGATGGATGGAACGCAAGTACTGATTAACTATAAATCTTTTGCAAACCCACTATGTATAATTGTACATGTTAGTGTTTTAAACAGCAATCATTAAAATGTACAATTATGCTCTTTTATTAAAATCAAACGAAAATCTATTAATTATTTTACCATGAAAAAAAGAAGTATCAAATCACTCGAGCTCAACAAAAAAACAATTTCAACTTTAGATAGTACTAATCTTAAAGGAGGAGTACTACCTACAAGTGTGTACATATATTCACCTATTGTCGCTGATGCAGCAGAAGACTTCATTGACGGCTTGATAGCTGGATGGAACGCAAGTAATGATTAACTATAAATTTTGCAAACCCACTATGTATAATTGTACATGTTAGTGTTTTGAACAACAACCATTAAAATGTACAATTATGCTGTTTTATTAAAATCTAACAATTACTTTACCATGAAAAAAAGAAGTATCAAATCACTCGAACTCAACAAAAAAACAATCTCAACTTTAGACAGTGCAGCACTTAAAGGAGGAAGCACACTACCTACAAGTGTGTACATATACTCACCTATTGTCGCTGATGCAGCAGAAGACTTCATTGACGGCTTCATCGACGGCTTCATAGATGGATTGAACGAAAGTAACAATTAATTGTACAAATAGACTATGTATAGTTGTCATTTTAGTGCTTAGAACAGCAATCATTAAAATATTCAATTATACTCTTTTAGTAAAATCAAACAAAACCTATAAATTATTTTATCATGAAAAAAAGAAGTATTAAATCATTAGAACTCAACAAAAAGATCATTTCAACATTAGACAGTGCAGAACTTAAAGGAGGAAGTACCGTTTCTACAAATGTGACAGTATATACACCTGTAGTTCCTATTTTAGTAGACCAAGCAATTGATGAAATTGTAGATGCATACGAATACATCACTGATTTATTTTAATTATACCGATGAAAAGAAGAAATATCAAATCATTAGAACTCAATAAAAAGACGATTTCAACTGTCAAAACAACCAACATCAAAGGTGGAGTTACAAGTAGTTACTACTGTGTAATAGCAGCAACTGTAGCAATTGAAGACTTTGTTGAAGGATTCGTAGACGGATGGAATGCCAGTGGAAATTGATAAAACATATTAAAACGCATTACCATGAAAAAAAGAAGTATTAAATCTCTCGAACTTAACAAGAAGACCATTTCAACGCTAGAAACCTCAAAAATTAGTGGAGGAAGTGCGCAAGATTATGTAGATGCAGTTAATATGGCTACCGAGTTAATTATTGAAGAAGTGAGAGATGTCTATGACGCCATAACTGATCTTTTTGAAGATTAGTATTAAATTAACGTGAGTTCGACATAACCATTTCGTTCAATAGATATTAGTCAGAAACTTACAGAAAGTGTCAAATCGAGCATTATCGAAATTAAAATATGTTTTAATTGAAGATACCTAGCGTAGCTATCGAGATTCAATCGAAATTTTAACTTTTACAGTGTTCTCGACTGCGCTCGAACTGACAAGTTTTTATTTTTCAGTTAATTACTAGTAATTTAATGATTTCATGTATCGAACTCACATTAAATTCCATTCTTTACTACAAAATGTACGATTTTTGAAGTAACTGCATTTCTTATTTTTATGACAACTGTTAATTTAAAAAAGAAGTTTAAAGTCATTAGAACTGCATAAAAAAACGATTTCAACTTTTGAAGCTTCCCATGTAAAAGGAGGTTATTCAGCTTCATTTACGTGTACTGCAGGTTATGTATGTACGAAAATTATAGAAGCTACTATTAAAATTTCAGAAGAAATCATAGAGTATACGGAAGGTTAGTAGGCATAATCTTATCTGTAAAAAAGAAGCAACGCGAATATTTGATTCACGTCGCTTCTTTTTGTTTCTGTTTTAAGAATAAATATTTACTTAAGAAACATATTTCAACACAACCATTCCCAATGGCGGAATAGTAATCTCAGCAGAATGATTTCGGTATTGCCAATCTTTTTCTTCTGTAGTAATTTTTCCTTTGTTTACATAATCATTGGTTCCTGCATATTGTTGTAAATCACTGTTGAAGATTTCTTGCAGTTTCCCTTCTGTTGGCAACCCAATACGATAGTCTTCGCGTGGAATTGGCGTCATGTTACAGGCAATCACCAAATCGTTTTCTGGCTTTTTCCCTTTGCGGATGTATAACAATACTGAATTCTCCGAATCGTTGTAATCAATCCACTCGAAACCTTCTGCGGAAAATTGCTTTTCGTGTAAGGCTGGCTCTTTTTTGTACAATGTGTTTAGATCTTTGATCAATTCTTTTACACCTTTGTGTACGTCGTATGCTAGCAAATGCCAATCGAGACTTTGTTGAAAATTCCACTCTTCACTTTGTCCAAATTCTGCTCCTTGGAAGAGTAAGTTCGCGCCTGGATGCGTAAACATATAACTGTACAACAAACGAATATTTGCAAAACGCTGCCACTCGTCACCTGGCATTCTTCCTAAGATGGAATGCTTTCCATACACAACCTCATCATGCGACAACGGCAACATAAAGTTTTCCGTAAACGCATAGGTCATGCTAAACGTTAAATCGTTCTGGTGATGCTTTCTGTAGATTGGTTCTTTGCCGAAATACTGAAGCGTATCATGCATCCAACCCATCATCCATTTCATACCAAAACCAAGTCCGCCAATACTCGCAGGACGCGATACCATCGGAAACGAAGTCGATTCTTCCGCAATGGTTTGTACATCTGGAAACATTTCATACACCGCTTCGTTCATTTCACGCATAAAAGCAATCGCTTCTAAATTTTCACGTCCGCCAAACTGATTTGGTTCCCATTCGCCGTCATTTCGAGAGTAATCTAAAAATAACATGGACGCTACCGCATCTACACGCAAACCGTCGGCGTGATACTGATCGAGCCAAAAAATCGCATTACTGATTAAGAACGATTTCACTTCGTTTCTTCCATAGTTAAAAATCAAACTTTTCCAATCTGGATGATAGCCTTTGCGGCGATCTGGATGTTCGTATAAGTGTGTGCCATCAAAGAAACCGAGTCCGTGTGCATCTTCTGGAAAGTGCGACGGAACCCAATCCAAGATGATTCCGATGTCATTTTGATGTAGTTTATCTACCAATAATTTGAATTCTTCTGGATAGCCAAATCGCGAGGTTGGTGCAAAATATCCTGTCAATTGATAACCCCAACTTGGATCGTACGGATATTCCATCACTGGCATCAATTCTACATGTGTAAAGTTCATTTCCTTTACATACGCCACCAATTCGTCAGCCATTTCCGTATAACTTAAAAAGCGGTTTTCTTCTTGTTTGCGTTTCCACGAACCTAAATGCACTTCGTACACCGAAAAAGGCGCATCTAAGGCATTGTGCTTTTTACGCTTTTTCATCCACTTGGTATCTTTCCAATCGTGATCAGCATTCCAAACAACAGAAGCTGTTTTTGGCGGATGCTCACAACGACGTGCATACGGATCTGCTTTTTCAGTCTTAATATCACCGTGATGACTTTGAATTTTGTACTTGTAAATACTGCCTTTTCCAACATTCGGAATGAATCCTTCCCAGATTCCGCTGGAATCCCAACGCACATTGAGTTGGTGTTCACCTTCAATCCAAAAGTTAAAATCGCCAATCACAGAAACCGTTTTTGCGCTTGGTGCCCAAACTGCAAAATACGTTCCTTCTACTCCATCAACGGTGATGATGTGCGAGCCAAATTTTTCATAAAGTTTGTAATGTTTTCCAGCTTTGAAGAGATTGATATCGAAATCTGTAAAGAGACTGTGTGGAATTACTTTTGCCATAAATGATTAGTGATTGATAATGTTTGCGATTCCTTTGAGTGGAATGACAGCCCAAAGCGGTCGTGAATTGAGTTCGTACCCAAGTTCGTAGATCGCTTTTTCGAGCAATGAATATTTTAATAAAAAGATGCGTTCTTGACTATACCCAATGTTTAAATTGGCATCTTGAATTTTTTCAATATACGTCTTTAAGAACACACCGATAAAGTATGTGTATAACAATTCGCCAGCTTCAAATAATTCATCTTGCTGACAGTTGTATTTTTCGTTATGATTAAAAATCGTGGCATAAATCGCATAGTGAAAACTTCTGAACAAGCCTGCAACATCTTTTAATGGCGGCTGTTTTACTTTACGATCGCGAATGGTACTTTCGGGTTCACCTTCAAAGTCTAGAATGTAGAAATCATCATCTTTTACGAGAATTTGTCCCAAGTGATAATCTCCGTGTACACGAATACGTTCGCCTTTTAATTTGGTCCAATCGAAGTTCACCAAACGCTTACGAATGCTGTTTTTTTGGTCTAAAAAGTCTTGCGCCAATGTTAACGACAACCCTTCTAGTTTGTGCAGATTGTTTTCTACGGTATTCAGACGATTCTGGAATTGATAGAGCAATCTGTTTTTCAACCAAACTGTGTAATCGCCGTTAAAATGTGTCGGTGTAAAGGCAGTTTCTTCAAATTCACTTCCGAGTGCCACGTGCATTTCTGCCGTTCGTGTCGCCAGTTTTTGCACTTTTAAGAAGAGATTCAGTCCAACCCAATCAATGATTTGCGGCGGTACATCGCGAATGCCTAAACGTTCAAAAAGTTCCGTTTTTGGTAAGTGTTTTACATTGATCTTTTTCGATTCCAGCGTTAGAAATACTTTGTGCAATTCTTTCAACATATAATCCCATGCATCACCTTCATTGGGAACCATTTCTTGCATGAGTCCGATGGTGATGTTTTCCTTGTCGGAATCTACAATGCTTAAACTTCCTAAATACGCAGGCGTGTTTTTGTATTGTTTTTTTTCCGATAAAAATCGACTCATTTCGTAATCGGGATTTTTATTCGCGTAGATTCTGCGGAAGAATTTCAACACATAATTTTCATTGTATACAATAGACGTATTGCTCTGCTCCAAGCCCATAAAACGAGACGATTTGTATTCGTCGTGAAACTCTAAACTTTTATGATATTGCACACGTGTTTGATCGTTGGGAAGTGCCGTAACAATTCGCTCAAAAACCAACTTGCGAAATGCTTCTAAGTTAATCGCGTCAATAATAAATCCTTCCTGATCTTTAATGCTGATTGGCAAAATGCGATCTTCCTTAGCAAAACTTTCATCCGACACAAACGCAATCGGTAAGAAATAATGCTGATAGAATGCTTCTACAAAATTCACTTCTAAGATCAATCCGTAATACACTTCACCGTGCTGTTGAATGCGGAAATATTCAGACAGTTCAATGTATTTCAATTTGCTTGCCTTGCCACCATACCAACGTTGCTTCGTAATATAATCTTCCAATACATCTGAGAGAAATGCCTTGACAAAGTTTTTGTTTTCGAGCAGGTTTTCCCAAGGATCGTTGAAGTTATAATTCGTTTTGGTTTTGGTGGTTTTTTTAGTCATATCAGCAGGTTTATTTAGTGATCTTAAAGATATGAAACGGCAATGTAGGATGCAACTCTACAAAATTCCATTCGTCATACCAATTGTAACTGTTGCCAGTCACCAAATCGTGTACTTCTACTTTATGACCGTGATGTATGCCCAATTCCTGCAATGGCAACTGTACCATTCCTTGTTGTGGATAGTATTGATCTAGGCTGATAATGATTAAAACTTCGCTTGTTTTATCTTGATTCCACTTGTAAAAACCGATGAGGTTTTCATTTTCAATGTGGCAAAATTTGATATTGTTGGTTTGTTGCAACGCTTCGTGCTCGTGACGAATGTGATTGATGCGAGAAATTAAGGTTGTCAATTTGTTTTCTTTAAACCAATCGTAATGACATACCTGAAACTTCTCTGACATATAATATTCTTCCTTTCCAGGAATCGCTTCGTCAATTTGCTGTTCAAATACAGGCCCGTAAATTCCAATATTCGAACTTAAGGTTGCTGCCAATGCATAGCGCTGAATGTACTTTGATTCATTCGCGCCTTGCAAATGATACGGATTGATGTCTGGTGTATTTGGCCAGAAATTTGGACGCATGTATTCTTTTTGATCGGTCTGCGTTAACTCCGTCATATACTCCGTAAGTTCGTGTTTGTTGTTTCTCCACGTGAAGTACGTGTATGATTGCGTGTAGCCTTGTTTTGCCAATTGTTGCATTACTTTTGGCTTGGTAAACGCTTCCGCGAGAAAGATCACATCTGGGAATTTTTTCTTTACTTCTGCAATGATCCAATTCCAGAAATAATAGGGTTTTGTATGCGGATTGTCCACACGGAAGACGCGAATTCCACAATCAATCCAAACATATAAAATGTCTAAACACTCTTTCCATAAGTTTTTATAATCTTCTGTTTCCCAATAAATTGGCAGAATATCTTGGTATTTTTTCGGTGGATTTTCGGCGTATTGTACCGTTCCATCTGGACGCCATTTAAACCAATCTGGATGCGACGTTACCCAAGGATGGTCTGGCGCTGCTTGCAAGGCATAATCCATCGCGACTTCAATTCCGTACTCTTTTGCTTTGGCAACGAGCGATTTAAAATCGTCCATCGTTCCTAATTCTGGGTGAATATCTTTATGTCCACCGTACTGTGAACCAATTCCCCAAGCCGAACCTGCATCGCCTTTTTTAGCTTCTGTCGTATTGTTTTTTCCTTTACGGTTTACTTCTCCAATCGGGTGAATTGGCGGAAAGTACAAGGTATCAAATCCCATGTTTGCAATGCGTCCCAAGAGACGTTCGCAATCTTTGAAGGTTCCGTGTTGTCCTTCCGTTTCTGAAGCCGAACGTGGAAAAAATTCATACCACGTACTGAACTGTGCTTTTTTACGGTCTACATATATTTGTAAATCGTGTGAAGTATTTGCTAAATGCTTTTCTGGATATTTTAAGAAGATTTCGTGTAAGCGCGTGCTTTTTGCTTCTGTAATGGCTTTGTCATATTGCGCTGCATCTTTAAATGCTTCAATGCATTCGCCTAAATAATCTTTTTCTGCTTTTGTGGCTTTTTTTAGTAAGGGTTTTAACAACTCTGCGCCTTCTAACAATTCCGAAACAATGTGCTGATTGTCATCAATCTTACGTTCTGCACCGTGTTGCCAATTTAAGCCATAATCAACCCAACCTTCAACTTTATACGTATAGAAACCTTGTTTTTCAACCACAAACGACGCTTGCCATTCGTCATTTCCTTTCTCATGCATGCGCGCTTCTTTCCAAGTGCGCTCTTTTTCATGTTTGTATAAAACGGAAGCAGCAATCTTATCGTGCCCATCTACCAATACATGAGCATCTACAGTTACAATTTCGTTTACAATTCGCTTGATAAAAAATTCACCGCCGTTTAATTGTGGTGAAATATGATCGATCACGACACGTCTTTGATTTTGCATTTTTCGGAATAATTAGTGTTTTAATTTTCGAAATTAGTAAAATAAATGGCAATTTCACTACCCATTTAACGATAATGTCAGGAATTGCGAAACTATAACGTTTGCGTGTTGATTATTAAATTGTTAAATGATAAAAAGTTGATTTTTTATTGAAATTTAGGTTGGCGTAAAATGATAAAACATTGGCTTTTACAGTCAAAAAATCCGTAGAGTGTCTTCATAGTTTTGTGCTATCAAACAAACAAATTTTAAAAACAATGAAAACAATCAATTTAAAAAAAGTAATATGTTCAAGTCTTTTGGTCTATGTTATTGGGATTACATTTTATATTGGATCATACTATCTACCGATACTAGAAAATCCAGAACTTCAATCGAATATTGTATTGGCAATTGCGATTATTCCTGCCTCAATTTTAGGTGCTGCATTTTACTATCGCAACAATACTATTACCAATGGACTGACCTTAGGACTGCTATTATTTTTTATAACAGTTATTTTAGATGCATGCATTACAGTTCCTGTATTTATTATTCCCGAAGGAGGAAATCATTATGATTTTTTTACAAATCTGTGGTTTTGGTTTATTGGAGTAGAATATGTGTTTTCGGTATATCTGTATAGTCGCTACAAGAAACCTGTCAATGTAAAACGTTCTGTTGTAAACCGTTTATGATCTTTCTTCGTATGCTAATTAATTTGATGAACAATTTTTATCGTGTAAAATACTAAGTTACACTACAAATACAATTTTGAATACTGATTTTATATTGAAATTTTGTTTTTGATGCTACATTATGGACATGTATTGAGTACCGAAAGTGCAAAATTGACTAAGAATTGATACCTATCTGTATTGTCTGTTTCTCCAATACTATGCACCAATGTTGTTCGATCGCCAATTCCCAAATTGGTATACGTATCTACAATGGTGAATCCGAAATTTGGATCGTGAATGTCAGGATTTACTAGATCATCTGCACAACCTGGTTCTCTTTTATATACAAAGTAGATTGGTGGCGAGGCTGCTGTGACTTCATTTGGTGGATACCATAAATTCGGATCTTGCCATACACCTTCGGGAAGTGCATTGTACATATACAGTCCCTTGATATTTGGATCGCCCTTGTGTCCATATTTCCAACTTAAAATACTGCCTCGTGATGAACCACCGATGATCATTTTGGAAGTATCAAAATTATAGGTTGCTGCATTATCTAGTATCCATTGAAACATCAATTCAGCATCATTCCATCCTGTAGTAAGGTCGTCTGGTGTATTAATTGAGGTAAGCGATTCCCATGCAATTATAGATATTCCTTCTGCATTCAGCGCATTGATCATAGTGCTTGGCAAACTTGTATTTCCACCGTTGCCATGCGCATCAAAGTAAATTGGTGTTGGGCAATCGGATGCAGCTTTGTAAATATCAACAAATTGTCGCGTTTCGGGTCCGTAGGAAACTCCCAATTCTACCAAACTTTCCGTGAGTGTGTTTGCTGTTGAAGTATTCGTTTGCGTGGTATCATCAGAAGAACAGGAAATACATAAGGAAAAAATTAAAACAATTAGTAACGGTCTCATAGTGTTTATTTTAATGTAAGATACTGATATGACATCAAATTCTGAGAATGGTTTAATCCAAAAAACAATCTCAAGTAGGAATACAGCAAAAAAAGTGATAATTTTGTTTATATACATAGAACTTCTAAGTATATTTGTACAGTTACCTAAAAATGATTTCTTATGAAAAAGAAAAGTGTACTTTATTGTCTTTTGGGATGTATTGTATTCCTATGTATTGCGTGCCAAGAAAAACCTTCCAATACTATTATTATAAGTGGAACTATCAAAAATGCTAAAGAGGGTTTTTCACTGGAATCTGGATATGGTTTTGAAAAAAATGACATGCATATTCGTTTGGATTCCGAAGGAAAATTTCATGATACCATCACCGCAAAAGAAGGAATATATTATATATACGACGGCAGCAATTTTCCAATTTCTGTGTATTTACAACCGAACAATAGGTATAGATTTGAATATGATGTCACCCAATTTGACAAAAATGGTATTCATATTACTGGTAACGATGTGGACATTAGCAACTATTATGTGGAAAAGCGACGAAAAAAAGTGTTTTTCAATCCATATGGCGACGGGAAAACAGAAGCTGAATTTAGAGATTTTTTAAACACTATTAAAGAACAACAACTTCAATTATTGACAGACGCTAAGCTTCCAAAAGCTATTGAGACGTATGAAAAAACAAATATTCAATACGAGTATCTTAGTTATCTGTATTTGTATTTGCTATTTAATGAAATTGAAAATCCTTCTGCTATTTCCAAAAGTGAATTAGATATTGATTACGCAAATGCAGCACATTACGAGAAGTTCGGTGGTTATTCGCGTTTGCTGTATGAATATTATATGGCAGAATTATCCCGAAAAAATGATCAAATTATACAAACAAATCCTTCTTATAATAGCTACATCAGTGCGATTAAGGATTTGGATGCGATCATCCCAGATCAATTTATAAAAAATAAAATCATAGCAGATATGTGTTTGCATGCGCTTAAAAATTCAAGTGATATCAACGCTACGTATAAAGATTTCAAAAAATATTACACAGGTGACAATTCAGAGCTAAAAAATAATATGAACGATTTGTATCTTCGGTTTACCAAACTTAAAAAAGGGACAGCATCCCCAAAATTTGTCAATTTTGAAAATTACAATGGTGGTACACATTCATTAGACGATTTTAAAGGAACCTTTGTCTTTGTAGATTTATGGGCAAGTTGGTGTGGCAATTGTATTGGGGAAATACCATATTTAAAGAAACTAGAAACAGCATTTGAAGATAGTAATATTACATTTGTCAGCATCTCTAGTGACAAGGATAAAAAAGCTTGGCGCAAGGCAATTAAAGAAAATACATTATCTGGAATTCAGTTGTTAGCAACAGATAATTCATTTCATGAAGCGTATGGTGTATATGGAATTCCAAGATACATTTTAATAGATCCTGAAGGCAATATTGTCGATCATAATACACCACGACCGTCAGATCCAAAGTTGATAGCACTTTTACAAAATATTGATTTAAAAACGCAAAAAACATTCTAACTATGGACAAATTGTCAAAAGAATTGGTGGGCGCTTCCTCCATTCCAATTATCCTATCGGTACTTTCAGAACAGGAATCGTATGGTTATGAAATTATTCAAAAGGTAAAAGAACTATCTGATGGACAAATTACTTATGCCGATGGAACACTGTATCCTGTATTGCATAAGTTGGAAAAGAAAAAACTGATTGAATCGTACTGGAAAGTTTCTGAATCAGGCAGAAAGCGAAAATACTATAGCATTAGTGATACCGGTAAAACAGTACTTGATACGAAAAAACAAAATTGGATACTCATGAATCAAATCATCACAAAATTATGAATATAAAGCCAAATTTAACCTAACTGATCATATCGCGGCGTGGAAAAAACAATTATTGCAACATCCCACAATGAGCCGTGATAATGTGTGCGAATTGGAAAGTCATTTGTGGGATGAAATGGAAACGTTGCAACGTGCAGGACTCAGTCCAGAAGAAGCGTTCATTATAGCCAAACGTAGAATTGGAAAAGTACAAGAGCTAACTACCGAATTTGAAAAAGTACACAAAAGTGTATTTTTTCGCAATAAAATGATTCCGTATTTAAAAGGCATGTTGGTATTTCTTATTTTTTTTAAATCTACACAAGTAGTATCTGGTATTTTTTGGTTATTTGATGATACGCTTAAAATTGAAAATAATAACATAATTTCTGTTTTGATCATTACTGTACTAGCGGTGGCACTTTTTACCTTTTTCTATCGCAAGCATGAACAGCAACGCTTTCATATACATCGCTGGACACGGATTCCTAAATTAATTTTGATGGTAATCTATTTGTACGCAATGCAAATTATGATCATATTGACATTGAGTCATTATCCTGCGGAAATTGATTTTTCAACGATTAAAATATATATTGCACATAATGAAAAAGAATTGCTAGCAACAGCACTGTTTTTAATTCTTTCGTTGTTACTAAATTATAGTGCCAAAAAAGCGAAGCGCATGAAGGTTGTAAGCTAATAGAAGATTTTGTAAAATACACTTTTTGTGTTGTATTAAACAAACATCAAATGAAGTCAAAACGTAATTTTATTCCTCCTTAAAAAAGACTAATTTTACAGCCTGATTCTCAATAAAATTATAACAGCTTGAATACTTCCAAACAAAAGGCATCAAATGTAATTCCAATAGTCATCCTCAATGGATTTCTAGGTTCTGGGAAAACTACTTTATTTCGAAATTTGCTTAATCAATCGAGCAAGAAAAATATTCCTGTGTGCGCTGTGGTGAATGATATGAGTGAACTTGATGTGGATGGAGAACTCATCGCCAGTACGGAAGTGGTGGAAGAGAATGATTTTATGTTGGAATCGATTCATTCTTGTGTGCTGAGTAGCAAGAAAGGGTTAGAAAAACTCGATGAAGCATTGAAGAAGTTATTAGCTGCGCAAAATCCCGATTTGATCATTATTGAAACGTCTGGAAGTTGCCATCCGATGCCATTGATTGAATTTTTTCAGCAGCAATCGCATTTAAAACTTACCGGTGTGTTGGCATTGGTAGACAGTCTGATGTTGGCACATGATTACAACTTCGGGGAGCAGTTAGTGCCTAAAATGCAACAGAATTTGCAGAACCAAAAACGAGATATGATCAATTTGTTAGTAGAACAAATCATGTTTTGCAGTCATTTGATTTTGACCAAAGCAGATCGTATTCCACAAGAAAAGTTGAGCGAGATTGCCCAATATATACAACCGATCAATCCGTTTGTGACCATTCTTTCAGTATTATTTGGACAATTGCCAATAGAACATTTGTTAGAAATGCCTACCTACGATTTTCACAGAGTCGCACAATTGGTCAAAGAACTAAAACCTGCCTTGGATGCAGAATCTGAGGGAGATCGTCCGTATAATATAGCAACCAGAGTAATTAAAGATGATCGCCCTTTTCACCCAAAACGTTTGTGGGATGTATGTCATAACTATCTCGATCAGGGAATTTACAGAAGCAAAGGTTTTTTTTGGCTTCCTACACGTGATAAAATGTCATTGCTATGGAATCAAGCTGCGGGAAGCATTAATTTAGAATTGATAGGCTATTGGCGCGCGGGTATTGTAGAAGAAAGTGACAACGGACTTTTAGATAACGAAATTGAAGCGCTCAAAGAGAAACTTGCCGAAGAACCTGGACGTTTTGGAGACCGTCACTGTCATTTGACTGTCATTGGCGACAAAGCACAGGTCGATCGTTTTACCGAAGCTTTAAAAACCTGTTTCCTCACCGAAGAAGAACTCAGTTATTGGCAATACGGAGGCGAATTTCCAGATCCTTGGCCGAAGAATATTGTGAAGGTTGGGGAGTGAGAATCTTATCAAAAAGATACCACAATATAAATTAAACTGCTTACGTCATTCTAAACTTGATTCAGTTGTGCATTATTATTTTAATTTCATTAATAAAACTCTTTTATTAAAATTCATCTTTGATTACGGAAATCCGCATTCATAATTGTAATCTTTATTTTACATTTATTAATACTAAAATAACCCGTTTTTATTACAACATATCATGCAGCAAAATATAATAGATGGACTAGGACAAATAGTAAAAGGGAAAATAGGATTGACTTGGAAATCCTTTTTATTAATAATTAGTTTAATAGTTTCAATTGGTTTGTACTTAATAATCATAAATACTGTAGAACCCAATAGTAATATTTTACGTTCTATGCGCAGAATAGTTCAGACTCCAAATTATAAGTTTTTTTCTGGGGGAGAAAAAGGCGTTTATTATACCATTGTATCTACGATTCAATCGGGTATTAGAGATGAAAACCTATCTTTTGAGATTGAAAATAAACAAACTAGTGGAGGCTCTGAGAATGCCATTGAAGTATTAACTACTCCCGGATCTTTTGGTTTGGTTCAGGAGGAAACCATTAAAAAAGAAGATTTTATTAGGGACGAATTAAATTACATTGCGCCTTTATATATTGAAAGAATGCACATTATTCTACGAATAGATAAGAATAATAAATATGCTAAACTTTTCTCCTACGAAAATCCTCCTGTACTATCTTCTAATACTGATGACGCTGTTCTTGAACTTTTTGCAAATTCTAAGATAAGTACTGGTCCTGTTGGTAGTGGCTCTATTGTTATTGCTAGCTATATATTGAGCGAATTAAATCAACAGATTAAAGATAAAAATATTGATGAGACTCAGGAAATATATAATCTTACAACCAAAGAAGGACTATATACTATTCAACAAGCATACGAAGGTGAAAATAAAATAGATATTCTTTTTACTATTGCTGGAGCCCCTATTAAAGATGTAAAAGCACTTTTACAAGATGATAACTTCATGTTAATTAGCGTAGATCCTTCCTTTGTATCTGAATTAAACATAAAAAATGATTTAAATCTACGACTTACAGATTTCAAATCAGCAGAAGATGAAGCCTTCGGTAAAGGAATTTATAAAAACTCTGCAAATGTATCTGCTTTAGGTTCATATGCATGGTTAATTTCTTCCAAAGATATTCCAAACAAAGACATATTGGATGTGCTCCGATTGATGAAAGAATACTCAGATATCATCGCTACTAATTTGGGAGTTGAAAATACCAATTCACAGCACTCTCCGCTTAAAGAAATGAATTTTTATGACCTTTACAAAACAAAATATGATAGAGGTAGTCTCAGCGAATGGAGAACTATTTTGATTTTCTTTTCAACCTTTATTATTTCATTCGTCTCAGTATTTTCTTTCTTATTGTATATATTATCATTTCGAAAACAGTCAAAATACTTTCATAAAATTGTAGATGTAATTAATGCATACTTTCCTGCCAATACAGAATTAGATTCGAATGAATACATTGTTGGAAATGTTCCAGAAGATATCGATTTGCCCTTTCAAAGACCAAGAGTGTTAGATAAACAAACAAAAATTATTGACCAAATTATTATTGGTATTCAACAAATATTACTGTTGACAAAAAGTATAAATGATGATTTTCAAGGCGGTAGTTTGACTAACAGTAATTATACCTTTTTAATGAATAAGATTGAAGACACTAGAAATAAATTAAGAAAACATCTAGGAAGAAGATTAAATGAAATCATAGAAAGGGATACAACCTATAAAAATGTTAATATTCTTGATGACTTAAGGATATATTATACAGCTGGATATCTTTTGCATGAAGATTATAAAGATTTAAAAACTCTGATTTTAGATAAGTAGTATAATCAATTGATTTTATACAACCTCTTCAAACAGTTTAGATTCCAAGACTAAAAAAACGACCATGCCTACACACAGTCGTTTTACTATATTCTTTCTATCAAACAATCCTTAATCCTTATACTCCTGCCCACGTCCTGGAGAATACGGCGCACCAGCTTGAATTAATTTTTGTTCTAAAGCTTTTAGGTTTTCATTATACATACGTTCCACGCGTACTTTGATCGCTGCGACTTCCTCTTTTGCGATTTCGTAGCTGTCTCTATGGGTTTGTGTTGGTTTTGCAGTTGAGTATTTTTGCTCGTATCCGATGCTTCCCAAACGACTTGCCACCGACAAAGGCTGATCCATATCTAAGCGGCGTTTTACAGAATCGCCGTAGAGTCGTAATTGTATCATCTTTAAATCCTCTTCAATCGCTTTTACGTCTCCAGTAAAGTTTTCGATTGGTGCTTCTACACGTTTGATAGCAACTTTAATATGTCTTAATTTTTCTCTGGATTCAGATAGCAATCTGCCAATAATTCCCATGTCTGCTTGTACTTTGGCAATGGCTTTTTGGAATGCTACTTTTTCGGCACGATTGCTCGCTGGTAATTCAACATTGTTCAATGCTTTTACTTCAAAAGATACTGGACTTGTTAGTGATTCCACGACTCCATCTTGTAAAAGTCCCATTTCCACAGTGTAGGTTCCTGGCTCTACCAAAGTTCCTTCGTCTTTTCCACTAAATGGATTGTAGAATGAAGATCTGTTTAAATTCACTGGATTTTGTGGTGTGTAGCGCAAATCCCAATGGAAACGTTGTACACCTTTTGAAACACCTCTAAATTCCTTTTTGATGATGTTGCCATTGGTATCTTTGATCGTAAACATCAATTCTGGTTTGCCTTCGTTTGCTTCTGCTACTAAATCATTATAGCTTGGATACGGTGCATCACTTCCTGTTTTAACTAGCTTTTTATCGTTCTTCTGACGCTTTTTCTTTAGGCTGGTAAAGCTATCATTATAATAATATGTAATGAGTGCTTCTGGTCCTAAATTTGGTGCCGTGTAAAAATTATCTCCTTGGAAAGATTTCCCTGGCAAACCTAACGGACTGCTTTGCTCCCACATCAATGCAGGACGAATCGGATAGATTTTCGCTTTTTCTGTTGGTTTGGCATTTTCTATGTTTCTCAATACAGAATAATCATCCATCACATAAAAACCACGTCCAAAGGTACCTAAGATTATATCATTTTCACGCTCTTGAATGGCAATATCGCGTACGGCAATGGTTGGCAATCCATTTCCTAATTTTTTCCAGTTTTGTCCTTTATTTGGTGAGAAGAAGACACCAAATTCGGTTCCAACAAATAATAAGTTGCTATCTATATGATCTTCTTCAATCGCATAGATACTGCCGCGTTCTGGCAGATTAGACGCGATGGCTGTCCAGCTTGAACCTTTATCAGTAGATTTGAAAATATATGGTTTAAAGTCTCCGTATTTATGATGATTAAATGCTACATAAATTACATTTTCATCATGTCTCGATAAGTACACACTGTTTACATACGATTGTTTTGGTGCGCCGGGAATGCTCGCTATTTTCTTCCAAGAGTTTCCTCCATCTTCTGAAATATGAATCAATCCGTCATCCGTTCCTGCTGCCAACAAGTTTTTATTTTGTGGCGATTCCGAGAAAGCGACAACCGCTCCGTAAGGCGATGTAGAACCATTTTTAGCTACTGCATCAATACTTACGACACGATCGTATACTTTTAAGGTGTTTCTATCGATTTGTTGTGATAAATCGTCACTGATCACATCCCAACTGTTTCCATAATCATCTGATCGGAATACTTTGTTTGCTGCAAAATATAATCTTCCTGGCACGTGCTTGCTTACTGCTAAAGGTGCGTCCCAATTGTAACGATAGGCATTTTCTCCTTTTCCTGCTTTTGGTTTTATTCCCACAGTTTCACCACTTTTCTTATCGAAACGTACCAAACCTCCGTATTGCGATTGTGCATATACAATATTGGGATTATTAGGATCTATTTGCGATTCAAATCCGTCGCCACCATTGGTAATAAACCATTCTGAGTTACGAATTCCGTGATTAGTTAACACTCTTGATGGACCACCTAAACTAAAGTTGTCTTGGGTTCCTCCGTAGATGTTGTAAAAAGGAAAATCGTTATCGACTGCTACTTTGTAAAATTGTGTTACGGGTAAATTCTTTTTAAAATCCCACGTTTTCGCTGCATCATAAGTTTCATAAATTCCACCATCACAACCTACAACCCAGTGTTTGTTGTTATGCGGATTGATCCACATGGCATGATTATCTACGTGCTTGGTATCTTCGCCGACCAATTGAAAACTTTTTCCGCCGTCATGCGTAACAGACATCCACGTATCCATAGAATATACTGTGTTTTCATCGACTGGATCAGCAATAATTTCTTGATAGTAATTTCCACTAGTGACATGACCACTTCTCTTTTCCCAACTCGCACCTCTGTTGGTAGATGCATAAAATCCACCTTTTCGATTGGCAGCTTCTACAATCGCATAAATAATTTCTGGATTGGCTGGTGAAATGGCTAAACCGATACGACCTAATTCTTCATTCGGTAATCCTTTGTTGATCTTAGTCCATGTAGCTCCGCCGTCCGTACTCTTGTGCATTCCGGAACCTGGACCGCCGCCAACATAGGTATACACATGACGTCTTCTTTGTAAAGTAGAGGCGTATAATACATTCGGATCTCTTGGGTCCATTACAATGTCATTGACACCTGTGTGCTCATCTACCGTAAGGATAGCTTTCCAAGTTTTTCCGCCATCTTCTGTTTTGTACAATCCTCTGTCGCCACCTTTGCTCCATAACGGACCGATAGCCGCTACATAGACAACATTAGAATTGTCGGGATGTACAATAATTTTTCCGATGTGCTCCGAGTTTTTCAACCCAACATGTTTCCATGATTTTCCGCCATCTTCCGATTTGTACAATCCGTCGCCATAGGCAACAGAACGTTGGTTGTTATTTTCTCCTGTTCCTACCCAAATTACATTGGAATTGTTAGGGTCCATCGTAATACAACCTATAGAATACGAACCTTGTGCATCAAAAATAGGTTTGTAAGTAACTCCTGAATTGACAGTTTTCCAAACACCTCCTGAGGAAGTTGCTACATAATATTCGAATGGATTGTTAGGATTGAAAGCAAAATCTGAAATACGTCCTGAAGTTAACGCAGGACCCACATTTCGCCAAGAAAGTCCAGAAATCGAAATGGATTCCAAGGGTGCTTTTGTATCGTTCTTTTTTTTAGATTTTCGCTGTGCCTCACTTACTTGACTTATTCCTAACAAACAGACAAGTAATAAGAGTAGTGGTTTTTTCATGCGTGGTTGATTAATTTGTTGTTGCACCAAATGTAACAAACATTCTATTGACTCCATATATTCTATTTGGGTATTCCATTATACTTTAACAGATGAATGCTTTCTTTAACTTAATTTTAACGAATATGTTTCTCTTTCGCCAGCTTTGTTACTGATAACTAAATCATATTTATTCTCAAAAACAAAAAATCCTGTTACATGAACAGGATTTTGTTTGAATATGTAAAATTTTATTTCTGCGTCAAGCCGAACTTGATACTGAAATAAATTCAGCACAAGTTTCGGTTTTCCATAAGAGTTGAAAGATCAGTTTAATGAGATGCTGAATCGAGTTCAGCATGACGTTAAACAACGTTTAGATTTCATTAATAAGATAACGTTTCTCTTAGATCCCGATTTTCATCGGGATAGTTCAACTTACAGTTTTGTGTGCGCTTAGGTACTGAATCAAGTTCAGCAAAAGCTGCCCAAAACTGAGTTTCACTATTGAATAACTGTCCCCTTAGGAATAATCGCATCTTTTTTGATCACTACAATTCCATCTTTAATGAAATAGGTATCAGTTTCTATATCTTTCAAGGTAGGACCGCCGTGAATTTTTACATCATCACCTATACGACAGTTTTTGTCAATGATTGCATTTTTGATGTAACAACGCTCCCCGATTCCCATGAGAATATCGATCTTCTTTTCCTGGATTTCTTCTAAAGATTCGTAAGAGTCGCTTCCCATCATATAGGTATTGAGAATTACGGTATCGTTTCCAATACGCGAACGAATTCCGATAACAGACCGCTCAATTTTAGAAGCTTGAATGATGCAACCATCTGAAATAATCGTATTGTTCAAGGTAGTTCCTGAGATTTTAGAAGTCGCGAGAATACGTGCGTTGGT
The DNA here is from genome assembly GCA_039026955.1 of Bacteroidota bacterium. GTDB lineage: Bacteria > Bacteroidota > Bacteroidia > Flavobacteriales > Flavobacteriaceae > Kordia. The sequence continues at coordinate 130,418 of JBCCLH010000003.1, forward strand.
GTAGATTCGTTTCTTTTGATCGTATAGGTTGAATTTTGGAATGTCGTCTGTTAAACCTAAATTGGCTTCAAAGAAGGAATCAATATTTCCGATGTCTGTCCAATAACCTTCGTACTGATAACTTACCGTTTTGTGTTTGTCGATACTTTGCGGAATGATTTCTTTTCCGAAATCGACTGTATCGGGATTGTCCATGAGTTTGATAAGCAAGTCTCTGTTGAAAATGTAAATTCCCATTGACGCTAAGTACAATCTACCTTCTTTTTCCATGTCTGCTCCTACTTCCGATGTCCAGTCTGGTAATAAATCTGCCGCAGGCTTTTCAATAAAAGACGTAATTACGTTTTCATCATTCGTCTTCATGATTCCAAACGACGTCGCATCTTTCGCATTTACAGGATACGTCGCAATCGAAATTTCCGCTCCAGATTCTTCATGCTTCGTGATCATATCGTTAAAATCCATCTGATATAATTGATCTCCCGAAAGAATCAACGCATACTCAAAATCATTCTTTAAAAAGTGATGCATGCTCTGACGTACGGCATCGGCTGTTCCCTGAAACCATTTGTCACTCGAAATGGTCTGTTCTGCCGCAAGGACATCCACAAATGCCGAACTAAAGAAACTAAAGTGATAGGTTTTAGAAATGTGCTTATTTAACGATGCCGAATTGAACTGTGTCAATACATACATTCGCTTGATATCAGAGTTGATACAGTTGGAGATTGGAATGTCCACCAATCTATATTTTCCAGCAATTGGTACGGCTGGTTTAGAACGTGCAGCTGTGAGTGGATATAGACGAGAACCTTGTCCGCCTCCGAGAATGATACTTAGTACTTTGTTGTTAATCATGGTAAATTATATGATAGTTTTATATAGGTTTTCGGTTTGTTTTGCAATGGCTTTCCAGTCAAAGAAATTTTCTACGCGTTTTCTTCCGGCTACTTCCATCTTGGCTCTGAGTGCGTCATCATTGACGACTCTGTTGATTCCATCGGCTAAATCTTTGGCGAATTTTTCTGGATCGACAGGTTCAAATGGTGCTACGTTCAATTGTTCTACAGGAATCAAAATGCCTGTTTCTTCTGGAATGACTACTTCTTTGATACCGCCAACTGCACTCGCAACGACTGCCGTTTTACATGCCATTGCTTCAATGTTGATGATTCCAAACGGTTCATAAATCGACGGACAACAGAATACCGTTGCATGCGAATAGAGTTGAATGATTTCTTCTTTTGGCAACATTTCTTCAATCCAAAATACATTGTCGCGCGTTTCTTTTACGGCTGCTACACTGCTTTTCATTTCTTCTGCAATTTCAGCAGTATCAGGCGCACCTGCACATAATACAATTTGCGTGTCTTTGTCTACATGTTTGATCGCGTTGACTAAGTGTATGATTCCTTTTTGACGTGTAATGCGTCCCACAAATAATACATATGGCTTTTCAGTGTCAATTCCGAATTTTTCAAGTGTGCTGGTATCTTCTGTAAATTGATATTGCTCTAGATTGATTCCGTTGTAAATGACTTGTATTTTGTCTTCTGCCACGTTGAAATATTCCAATACATCCACTTTCGTTTCTTCCGACACTGCAATGATCGCATCTGCCATTTCTATTGCTGTTTTTTCAATCCAAGAAGAAGCATCGTATCCGCGACCTAGTTGTTCGCGTTTCCAAGGACGCAACGGTTCTAGCGAATGCGTAGTGATCACCAAAGGCTTTCCATAACACAGTTTCGCCATGATTCCCGCAAATTGTGCATACCATGTGTGACAGTGTACGACATCAGCGTCAATTCCGTTGGCATTCATGTGCAAATTGGTCTTCATCGTATTGAAAACTGTTTTCAACTTTTTATCAGTTTCCGAAAAGCTTTCATGATCGCCTAAAAATCCGGTAATGCTTAAGTTTTCATCTTGCACTGCTTGATCGCCGAAGCTGCGCACCTCAACTTGCATTAGTTTTTTGAGTTCATCTGCTAAGTATTCTACGTGAACTCCTGCGCCTCCATATACGTATGGCGGAAATTCTTTGGTAAAGAAAAGTACTTTCATTCTGTATTTAGTTCCCTTTTTCTGGTTTATGATCAGTAATGACTTTAAAATTAGAGAATTAATTTGACATAATTGCTATAATTGCGCGACTGTTAACCGAATATTAAACCGAAAACATTTTCGTAATGATTCATTTTTTGTTACGACAGACCATTTGTGTAAAAAACCGTATTTTTGAGGTAAAAATTGAGATAGAAATTTTAAAGAAGATTAGATGAAAAAGATTTTTTTAGTTGCCCTTGTCGGCCTATTTTTTAGTTGCAATACTGTTGCACAAAAACAAGTGGCACAGAATTCCGAAAAAGAAACTTTTAAAGTAACTAAAACTGAAGAAGAATGGCGTAAGATTTTGAGTCCGAAAGCGTATTATGTATTGCGTGAAGCAGGAACTGAACGCTCATTTACAAGTCCACTGAATAAAAATTACGAGAAAGGAACCTATCACTGTGCAGGTTGTAATACACCTTTGTTTAAAAGTGATCATAAATTCGATTCTGGAACTGGATGGCCAAGTTTTTACCAAGAGATTGAAGGAAATGTATCCTACAGCACCGATTATAAGATTGGCTACGCACGTACCGAAGAACACTGCGCAACTTGTGGCGGACATTTAGGTCACGTATTTGACGACGGGCCACGACCGACTGGGAAGAGACATTGTATTAATGGTGTAGCGTTGAAGTTTGTACCGGAAGTGAAGGAATAGATTTTTAGATGCGCTGGCGCTGTTAGATACACTTCACTTTGGATCGCTGCGCTTTTAGATGCGCTTTGCTGTTGGATTGTTGGTATTGGCTTCGCCTGTTGGTCACGCTATCGCTTTGGTATTTTAGTATGTTGGTAGTTTAGTTGGTGAGTTTTTGAGTGTGCTTTAAAAAGCATTAACAAATTAACACATTTTCAAATTAAAACATTGGCATTTTGGTTAGTTGGTGAGTGTGCTTTGAATAAAATTGGTACATTTTCTAATTATCAAACTAGCACGTTAAATAGAAGTCACGCTTTGCTTTGGTATTTTAGTATGTTAGTAGTTTAGTAGCTGAGTTTTTGAGTTTGTTTTGATAGGCATTAACACATTTTCAAATTAACACATTAACATTTTGGTGAGTTTGTGAATGTTTTTTGAATAGCATTGCTACATTTTCAAATTAGCACATTGACAAATTTTCAAATTAAACATGAAAGATTTAGTAGAAGAAATCTTGGGTTGTACTATTTTAAAGATTATCTGCCTTTCGGAATCAACCTGATTTTGTCTGCGCACGAAGCTTCTAAGATTATTTTGATTGGACAAGCGCCTGATTTGAAAGTACATCAAAATGGCATTCCTTGGAACAATATGAGCGGGAAGCGATTGCGAAGTTGGTTGTGTGTCTCTGATGAAATGTTTTACGATGCTAAGAATTTGGCGTTAATTCCGATGGGATTTTGTTATTCTGAAAAAAGAAAATCTGGTGATTTGCCATCGCGAAAGGAATGTGCCGAAACTAGGTATAAAAAATTGCTAGATAAAATGCAAGAAACTGAATTAGTGTTGCTTGTTGGACAGTATGCACAAAAATATTATCTACAATAGAAGGCAAGAAAGACCCTAACAGAAACTGTTGCGAATTACGAAAGTTACTTCCCTAAATTTTTTCCATTACCACATCCATCTCCTAGAAACCATTTTTGGCTCAGCATCAATCTTGGTTTGAAGCAGAAGTGATTCCTGAATTGCAACAGCGTATTGGAAGTGTGTTAGAGAATTGAAAAGTTGTTCTAGAGGGTATTACAAAATATGAATTTGTCAGTTCGAGCATTATCATAGATACCGAACTTAGTTCATGAGAACAGTTAAGAATTGATAATTTCAAATCAATCTCAACTGCGCTCGTTTTAACATATATTTTAATAGAAGCTGTGTTAATTCAGCTTATTGTAGATACTCTTCCAAATGTATTTGTTGAAGTTTTTTCCGAGCGATACTCCGTAGAAAATTGCAACCGCGATGACCGATTTGAAATGGAACATAAACAATAATGCTGCATACGCAAAGTTTGGTTCTTTGGCAAAGATTGAATAAGTCATCCAAGTTCCTATCAAACTTACGATCACGGTGAATACTAAGAAATTATATTCGTTTCGAACTGGCCAGTATTTAAACTTTCTAAAAAAGCTCAAATCATTTCCCCATTTGTGAATTAAGTGATAATATCCATTCCCAATGGGCGCAAATAATAACGGATCATCAGCTTCTTTGAGCACGAATAGTTTTGAAGGTGCAATGATTTTAAAACCGCTTAAAGTAGTGTTGTGAGTTTTTTCAATGTCTGAAATGGACGTGATGGCTTCTTCTGGATAATCTCCCTTAAAATATTTGGTGTCTAGGAAACGTAATCTGTATTTGATACATACTTTTTCAATCTGACTGATGTGGAAAATAGCGCCACTGTCTATTTTATCAATGTCAAATTCGTTCGTAGTATCATTACCTGAAGCGCCACTTAGTTTTTGGCGGATTTCATCTCTTGATTTATCTACCTGATCGAAAATATCAGTCAACCAAGCTGTTAGATTTTCTTCTTTGACCGTATTTGATCTTTCCTTTAGTAATTCATTCTTAATATCGACATTCGGAAGCATCTTAAATCTTTTTTAGGATAAAAATAAGAAAAAAGCACAGTAATTCATTATGTGTACATCATCTAAGCCTTATCTGGAATTGTTTTAAATAAGCAGCACTATTTTTTCGGTTCAACTGTTTGCTTGTAAGTAAACGGACGATTGCTATCTACAAAATATCCTTTAAAGATTCGTTTGATGGAATATTTGTAGTAATAATAGATGAATTTAAAAAAGTGTCCTTTGACAATTCGATTGTTTGGATGTGTTTCGCCAATATAGTCTGTTGCTTGTTTTAACTTGTAATGCGGAATGCTCGGATTGATGTGATGTGCAAAATGATCTCTCCCCAAACCAATTAAAAAGTAATCGATTACTGGACCATAACTCAGGTTGATGGTATTGAAAACACCTTTATCATACGTCCATATTTTATTTGGATACCATTTGGTGTGTTCTCCCGTATGGTTTAAAAATGTGGTGACGAGGAAAAATAACCAAGAGACTAGAATCGGAATAATTCCCACGAAAGTGAAATATATAAAAGGCAAAAAAGAAGCGATCAATACCAATCCTACAATTTGCAATACCACAAAGCCAAATGCCTGAATTGATTTTTTAGTTTTATCGGGCCAAAAGTAATTGACATAGCCTGGCGTTTTGGTGAGACTCGGTAGTAAAATGCCCAATAAATACGCTAAGAAAGGAATCAATACAATACAACGTACAATGCGTTGTACTAGAAAGTCTTTTCGCTTGGCTTTGGGTCCAAACGCTTCGTCTCTTTCTATATTGCCGACAAAGTTGTGGTGCATGTTGTGACTTCTTTTGAAGTTTTCATAATTCATCAACATAAAAGAAGTGGCGATGCTTCCCACCCATTGATTGATTTTCTTGTTGTTGCTGAATGCACTGTGTCCACAATCATGTCCAATCAACCATAAACTGAGATACGTTAAACCGTGAAAGAAGGAAATGACTATCGCGATGGCAATGTAGGCGACACTTCCAATATCTGTTTTTAGCACCAAAAATTGCGCGATGAAAAATACAATGACAAATGCTAAAAATTTGAAGAAATGAAATAGGGAACGATTTACATCAGACTGATATTTACGTTGTCGTAATTCCTTTGCATAATTTTTTAAAGCTTCAGTATTCATTTGGTAGTGCTTTTAATATTTTTTACATTATGTATACATTATATAAACCGTTTTTCTTTGCATTATAAAGATACGGCGTGATTTTTAAAGAAAAAATAGCTGAATCAAAATACAGATTCCTACTACTCCTGAAAGTAGTATTTGTGTTTTCTTCTGAATGATAAACTGATATATTTCCTCAAACCAATCAGAAAATGGCGGCTCCTGCTCCATTCTGAAAAGCGTTTCCTTTATGCTTGCTAAAGTTGCGATGCCCAATAGCAGGGAAGTTTCTCGAAACATCAGCCAATATGAAAAATCTGATAGTACGAAACAGGCGATAATCGGCGATAGCAAAATCAGAAAGTGATGCGTAAAGTAGGCACCTGATAGTTGCATGGTGACAAAATTTGCATTCCAAATGGTGTAGGCAAAAATCCATAATAGATAGTTTTCGTTGTCAACAAGCACATAACTTCCTGTCCAACGCAATGCCAAATAGAAGCTACTTCCTAACAATAACAATCCGCTGACGACATTGAAATACTTTTTCTTTATAAAATCGAGTATGGTAGCTTCCAATATGTTGCATTGTAATAATAGTAGCCATACAACTTCAATATACTCATCGCCAATTCCAAATACTGCCAAAATAATCAACAATCTCCCAAAAATTAAGGTACTCAATTTGATGTATCCGAATTGTGTCAACATGCCAAAAATCAGCATGACTGCTATTGGAAATACCATATGCGTTCCTATACTTACCCAAATAGGATAGAATGTAGCGAGCACACAGATACAGGTAAATGCACTGAATAGCAAAACGCAATAGATACTGAGTCTTTGTAAAGATGGCATTTTCGCTATTTTTTAGAGATGATTGTAGGTTTCAAGTCGTTTTCAATACGTTCCAATGAGTGGACATTTTCCAATTGTGCTATGCTTGGCAAGTGCAGCTTCTTATCATACGGAAACGGTCTGTGCACACCACAAACTGTAATGTGACGCGGCATTTTGTAGATGCGATTCCCTTCTCGTGTAATGATGCCTTTTTCAATAAATAGTTGATTGATCTTTTCATTTTTGGCGCGATACACTCTGTCCCAATCTGCAGTAATATCTTCTTTTTCTAGATCGGTCGTGTCAAAACAGTAATTGTCATTGTAAGAAACTGTAATCTTTCGAATCTTTGTAAAGTAATCTACCATAAATTCACGCACTTGTTGATCCTTCTCCGATTTCAATTCAAAATGATGTCTTGGAAATAAACGGATGTAGTGCTCAAAAGCTTTCGGGGAAATAAAAGACGCAAAAGCAGTAACATTTTGAAGTAAAAATACCCACGAAATGTTTCGCCGCGAATACCAATTTCCTAAGGTCCAAATAATGTTACCTCGATACCCGCTTCGCTTCATCACTTGTCCAAAATGCAAAATAAAATGTGTCCGTTTCCAGCGTTTTTCCTTGTATTTTATCAGATGATAAAAATTGACACCTTGTACAATATCGCCTTTTTTGATCATAACAATATCGTATCCATAATCTGTCCCGAGACGATCTGAGATAAATTTTGGCGAAGCCGAATTGTAGTATCTGTAAATTAACGCTTCTAGTTGTTCGCGCTCTGAATGGTTAAGTTCATGAACTTTCTTCTGAATTATTTTCATTTAATTATTGGTTTCCAGTGTTTTTTAATGAAAATTTATTTCAGGGCAGCTTTGTAAATTTTAATTTTTGGTTATACTAATTTTCTGTAATTAATTTTGTCACTTGTAAGATACTTAAATAATAAAACATTTTCATATTTGTACAGAAAGAAAATCTACAGCGAAGGATTATTTACCAAAATCCACCTTATTTCCTTACGGAAGATCTTACTAAAATTTTTATACTTCTCAATATTTCCTTATTTTGACAGCTATGGAAAAACGTTATTTTGTTTTAAAGAAAGGCTACTTAAATATCACTGAAGATTTCTTCTATTTTAGTGATCATGGAAATTGGAAAACCTGCGAAGTGTTGGAAGAAACTGAGATGCCTGTATTAACTTTTTTCTATGTGTCTAATCATTTTATTAAAATTTTCTATACAATTTTAGCAATTGTTTTTGCGGCACTCTTATTTACAGGCAAAGAAAATTTTTCAGGACTTGTATTGTTACTTGGAGGTGTTTTTCATCTTATTGGAATGCGCTATAAATTACGATATTTTAAAATTCCGTTACAGAAGATTGAAAAGTTAGAACTGCATGACACTAAGCTAACAGTTACCTTTTTGAATCGTACGAATAAAACGATCAAACACACGGTAAAACTTGACGATCAAGGGGAAATTAAAGATATTCGACAGTATTTACAGGCGTATTTTCAACCTAAACTTCGCGTTGCATGAGTGGTATTTTAGTTGGTAAGTTTGTGAGTGTTATTTGACGGCATTGATACATTAGTACATTTTAAAATTGGTATATTATTAGATGCGCTTCGCTTTTGTTTTTTTGTTTTTGTTTTTTGTGGATTTGTTTATTTGTTTATTTGTTTATTTGTTTATTTGTGGGTTTGTTTATTTGTGGATTTGAAATGCTTCGAAACGTCTTTGCGAGCGTAGCGTGGCAATCTGTTACTAGTATAACTCGTCACTTTTTTTGAAATACATTTACACATTTTCAAATTAATACATTAAAAAAGCGTCAGTTCGAGTGATTTTCGTAATGAAATGAAGAAAATTGTATCGATAAATACTATGAACTTCAAAGCTGTTCTCGATACACCAAATCGGAGATTTGGCACTCGAACTGACGATTGAAGTTCTTTTGTTATGAATGTATAATCGATAAATTATCAAATTTATACATTGATACATTAGTATATTAAAAAATCGCACTGATCAAATTATATATTGATGTGTAACTTTTGCCTTATCTTATGGTCTGATATTTAAAAATAAACGTATGAAAATTGGTTTGATCGTTATTGGTATTATTGTATTTTTCTTTCTCGGTATGTATGCAACGAAAAAGCAAAATGAAAACAATATTGATGAATACTTTGACGAACGAAATCGAAATCTCTAGTAGTTCTTTTACTGTCGAACAAAACGCATGTTTTCTATACGTCCAGATGCTACAAAAATTTCATTGATCTTTCCATTGGCATCTTTTGTAAATGACAGATTGTAACCATCTACCAGCATTTGATCGTCATAAATTAACAATCCTTTCATAGTGTCTTCTCCCATTGTGATTTGGTAGTTTTCTTTTGTAACATTTTTAATAGTGAACGAAACATTGGTTTCATCGTTGACGAAAGAACCGTTGAGTGCTTTGAAATCAAATTTGCTTAAATCACTTTCAATTCGTGTCAGTGTAAAAGGTGCAACCGTTGGATAATAGGCTGTAATTTGCATAATATCATCTTTATTTTTGGTAAATTCTTGTTTGAACGGCGCATCGTTTGCTTGATGGAAAATATTGGCTGCTTCGCGAACTAACTCGATATCATTTCTGCCAGAACGAATCATGTATAATTTACCATTACGTTTTTCAAATTTCATGATATAGCCGCCTTTTGTACGATAGATTCCTAAGATATCTTCTTCACTTACCTTTGCTCCTATTTTTGCAGGAACAATTGGGAAACTGTCTTTTTCGTTGGCTTTATTGAGGAGTACATCTGCCATTTGCAAGGTTTGCATCATCGGATCAGCTTTTCCTGTATTGATGAGAGTTACGACTGCAAAATTCCCTGTATCAAATCGTGTAGTAATGGCTTTCCAAGCGCCAGTTGATCCACCATGAAAACGATAGGTTTCATCTTTGTGTTCTCCAAATTCTACACCGTAGCCGTAGTTTTTTATCTTGCTATTTGCGATAAGTGCTTGACTTTTGCCGAGAATTTCTTTTGAGAATACATTACTTTTTTTCGTCTGTAAAATCGTCTCCCATTGCAGCTGATCTTCCAAGGTTGAGAACAGATTTCCATCGCCATGCAAATTACACGTCCAATCGTATGTACTCCAACCATCAAAATTAAAATACGGTTTAGCAATCGGACCTCGTATATTTTTAAAGTCAGCTACAAACGAAGTATTTGGCATGCTCAAATCTTTAAACATTTGATCTGTGTAAGCAACAAAACTTGTTCCTGTTACTTTTTCTATGATTTGTGTGAGTACAATATAATTTGAATTGCTGTAGAGATATTTGGAACCCGATTCAAAGTTGAGTGCGTTTTGTTTTTGTAGCAATTCCATCGCATCTGAATTATCAAATTCCTGTTTCCACCAAGTATAGCCTTGCAAGCTCCACAAACTGTATACATCGCGAATGCCACTGGAATGATTGAGTAGATGCTTTATTTTGATCGGATGTTTGATGTTTTTATACAATTTAGGAAGGTACTTTCGAATGTCATCGTCTAGACTTAGTTTTCCTTTTTCTTCTAGAGTCAAAATGGCGAAAGCTGTAAATTGTTTTCCGTTAGAAGCAATATTGAAACGTGAATCTTCACCAATAAACACTTTGTCTTCTAGGTTTGCATAACCTGCATACTTCGTGTAAATGATTTTACCATCTTTTACAATACCTGCGGCAACTCCTGGCGCGCCTTCTGGAACATCTTGCACGACTATTTTATCCAATTGAGTACGTTGCGCATCGGTGAGTTCTTGTCCATAAGTGAACAAAGAGGATAGAAGAAAAGCTAAAAGTATCATGTGAGATTTCATTAAAGTAAGTGTTTCGTTTTTTGATGTTACAAAGATGCGAATCACATGTATAGGAAGCGCGCCAAATCTTGATTTGACACTCCTTTCTTAGCTTTTTTGACTAAAATATTCTTTTGGTGTATGTTGTGTTTGTTTCTTAAAAGCTCTGTTAAACGTTGATTTTGAGTTGAATCCAGATTCTAGTGCAATTCCTAATAAGGTTTTGATATCATTTTCGTTGTCGGTTACTTTTTTGATGACTTCTTCCGTTCTATACGCGTTGACAAAGTCGTTAAAGTTCATTTTGAAACCTTTGTTGATGATGTTAGATACTTTTTTTGGATGTGTATTGAGTTTGGAAGCTACGTCATACAAAGTCAAACTTGGATTGGTAAAAAGCTTCTCTTCTACCATGAATTGCTCTAGTTGTGTTTGCAGCGCTTTGTCTTCTGAAGTAATGGTAATTTCTTCTTGTATGTCTTCGTGTATTGTATGTTCGGTTGCTTCCGCTTCCGTGAGAAAGTCCTCACCGGCATCAGTATTCATCTTAGGTAAAAACTGAAGATTGATTTTGACACTGTGCACATATCCGTTCAAAGCAACATAATAGAATAGCATTGAAAATGAGATATAATACCAATATTTTCGACCAAAATTCCCCCATTCTGAATTGATGATAAAAAATAACATGCGAATGAGTAATAATCCTAAAAAAGCCCATAAAAAACGTTGAATCCACACAAGTAAAATAGAATCCGCAAAACTTACCGTATTAAGGGTTTTCTTTTTGTATTTTGCATACAGCTTCAGCGATTGAAACAGGTAAAATAGCATCATTCCAAAACCTGCAATTTGATACCACAGCGAAAAATCTTTATCGCGTCCATCTGCATAAAAATAATACTCTTGCAAGATCATCTTATCTGTAATCCAAACAATCAACGTATACACCGCATACAAAAGCGCTGGAACGAAGTGTAACCAATCTTTCCGCTGAAATTTAAAAGAAGAATTTAGTGAACTTTTTATATGAAAATATAATAAAGGAGGCAATAAAAATAATTGTTGAAATGGTATGTAAAATAAGATATCTCTGTAAGGTTGTTCGCTATACCAACCAGCATATCCCAACATAAAAGGGGCAATATACATAGCGCATAGAAAGACAAAAGCCGCCAACCAATAACTCGATTTATCTTCACTGCGAATCCCTCTGTATAGTAATAAACCTGCAAATAAGAGCGCATGTAAGAAGAAAAAAAGTAAGGTAGAACTTTTAAATCCGAAGCCAAAGATCATGTTTATTGTGGTATTTAGGTGTTTTTTGATTGAATGATACAGCTAATATACACAAAACCTTGATTAAATGGTGTCTGGCAGATTGCGTTCGTGGCGTGTTAAATACTCTTTTCTGTGTAAGACGAAAATTTCCAATAATTGTGCGCCCGTTATTTCGCGTTCTTTAAACTGTAATGATTGTACGCCTTGAGTTGTGGTTCCTATTATTATGATTGCAAAACTTTCTGCATTTCTTCCAGTAGTTCTGTAATTGATCACCCTAAAATCGATAATGTCGTGCCAAAAGAAACGTTTGTCTCTGAGGGTAAACCCAAGCTCGTTGGTCGTAAAGATGACTTTTTTCGGGGTGTAGTAGTCGATCACCACTCGTATCAAAAATACACAAATTAAAATCGCTGCTAGAAAACCAAACAATCCTTTGTATGCATTGCTTTCTATATTGAATGCGGCAACAATACTAGCAACGGCGCCCATTCCTGAGAGTGCTGCCCATCCGTTTTCATGTGCTGCAACTCTAATTTTGAGTCCCAATGTGTTTTCTTTGGAACCGTATTTAGGTTGAAACGTAGTTACTGGCTTTAAATAATTTTTTCCTGTTAGCGAATAATGATTGTACTTGTCATCAATATACTGTAGAATGGAATTGTGGGAATCGATTTGTACGCCTTCTAATTCTTCATAATCTATTTGCATGGAAGGACATGTATCTTCAAAATCCGCTACTTCGTTGGTCAGCGCACAAGTAATGCCTTTTCGATAATCGTAATCTCTGTAATGGCAAATTTTACAATACGCCAATCGGTAATTTCTTTTTTCTGAATCTTGTTGCATTAGTGGTAAAGTATCGTGAACACATCTAGTTAGTCAGGCTTTTTGAGAATTCGTAACAGGATATATTCTTGAAAGTATATTCAAAAAAAATACTTAATCCATCCACGACAGATTAAGTATTTCTACGATTGTGATTATTTTTTCTTTATGATAAATGCTTCTTAATATCTTTTGACCAATACAATACTAAGAATAATACTGATGGTACTAACAATAAGAGCGTGTACGTAAAGAATTCACCCGCAAAGGCAAAGCTGACATTGTTGATAATGTACACTAAAATAAAGGTGATTTGACAAATAGTATACAGCATCAATCCTTTTTTCTTTTTTGTGATCATCATCACGGCTCCAATCAATGTTCCAATACACGCAGGTGCATACAGATAACTTAAGAACGGAAGAATTTCCACATTTTGATTGGTGATGTCTGAAGCAAAATCAGACGCCGCTGATGCCAAGGAATAAAAGAATAAGAAATACGTCATTAATATCAAAGAACCTAAAATGGTCAAAACGCCAAGTATGATAAGGATTGCAGGCGCATTGTCACTTTTTTGTACATAGACTACCTGTGGATTTTGATTTGCATTATTTTCAGTAATTTCTTGATTGGAATTAGAATCGTTCATATTGTTTATTTAATGAATATTATTGGTGTAGTTTACTAGTTTGATGGTGAAAGATAACAACTATTTGTAAAAAAACAATCATCTGTGGTGGTTTTTAGGTGTTTGGTTTTGGGTATTAAGTGTTGGTAAAATTGGTTTTTCATCTAATATTTTGAGTTTTCATTTTACATTTTTTTACTTCGCTTGTTATCAGTTTTCGGTTTTGTGTTGTTTTCAATTTAAAATTCAACATTCGTAATCTAACATTTTAACTTGGTTGTTTGTGTTCTTTGCTTCTATTTGTGAGCGCTTTCGCTTTTAAAACTTAAACTGCTAAACTTATAAACCTTTAAACTTTTATTATAAATTCGATACTGTTTTTGTGTTACTATTGGTTCTTAGTTATGATACTTTTTCATTTTACATTTTGCGGTTTTACATTTTAAATTCATGTAATTGTTTATTGAAACTTTCGTTTAATGCGTCTAAGGAATTCTGGCAAATCAAATGAAAAGCCTTTGACATTGACTTTCGTAACTGTCACTAAACCATCTGCGATTTTTTCTTCGTTTTCTTCTTGCTTTTGGTTGGATTGAATGATCGCTTTTTGTTGGTAATTAGTGAGTTTTAATGCTTCAATAGTGGCATCTTTCATTTGAATCATGGTTTTTCCCATTGCCAATTGTGATTTCAAAAAATGCACTTGTGACACCAATTGATGTACACCAACATCATGTAATTCTGCTGCTACGCTTTCAAACTCTGGACTTTCAGGTAAAGACAAATAAATATGTAATGCTTCCTTAATTTTATCCAATGCTTCTTCTCCATCTTTTGGAGTTACTGTAAACAAAGTTTCATGTGCTTTGGATTCGATATTCGTTTCTGCGTTGATGCCGATGTCTTTTAGAAAAGTTGCAAAATAGATGAGATATTGCTCGCAGGAACTTTGGATTTCTGGTGGGAAGGTGAAGGTGTTGTTGAGCATGTCTTGATCAATTTGTTTCTCTTCATTTAATTTTATAATATGAGGTGACATTATCTCGTTCAACTCTTTTATTATTAAATAGAATAAGCTTTTTATATCCTTTTCATTATCTAATTTTTTTAGTTTAAACTCAAACCTATTTGATTCTGATACTTCTAGTAAACTTTTACTATTCATTGTGATATATGTGTTATCTTTCAATCGCTTCTTAATAGTTTCTCTAAAATCATAAATTGTAAATGGCTTTTCAAAATATCTATGATCTATAAATAAACCTAACCTATTCGATTCTTTTCGAAAAATAAAAAGTAGATCATAGATTACAGGAGAACCAGATAAGTGTTTATTAAAAACTTCTATTGAAATTTCATAAGAACTTTTACGAAATATTCGGCTTAAACTAACATCGGATAACAAATTAACAGATTCAAAGAAAATTTTTAGTATAAATCCATTAACCATATCTATTTCATATACATTTCCTATGGCTATATCATTTAAAAAAACTTTGTTTTGCTTTGTGTCAATAACCAAATCTGACTTTTCCATATATAAACTATTATTTACAAAAAATTAATCCTACAAAATAGTCAAATGTCACATTTCTTACAAGATTGGGTATTAGGTTTTGGGTATTAGGTATTAGTTTTCAGCAAACCCAAGACCCAAAACCTAAGACCAAATACCTAACAATTTACCACATAAAAAAAGTGAGCCAAGCTCACTTTTCGTTCATTGTTGTACCTACGTTTAGTAATCATTGCAAATAGATAAATGCGGACATAAGGAAAAACAACTATCGTTAATAGTTGGAATGTCCGTATTTGGAAGCTGAATAAATGGTCGTGACCAAAATCCGCCTTTTACCTGATTTTCCAAATTTGCAATCGCTTTCTTTTGTAACGTAAGCTTTTTGATTTTCGATTTTTTCATGATGAGTGTTTTTTGATTAATATTACTTCAATGTAGTAAAAATCTACACTCAATTGTATTAAATAATTGATAATCAATGTTAAAATTTGGGTCTTGGGTGTTGGGTGTTGGATCACGAATTTTTATTGATACGTTTTCAAATTACCAAAATACGAGCGGACTCAGTCGATACAAGAGTTACATGAAGTCTGAGACTTCATGCAACCTTAGAATTCACAAACTGTTCTTGATAAAACACATTCTTCAAAAATTATGGATTCCTGCCTGCGCAGGAATGACAACTAGTTTCAAAGTATTACTAAACGTCACATCGAGTGAAATTCTGAAAGAATTTTGTATCGAGATGTACTTGGAAACTCTAAATTTTAAATGCTAAATGTTGAATTTTGAATCATTTCAAACTAAACTTCTCAACTCATAAACTTATAAACTAGAAGAATTCATAGCTGTTCTCGATACACCAAATCATAGATTTGGCACTCGAACTGACGGATAGTAGCATCAAACACAACACACAAATTAACAAATTGACAAATCCACAAATAAACAAAAAACAAAGCGCAGCCTATCCAACAGCGAAGCGATCTAATATCTAACAACGATAGCGGTCTAAAGCAAAAGCGTGTCTAAAAGCGACAGCAGTCCAAAGCGTCAGCGTTTCTAACAGCAAAGCGCATCTAAAGCGAAGCGTGTCCATCAAAGAAAAACAACTTCATATAGTTTATTCTTCGAGCAGAATTATGTAAATTTGCACTTCGAAAAACAGACAACAAAATTTTAAGATATGAGTACGTATGATATCATCGTTTTAGGAAGTGGTCCTGGTGGATATGTGACTGCCATTAGAGCTTCTCAATTAGGGTTAAAAACTGCTATAGTTGAGAAAGAAAGTCTCGGTGGCGTTTGCTTAAATTGGGGATGTATTCCAACGAAAGCTTTATTAAAATCCGCACAGGTTTTTGAATATTTGAAACATGCTGGCGATTACGGATTGTCCGTAAAAGAATACGATAAGGATTTTGATGCCGTGGTACAACGTAGTCGTAATGTCGCTGACGGAATGAGCAAAGGTGTTCAATTCTTAATGAAGAAAAATAAAATTGACGTTATTAATGGTTTCGGAAAGCTAAAAGCTGGAAAGAAATTAGACGTAACAGATGCTGACGGAAAAGTAACTGAATACAGTGCAAAGCATATTGTAATTGCTACGGGAGCACGTTCGCGTGAATTGCCAAGCTTGCCACAAGATGGTGTGAAAGTCATCGGATATCGTAAAGCAATGACCTTGCCTGAGCAACCTAAGAAAATGATCGTAGTAGGTTCGGGTGCGATCGGAGTGGAATTTGCATACTTCTATAACTCTATGGGAACGGAAGTTACGATTGTGGAATACATGCCAAAAATTGTTCCTGTGGAAGATGATGAAGTTTCAAAACAATTGGAGCGTTCGTTTAAAAAAGGTGGTATCAAAATTATGACGTCTGCGGAAGTAACTTCGGTTGATACTTCTGGTGAAGGTGTAAAAGCTACGGTAAAAACGAAGAAAGGTGAGCAAGTATTGGAAGCAGACATCGTGTTATCTGCGGTTGGAATTAAAACTAACATCGACAACATCGGATTGGAAGATGTAGGTATTGCTACCGATAGAGACAAAATTTTAGTAAACGATTACTACCAAACAAATATCCCTGGATATTATGCCATTGGAGATGTAACGCCTGGTCCTGCACTAGCACACGTTGCTTCTGCGGAAGGAATTTTATGCGTGGAGAAAATTGCAGGAATGCATGTAGAAGCGTTGGATTATGGAAACATTCCAGGATGTACGTACTGTTCTCCAGAAGTTGCTTCGGTTGGATTGACAGAAAAGCAAGCAAAAGAACAAGGATACGATATCAAAGTTGGGAAGTTCCCATTCTCTGCTTCTGGAAAAGCAAGTGCTGGCGGAAACAAAGAAGGTTTTGTAAAAGTAATCTTTGATGCAAAATATGGCGAATGGTTAGGTTGCCATATGATTGGTGCTGGAGTAACCGATATGATTGCCGAAGCCGTACTAGGAAGAAAATTAGAAACGACGGGGCATGAAGTATTGAAAGCAGTGCATCCGCATCCGACGATGAGTGAAGCGGTCATGGAAGCTGTGGCAGATGCGTATGATGAAGTCATTCACATTTAATAATATTTTGAAAAGCTGCTCACTGAGCGGCTTTTTTTATGCATGAAAAAGAAAAGAGTTATGGAGACAATCACAGAAACAAAAACCTTAAAAAACTTTCGTTGGATCGCGATTGCGGAAGGAATTTCATATTTGGCGTTTTTTATTACGATGCCTTTAAAATATATGATGGAAATGCCGATGCCGAATAAAATAGTCGGAATGGCGCACGGTATTTTATTTATCGTGTATGTAATATTTGCGTATTTAGTCACGGAAGAGCAAAAATGGACGTGGAAGCGTTTTGGAATTCTATTTATTGCCTCGTTGGTGCCGTTTGCTACATTTTATATTGAGAAAAAATATTTGAGAGTGAATTGATTTTTTAGCAATTTAAATGCAAGTGAACTTCGGTCAGTCATGTCCGGAAGAAAAATCTTTTGAACACGACTGATCAAAGTCTGTTTATAATTTTATAATTAATCATAGTAATGTGAAAAAATGCACTCGATGATCAAGAAAATTTTAATCCTGTTCTATTATTTTCTTTGTTGAGCACATATTTTGTATAATGATAGAATAGTTCCGCCCACCAACTTTTGACTCTGCATTTTAGAAATAGCTACTTTCTGTAAATTTAGTTTTTTTAATTTCTTTTTTTTCATGGTTTTAAAATTTAAGTTATGATTTAAAAATCTAACAAATATTCTTGTGCTAGATACGTAAACTTATGAAGTATACAAATGACAAATAGGAATAATACTAGGTCATTCCTGACATTATTTACTCCATGAAAAGCTTTCAACTACAGTATAATTAAATCAAAGTTCGCTTTTTTGATCTTTGATCCATAGACAAAAAAAGTAGTTGTGGGTCGTAGTGGTTCTTCCCTAGCTTCGATTGTGTATCTTAAAGAATTATTCATGTAGTTTAATTATATCCACTCTTTTCTTCTTTTTTCAAAAATCATTCATTTTGTAGGAATTCATTGTTCTGTGTTTGCGCTAGTTTTACAGTATTACTATTTAAAACATATTAATATAAGAAAACAACATTTAAAATCGTTGAAACTAAACAAAAAGTCCATTTCTAACTTGAAATTCAACACTGTAAAAG
The DNA here is from genome assembly GCA_039026955.1 of Bacteroidota bacterium. Taxonomy (GTDB): domain Bacteria; phylum Bacteroidota; class Bacteroidia; order Flavobacteriales; family Flavobacteriaceae; genus Kordia. The sequence goes on from JBCCLH010000003.1 coordinate 148,867, forward strand.
GAGGAAAAAAGAAGTCTGATACGTTATATCAAGCATCTTGTCCTGGTGGACCGTTATGTGATACTACATTTTAAGTTTGAGCGAACTTCGGTTCGCTTTTTTTATGCTTTATCATTCATGTCATACCTTACAAATAAGATATAATTCCGTGAATTGTAAGAAAAGTTATTTTATTATTCTGTCTACGCAATCTAAGTTTGTGACATATTAATTTTAAAACGTTTTATTATGTTAAAAAACATTTCGTATTTAGGAAAAGAATTGAGTAAAAAAGAACAAGCGAGTATCAATGGTGGTATAGGTGTATTTTATGCTTGCTATCAAAGAATTCAAAGATGTAGTCCAAATCTAGTAGGCTGGGCAGTAGATAATGGTAAAAACGGTATTGGATGTTGTCAATTATAATACCTGTTACATCAAAAAAGCGGACTTCGATTCATTCATGGTCAGAAGAAATTACGACTATGACTGACTTCGGTTCGTTTTTTTATTCTTTAGTTCCCAATAAAATAAGGTAAACCCTTACATGATTGATTTCTGTTTGTACTAATTTTAGTACTTATTAACCAAAATATAACAATCATGAAAAAAAGCATTTTACGTCTTGAAGGTGTTCAAGAATTAACCAAGCAAACACAAGCAAAGATCAACGGCGGATTTGGCATGCAATGCAATACCAATAATGACTGTCGCGTGTTAAACTCCTTACCAGGCATGGAATATGAAAAGTTCTTCTGCTTTTGGGGCTACTGCCAAATTGCATAATGATACAAAACCTTTTGCGTTGTATACGAAGTCGGAATTTTTTCCGACTTTTTTATGTTTTGAATATATTTACACATGGGCATGGACAAAAAACAAAAAAGATGGTTGTGGGTAGTCATTGTACTCGCAATACTTGCTGCTATTGTCTATACTGCGGTGAAATAGTTGTTGCCCGTAGCTGCGATTGTGTATCTAAAAGAGCTTTTTGTTTGAGTTCTTCCATAGTGCCTTTTGCCACGTTTTATATAGAGCGAAAATACCTAAGAACAAATTGATCAACCTTAGCTGCCTATTAATCGAATTTTTATATCCTTTGATAACATAAAGCAGTATACACTTTCTTTTGACAGTAATTTTATACCTGATTTGGTGAAATTCATTGTATTAAAATTTTACTAAATGTAAATCAGTTTGTGTCCTTTTCCTTTACTTTTAATACATGAATAAAATTTCCTTTATCATATGTATCATCGTTGCATGCTGCATATTACCCAAAAAAGATACAGATACTGTAAATAACCTTAAGACATTTGCCAAAGTGTATGGTTATGTTAAATATTTTCATCCAAGTGAGGAGGCATTTCAGGTAGATTGGAAACGTTTTTCCGCTTATGGTGCTAGTGAAATCATTAAATGCAAAAACCAAACGGAAATTATTGAAAAGCTTACCGAATTATTTAAACCTATTGCACCAACTATTGTTTTCTCTGATAGAATGGCTAGCTATAATAACAACAAGTTAATTCCTCCCAATAAAACAGCCTACAGAACTACTTATTGGCAACACAGAGGTTTAGCCACAGGCATGCGTTTTAGAGATGGAAATCCATACAGAAGTGTTCGCGTCAATGCCTTGAACAAAATTACTAGATTTGGAAAAACAACCGCTACAAAAGGGGCACCTATATTTGATGCTTCTCCTGCTTTTGGAGCCATCATTGAAGAAAAAATTGGAGAAGGTATTTATTGTCAAATTCCTTTAACATTATATACAAATGACGAGGGAACTTATCCAAAAAGCGAGACATTTTCTTTACTACAAAACAATTTAAATAAAATTAATGCAGATGATTTAGGAATAGCTGCGCGATTGGGCAATATTATAAATGTTTATAATGTGTTTCAGCATTTTCATCCATATTTTAAAGAAGCCAATGTAAATTGGAACAAAGAATTAGAAACCGCTTTACAAAGAAGTTTTACAGACAATACACGATCAGAACACCTCATTACATTACAAAAATTTACCGCAACATTAAAAGATGGACACATTTGGGTAAACGGTGGACCAACAGGTACCTACCAACCACCAATTAATTGGCAATGGATTGAAAATAAACTTGTAATCACCAACGTTTTTGACGATGCATTGGATTTAAATATTGGTGATGTTGTTTCAAAAATAAATGGTATTCCCGTTGATGAATATTTTAAAGAAGTAAAATCAACCATTGCGGCAGGAACTGAGGGTTGGGCTAACTATAGAGCACAAAAGCAAATCATTCTTGGTAAAAGATATACTGAATTTAACATTGAAGTAAATTCCAAAACGATAAAGCTACAACGGAATGGCATATATAATTATGGCAAAACAAAAATACCTATTCAAGAGCATTTGCATACACAGTTAGATCATAATATTTACTATATAAATCTAGCGAAAGCACCCATGGATACGATCACGAAAATATTACCAAAACTTAAAAAATCAGATGGAATTATTTGTGATTTAAGAGGTTATCCCAAAGGAAACGACGCTTTTATTTCGCATTTACTAAAAAAGAAAGATACCTCTGCATCTTGGATGAGAATTCCACACATCATCTATCCTGATCAAAAAAATATAACAGGCTATAGAAACTCTGGTTGGGCTTTACCCACTAAAAAACCCTATTTAGGTGATAAAAAGATTGTATTTATGATAAATGGACGTGCCATAAGCTATGCGGAAAGCTATATGGGTTTTATTAAAAATTATGACTTAGCAACCATAATAGGGCAACCAACTGCTGGAACAAATGGCAATTTAATATCATTTCATATTCTTAGCAAATACACGATTAGCTGGACAGGAATGAAGGTTGTAAACCATGACGGATCGCAACTGTATGCCAAAGGTATTTTACCAGATATTTATGTTCAAAAAACAATTAATGGAATCAAAAAAGGAGAAGATGAATTTTTAAATAAAGCGATTGAAGTAATTTTAAACAAACAGTGATACGAGTTGGTTGATAGTTTTTTGAGATTGTATTACATAACGTGAGTTCGACATAAGAAATTATCAACTTACTCGTAATTTGCTGAAAAACAAACATTTGTCAGTTCGAGCATTATCGTAGATACCGAACGTAGTTCATGAGAACACTATAAAAGTTAAAATTTCGATTGAATCTCGACTACGCTCGATTTGACAATTTTTGTAAGTTATTGACTATTAAACACTTAACAGAATAGTTATATCGAACTCACGTTAACATAAAAAAAGCCATTCAATCTCACTTGAATGACTTTTCCCTCAACCAACCTAATAACTGATATCCCACCTTCAGTTATGAAAAAATTGCTGTGAAACTTCGTTTTGTTTCACATTCAAATATAGCTTAGATGTGTCTTAATTTGTTCTTAAGCAATTGCCAAAACTTGATTAAAGTTTTCAAAGCAAAACGTTAATTTTTAAGAGTTTTTGTTTATTTCGGGAGTAAATCGCAATACCAAAAGGCTGTATCCCAGATAGAATCGTCTGTGGCACAAGCAGCTGAATCTTTTTGTGAAGGTGTATAGGTTTTTAACACTTTTTCGCCAATCGTGAAGTCAATTGGAGTTGTAAACAAAGGTCCGTCAAAGACAAACGTGTGAAATTCGCCATTTTCCCCGCAAGGATCGACGCCTTCGGGCAAATCATTGATAAAATCTTCATCTAAAATTCGTCCCACAAAAGATTCGTCTAATAGTTTCGCATTCACACAAACCGTAATGGCTTTAAAACCTAAAGCGATGAATTCTTTTAGTAAGACTTTTGTGTCTTGTTTCCACAATGGAAAAACACCCGTAATCCCGACTTCTTGTAGTTTTTCTTCGCGGTAGGTTCGTAAGTCTTCTAGAAAAATATCACCAAAAATTCCATAGTGAAAATCTTCTGCTAACAATTCCTGCATGGCAATTCGCATGGCATCGTCATAGTCGGACATGGTGACCTGCGCTGGAAAGTATATTTTCTTTAAAGGTAATTGCAAACGTTCCACTTGCATGTCTAATAACGCTTCGCGCAAACCGTGCATGGAAACACGTTCAAAATCTTTATTTACAGTGGTGACTAATTGTGTGACCTCGTATTCTTTTTGTTGTAAGATGTGATATAATGCCAATGAGGAATCTTTTCCTGTGCTCCAGTTAAAATATGCTTTCTTCATAGGATTACGATAGAAAACTTTGAATGGCCAATTGGTAACTTTGCATGCCAAATCCTAAGATGACACCTTTGGCATTCGGTGAAATATACGATTGATGACGAAACGCTTCTCTGCCAAATGTATTGGAAATATGGACTTCCACCACAGGTGTTGCAATAGCTTTAATGGCATCACCAATTCCGATAGAAGTATGCGTGTAGGCGCCTGCATTGAGGATGATTCCGTCATACTCAAAACCTACTTCTTGGAGTTTATTGATCAATTCGCCTTCTACATTCGATTGGTAATAGCTCAAATTTACTGTTGGAAACTGCGCTTGTAGAGTTTGAAAGTAATCGTCAAACGTAGCACTGCCGTAGATTTCTGGTTCGCGCTTTCCCAGTAGATTTAAATTAGGTCCATTGATAATGATGAGCTTCATGCAAATTGTTTTCGTAAAAGTAGCTAATTCTTAGGGATAAAAAAAGACTGTCTAAAAAGTCTAAATGGGCGTCATTCTGAGCTTGATACTGAATCAAGTTCGGTTTGACAAAATCTATACTTTTTAGACTGTCTCTTTTATAAATTGTGTATGGTTTGTTGTACTTACCTTAAGAAATATCCAATTGAGAGTTGTAATACTCCATTGAAATTCTTGTCTGTAGTACCTGCTACATCGTTGATATCACTTAATCCGATATTGTAACGTGCGTTAAAGTTTAACCCATTGTTTAGTTTATACCCTAATCCTACACCTGCAGAAAAGTCTATATTATTTACAACCTCATCGGCATCAACACTAACACCGCCGCCTTCTTGTTCCGCAGAAACTAGAAAGCCGATTTGTGGACCTGCTTCGACACTAAAGTTTTCCGTTATGTAATATTTTGCCAAAATTGGAAGGTTTAAGTAGTTGTAGCGTGCTTCTAATTCGGCAGTAGCAATGGTCATACCTTGGTTTGTAAATGCTACATCTTGCTTAACCCCTTGTTGTGAATACACCAATTCTGGTTGAATAGAGAACTTGTCGGAAAGGGAAAGCTCTCCCATAACTCCAAGATGTAATCCAATACGCGGACTGGTTCCGTCACTGTTATCACCTCCAATAGAAGCTATGTTTAATCCTCCTTTAAAACCAAAAGAAAACTTTTTTTGCGCGTTTACCGTAAATCCAACGCATAGTAATAGCATAAAAATCGTAATTTTTTTCATGTAAAATCGTTTTTAATTAATTGTTAATGAATTGCAAAAATACCAAATAAGCTTCACAGATACTTTCTGTTTTAACTTTATTTAACAAAAAAAGGAAGCCAACTTGACTTCCTTCTTATATTATATTTTGTACGAATTAAAGTCCGAATAGTACGCCTAATCCGATTGTAGTAAAATCTGCATCGTCCAATGCAATTCCTGTGTACATGATATTCACATTGATTTTATCTGTGATATCATATCCGATTTTTGGTCTGTAATAGAACCCACCATCATTTCCTTCGTTGATTCCGATAGCATAACCTACATCTGCTCCGACAAAAAATTTACCAGCTACATTATAGCGTGCTCCAGCTGCTAATGGCACAAATTGCGCATCATCAGTACTAATACTTGCATTTCCAACCATCACTTCGTCTCCGTCAGCATTGGTCATTCCAGTACTAAAACCAGCGTAAAATTTATCAGAAACATTCCAAAGGTACGATACATCTGCTCCGATACTGAAACTAAAAAAGTCGCTTGCATCTCCTGTTGGTATTCCTCCACTAATTCCTACTTCAAATTTGTCATCTTGTGCGTTTGCTGTAAACGCAATTGTAAAAACAGCTACTACTGCTAAAATGATTTTTCTCATTTTGAATATTATTTGTTACTATAATTTTTTATAAAAGTATAAATATTCGGTAGACTGTACTTTAAATTATCATTAACAAAAAAGGAAGCCAAAATGACTTCCTTTCATATGATATGTATGTGTTTTCTTATAGTCCGAAAGCAACTCCTAAACCAATAGTATCCCAAGAATCTCCGTCTCTTGAAATTCCAGTGTATGATAAGTTAACGCTTATTCTTGAAGATACGTTGTATCCAACTTTTGGTCTGTAGTAGAATCCACCATCATTTCCATCGTTGATTCCGATAGCGTATCCTAAGTCAGCACCTACATAAAAGTCACTAGCAATGTTGTAACGAGCAGCTCCAGCGATTGGAATAAATTGTACATCATCAACTTCTACTGTTTGCCCTAAGATTGTGATATCATTAGTAAATGCATTTGTAAAACCTGTAGCAACACCTGCTTCAAAGTCTTCAGCTACATCCCATAATGCTGCTGCATCAATTCCGATACTGAAATCAGCAAAGTCTCCAGCGTCTCCAACAGGAATCGCTCCGTTAATACCCAATTCAAAATTTTGTGCGTTTGTAGTAAATGCAAATCCAAAAACAGCTACTGCTGCGAAAATTAGTTTTTTCATCTTAAATAGTTTTTTAATTAATTCACTTGCAAAAATCCGCTTTTTTATAATTTAACTTACATTTGTTAACTAATTATTAACATTGAAATCAGTAGCTTTTTTTTAATTAACTGTTAATCAGATATTTGTCTTTTAGTCAAAATCCTGAAATAAATACCAATTTTGTATGAAATGGATGCATACATTGAAAGATTTTAAACATTTTTTAAAAATTGAACGTGGCTTATCCGACAATACGATTGTCAATTATTCACATGATATTGAAAAATTGATTCGATATGTAGCACATAACGAAATTCAACATTCGCCGCTTTCTATTGATGAAGAAACTGTGCAACAATTTATTTATGAAATTGCGAAAGTGTTAAACGCACGATCGCAAACGCGGATTATTTCGGGTTTGAAAAGTTTCTTTACGTATTTGGTATTTGAAGATTATCGCAAAGACAATCCTATGGAAATGATTGAAGCACCCAAAATCGGTAGAAAATTACCAGATACGTTGGCGTTAGAAGATATTGAAAGAATCATCTCCGCAATCGATTTAAGTTCTGCGGAAGGACATCGAAATAAAGCAATCATAGAAACTTTGTACGGTTGCGGATTGCGAGTAAGCGAATTGGTGAACCTAAAGCTTTCTGATCTGTTTTTTGACGAAGGTTTTATCAGAGTGACTGGAAAAGGTGATAAACAACGTTTTGTACCTATTGGTCCAATTACAAAGAAATACATTAACATATATGTAAAAGAGTCGCGCCCACTTGTCAAAGAAGTGCCAGAATATAGCGATACTGTATTTTTGAATCGACGCGGCAAACAATTGACGCGTGTCATGATTTTCACCATTATCAAACGCTTGGTTGAAAAGATCGGATTAAAAAAGAAAGTCTCTCCACACACATTCCGTCATTCGTTCGCGACACATTTATTGGAAAATGGTGCCGATTTACGAGCCATTCAGTTGATGTTGGGACATGAAAGCATTACAACCACCGAAATTTACATGCATGTAGACCGAAAACATCTGGCAGCGATTATGAAGAAATATCATCCGCGTACTTCATAGTCAATATGAGTTTGATACAACTACTCCAATACATTATTGCTTTAAACTTCATGTCAAATCGGGCATTATCGAAATTAAAATGCATTTTAATTGAAGATACCTAGCGAAGCTATCGAGATTCTTTTGAAATTATAAATTCTTAGCCGTTCTCGTGAGCTGCGCTAGGTATCTTCGATAATGCTCGAACTGACGTTTTTTTAATGTGTCAATTTGATGATTTGAAAATGTACCAATGCTCATTTCAAAAAGGAATCCTACTTTGATTTTGACAGATTGCCATGACTCTGTCTCCTTGACAAATCAAAAATTTTATCAAAATCCCTTGCTTTTGTCATAGAAATCGAACTGACACAAGCGACATCTTTAAAGAAAATCACATATTTTATAATGATTTCTTAAGAATAACTCGCTTAGAACTAGCATAAAAAAAGCAGCAATCTTTTTCGCAAGATTGCTGCTTTTTCTTCTTTTTCTAGCATTACTGATTTTTCTAACAAGATTTCCAACAATCTTTTACAGATGGTTTTTTACCTATAAAAATACTGTTACAGTAACACATAAAAGAAGAAGCTACGGAGGCATCTTTTCCTCCGTTGGCTTGCACTTGCTGTATTTTTGTAAGTGCGTCAACGCCAGTTAGATTCAAGATTTTCTTTAACATGCTAGTTTCTTATTTAGGTTATACCTAAAATTACTTATAAAAAAACCGCTTACGTCATAGGTTTGCCATAAAGAATAAACGTGAATACCGTAGTTAAGAAAACTTTAGTATTCACGTTTTGTATATTTTTTCGAAAAACGCTGAACGCTTATTTTGCAATATTCACCGCTCTGGTTTCTCGAATTACCGTAATTTTTACCTGTCCAGGATAAGTCATATCCGTTTGGATTTTTTGTGAGATGTTGAATGATAATTCTGCTGCTTTTGCATCGTCTACCTTTTCGCTTTCTACGATGACACGTAATTCTCTACCTGCTTGAATCGCGTATGCTTTCTTTACACCTGTAAATCCGAAGGCGATGTCTTCTAAGTCCTTTAAACGCTGAATATAGCTGTCTAACACTTGACGACGTGCGCCTGGACGTGCACCTGAAATCGCATCACATACTTGTACGATTGGCGATAACAAGGAATTCATTTCAATCTCATCGTGGTGCGCTCCAATAGCGTTACATACTTCTGCTTTTTCACCGTATTTTTCTGCCCACTGCATTCCTAAAATCGCGTGTGGTACTTCTGTTTCTGTTTCTGGCACTTTTCCGATATCGTGTAATAATCCTGCGCGTTTGGCTAATTTCGGATTCAATCCTAATTCTGCTGCCATCACGCCACATAGTTTTGCCACTTCACGCGAGTGTTGCAGTAAATTTTGTCCGTACGAAGAACGATATTTCATTCTACCTACCGTTTTGATCAACTCTGGATGCAATCCGTGAATTCCTAAATCGATCACCGTTCGCTTTCCAACTTCAATGATTTCTTCATCGATTTGTTTGCGGGTTTTCTTTACCACTTCTTCGATACGTGCTGGGTGAATTCGTCCGTCAGTGACCAATCGGTGTAAAGACAAACGAGCAATTTCTCTTCGAACAGAATCAAAACATGATAAAATAATCGCTTCTGGCGTATCATCTACAATAATTTCCACACCAGTAGCAGATTCTAAGGCTCTAATATTACGGCCTTCTCTACCGATAATACGACCTTTTACATCATCCGATTCAATATTGAAAACCGATACACAGTTTTCTACCGCTTCTTCCGTACCAATACGCTGAATCGTATTGATGATCACTTTCTTCGCTTCTTGTTGCGCCGTTAATTTTGCTTCTTCCAATTTTGCTTGGATGTAGCTCATGGCGTCACTTTTAGCTTCTTCTTTTAAGGATTCTACTAATTGTTCTTTCGCTTCATCAGCAGACAATCCTGAAATTACTTCCAATTGTTCTACTTGACTTTTGTGTAAACGATCAATTTCTGACTTTTTCTTGTCGATAAAATCCAGACGATAATTATAATCTTTCACTTTGGATTCCAACTCTTGATTGAGTTTTTTGTTCTTTGATAATTCGCTAGAAATCTGTGATTCTTTGTCGCGTGTACGCTTTTCAGCTTCTGCCATTTTCTTATCCTTTGATAAGATAAACTTTTCGTGCTCGGCTTTTAATTCTAAGAACTTTTCTTTGGCTTGAAGGATTTTGTCCTTCTTAATATTTTCGGCATTTGCTTTTGCATCTTTAAGTACTACAGAAGCTTCTTTTTTTGCTTCTTGTATCACTTTGGAAGCTTGTTTTTTCTCCAAGCTTTTGGCAATGGCAAAACCTATGATTAGTCCAATCGCCCCGACGGCGACGGCAATTATGATTGTTGTGCTATCCATCATCTATCATTCTTAATTAAGTAATTAGTTAGTAAGGTTTACACCTTAGTTTCCATTTTGCAATGGAGTTGTTCAACTTTAGATTGTGTGTTATTATCTAAAGTGTGATTTGTTAGGTTTTTGTTAGTGCAACTTTAGTCGCTTGTTAAATTTACTCTTCGAGTTTTTCAAACTCGAAGCTTTCACTCACAAAATGAAATTTTGAATTACAAAATTACTTTCTGCTTCAAATGTTGAGATCCGTTCTTTGAGTTTTCCAAACTCGAAGTCCTCAACTTTTTGAGCTTTGCGTTTCAAACCGTAAGATTTTCCAAAGCGTTCTTCGAGTTTTCCAAACTCGAAGCTTTCATTCACGAAATGAAATTTTGAATTTCAAAATTACTTTCTACTTCAAACATTGAGATCCCGCCCTTCGGCGGGATTAGTTCAACTTGCAGTTTTGTGTGCGCCCTGCGGGCTTCACTAAACTGAGTTTCACTAACAAAAAAAGCCTACATTGATTAGAGTTTCGTATAAACTCCAAAAAACAAGTTTAGAGCTAACAGATTGATCAAGGATCTGCCCAAATACAAAGTATTAGCAGCCTGCTTTTACAACCATGACTCACTCTTTTTAATTAAATTAACGTTGAGTTTATCAAAAATAAAAACCAATGTAGGCAGTAACCTATTATATATTTTAAAGAACTTATTGACTAAGTTGCGCTTTCAGTAAATCGTCAAGCGCTTTTAGTTTTTCATCTAATGCTGTTTCGTTGGTGTCTTTGTCTATAGCTTTTTGTTCTACTTGTGCTGCAAATTGCAAGGCACACATAGCAAGGACATCTTGTTTGTCTCTCACTGCATAACTCTGCTCAAATTGCTTGATCATTGCTTCAATCTTTTTAGCCGCCTTTCGCAAACCTTCTTCTTGGCTTGCTGAAATGGTCAACGGATATACTCGATCTGCAATAGAAAGCTTTATTTTGAGCTTATTGTCCATAGGGTAAAGAACCTTCAAATTTATTCGGCCAATTGTGCAATACAATGATCAATTTGCCGAATTAATGTATTTATTTTAAGCTTAGCTTCTTTTTTATTATTATCACTGCCGAGCATTGAATTTGCAATTTTTAGCGCTTTGTACTTTTCTTCCCATTGCGAGATTTCTTGGTGCAAACGCTGTGATTCTTCCTTTGAATTGGCTAATTCTTGACGTAGTTGTTGATTTTTTTGCTCCAAAACTGCGAGCCTGTGGAGCATTTTACTGACTCTATTTTCAAGAGAATCAACGATTTTCAAAGTACTATTCATTACATTTTTATTCAATGCGTATGATTACAAATTTAACATTCATAAAATAACTTCGCAAGGGTTTTGCATATTATTTAATCTGAATTATGAGTAATGCTTTAAGATTCCCACTTTTTTTGGTGTAGTTTTTGAATTTAAAGATTCTAAATTAACTAAGTATTAGCTATTTTAGCTTTTCAAAACGCATTTTGATTTATGTACCGATTGTTTTTTATTTTTTTACTGTGTTGCTCATTTGCCTTCTCTCAAGATAAAATCTCCAAAACTAATTTTAGATCGCCGTTGGACATTCCTATTATTTTGTCGGGAACTTTTGGCGAATTGAGAAGCAATCATTTTCATTCGGGAATTGATATTAAAACGAAACAAAAGGAAGGTTTTGAAGTGTTTGCCATTGATAATGGATATGTATCGCGCATCAAAATTCAACATTGGGGATTTGGTAAAGCGCTTTACGTAACCCATTCCAACGGATATACTTCTGTGTATGCACATTTGAAAAAACTCTCTCCAAAGTTAGAAGCATATTTAAAAAAGCAACAATATTCAAAAGAAAGTTATGCAATTCAACTGTATCCGAAACCTTCTGAATTGATCCTAAAAAAAGGCGAAGTCATTGCGTATTCTGGAAACAGTGGTTCTTCTGGCGGACCGCATTTGCATTTTGAAATTCGCGATGCCAACTCCAAACCAATGAATCCGTTGTTGTTTGGATATGAAGTGAAAGATTCGCAAACACCAACCGTCAATGGTGTGTATGCCTATGCGCTTTCTGATGCTGCGCAGGTGAATGCTTCTAACGAAGTCGTGCAATTGCAATTGAAAAAAGATACAAAGAAGAATAGTTATACAGCTTCCAAGATTTATGCTTCTGGTGAAATTGGGTTGGGCATTAATGCGTTTGATCGACAAGATTTAGGCGTGAATAAAAATGGTGTGTATGAAGTGGAAACTTTTGTGAATGAAGTGAAAAATTTCAGTTATGCTTTTGATAAGTTTTCTTTTGGCGAATCGAGATACATTAATACCTTAATTGATTACGCGCGTTTTAAAAAGCTAAAACAACGCGTACAACGCTGCTTTGTAGTTCCTTCTAACAAATTGAGCATTTATGACAATGTGTTGAACAACGGTCGCATCAAAATAGAAGAAGGAAAAGAATATTCTGTAGTGATAAAGGTTAGAGATATTAAAGACAATCTCACCACAATTACAGTTCCGATTGAAGGCAAAAAACAAAAAATCACGCGAAAGCGAAAAGAGAAAATCACCAATCATTTTGTAAAACGCGATGCTGAATACTCCTTGAAAGAAGGTGAAGTAAGTGTCTACATTCCGAAATATACGTTTTATGAAGATTTTTATTTTGATCTATCTAAAGATAAAAAAGGACATTACAAGATTCACAATGATAAAGTAGCCGCGCATAAAAATTTTGTGATTTCGTTTGACGTGTCAAAGTATCCTGCCAAAGACCGCAAAAATTTATTCATTGCGAGTTTGAATAAGAAAAAGAAACCTTCCTACAGTGCTACAAAAAGAAACGGCACAAAGTTTACCACAAGTACTAAAAATTTAGGTACCTATTTCTTGGTAAAAGATTCCATTCCACCTAAAGTGAGACCGATCAATTTTGCAAAAGACAAGTGGATTTCTAACAAAAAATACTTAAAAGTAAAAGTCAGTGACGATGTTTCAGGAATACGGAGTTTCCGCGGAAGTATCAACGGAAAATGGATTTTATTTGAGTATGATCCTAAAAAAGGCATGCTTACGTATGATTTTAGCGATATAAATTTTACCGAAGCAAAACATAATTTAAAGTTGATCGTTACTGATAATGTTGGAAATAATACTACATTTACCAGCACATTTTATAGAAAAACCAAAAACTAATACTATTGAAACCCACACGTTGTACACTTTTCTTAAGTTTTTTGCTGTTTGCTAGCTTTTTAATGGCACAAACAGGAACCGTAAGAGGAGTCATTTTAGATGGCAATAAGCAACCTATTGATGATGTAAATATTCAAACTACTGTCGGCACAGGAACGAAAACAAACAAAAATGGTTTTTTCAAAATTACCATTCCTTCAGGTCAGAAAGTTACACTCACTTTTACACATATTGCTCATAAAACCGTCACGCTTACCGTTGAATTGAAAAATGGAGAAGACTACGATTTCTTCCCTGTCATGTCTACCACAGCAGAACAAATTGGAGCCGTTGTGATCGATTCGCGAAAACGAAAAGCCGTGGAAGGAATTACAACACTTTCTGCCGAAACGGTACGTTTGATTCCGGGTGCCAATCCTGGTGTGGAGAATTTGATCATGTCGCTTCCGGGTGTAAGTAATAACAATGAGTTAAGTACGCAATATTCAGTTCGTGGTGGAAATTATGATGAAAACTTGGTATATGTCAACGAAATTGAAGTCTATCGTCCATTTTTGATTCGTTCAGGACAGCAAGAAGGATTGAGTTTTGTGAATACAGACATGGTACAAAATGTCGATTTTTCTGCGGGAGGATTTCAAGCGAAGTTTGGTGACAAGCTTTCTTCCGTATTAGATATTACGTACAGACGACCAGTTCGCTTTGGCGGAAGAGTCAATCTGAGTCTACTTGGCGGAAGTGCTTCTATTGAAACGGCAAGCAACGACAGTAAGTTTTCAACCATTTCAGGAATTCGTTTTCGTGACAATAGTTTATTAGTAGATAGTAGACAAACTGAAACCAATTTTAGACCGCGTTTTACGGATTTCCAAACGTATATGACGTATAAATTCTCTGATAAATTTCATTTGAACTTTTTAGGAAATGTTTCGTTTAACGATTACGATTACGAACCGTTGACGCGACAAACCAACTTCGGAACTTTACAAGATCCGATTGCCTTGTTGATTTTCTATGAAGGACAAGAGGAAGACCGTTTCCGAACGTATTTTGGAGCGTTTAAAGCGAATTATTTCTTGAATGATGATGTTACGTTAAAGTTAATCGCGTCCATGTATCATACTACAGAACAAGAGCATTTTGACATTTTAGCACAATATCGTTTAGGAGAAGTGAATACGAATATTGGTGATGAAGATTTGGGAGATGTAGAGTTCAGTGAAGGAATTGGTTCGCAATTAAATCACGGACGTAACGACTTAGATGCCTTGATCGTCAACGTAGAACACAAAGGAACCTACGAAATTGAAGAAGACGAAAACCAAATAGATTGGGGAATTAAATACACACATGAAGACATTCGCGATCGTTTAATCGAGTGGGAAGTGATCGATTCTGCTGGTTTCTCTATTCGTCCGCCATTGGCAGATTTTATAAACAATCAACCATACGAAGCATTTGAAGGTCCGCTAGAACCTTTCCAATCGATTCGTGCGCGAAACAATACACAAATTGATCGTATTTCTGGATATATGCAGTGGAGCAAGCAATCAAAATGGGGCGAGCACGATTTATATACTAATATTGGTGTGCGTGCGCATACGTGGACGGTAAATGGCGATGGAATTGAAAGCAATACGCAAGCCGTGGTAAGTCCAAGAGCGCAAATTGCGTTGAAGCCGAATTGGAAACAAGACATGTTATTCCGACTCTCAGGAGGATTTTATCATCAACCGCCATTTTACAGGGAATTACGGGCTTTTGATGGTGTGGTGAATCCGAATGTAAAAGCACAACAGTCGATTCATGTCGTGCTTGGAAATGATTATAGTTTTAAACTTTGGGATCGACCGTTTAAATTGACCACAGAAGCCTATTATAAAAACCTAACCAACGTAAATGCGTACACTATTGAAAACGTGCGAATTCGTTACCGCGCGGATAATAATGCGAAAGCATTTGCTTACGGTTTGGACATGCGTTTGAATGGAGAATTTGTCCCAGGAACGGAAAGTTGGGTGAGTTTTGGATATTTGAGAACTGAAGAAAACATCAACAATCGTGGATTTATCAGACGTCCGACCGATCAGCGTTTGAAGTTTGCCGTATTGTTCCAAGATTATATGCGTAAGATTCCAAACTTGAAATTATATCTGAATCTGACCTACAACACAGGATTACCAGGTGGATCGCCAAGTTATACCGATCCGTATTTATTCCAAAGCGAATTACCAGATTACCGCCGTGTCGATGCAGGTTTCTCGTATGTGTTGGTAGATAAAGACAAGCAGTTTGACAAAGGACATTGGCTTTCGGCTTTCAAGGATTTAAGTGTCGGATTTGAGATTTTCAACGTGTTTGATACCTTCAATACCATTACCAATACGTGGGTTCGTGATGTGTATACAAAGCGTCAATTCGGAATTCCAAATTTCTTGACGGGACGTGTTTTTAATGTGAAGATGAGTATGCGATTCTAGGTTTTGGGTATTAGGTTTTGGGTCTTGGATCTTGGGTTTTAGCCTCAGTATTCAGTTGTCGGTTGTCTGTTGTCAGTTTTCTGTTTTACGCAAAAAACACTCACAAACTAAAACACTCACAAACTAAAAAATACTCACCAACTCAAACACTAAAAATAAAAAAATGAAAAAAGTTGTTGTTTTAGTAGTATTATTTTGTGTTGGAATGCAATTGTCCAACGCGCAAAAAAGGATTTATGTTAGTGATTCTTTTGATGAACTCTCGAAAGATCATAAAATCATTGCGATTCTTCCGTTTCAAACAACTTTAAATTTAAAATCTGATAAAAAATCATATACCAAAGAACAAATTGCGGAGCTAGAACAACGCGAAGGCATTGCAGTGCAGCAAGCCTTGGAAAGTTATTTTTTGGATAGAAAACGAAAGAAAAAATTAAAGATTGAATTTCAAGATATCAACACGACCAATCGCTTGTTGAAAAAAGCAGGCATCGAAGCAGAAGATATGGACATTTACGCACCACAAGAACTCTGCAAGATTCTAAATGTAGACGCGATTGTGAGTGGTTCGCTTACCTCTCGCCTCTTACTTTCCAAAGATATTGATACGTCTTTTGACTTGGTTACGTATCTCAAAGGCAAATCGGATTATGGGAAGATCATCATCAAGCTAAGCAATAAAGGCAATGGTAAATTATTGTGGCGTTATGAGAAAACCATCAATCGTAAATCTGGAAAAAATACGCAGAATATCATCAATAAAATGATGCGAAAAGCTAGTAGAAAGTTTCCTTATGAAGAGAAGCGTTGATTTTTTTTGATTGAATGATTAAAATGACGTAAAGATTGAAAGGTTCAAAAAATCCCAATACTCAATATATTTTCCTCCACGAATACACGAATTGTTTTTTTACTTAACGTAGTTTCAAGTGATTTATGCAAAAAGCGATCATTATGTATGATTCGTCATCACGAGAAACGCTAGTGACGTGGTGATCTGTATCTCGCAGAATATAACTGCTTTTTGAAGACACAGATTGTTTTGTCATACTTCCGCGCAATGACGTATCATTAGGTATTGGTGCATAAAAAATCGTCACTTCGAGTGTTTTTGAGTGAAGCGAAAAAATGTATCGAGAAGTACTTTGATACCCTAAGTTTTAAATGCTAAATGTTGAATTTTGAATTGATTAAAACTAAACTTCTTAACTCAAAGACTTAAAGCATTCAAAGCTGTTCTCGATACAATTTTCTTCATTTCATTACGAAAATCACTCGAACTGACGTTTGGTATTTCAGATTCAATTTTGAGTCCAACTTTTATTTCATGACAAATTCTTTGATTCGTCATTCCGAACGAAGTGAAGCAATCTGAGTAAATCGAAGCTAAATTGATTTTTGAAAAAACAATTAGCACATTTTCAAATTATCAAATTGATAAATTAAAAAAACGTCGCTTTGAGTGTCCTGAACCTGATTCAAGATCTATAGGAGAAGTACTAGGCTACTAAAATTTTCCAAGCTGTTCTCGATACATTTTTTACTACGTTTTACTTCGTAAAAAACACTCGAACTGACGTTGTGAGTTTTAAATAATTCTTTAAATCGAAAATCACACATCAAAAATCGATTAGCACATTTTCAAATCACCAAATTAACACATTAATTCACAGCCAAGTAGTCACAATCACTACATTCCGATCTACACTTCCCGTAGAGGTGATGGCTGTCAATTCACTTTCGCCAGTGGTAACATCCGTTTTTAAGACTCCTAGAAAGACATCACTGGTTGACACCAAATTCAAATAAGTTTGATCTTCCAAAATGGTTCCACCAAAAATATTGATAAGTCCGTATTCTTCTGTTGTATCGTTTGGCGTTACTGTTGAATTTGATAGATTTATCGTTGCCGGACGCGCACCATTTACAGAAGTTGTTGAATTTTGCATCAATGCCAATTCTGTAGTACTAATTTGTGCCAATCGGCTTCCGTTGATGGTATTGGTATTGGTCACCGAATTCGTAGTAGTATCGATTGTTAAAAATCCTTGATTCCAAGTTGAAACATATATATTGGTTCCTACGTTGAGCATAGACGTAATGGTATCTTCCGTAAAAGTAATGCCCAATTCAGTTATCGAATAATCTTGAAGATTGATATTTACTAAATGCTTTGTAGCACCATTAATGAGTACATTTTCCGATAAAATAGCAGTCATATTTGAGTCGTCATTCCACGCAAGTGCAATAATTCCTCTTTCATCTCCCATAATAGTTGAAGGAAGTGTAAGCGGCACTATTTGTGTTGTATTGGTAGAAACTTCATATACTAACAGATTGTTGGTCGGAGTTGGATTGTACAGATATTCTATAGCATAAATGGTATCATCTTTCCCAATCAACGTTTGCATTGGTAAGATAGAAGCACTATTTTCTTTGTCGATTTGTCCCATATTGCCAGCAAATGCTACATTGTTTCCAATATTGTAAACTTCTCCTAAATTGGTTGCTGCAATGAGTAGTAAATCGTCCACTGGACCTGGCACATCAACTTCTAAAGGTGGTGCATTTTGGGGAGTATCATCAGAGCTATTACAAGAAACACAAAAAATGCTAAGTACTAATAATAGCAAAGAAAAGCTATTTTTTTTCATAAGAGTATGGTTTTAATGATACTTTAAAACTACTATAATCCTAAGCAATGACCAAAGCATACTTGTGAATTTATACTGTTTTTAACAACGCTGTAGGAACATTCAGTATTTGTGTGGGTCTTGGGTTTTGGGTCTTGGGTCTTGGGTTTTGGGTTTTGGGTTTTGGGTTTTGTAAAACTAGTTCATTCGCAACAATCCGTATTTTAGGATACAATACATGGCGCGTACGCCATCTTTCCAGCCAATTTTTTTGCCTTCGTTGTAGAGACGACCGTCGTATGAAATGCCAACTTCTTGGAAACGGATTCCTTGGATTCTTGAAATTTTTGCAGTAATTTCTGGCTCAAATCCGAAACGCTTTTCGGTAAGTTGAAGCGATTGTATCATTTTGGTATTGAAGAGTTTGTAACAGGTTTCCATATCGGTCACTTTTAAACCAATACAGAGATTTGACAAAAAGGTCAACACTTTATTTCCTGCATAATGCCAGAAGTACGACATTCGATGCGGTTTTTCGCCTGCAAAACGCGAACCATAAACTAAGTTCGCTTCTCCTTTAATGACTGGCTCCAACAACAAATTATATTCTTCGGGGTTGTATTCTAAATCAGCATCTTGGATGATGAGATATTCGCCCGTTGCTTTGGCAATTCCTGTTTGGATGGAAGCGCCTTTTCCTTGATTTTTTTCGTGTTGATAGAACTGAATTTCTAACGAAGGATTTTCTGTGATGAATTCCTCTACCAATGTTTTAGAAGCATCTTGCGAACCATCGTCTACTATGACGAATTCTTTGGTGATGTCGTTGAGCAATTGTACTGCTTTGATTTGCTCTAAAATCTGCCGAACCGTTGCTGCTTCATTGTACACTGGAATGATGATGGAGAGTTTAGTTAGCTTCATGAATCACTTGTACTTTTTGGTTGTTTTCGTAAACGCTTTTTTCAATCATCACACCATTTTTATCTTTTTTAATCACTTCGCCATTGAGTTTTCCTGCGGTCCAAGTTCCTTCAAGCGTTTCTCCATTTTCAAATGAAAGCGTTCCTTTTCCATGTCGCACATCATCTTTCCAATTGCCTTCATATTTTTGTCCATCTTCCCAAACATAGATTCCAAAACCGTTTCGTTTGTCATCTTTCCAATTGCCCCAATAGCCTAATTCTGGAGAGAATTTCATTAAGTACGTATTCGGATTGGGTAATAGTTTGACAGTTTTAAATTTATTCGGATAGCGATCAATCGCGGGAACTAAATATTTACTTGTCGTCGAATAGCCCAATTGTTCCACCACGACATAATCCACTTTTTTATGTCGCAGGTATTCGATTTGTGCTTCTCTGTCGGGCGTTCGTTTATAATTGGTTACATTTTTTTGCGAGAAGAGATAAAATAAGCCTTCTTTGCGAACTGCTGTTACGGCGTCTGCATCAGCATTTTCTTGAATCCATTCCGCCAAAGCGAAATAGTTTTTATAATTATCAGCATATTCCGTTTTTGCTTGTTCGTGCAATTTTGAAATTGATGCATTCCCATAGAAAAAAGACCAAGCTACTAAAAGGATAATCACACTGATAGAAACAAGTTTTAGGTTGTGTTTTGACTTGATTTTTATACTGAGTACATTTACGAATTGTATTATCCCAAAAAGCAACAAAAAAAGTAATAATGGCACTAATGGCAAGATAAAACGCGTTCCGTACCAAACACTTGGCCACACAAATAATAACACGAAAAATGCCAAAACATAGAGCAATATAAACGTTCGGAATTTTGGTAATTTATAGATTCCTATCCCAATTCCGATCAACAATATAAATCCAATAATCCATTCTGTTACAGAAGCTTTGATTCCTTCATACACAACTTCTTCAGAAGAAATGAGTGCGGAAGGAATTTCTTTGGTAATATAACGTCCCGAATTGATAAAAATACGTTCGATAAGATCGTAAAATTCGATCGTTCCTTGTTCAGGTTGATAGGGATTTTTTAAGGTGAATTGTGAAACATAGGTATTTCCTGAAGTACTGTTGCGAAGTATCCACGGCAGATATAGTATGATAAAACCACCGATCAAACTAAAGAGATAGTGCCAATATTTTTTTAAGAATAAAAACCCTGCCATGCTTGCAACGAGCGCCAACGCTACAGACCGAATGTAGAATGAAAACGTGAGACAAATCACCAAAATAAAAAACGGTCCATTTTTGAGTACTGCTTTTGAAAAATCGATTCGTACAAACAACCAAATACAGAGCAGCGAGAAAAATAGAAACGGAATTTCGCTCATCATCATTGTAGCATACTCTAAAATATGGAAATTCAATAGTGTAATGAAACTTGCTGCAAACGCAATCAAATCATTCTGCAACAGCTTTTTTATGATAAAGAACAACAATAAAATAGCTCCTAACAGAAACGCTCCGTTCACCATTTTGATCGTGCTGATGTCATTTGAAAACAACGTGATCGCACCAGAAATGATCAAAGGATAGCCTGGCGGATAGTGAAAATGTGCTTCTTTTTCTGCATGATGAATGTTGGTGTAACCTTCACCTTCTGCAATGGAATTTCCTAAGATATAATAGCTTGCATTGTCGCCGCTGAGACTCACTTTTGCATCAAAAATACTGCTGTAAATCGCAAAGAAACCCACGATCAATACCAACATGTATACAATTCGTAGATTTTTGGGATGAGTAGCAATAGATTGGATCATTGTCGTTTTGGCGTTTCAAACAAAGCGTTTGATTTGATGCTCCAATATAAAGATATTTTGAGGAATATTAAGAAATGACCTCAACTTGTTTTGGAAAACAAAAGTGGCTGTCTAAAAAGTACAGATTTCGTCAAACCGAACTTGATTCGGTTTCTCATAACAATTGATAATCAGTGTGATGAGATTCTGAGTCAAGCTCAGAATGACGCAACTAAGGACTTTTTAGGCAGTCACTTTCTAGTATCTTATGTTGTGTGAGAAGCTGAATCAAGTTCAGCTTGACGTAGCTTATTTTAAACCCAATCATGAATTCGCATACTCATGCAAAGTCTGCACGACATAATCGATTTCTTCTTTGGTATTGAATTTTGAGAACGAGAAACGCAACGATGGTTTTTCTAAATCTTCGTCACTTAAAATGGCCAATAATACGTGTGAACCTTTACTACTGCCTGACTGACAAGCACTTCCCCTAGAACAGGCAATACCTTTTAAGTCCATGTGGAATAGTAACATTAAGGCTTTTTGCTGATCGAATGGCAAACAAACATTCACCAACGTATAGGTACTTTTGGTGTTTTCGTGACAGTTTCCATTGAATTTTACTTCGGGCATTACTTTTTTAAGTTCTTCCATAAAGTAGCTTTTCAAACCTTTAACATACGCCTTTTCTTCTTCCAAATTGTCGTATGCCAAACGGAAAGCTTCTTCCAATCCAACTACATTGTGTACGGCTTCGGTTCCAGCGCGGAATCCACGTTCTTGCGAACCTCCAAAAATTAATGGTTTTAGTCCAGAATCTTTTCGAATAAATGCAAATCCGATTCCTTTGGGTCCGTGGAATTTGTGTGCTGCCGCAGCTAAGAAATCAACTTGTGTTTTTTGTACATCCCATTCAAAATGCCCGATGGATTGTACTGTATCTGAATGAAATAACGCACCGTATTCTTTGCAAATTGCGCCTACTTTGTCTACATCTAATAAATTTCCAATCTCATTATTTACATGCATTAAACTTACCAACTTTTTAGAATTATCTGCTTTTAACAATGCTTCTAAATCATCATAATCTGGCGTTCCACATGGTTGTAATTTTACGTATGCGACTTTAATATCACTTTCTACGCGTAATTGTTCTACGGTGTGCAATACCGCGTGATGTTCAATCGGTGATGTAATAATCGTCGTCACTCCTAAATCTCTCACTGAACAACGCAATGCCATATTATCTGCTTCCGTTCCGCCCGAAGTAAAAATAATTTCTTGCGGCGAAGCATTTAAATATTTAGCAATCGTTTTACGTGCAGTTTCAATCAATGTTTTAGACGAGCGTCCGAAGCTATGCGTAGAAGATGGATTTCCGTAGTTTTCTTCTAAAGCTAATTTTATACGATCGACAACTTCTGGTCGAATTTGTGTTGTAGCTGCACTATCAAAATATACGTTCTTCATTTCGTATGTGTGTAAATAGGATTGGGTAAAAAAAGATGAACAAAAATAGGCGAAATAAAATTATTAACAATATGTTTCGAAATAAATAGAGTTTTCTTAATACTTTTGTCCACGAATTTGATTCAAATTATAATTACGCCTTTATGAAGAAATTAGTTTTGCTTTGTGTACTTGTGGGTACTTTTTTTAGTTGTGATGATGGAGATTTAACGATTGAAGAGATCGATTTGACAACTACTGCGAATGTAGAAACCTGTACAACTCCTGTACAAGTTGGCGTAACTTTTTTATTCAAAATAAATAGTGCAGAAACTTTGATTTTACAAGTTCCTGAAAGTTTATTGATTAATGAAGTAACTACTGTTGAAGAAAATGAAGCTGGAGAAATGGTGCCTGTACCAAGAACTGCCGAGCTTAATAACGACGCTTCTTGCCTGTATCGAAGCTTTGAAAGCGCTATTACAAGCAGTTATTTTTGTGACGATTTGCCTTCTGATGTTCCAATTAACTTAGAATACGCCGCAGTTTCTGGAATTGTGGAAGTAATTACAACGGAAGAAATGGACACTGAAACCATGACAGTTACAGGATATAACCATCAAATCGATTTTACAAATGTCGTATTTACCGGAACCAATGGACAAGATGTGCGTTACGGAGTTTTTGAATTTGGTGATATTACTACGAGTGTTGAGTAATCCCAATTTATATTATTATTTGTAATTATAGTTTATTTAATCAATACAATATGCTGTCAATTTCATTGTTTGTAAAGCCTTGAAAAATTTTGTCTGAGTTTTGTTTGATAAATCCTCTCCGTAGAAACTAAGTTTTGTTGTATATGTGTAGCCTTCTCTAACGGTTTGCATACTATCAATATAAATTCCACTCCAGCCAAAACCTTGATATTTTGGTTGAATAAATTTTGCCACAAAACAGTCAATACTGTCCACAAAAGATGTATACTGTAAATAATCTTTTATGCTGTGGGATTCGTTGAGATCTTCATAGCGTAAATAGTTTATCTTTTTCAGTTTTTCCCTTTTTTCAGTTGAGAACGATTCCAATTCTTCGTTTGTAAATATCAGTATGGCATTAGAGAAATCACCTGAATACATACCTAGATCAAAGGATAGTGTATCATTTTCATCCGTAATTATCCCACCAACATAGCTATCTATTCCTTTGTTATTGTATTTTTCCCAACTTTGTGGAACTGTCAACTCAAAACCTCTAAATTGTATTGTTTTGTATTCTTGGTTCGCACAAGAAATTAGAAAAAGTAAAATTAAAAAACAGTAAAGTCTATTCATATATTATGTGATAAGGTTTAAAAAGTTAATTAATCTTTACACCATTTTCTTCAAGGTAATCATATTTTTCTCGGGTTTCCTTAAAAATGACTTTTAATGCTTTAAAAATAGTATCCATTTCCGCTTCAGTAAGTTTTAATTTTTCCGACATGCTTTTAAAATCCTGTAATTTTTGATTGATTTCTGCTTCCCATTTTGCCAATTTAGGACCAATCAATGCTTTTATTTTTTCAGGAGTTGCGCCTTCTTTTAATAATTTGATTCCCTTGTCAAAACAGATTTCAGAAGAGTCTTTTAATTGTTCCATTTCAAATTTTAGAAACGCTATTTCTTTCTCTTTTTCTTCTTGCGATTGCCCAACAGCAATTTGCACACAGAGAAGTAGTAAGCATAGTATAAAGTATGTTTTCATGCTGTCTTATCAATTACTTAGGATTCTGATAAATATACACTTCCGTAGCGCCCACTCCGTATTTTTGGTAATTGGCATCGTAGTATTTTACATTGTCGTATCGGCGAAAAAGATATTCTAATTCTTGCTTTAAAACACCTGCACCTACTCCGTGGATGAACACTACTTTCGGAATGCGCTTTTTGATGGCAAAATCCAGTTGTCGTTTTGCGGTTTCGGTTTGTAATGTCAGCATGTCGTAATTGCTCATGCCTTTGCTAGAATTTGTCAATTGATGAATGTGTAAATCGACTTCCATGACATGTTCTACACGTTCTTTTTTGGTTTTTGGGAGTACACGTTTTGGCTTTTTGGCAGCTTCTTTTTCTTGCAATGCATTGTATATTGTTTGATTGGATAAGTTATGTGCGATTTCGTCTGAGGAAATTTTCACCAATTCAGAAGCTTCAAACCGAAGCGGAAAACCTTCATCTGTTTCCATCGTAATGGTCGTACCAGTAATGGCAGTGATGATCCCTTTGATAACATCGTCAATGGCTTCTACGCGATCTCCTACTTGAAAATTCATGATTGTTTAATTTACCCTCTAATTTACATAATTAATGCGCATGCCCCGTAAAGTAATTATACATTTGGTAGGCAAACAGAAATATTCCTGCCAATACTAAGTACCAATTGACAGCTTTATAGAAGGCCGGAAACTGCTTGTGCTTTCGCGAAAGCGTTATGATAAAAACAATAGGGATGAGCGCGAGTACTTGTCCCACTTCTACTCCAAGATTAAAACATAAAATTTTCGCCAATATCTGCTCGCTTCCCATGTCAAAAGATTGCAATCGTGTGGAAAGTCCAAAACCGTGAATCAGTCCAAAAATACCTACCATCAGTAATAAATTGGGCGATTTGACTTTCAATTTTTCAAATCCGTCTAAATTCTCAAATCCTTTGTAGAAAACACTGAGTGCAATCACTGCATCTACTAAATATTCGTTTGCGGTGATGCCAGCATACGTAGCGCCGATCAACGTAATACAATGTCCTATCGTGAAGACTGTGATAAATTTTAGAATGTCTTTAAAACCGTTCAAATAGAAGATCACACCCGCCAGAAAAAGCAAATGATCATACCCTGTGAGCATGTGTGTAGCACCCACTTGAATGTATGCCCACAAACCGCCAGTACGCAACAATTCCTGATCGGCACTCGTGACATCGTGTGCAAATCCTACAAGCGGAACAAAAAGCAATAGTAGAGGCAGTATCTGCTTGAAATGTACGTGTTTCATTAGTCCTTTTTTCTAAAAACTATAAATAACAATCCTATGATAAGTATACTTAATGCGATGAAAACCCACGTAGGAACTACATCTTCGTCTTCATGATCGTCATGCGTATGTGTAGTTTCGTTATGCTTATGTGTAGTTTCGTTATGCTTATGTGTAACCTCAAATGTTAAGGTTGCCCATTTAGAACGATGCGTTAATTCGTCACTATCCGTCACCGTTTCCATGTGGATCGTTCGTAGATAATAAATGCCATCTGCTGGTATAGCTACTGTAACCATTCCTTGTGCATCAGTACGTAATTGTTGTCCGCTGGTATGCGTGTGTGTTTCTTCTGAATGTGTTTTATGCTGGTGATCATCATCATGCGAATGCTCTTTTCCATCGTGTTTATGATCGTGATCGTGTGAATGTCCTTTCTCATTATGTTTGTGATCGTGTCCGTGCGAATGCTCTTTTCCATCATGTTTATGATCATTTTCATGAGAATGTTCTTTCCCATCGTGTTTGTGATCATTTCCATGAGAGTGCTCTTTACCATCATGCTTGTGATCGTGTCCGTGTCCGTGATCGCCATGATCATGTTCGTGATACGTATGAATGTGGTTGGCATATACCAATTGATTGGCAAGTGGCTTCCCATCTAGTAATAATTGTACTTTTAGCTGCTCGCCACTGTATGTTTCATACGGATTTGCTTGCGGAACAAATTCAATTGGATATCCTAAAACTGTATTCCAATCATTGGTCTTTTCATCACCTACTTGATAGATGGCTTTTACGTGTTTTTGATAACTTTCTACTGCATCTTGATCTAGTAGATTATTTTTTTTGCGGTATTCGAGCATATCCAATACACCGTCGTGCGCTAAGTAATCGTTAAATTTTTTAGCTTTTAACTCAATATTTCTAGCTTTTGTAGAAACACCCACCACATACGTTCCTGCTTTGCCAGTAGTGAACGGTAATTGTGTAATGGTGCTGTCTTGGTCTGTCCATTGCGATGGCGTAATTGCTTTTCGTTCTCCATGCGAAACGATGGAAGCGTCTAACATACGATCGCGTGTGATTAGATTTTCACTTTTTTCAAACGTTCCGTTGTACAGACTTATCGTTGCTTCTTGATTGGGTTGCAGGAAATAGGTTTCCATTTTCAGATACAAATCGTGACTGCATAATAGCAAAATGGCAACTGCTGGGAGCATGATTTTGTAACTTGTATTTCTCAATTTTTTGATACGTATTTTTATATTCATGATCTTTCGTTGATGGTTCTTTTTTTATTCACAGTATTTATGAAATTCTAATTATTTTACAGAAAAGGAAACGTCTGTTTTAAAAACACTATTCTTCTTCTGTATTTTGGATGACTTCCTGTTGTTCGTATTTTTCTCTGTTAAAATATTCTTGATCTTGATAATCGGGCTGTTTGTTAGAAGTGAGTGAGGAAGTCACTTTGTATAATCCAAACATCATTAAACAAACCGCAACAATAGTTAATACAAGCTGTGTTTGACCTTGGATTTCATCTCGAAAGAGTAAAAATCCACCACCAATAAACACAAAAAGAAAATAGATTCTTGTTTTATAACTTGATTTCACTTCATACAATTTTTACAAAAATAGTACTTTACTAGAAATGAATTATCCGTTTTTTAATAGTATTATGAATAAAATCGCCAAGACAAACACTGACGTGAGACCAATAACTGCGAGTACTAGCGATTTAAAATACAATCTGAGTTTGGAGAATGCCGTTGTTAAATCGGTTGTATTTTTTTCTGCAATAGCCGTTTTTATGCGTCGTGAAAAGTTATACACATATCGTGCAGGAAAGAAGCTTACCACAGCGATTACAATGTAAAATGCAGCATATATATACGGTGGAAATTCGCTAAAGAAAGAAAAGACGGTTTTGGCTTCTTTGAAGAACATGAGTGCAAAAATTCCAATAAATAGCATCACACCACAAAACACAAAGCCAATGATAGAAAAGACGAAAGCCCATTTTGAGGTTTCGCGAAGAAACTTCTTTGAGCTTTCGTTTAATCGTAATTCGAAATTATCGAATACTGAACTATCTTGTTTGCGTATTGGCACTATTTTTCAAATTGTTTGAGTGTAGTGGTGATGATGGCTACACATTCTAATAATTGATCTTCGGTCATCACAAGCGGCGGTGCAAAACGGATGATGTTTCCGTGGGTTGGTTTGGCTAATAAACCATGATCACGCAACGCCATGCATATATTCCAAGCGGTATCACTGTCTTCCGTATCGTTAATCACAATCGCGTTCAACAATCCTTTTCCGCGTACTAAAGATACGATATTACTTGTTTCGATGTAACGATTCATTTCTTTTCTGAACATTTGTCCTAGTCGCTCCGCATTTTCTGCTAATTTTTCTTCTTGCACTACTTCCAATGCTGCCATGGCTACACGACACGCTAATGGATTTCCTCCAAAAGTTGATCCGTGTTCTCCTGGTTTGATGGTCATCATAATTTCGTCATCTGCCAAAACTGCCGATACTGGAAATACGCCACCTGATAATGCTTTTCCTAGAATTAGGATATCTGGTCGGAAACCGTGATGTTCGCAACAGGTCATTTTTCCTGTACGTGCAATTCCAGTTTGTACCTCATCTGCAATAAATAATACGTTTTTAGATTTACACAAATCAAATGCAGCCTTTAAATATCCATCATCTGGTACCATTACACCAGCTTCTCCCTGAATTGGCTCTACCATAAATCCTGCAACATTTGGATCTTCCAAGGCTTTTTCTAAAGCTTCTAAATTGTTGTAATCTACAATTTCAAAACCTGGTAAATACGGTCCGTAATCATTATACGCGCTAGGATCAGTTGACGAAGAAACTGCTGCCAGTGTTCTTCCCCAAAAATTATTTTTAGCAAAGAGAATTTTAGCTTTATTTTCTTCAATCCCTTTTACCAAGTATGCCCATTTTCTACAGAGTTTCAATGCGGTTTCACCACCTTCAACACCTGTATTCATTGGCAAGATTTTATCAAACCCAAATAATTCGGTTGCATACTTTTCGTATTGTCCAAGTACATCATTGTGAAACGCTCTTGAGGTCAATGTCAAAATATCTGCTTGTGCTTTTAAAGCTCCTACAATTTTTGGATGACAATGTCCTTGGTTTACGGCAGAATATGCAGACAGAAAATCGTAATATCTTTTTCCTTCTACGTCCCAAACGTGTACGCCTTCTCCTCTACTCAATACCACTGGAAGTGGATGGTAGTTATGCGCTCCGTACTTGTCTTCTAAATCAATTGCTTGCTGAGATGTTAATTGTTCTAAAACAGCCATTTTAATAAAATTTTAAAGTGAATAAAATAACCATTCCTACTGTACCTTTATCCTTTCGAAGAACTCGAAAATTCAGCGTGGGAGAGAAATCATCCCTAGAGGTTTGCAAATTACTAAAATATGGGCATTTTTAACATATTTTTTCGATGAAAAACGACGATTTTCTAAAATAATTTTAACATTCTCTAAGCAAATGAATTATAGGAACATATTACAAATTGTCAATGATTTCGTGTATTTTCTTTCCCAAAAATGGATTTACAATATCTCGCTTTTCTTTTACAAGCGTAAACACGGCAATAGACGTATTGGTATCAGGTGAATAGTTTACCGAAGTTCCCCACCATCCACCGTGATAGTACAAGTGATATCCAAAATCAAAGTGATAAATTCCTAAACAATATTTTGACTTTTTTTCAGGCAACACATAGGTGTACATTTCTTTGAGTACATTTTTATCTTTTATGATTTTACTGTTGAATACATATTGATAAAACAGCGCTGCATCTTTGACTGTACTAGCCATTCCGCCACCGCCATATTTGTCCCAAGAATCATTCAGTTTGTATGAATCCCATTGGTGATTTTTTGCATATTGATGTGCAAACGGTGGCAAATCTTTTGGTGTTGGTTGCAATTCTTTGAACCATGTATGCTTTAGTCCTAATTTTTCATAATTCAAAAGTTCGTGCATGGCCGTGAAGAAATCTTTTTTGGTTTGAGTTTCTATGATTTCTGTGAGTAATAAATAATTGATATCGCCATAGTGGAATTCAGTTCCTGGTGTAGCTAGTGGTTTGCCAATGTCAATTGCGCGTTGAATTTGCTCTTGTTTTGTCCAATCGTATTGTGGTCTTTCAATTACCAGATTAAAATAATCGTCATTTACATAATCGTGAATTCCCGAAGTATGTGACAACAGATGTCTGATAGTAATTTTCGTCAAATCATATCCGTCTTTTTCAAGTAGCATACGCGTGCTGGTGTTGAGTAGCTTTTGAATTGGAGCATCTAGTTGTAAAATAGTATCTTCAACCAATCTCAAAATAGTCGCAGCCACATAAGTTTTTGTATTACTTGCTAACAAAACAGGTTGCATTGGATGCAAAGATTGTTTTCTAGATTTTTCCGAAAACCCTGCAGCTTTGGTCCAAGAAAGTTTATGATCGGGCGATTCAACATGAATTAAAATTCCCAATGCATCTGTATTAGTATTGTAAACAGAATCAACTAGTACTTCTAGCCTATTTTGTAACGACTGTGTATGTACACAAGTTGTAATCAGTAGTAATAGTACAGTTACAACTTGTGATTTTAGTTTGATTTTTGGTAACATCATAAAGTAGCTAAAGACAATTCTTATGACATCAATATACTTTATTTTTCAGAGATTTTGGCTGATAACGAAGAAACTTGCAATTCCAAACGTTTCATTTCTCGTAAAATCGCACGTTTGTCCATTTGCATCCACGCATACAATTTAATCATAGACATGAAAGAAATACAGATTCCAATGCCAATTCCCCATTTGATGAGTTCGTTGGTTTCCGTCACGTTGAAAAACTGAATGAAACAGTAAATCAGGAATCCGAAAACTCCTAAATTAATGATGTTCATGATAGCAGCTAGCCAGCCTAATTTTCCACTGAAAATACTTTTTATGGAACCTATTAATCCTTGCTCGTCCAATTCATCATAGAATTTAGATTCTTCTTCGGTGAGTGTTTCTTTAATTAACTTATCAATGTCTTCTAATGTGCTCATAATTTTATTTTTTTAATTGTTTTTTTAAACTTTCTCTCGCATGATACAAGCGCGACTTGGCAGTTCCAATAGATATTTTTAATGTGCTTGCAATTTCTTTTAAACTGAGATCGTGCACATAAAATAAGCGTACAACTTGTTGTTGGGAAACTGAAAGCTTTGTTATTGCTATTTTGAGTTCCTGCTTTAACTGCAATGTATCTGCTAACGGCAGCTCATCAATGGATTTGGTAATTTTATAATCGCTTTGTTGTTGCTTTTGCTTGACTTTGTTGCGTGTCCAATCGATGGATTTACTATGTACAATACGCAACGCCCAACTTTTGAAACGTGCTGGATTTTGGAGTGTTTCCACTTTATCTAGAATCTGTTTCCAGCTATCTTGCGCAATGTCTTTCGCGACTTCTGCATCTTTGACAATCCAATACGCGTGATTACAAAATGTTTTATGGAATCGCTTCACCAAGGTCGCCAAGGATTCTTGATTTCCAGAAAGGTATTGCGTGACCAATTCACCATCCGATATGTGCTCTTTTTTATGCATAAAAACATTCCGTTTATACTAAGGACGGGAAAATGTGGGAAAGGTTCATTTTTTGGGGAGAAATTCTTTTTTGATTGTGGATTTGTGGATTTGTTTGTTTGTTATTTGTGGATTTGTCAATTTGTTTTTTGTTAATTCGAAAATATCTGAAACGTCATTGCGAAAGTTTTGGAAAAACTTGTGGCAATCTGTTTCTTCAAATAACAATAGTTGTATTCGATAAGCAGATTACCGCGCTATCGCTCGTAAAGACGAATCATAGTCATTATTAAAATTACTTGAAGTTACAATCGTCAGTTCGAGTGGCGAATCTATGATTCGTTGTATCGAGAACTACTTGGTGATTCATAGCTGTTCTCGATACAATTTTCTTCATTTCATTTCGAAAATCACTCGAACTGACGCTTTTTTAATATATCAATTTGATGATTTGAAAATGTTCCAATGCTCATTTCAAAGACTAATCCTACTTTGATTTTTACAGACTGCCACGCTTCGCTCGTAAAGACGAATCATAGTCATTATTAAAATTACTTGAAGTTACAATCGTCAGTTCGAGTGACGAATCTATGATTCGTTGTATCGAGAACTACTTGGTCATTCATAGCTATTCTCGATACTATTTTCTCCATTTCATAACGAAAATCACTCGAACTGATGTTTTTTTAATATATCAATTTAATGATTTGAAAATGTACCAATGCTCATTTCAAATACTAATCCTACTTTGATTTTGACAGATTGCCACGCTTCGTTCGTAAAGACGAATCATAGTCATTATTAAAATTACTTGAAGTTACAATCGTCAGTTCGAGTGGCGAATCTATGATTCGTTGTATCG